>JBMOIS010000031.1:0-31986 GCA_049317185.1 Chlorobium sp. | reverse complement strand
GGTAGCGGGCGATCTTTACGAATTTCTCGTTGCCAGGCGGCAGGGTCTTTAATGTGTGCGAACAAATTTTTTTTTGATGCTTCTTCCATCAACCGAGCTAATTTTGCGCCATTAGGTTCATTGCCGCAATGAGCCTTTAATTGGGCTGACGTGTTTACTTTTAACGTGAGGTACTCGACGTAGTGAAGCACCTCTTCTTGTAGTATAACAGGAAGCTCTTCGACATGTTGTAGTAATTGTTCGGTTATTGTGTTCATGGCTATAGCTCCTTTTAAAAGAGATCTGGTCAATATGCGTTACTCAATAATGCCAAAGTCAACACCGAAAGGTTAACACCCGAAGCGTCAAACACAAAAACTTCACGACACCCAAGTAAAGCAAATGTATGGATAGCCATGTTCATCAACAAATCAAACTGAAAAAAAACGAGAGCAAAGTTCAATGGCGCAGTAACTGTACATCTATCCCGGCAACCTCAGCGGCCTCCTCAGCACTCATTCCCCTCGCTACCAATTTTTCAACAACTTGAAGTTTTCCTATCTCAATCCCATCCTCCTTGCCTGCCTGTCAAAGGTGATCAGTTTTCGGGGTGAAGGTGGGATTCATGCCATAACACATTCCAGGGTTACACAGGAGAGAGGAAGCCGCGTACAGCATAAGAATCCATACGTTTCAACAAAATATCGGAAGGTCATAACTTAACGCCTTCTTTGCCAGTGTTTTGGGTCTCGTTTCGTATGAAATACAGCAACTATCATAATCTCTTCGGCTCCAACTGCGTAATAAATGATATTGGGAAACTTTCTCACGAGGGTTTTCCGCGTTTTTATTAACGACAACGGAAAAAGAAAAGGGTTCTGCACTATTCTCGAAAGAGCTTCATCGATACAAAGCATAAATTCAGCATCAAGCCCTTCTTTATTGAGAGCATACCATTGCCGTGCGTCTGTTAGTTCCAATTCCGCATCGGGATAAAATCGTACGCTCCTCATCAGCTATTTGGTGCTATTCCAATACTCATTCTTAATGTCACTCCACAGTCTTCCCTGAGATGGGTTCACATAATATGAACTCATTCTTCTGTTCAGCTCGGCAGACTGCTGCTCTGTTAATTCAGGGTATTCACCATCTTTCACAATAGTATCCCAGATCTCTTCAACGAGAGATATTTTTTCTGAGAGTGCCATTTTTGATATTTCAGCAAGAGTCGATTGATAGCTCATGTACACTCCCCTTCTTTATAACTTCTTTTCAAAGCTTTTCCGATTTTCCTGCCTTATGCTCAGCAAAAGACATACTTGCTGTAATTATACAATTTTTACCGAATTCAAACAGCCTTTACGCCAGGACTGACAGGGGGTAAACCTGATAGAGACATGGTGAACAGTCTCCTCATGAATCTGGTCGAAGCTCTTTTCGATGTACCGCTCAATGGAAAATGATGACGGAATACCAGCAACATAGCCTGAGAAATTCTAACAGAGGCGCAACGCATGGGATAAGACCTGCCCGTTTGGCTTGAAGCAAGACACCCAAAGAACCAATCGTTTTGATCTTGTAGCATAAACGGCATACGGCACGAGCACATTTCCAAAGATGGCATCAAGCAAGTCGAGGCTATCGCAAGTAGCATGAGCAATCAAGGCCGAAGCATCTGCGACCAGAATCATGATTGTGCAAAGCCATTGAGTTCTTCAAGCAATTCATCTCGCGTCATATCAATAACAGGTTGTCGATTGGTTTTGCAGATACTCATAACGTCATAAATATCGCAACCAGCCAACTCCGCCGCTTTACCCAGCGTGACCCTTCTTTGCTGATAGAGCCAGCACTTTTCTTGCTGCGCTGTTCCTTGTTGATTGAGCTGCCATTCTTGCATGTCGTTCATATCGGCTAACTGCCAAGGCCATAAGCCATTGCGGAAAAAACACCAATCTCTCGTGACAGGCAAATAACTCAGGAGTCGCCTCTCTCGACTCAGTACATTAGCCTGATACAGATCCGTTGAATCAACAACTCCAAGCTTTTTGCCTTGCACAATGCCTTTCTCAAAGCCCTCTTCCAGAGCATCACGCTCAAGACTGGTAACGTATTTCATCTTTTGTTGCGCCTCTATCTGACAGATTTCAGTTTATAACTTTTGCCGAAACCCAGTCCCTGTCAGCTACTGTTGGGATGCCCAGCAGTCTTGTTTCTCCAGTTTTCTCAGGAATTGGGACTCCCTTGAGGGGCGGTGAAAGCAACGTGCCACGTTCATTCTCTTCAGCCCAAGTTGCCAGTGAGCGAATATCAGGGTTCGATGGCAAATCTGAAAGTAAAAACAGAATCTTCCTATAGCACTTACTTTTTCCAATTCTCGATTCGTAAGCCCGGAATCCTTCCAAAATGGCGTTCATTGTTTGTTGCCAGAATCATATCATTCTCAATAGCTATACCTGCAATCAACAAATCAATATCATCTACTATGTTTCCATTTTGTCTCAACGAAGAATACAGTTCAGCAGAAATCTTTGCAGATTTATCAGTCATTGGCACAACAATATTTTCAGCCACAAAATCATCAAATATTGTTAATTGCTTTAATGCATTTTTTGCTAATAAGCCACCAATAATCTCATAACAGGTTATCAAACTTATCGCAAGCAAATCATTTTGCTCCAGATATTTCTCAAAATTTCCAATAACGACTTCATCACCTTTGAAATAATAAGACAAAATATCAGTATCAATAAGAACTCTATTCATCAATTCTCCGTCTGTTTCTCTGACGATGGCTTATCAAGTCAGTTGTTAGGTCGTTAAATACGGCATCATCAATATCTCTCCATGCCCCAGCATAAGACCGCGTTCTATATGTATGAAGAACACCTTGATCGAGTGAAGAGACAAAGTCATCTAACTCCTTTAATTTATCATCAGGAATACGATTTATTTTTTGTAAAATCTGATTTTTTCTCTGTATGTCAGTAATCATATCACAACACTTATTTTGACTTATTCAAAATATAGACAAACCCGCGTAAGGGCACCTGAAATGCGACAAAATCATTGGGTAAATCAATAGCTATTTTCATAAGAAGCCTCTGCTTTGTGATAAAGGATATACAATAATTATAGCAAACACACTTTCACTTCCTGCCATTCCTTGCACTGCTTTCGGAATATATTCATTCCACCATAGAGCAGCGCCCTTGTAGATAATTTAGCATGTCGTCATTCTAAGAATACGTATTTTTTAAGGTATAAACAATTATTGTGAAAAAATTGGAATTCGATACCATGAGTTTTTGTTGTTCAATTTACGCCGCCCAACTCCCATCAACATCACCCTTGACAATCCCAATCAGATGCACATCCTGATCCATATCAAGTGTAGCCTGCATCGGATTATCCGGCCATACGACATGGGTTCGTGACATACTCTCACTGCCGACGCTCTCGGACACAAACAGCCACTCCATTTCTGGCGCAGTGCTGAACTTGACTGCCATCTTCAGGATATTGAGAGCATCAGCAGCCTTGACCTGACCGTCGTGGTTGACATCCGCTGCAAGGTACTGGTATGGCGACACCGCGCTTCCGTCTGCATTGGGGTTCATGCCAACAGCTATCTTCAATGCAGCCAGCGCGTCATTGGCTTTGACCGCGTTGCTTAAACTTGCACTCTCTTTGTTGGCTTGAAGGGTATAGGTGCTCTCCATAAGTTCGTTGAAATTGTAATCTCCTTCAGCGCCGGTAGTTACGTTTGATGATGTTGCGCTATATGGGGTGAGCATATCGCCATTGATGGTACCGGCTAATAAGGCAAGTTCAAAGCGTGAAGCGTCGGTTGGGGCGCTTAACGTTATGGTGCCAAGCTGCATGGATGCCGTTGCAAGTGCATTTAAGCCAACACTTCCTATAACGAAATGACCATTGGAGCTGCCATTGGTGAGCGTTGTCCAACTTGATGGCATGGTTGCTGCGTTTTGCCATGTTGCGGATGAACCTGCTTGAAGCTCTAACTCAACTTGTACGCTCTGAACAGTGTTGCTTGGCGAGTTTACCCATAGTTCAACCGTTCGGCTTCCATCGGCATGGAGTTGTAGATTTTTGAATTCTACTTCAGGCATGGTGGGGATTACTGAGGTTGTTTGCAACTCTACGTGCGAAAGTGGCAGGGTATCTTTCCAGAAGGTTACGCTGCCCGACAAGGTGTGGCGAGGTAGTGGGGCTGATTCGGTGGTGAAGGTGTAGTCGGATGTTCCTGCAAAGGGATTGCCTGCCTCATCGGTCATTGCATCATTCTCAATTGCAACATGGTAGCTTGTACTTGCTTGTAAATCGTCCGTTGGGTTGATAATAACCGTGTTGCCATCGAAGGTTACTTGCGTGGTGTCTGTAACGTCAATCGTTCGGGTATCGCTACCGTTGCTGATAACGATGTTGCCTGTGCTGGGTTGGACGGGTTCGGTGAAGGTGAGTGTGATGTTGGTTCCGGTGGCTACGGCGATGGCGTCATCGGACGGAAAAGATGATGTGAGCATGGGTGCGATGGTGTCAGCGGGTTCATCCACAGCGGTTACTGTTACAATTTGTGCAACCGAAGATGAAGCTCCCTCGTTATCATGCACAGTAAAGGTAACGGTGCGCTCAAGCTCTGAGGGTGTGTTGCTGCTGTTATTAAAGGTAATGGCACGGGCAACTTCTTGCACAAGAGCGTTGGTGGCATTTTCATTAAAGGTAAAATGCCATGTGTTCTGACCTGTTACTGATGCTGCATTTGCTGTGCCAATTTGCACGAAGCTTGCCATCAGCTTATTGCCGATTGGGTTAAGCCAAATGTTTGTTGAAGCTGTAGTGGGCAACGTTAAGCTATCTACAGCTTCAGCATGGTTGCTTACTTGAACGTTTAATTTGCCTCCGTTCCAATCACTATCGCCGTTGGAATCATTTATAACAATATCGCTACAAACAGCAACGGGAGTTTGCTCGGTGAATGCGGTTGCTGGTAGCACAGAAGTGTTGAGGAGAACGGAAACGGTATCACTGGATATATTTGATACCACAAAATCAAACTTTCCATCACGATTCAAATCTGTACTAGTAATGGATATAGGCCTACTACCAACTGAATAGTCAATTTTTGGAGCAAAGATACCATTGCCATTATTTAACAATACAGAAATAGTGTTACTGTTTGAATTAGCAATGGCAAGATCAATGATACCGTCACCATTGATATCAATACTGGTAATCTCATAAGGCTGATCACCTACAGCATACACCTTCTGATCGTCAAACGTTCCATTTCCTTGGTTTATAAATACAGAAATAGTGTCGCTATCGTGGTTTGTTACGGCAAGATCTGCTTTGCCATCGCCATTAAAATCAGCACTTGTTATGATATGCGCTTGATTATTGGTGATATAGTCAAATTTTGCTGTAAAAGCACCATCACCGTTATTCATAAACACAGAAACTGTGTTGTCGCCAAAATTTGTTACAGCAATATCTGTTTTTCCATCACCATTAAAATCACCACAAAAAACAGTGTAAGGAGCATCTCCAGTGATATAGTCAGTCTTTGCTTTAAAAGTGCCATCACCATTATTCATAAACACAGAAACTGTGTTGTCACCAAAATTTGTTACGACAATATCTGTTTTTCCATCACCATTAAAATCACTACTTTTTATTGATGAAGATATATCTCCAGATACATAATCTACTTTTTCTACAAAGGTGCCATCACCATTATTAATTAGTACCGAGCAAGTATTCCCATAATAATTTGCAACAGCAAGATCGCTATATCCATCACCATTAAAATCAGCACTTGTAACAGCGTGAGGTGAAGTCCCTGCTATATAATCTACTTTTGGTGCAAAGGTGCCATCGCCATTGTTTTTTAATACTGAAACGGTATTACTATTCTCCCAGTTTGGCACAATGAGATCAATATCTCTATCGTTATCCACATCAGCACTCGTTAAAATACGAGGTCCATTGCCTACAGTGTAATCCACCTTATCCGCAAATGATATGGATTCAGATGGTATTGCAATAACAGGCGCTACATTTGTTGAAACCACCGTTACTTTTGCTTGCACTGCCGTTGCCGATTTAGCTCCATCATCATCTTTTGCTACAACGGTAAAAGCGTCAAGGGTGCCATACACATCAGTATTCGGCTTCCAATAGGCGTGGTGCGTAGCATCAATAGTGTGGTTGGTTGCCCATGCAAATGGTGTTGCATTTGTTTCATCGGTGCCAATGCGCAAGGTGCCATCGGTTACTGTTTTTACCACAAAAGCATCTACCGTACCATCGCTATCAGCTTCGTTGCCTTGCGCTTTTAGCATGTCAAGCGTAATAGCTACGGTGGTATTTTCATTTATTTTTGCAACGGGCGCAGCAAAGGCGGTAAAGGTGGGAGCCGCATTTTCACTACTGCCATCGGAATTTGTAAAAGGCTCCATAATTGTCATATCGGCAAAATCAAGACGCTCAACATTTGAAACCGTATCAACGCCATCACGCCCTGCAACCGTATCGGTGATAGTGTATGATAAGCTATCGCTTTTGTAAACAATAACATACTCATTCCAATTTCCGTCAAACATAGCAGTATCGTTACCATCGCCGCCGTACAGCAAATCATCGCCTGCACTGCCATATAAATAGTCATTACCTCCACCACCATACAAGGTGTCGTTCCCTTCGCCACCTGAGAGGTAATCATCGCCCGAACTTGTTCCCGCTTCATCATCACCATAGATAAGGTCATTTCCACCTCGTCCGTAGAGATTATCGTTACCCGCATAGCCGTGCATGGTGTCGCCCTCAACACTACTTCCATAAATTTCGTTATCGTCATTAGCTGTACCCTCCCTGAACAACGGGATGTTCAAGCTTGCAAATGAGTAATTCTCGAAATTCCAGTAATAATCAGGGATAGGCCGGATTTTCCCGATTTCCGCAAGCTGGTAATTCTGTGTACCTGAATACCAGTTTCTGATCTCAACCGTACTGGTCTCAGTTTCACCACCAGTTTTGAAGGTTAGCACAAGGTCATCGCCGCTAACATCTGCGGAAATTTGGCCAAACATGTTGAAGTAAAGATTATCGCAATGCTCCCCTGATAATCCACCAATAATGATATTTACTCCCAAAGAGTTGACGATGAAGCTATCAACGCCTTCAGAGCCATAAACAGTCGCCAATTGAGGCGTTTCTGCGCTTGCAATAAGAATATCGTTGCCGCCAAAAGCGTTTAAAGCATTGGCAACTCCTTGACGGCTTAGAGTGTCCGAATTCAGATAAATGAGATCGTTACCTTCGGTTGCGCTAAGGGTTTGAGGGAGTGTAATCAATTGGTTTGCATAATCAGGATCAGGAGTAGTTGCAAGTAACTTGCTTCCCGAAAGCGCACGAAGAAGGGATTCAACGTAGGCTGCGCTGCTGTGGAGATACATGCCTGTAGCACCACCTCCGTTAAGAGTAGCATAGCGCTGATCTATATCTTCATTGTTGAGGTTTGTAACGGTACTTAAATCTATGGCAATAAATTGACCAATTTCATTTCCCAATGCGGCAACAGGATCACCGTATGGTCCATCCACTTTATGTTCAAATTGGTAGAGATGAGTTGTGAACCAATTTGTATCGTAAACATTAATGTTAAGGCCATGTGTTAAATTTTCAGTAAGATCCACTAAAAATGCCTTCAGACTTCCTCCGAGTATTAAACTTGACAGATCGCTCAAGGTCGGTTTTTTCGGATCTAATCGAACATCCGGAGCCCCAAAAGTAGCTCCACTGAGATGCTCCCGTACATAATTCAACTCATCAGTTGTTAAACCGGCATCAATAATACGATCACCGATGTCAAGAGGTGCGTTGTCAACATTGGAAAACAGAGCAGACCAAATGGATTGACTCTGGTCTCCCATAATATCAAGCAATGCAATTTGTGCCGCAGCTCCTCCCAAACTGTGGCCAGTGATATAGATGGCATCATATTGTTGCGCTACAGCTTCTTTGAGCCAGTCAACAACTTTGGCACGAATAGATTTGTAATATTCAGTAAAACCAAATTGCAATATATCCGTAAGTATATCAATGCCTCCACGTGTTCCTTCAAATGCAATTGCCATCTCTTTTCGACCACCCTCACTTCGTGCGGCACAAATAGCATGAGAATCTATGGGTACAGCATCAACGCCAAAGGTTTTCCCAATAGCTTCACCCTTCAAACTCCAGCCAATCCCGCTTAATGCGCCGCTCAGTGAGCTGCCTACTGTGTCGGGATAAGCAAAACGGCTTATTTGCGCCAATTGTGCAAAAAGAGCTAAATCGTAATTGCTACCACTGGAAGCTATAGCAAGCGTGCCATCAAATCCCGCAATCGCTATCGGCGCACTTTCGACTCTTCCACTCTCCACCTCCAGCACCCAATCCCCACCAAGCGCCGCCGAGCCCGTCACATCATCCGAAGCCGCCACATCCGCCTGCGTCAACCGCGCAACCGACTCAACAAACGCACGCCCTTCATCGCCAGCCGCAACATTGCACCCGTAAAGCAAAATGTCGCCCGCTGGCGAGAGCGCCGAGCCAATCTGCGAAAGCGTAGCCGCGTAATCATTCACGTTAGCAAGCGAGAAAGAAGTACTGCCAAGCATCAGAGAACCCGGCGATCCATGCGAAAAAATCTGAATGGAATCATATCCACTTCTGCCCGCAAGCGACTCTTGCATCTGGAACAAACCGTCAGAAGTAGCATCAAGCACACCATATTCTGTGCCTGCGTCAAATTGCGAAACCAACAGATCAAGATCGTTGACCCGACTGTCGATGAATACCATTGTTTTTGCCATGAAGCAGATCCGTTTAAGTGTTGATACTGTAGAGCGTTGCGAACAGATTGACACTCTGGTGAAGATTCATCACGAGAAGTACCTCAAACATAGTAAAATGTTTGCAAAAAATGGGGTGTAAATGACGTTTGTCGTGCTACGCGAGCGTTTGCTGGGGCGAATTGCCATACGCCCCTACGGTGGGGGCCACAACGTTTTATTCGGTAGGGCAACCGCGTTCATGCTCTCCACCCCGAAATGGTGCTTGAACGCGCATAGTTTGTCACGGATTCATAGGCATCATCAAGAACGGTAATAGCTTGTTTGCGTGTAACAGAGGGAAATTGACGCAAAAACTCTTCCAAAGTATCGCCTCCTTCAAGATAGTCGAACAGGGAGCGAACCGGAACTCGAGTACCCATAAACACTACAGCCCCACTGAGTATTTCAGGATCGCGATGTGTAACATTGGAAAATGTCGTTATATGAATTCTCCAAATGTTCAGATTATAAAAAGTGAGAAGTGCTGCCCACCAAACAGCAGCTTCGACACGAGAATTACCAATTTTTGAGAAACAATGCTATAACTATATCACATTAGCACAGTAACCGCTAATGCCTTATTCCTTCACGCTGGCATCGGCAGCCTTGACGTGGCCATCTCTATTACACGTAGTACCGCGACAAAACTGCCAGCAGAACAACTTGATTCGGGCCGGAGCGGTATTCCTCAATCGGGTGCAGCCATGCTCTGATTAAAGTATTCCGTTATCGTACCAGCTTTTGATGCAAATATCTTTACGTGCGCCTTTTTGAAGCTCCGACAACAAGTTGGTATCAATCAGGATGTCCATTCAATCTCCTCTCTACCTGAATCTGGCGAACCCTCATCAGCGTCGGTCATACCTTCGGCTATGGAGGCAAGCAAGGCTTTGAGATTGTGATTAACCGGTTTGGCAAGCGGCTAAACTCCTCAACCGAAAATGCTGACGTAAAACTATAAGCTCCCAATGTAACATCTCCAACTGAAAACTTCCTGCTCATGGTGGCAGACTACCGATCAGAATTTCTCCATCAATCAATCACCGGTTACTATTATGAAAGAACTCCCATAGATTGCAAATTCGCTTGTTAACAAAAAATTACTCATCCCTGTAAATGAAAGCCGCGCTCGTTTCATCTCCTGCACATCAGATTGTCTCAAAACCATTGCTGAAATGGGCTGGCGGAAAAACTCAGCTTTTCGGCGAAAACAGTTGCTGATGTTGTTGATGGGGTTATCGCCCAGCTTCGCCATTATGAAAATACCGAGGAGTCTTTTTACGCTGTCCGAGCCCAGGATTGGAGAAAGCTTCTTCTACTATGCCGCTATAAACCATCAAAAGCTATATATTGGCAGGAACGCCTCTTTATATATGTGAGGGAAAATCATACGGGTTTTGAGTTATCGCTTCGCCAAAGAGCTGTAATAATAATGGAGGTAACGCTATGGAAGCGACAAACCTATAATCGCAATCGTCTGAATGTTCTCATCGTTGCAGTCCCTCCTCTCCCGGTCACTCGAGAAATATGGGAACTCTACGGGCAGACAAAAGCTGAGTTGAGTAAGGTTGGGAAAATCATTCCTGATATTGACCTCCTCATTGCCGCAACAGCGAAACATCATCAGATAACGTTGACTGCCAATGATAAGCATAGGAGGCATCTACCCTCCTCATTTTTGAGGAAAAACTGGGCTGCCGGAGAATATTAGCAGAGGTGTATAAGCTAACATTGGCATGAACACGCAGCATCAGGCATCAATTCTTTATCCGTCCAGTTTGATTCCAGATAAATGATGATATTGTCAAGGTTTTTTGTGGCTTCTTCAGTCCACCTGATTTCCAATCCACTTTTCATATTTTTTTCTTATCTGAGAGTGGGGTACAACACTCCCTTGCTGAAGATCGTTAAGACCACGATGAATGGAATCCTTCTCAATCATCGTCTTCCGTTATCAGAACGTTAACAAGAAGAGTTATCCATAAACTTCCCAGTCAAGCATCGTTATTGTCCCACATATCCTTGTAGATGTAGACATAATCACTTGTGGCGACAGGGTCGATGAAATAATAATGACGGCAGAGCTTTTTGAATAACTGCAGCATATTTTCGTCAAAGCAAAAATCAAGAATGCCATCAAGGCAGTGCTGAATCCGCTCGGGGTTGCTATCCTGAGCTTTTATTCCTACTCAGACAATTAAAACCTAACTCATTGAATTAAAATAAGATACATTACATCAGTTATGTTTTGTCTTTTATCTGTTATCAATATGATTTTCAAGACGTTATAGATAATACCACGACAATAAGTGTCTGAGTAGTATTATTATCGCATCAACTTCGAGCGCATAAAGCTTTTCAACCTCTCGGGCGAGCTGGCGGGTGTATTGTATGAGAGGCCCAATCTTTTCAACGAGATTGTCCATTGGAGTGCCCGAATGATTTGTACGCATCGATTTGCCGTTTTATGATCCGCATCAAAAGATCGACTGGATTTCAGCATACGACTCACTCGCTTCAAAAATGAGTGTTCTATGCAAGAACCAGTTCCTCCCATCCTGCTATAACCCTGCCGAACTCTTCCTGAAATGCCGGGCGGCGGAGATTATCACCCTTCACCTTGCTGGCAAAAACTTTCCATCTTGCTTCATCCTTAATGACATCAACCATCATAGAGCGAACTTTAACCATAACGCTGGCCGTAAATGCGTACTCATGAAGTGTTGCATTTCTGTTCAGATTGCCAAGCCCGGAGAGGTAGTAAGCAAGAATCTGTTCAGGAAAACGCTGTTCAAGTTGTTTCGCCGCCTGTAGTTCAGCGCATGCATCACCGGCATCAGAGCGATAATTGTCTTTGAGCAGCATTGCCAATGCCTCATCGTATTCCTCACGCGCCATCCGTATCCTGAGATGCTCCGAAGGCCCTGACGCCGCAAGCTGCGCAACTATGTTTGGTTCAAAAAGCGCCCACTCTTCGGCAGAACAAATCTTTTTAAAGGTATTGTATTTTTCCAGCGAAGGACGATCGGCTGCTATCTCGAACTGGAGGGCAAGATACTGCTCCCGATTACTATCCTCAAGAGCTCGGTCGGAAAAGAATGTTCGCAGTTCATCCTTCCGCCCCTCACATCTCTTCATCCCCTCGGCAGCAACAGCGATAGCTTCATTGCGGCTTCCCTCATCCCAGTAAAATGTGGCCAGATCACAATAGTCACCAACGTAGACCATTTTTTTGCGCCGCAGTTCCAGATATTTCTCCCGGTCACCAAGTTTACGGTAAATCTCTCGCGCCTCATTGGTCGGCCAATTCTGATTGATGCTTTCCAGCACCCGCGCCAGACTACGCCACTCGTCATCACTCCGGCAAGTGGCACACGCAAGTGCATAAAATTGATCATCCAAACCTGCATTGCTGTGGATAATAAATGGCAGCAGCTCCTCAAGAAGCCCCTGGCGCACCTCTGCTTCAACCTCTGAGGCCTCCAGTTCTTCCTGGATCTCCTCCAGCAGCTCTATAATTTCCTCTTCTTTGTGATAATCACCACCACCATGTTCGTAGAATTCCTGCAGGTCGGGATACAACTCATCCCAAAGGCCCATGATAATATCGCCTTCCGACTCGCTCTTCTGCGCGGTTGAGAGGGAGAGGTGTTTCTTCAGGTAGTCCAGGTATGCACCTCGAACATCGGGTCGATGCTCGGCAACCGCTACAATCATCTGGATCAGCATCTCTGGCCTGGCTGCCTTCAGCAACTCAACCAGCAGATCCGGCTCTCTTTTCTTTTTTACTATCATATTATTATAGAATAAGTTCCGGCTTCTGACGCTCTTTTACACAACCATATTATTCGGAATACATCTGCTGGCGGCGGAATGCTCTACGACTGAATAACTGGTAATGCCAAACAATACTGCATAAGGTTTGAATTTCCGCCTGAACTGCTCATTCAATAACTGGATATCAGGTTTCTGTGCCCTGTCACAATGCACAATAGTGACCACATTAAATTTGGTGTGATCATCAGGAACAAAAGGAAAGCAAGGATTGAGATTGACGGAATAGGGATAGCAATGTTTACAGGCCAGAAACATACAGACACTGTCAATGGCCTTTTTCACCATATCCCAGGACTTCTGTTCAATCGTCTCTGATGCAGTCAAAGAAGCTGACGAGTAATCTTTCAACTCAAGTAACCAATAAACATTGCTTCCAGCATCATACCAGCAGGCATCCATCTCTTTAAAATGATTTCCAGAGAGAGCTTTATATCCTGCACATAATGAAAAGCGAAAGAAATTCCCGTCAGGGAAATCAAGTGTTATGTTGCTTTCGGTAAATTTTTGCATAATCAACAGCTTATAATGCTAAATCAAGCTTCACCTCTTCGTCTGACATCCTGATCGCTTCATCAGAAATAGGATTCTCAGGGAACTCACTTTTCAGATCATACACCGCATAAGCAAGTGACCGCCCCCTCTCTCGACTCAGGGAATAGCAGTTTGTCGTTACGTTATCCCGTCGTGCACAAAGGTGCATTTGTTTTAAAACAAAATAATTATGCGTAGCCAAAAATATCTGGATACCTGATTTTGCCATCAGCATCAGCATTTCAACCAGCTCCCTTGCAGCTTCAGGGTGCAGCGTCGTTTCAGGTTCATCCAAGAACAGCAACGAGTTTGCATTGAGTTGCCGATTACGAATCAGGGTGGTCAGTATCCCGATCTTTTTGACTCCCTCTGCAGTGAGCTGGATAGGAAACTCGGTATTCCCTTTTTTGAAGAGGAAATCATCATCACTTTGCTGCTCAATCTGCCCTTCAAAAAGATCCTCAAGCCTTTTATTGACATCCTTGAGTTCGGCAGTAATATTCCCTCGTTGTGCCGGAATCACCAATGCCCTGATTAAATCAAGATACGTATCGTCAAAGCCTGGCATCTCCAGATTATCCCGCGTTGCTCTTATGGCTTTTAACGAGGTAAGCACCTCTTTTGCCGGAATAAACAAACACCGAAAGTATTCTGAAATCGGCTTTATACTTTTCTGGCAATCCACAATGGTGTTGGTTGTAGAATCGCCGAAAGTAAAATGCAGGCGGTCTTCATAAGACAACTCAGAGTGTTTGAACTCAATATCCACAGAGAGTTTTTCTTTTGTGATTTTACTGACCAGCTCACCCAACCCTTTCTTGCCCGGCTGAAACGTATCCAACAGTTTTTCAGCTAACAGCTTTTTGAGTTCAACATCGCTGTTTTGCGACCGTCGGCTGTAAATATCAACGGTTTTTGCTGCGCCGTACAGCAATTTCAGCAAAGCCGTTTTGCCGGTATCATTTTTCCCGATAATGACATTTACGGATGCAAATTCTTTACTGTCGAATTTGCTGTAGCCCATAAAGTTCTCAAGGGTTATTGACTTGATCATTGTCGCGAGAATTAAGTTTTTTGTAAAACATGATCCCGTTATTTTTTTGGAAAGAGGCGATGACCTGCCAACTGACTACGGGATAAAAACCAAGCGAAAGCCAATGCTGGGGTGCTGAGTTTCAGGGGTGAAGTTGAGACGATTTGCTGACCGACAGAGCAAATCATTGAGGTACCAGCCCCCACCACGAAGCGCACGGGTCGAACCCGTTTCAGCCCCAAGTGGATTAGTAAATGTGCCTGCATCCGAATACCAATCACAGCACCATTCCAACACATTGCCAGCCATATCGTACAGACCTTCTGGTGTTGCTCCATCAGGATAGCTGCCGACTGGTGTTGTGGCTCCTATAATACTCCCGGAAAAATTAAGCAGTTTAGGATGCGCTTTACCCTTCTCTTCCGCCCACGGATATTCACGCACTTTCTGCCCGGTTGTGCCCTGTTTCCCGCCTGCCGCCCACTCCCACTCGATCTCGTTCGCAAGACGATAATAGCCAGCACTCTCTTCAAACGATGAAAGCCACAGGCAATAAGCACGGGCAGCATACCATGAAACACCAACAACCGGCTGATTCTCTCCACCGAATTTGCGATCCTCATCATACGTTGAACTAAACAATGCGGCAAGGTTGTCGTTTCCTCCCTTGATATAGTCACCAAATGCTGGCCCCCATTCCTTGCTCTCCGCAATCCTCTCCAGTTCTACCCTAAGTGCTGAAGCATGGATCTGCCCTGTATCTTTTTCCTCCAACCATCCGATAAATGAGCGATAAAGCTTGTTGGTAACCGGATACTTGGCAACGTAACAATCAGCAACATCGACCGCTTTCTGCATCGACGAATACCAGTAGTTGCCTCCCGGTATCAGTATGTACTCAGCATTCTGTTCATTTGGGTTGCAAAGAGACAAGGGTTTTCCGCTAATATTTTTTTCGGTGACACGCTCCCGCACCTTGCCGCCGAAGGCAAGAATCACTTCCTCTGCACGATCAAGAACATCGGTGTTCTCTGTGCTCCCTTTCTCAAGTTCCTGTACCCGAAACTGCTCAAGCACCGCGAGGGCCGAAGGTTTTGCGATGGTTTTCAGGCAGTCGAGAATCACCCGCTGCCTGCTGACTGTGGTATCAGGTTCGAGCAGCTTTCGGCACAGCGCATCGACCTTTTGCCCTTTCGCCTCTTCAATAATGGTCTGAAGCAGTAACTGCTGCTTTGTCGTCATGGCTTCACTGACCGGGGAATTGAAGAGCTTTTCCATGAACTTGTCGAAAACCTGTGCATCAACGGAAGCAATAAAAAAGCGCAGTGGTTCTGTCCACAAATCCTCTCCAAAATTAGACACAAGCATGTTGAGACGCTCATAAGGACGATCATTCTTGAGCTGAACTCCGGCAAGATATTCTCGGAATGATTTGTGCCGGAAAAGGTACTCTTTGCCACCAGTCTCAACCAACAGACCAGCACGCTTGACCAGATAGTCGCAAAATAGTGCGGCAGTTGGAGGTGGCTCAGAAGTATTCAGCGTGTCGAGCCACTCCTGCATGGCAATGTACATCTCAGCTTTTGGCACTTCGTCTTTTTTCAACGTTTCCAGCATCCAGAGCGACACTGGAGCCAGCACCTGCCGGGCATGCACCGCCGAAATCAGCGGCTTGATGCCACGCCGTTTGTCACGAAATTCGAGGAGGTAATCGAGTGATGCCTCATAGAGCTTGACGCGGTTTTCAGGCATAAAATCTCTCTCCTTCCACAGAATTGCCATAATCTGCAGAATCATGGGTATGGCGGCCAGTTGGCGTAACCCCTTGTTCTTTTCTCCATTGAGGTGGGCAACCATGGTTGTCGTTCGTACCCCGGCTTCCGCTCTCTGCTGACGTTCCCACTCAGCTTCGTCGGCTCCCTTTTCACAAGGATCTTTCAAAAATGCGGCGGTGAACCAGTTCCTTAAAAAACGCTCCTGCTGGGCAGGCGTAAAGTCCTGTACATCGGCCCGTTCGTGATCAACTTCAAGCTCAATTCTCTCCTCCTTGAGGTATCCGGTCGCTCGTGATGTCACCACAAAAAAGGCTTGGCCAAACCCGCTCCAGGTACCGTTGATCCACCTGCAGACCTCTTTTCTCTCTTCGGTATTACTGATTTCATCGAGACCATCGAGCAAGACAAGAGAAGGTGTGCTCTGGAGCCAATCATCGAACAATCGGGCGCCAATGGTTTGATGGTGCTTTCCTGCCCAGATTGCAAGGTTTGCCGGAAGAGAGTCGTAGTGGTTGGTGGCTTTATCACGGCCAAGGTCACGAAGTGGCAGATAGAAGACGTTCGGTGGAACGGCAAAGCCAAGCCGGTTGCTCTCTTCAAGGGCGCACAAGGCATAATATTTGAGCAAAGTGGTTTTGCCTACCCCTGGATCGCCAATCACCAGCAGCATCCTGCGCTTTTTGAATGCCAGTTTCATCACCTCATCAGGATAAAAGATCTGGCTCTCCCCTTCATGTTCCTGAAAAGAGTCCTGTGGCTGTGATTTGCCGCCTCTCACCTGCTGGTCAGAGAGGCGCAACGGCACAAAGGTGTCGTTATTCAGGTTCACTTTGATGCTTTCGACACCCGGCATTCCAAGCATGCGGATGTAGCCCAGCTCATCTTTCAGCGTTGCCTGATAGCGACGTAACTCCTCATCCTCCGGTATTGGCAGCTTGAGGGTTGGGGAGAACCACTGGCGAATCTGCTTGTCAAGATGTCGAGACAGAAGAATTTGAAATGCCTCCGGACTATTGTATTCCCAAATTAGTCCGTCAGCCTTCATCGTCTCCTTGAATGCCTCAAGTTTTGCTTTCTGCTGAACATCAATCTTGCTCGGTGCAATAGGCATATCGGAAAAATAGAGCATCACGGGACGCTTCAACACAGTCAGCATTCTCTCAACCTCTTCAACCGCACCACCAGCCGCAATCGTCGTTGGTGTGCCTATGCGATTCCAGAAAATCCCGATGGCACAGTCACAATCATCAACAAGCTGGCGGGTAATTGGCTCCTGAGGCCCCTCGCCGTCTTCCCAATTTTCCGGAGCTGCATGTTTTTCCCATAGCACTGCTTCGAGAAAAATGTTGCTCTCATCACCATTGCGGATGTTCCACTCTACTATCAACTCTTCTGCAATCCGACGCTCCTTATCAACATCGCCTGGTGCTGCTATGAGAATCCTGACTCTCATGCGAAAAGGTTTGGTGATTTTCAAACGATAACGCACCCCAGACAAGGGAGAAGAAATCTCCATCGGCAAACCAAATGGCAAAATAACATCCGGCTGCCCAGGCCAGATTTGAACAGAGACTCGTTCTGTCTTTTTCTCTACGATGAAATATCTCGGCACTGTTCCGGGTACGTCGAGGCTTATTTCTGCACCCCTAAGAGAATCGCTCATAATAAGCTTCCCTTTCTCACGTCTAATACCAAGCTTGACCCCTTTTGGTAACAGCCATGAACGATTGCCATCAGAGGCATTGTCACTATCAGGTGTATGGAAATCTTCAGAAATAATTCCAAGCCTTAACTGGGCAGCAACCCTGAGTTCTGGGTATAATGGCGCATCAGTAACAGAGCCCGGTAATTCGTCAGCAACAGCAATTGCCCATCGCGCAAGCCTCGGATTCATGTCGTCGTCAACCAAGGAACGAATCATTCTTGCAAAAGCTTGCTCAACACTCGTTATATTTTCCGTCAATGCATCCGTGACCAATTGCTCTTCAAATGCAATTCTTTCAGGTAATTGAAACTGAGAGTCATCCTTTCCTCGATACGTTTTCAAAAATTCCAGCGATTTTTCCAATTCGGTGGGTTTGCTCATCAGCTCTTCACGCAATTCCCGAACTGTTTCCTGCCGGAACGAGACCACTCGCGAATTGAATACGGCAACCAGCCAACTGAAAAGCAGGTCAGCTTCCAATCCTGGACTGGATCCAGGAAAAAACTTTATTCGCGCTTCTCGAATAAATTCCAGATCCAATAATGCAGCAGGAGAAAGGAGTCGCGCAAAATCCTGAACAGAAACTTTCGTGTTTGAATGATGCTTTGTTCCCCAATCAACAATTGAAACCCCTTTGTAGTGTAACTTTCTCAGCCGATCTTGGCCATAGGGCGAAACAACGATAACACGACAGCCCGTTCCTACAAGCCTCTTCAAAAAGCAGGCCCATTCGTTAGATGAAACATTCTGATACCCAAAAGACCGAGTAACGCCAAGATCACTAACCAGTAGAACCGTTGTTTCTGCGCCGGGAAAAGGATAGGTCAATAATTGTTCACCTGTAGATTTCGCAACGCCCCTGTCTGGCAATTCAGCGAAAGAGAAGTCACCTGATAAGCTTGGCCCTATAATGTTTTTGACCGAGCGCTGCAAGTCTACCACATCATTGCGGTAGGGCAGCATAACCGGACTCTCGTCAACCAGGAGATGGACTCTTTTTCGAATAGACTTTCTGTTGAGAAATCGTAGTTCAGGAATCAACCCTCTGGATAATTGATCGGTGATGGCATCGCAATCAATCTCAGTTGAAGGCAGATCTTGGGCCAGCAGTTCCCATACAAAGCTCCTTGCCTGGTGATGGGGTAACAATGGTCGAGGGTGTGTCGCAGGGGATAATGAAAATGCAGCGGATTCAAGAGGGTCGGACTGCTGGATATAGGGAGGAACCGTCATAGAAAGTCCCGGCGATAATGTTTTGACAACGATAGCACCATCATCCCCTTCATAATTCGCATCCGAGTCTTTGCGTGACGGCTTTGGTGGAACTTCGTCGTTTTGGGGTAGATTTGCTATTTCCGTTTTTGATTTTGCCCTGTCGCAAGTATCTCTGGAAGATCGTAACGGTTTTATAGTTTTATCAAGATCGTCGTCACCCTCTATTTTGAAACCAAGTACCCCCGCAATTATCTCAAAAGCTTCCTGATCGGGCGAAAGCCACCGAACAGCATCTGCTACATCTGCCAGACTAATTTGTGATAGAGCTCTCATAATATCGGATTCCTAAGACTCTTTTGAACGCCATGAAATGCTTTTTGTGATCATCTCAAATTCACTTGGATTCAGCTTTTTTATTGCCTGAACTGCGTCAAGAAATTCAGCAAAACTCAACTTAGAACTCAACTTGACAGAGTTTGAATTTTCATCACGTGGCGGTTGAAGTATGTCCGCTATTTTCTCGTAGAGTTGATCTGTTCGAGTACCAAATGTAATTTCTGCCAGTTCAATAAGCTGATCTTTAGTCGGTGGAGGGATTTTCAAAACAATACATCTGCGCAAAAATGTATCAGGAAGCTCTCTCTGTTGGTTAGAGGTAATAATAATAAGTGGTTGATTGAGAGGTTCATCACTCTGTTTGGACGAATCAATGGCTATAATTTTCGCAATTTCTTCAACTGTAAACTGCCTTGATCCAAGAGGTACCAGCAAATTGTTCGGGAAATCGGGATCAGCTTTGTCAATCTCGTCAATAAGCAGTATTGAGCTGGCATCAGGCGACACTTCCGGGTAAACTCCCGGGTCTTTTGCCGTTAGAATTTGAGATAACACTTTAACATCGGAACATCCCCGATTTGCGGCACTAGCAAAATCAAAAATCCACCAGAGGGGACCAGGTTCGATATAAGGAAAAGAGGTTTGCCATGCAAAATCACAAGCTTGAAATGCTTCTCCTGATCGTTTATCGACATTGCGACCCAACTGAGAGTCTCCCAATCTTCGTACAGCATCATAACGATAGAACAGATCACGCGCCTGACTGCGGGAAGTAACAACAAACTCGTAGTATCGCCTCTTCATCACCCTTGCAAGATTGTAGGCGAGTGAAGACTTTCCGCATCCGGTTTCACCAAGTATCAAAAGAGGGCGACCTGTCGCTAACGCAATATTGATCGCAAGTTTTGCTTCATGGGTGTACCGATAGAGTCGTCCATCACGGCGATCACCATAAATTGTAGTATTTTTTGGGAGCTGAAATTTCTCAACATCCTTAATCTTGACTATGGGCTGGAATGTACCCGTTTCAGTTATCTTGTTCATTGATCTACCTTATGTCACATTAATAAAATCATTAAACTCAATTCTTTCCTTATCTAAATCTAATTCAGGCATCAGCATTTGTACACCGGGCGAGAGAACAGCGTGTGCATTGGGTTTGGTACCAGTGCAAACAATGATATTGATGAGTGGAAATGTTAGGCGAATATTGTTAATGACATCGTCCACGTTACCTCCTCCATCTTGAGTAAAAGTGACAAAAACAGGTTTAGTCCTTCTCGCATTCATAACCTCTTTTAAAGCACTAACTCTCTCAAGGATGGTCAGGTCATCCCAATGGCATCCTTCCAAAAATGGATTCAATGCTGTTTTTAATCGCGGAATTCTCTCAAATTTATTACAAATCTGTCCAATCACACTTTCTTGCTCATCATGTTGATATCTTTCCGCATGACTCAGAGAAACCTCAATTACTGGCCATGAGTCATTTTGACCACATATTTGTCTGACATAGGTTTTTGGGGTATAACCCGTCTGCTTGCCATTAAGCGCAAAAACATGATGATCTCTTTCGGGATGGAAACAAGAAAGTATTTCAATTGAAGCCTTCATGTCCACCCAGTAGGTACTCAGAATATCTCGAACATGTAAAACATTCCAATCAGGTGGTAATTCAGCACAATCTTCTAAATCGAGGAGTGCAGTAGGCCCATGTCCATAGAGAAACTGAGCAATTCGGAGCTTATTGGCAAAAACGCTACCGCTATATGAAATGCCAAGTTTGCTTGCGATACCTCGGAGTACGTTCTCTTCTTTGGGAAGTAGACCGCATAAACGAGTAACCAAAAAACCTGACGGGGCATCTCCAGAACAATTCGGCAAATCACGCAAGGATGCTATAATTTGTTGCGACAGCGTCTCGACAGCATCAGGAGTCAACTCTTTAAGACCACCCCTTGGCACTACCTGTAATTCATTGATCGAAATGGGCCTCCATGCCTTTTTCCCTTCAATATTTTTCTCCGTCATTCCGCCGAAGGGAACGAGAATCAATCTGAAATATTTTTTTTCATTGAATGCCCGATAGCCAAAAACAGTCACTTCTGTTTCAACCCAATCTGAATAATCCAACGCCTGTTCGTTAAGAAGTACAATAGCCGCATGACATTCGGCCATTTCTTTGAAAAGGAATTCACGCCAATGACGACCAGGTGGATTATTTTTGTCCACAATTAACTCAATTGCAGGATCTGTCTCGCTTCTCAAGCGTGTGCAAAGTGACTCAAGAAACTCTGCATGAGCTGGCTTGGCACAAATATCTCCATGTATACCCTCTTTTGGTATAGTGCTATGGCTTATAAATACACGAATACTCATGAATTTCGTTTCGTCTTGACCAGGAACGTCCCCCTATTCTGTCGGCAACAGAAATTAGACCACCTGTTTTGAAAGTTCACTCCTGTTATCATGACTGGTTAACCTGTAACTATTTTGTTCGACAGCCAAAAAGGCAATTCAGTTTACTTTTTCGCAAGATACAACAGCGCAAATATCACAATACTTACAATACCCACAATGAGCCCATGAAACAGAAGAAGCGTGTTCGAGAAAAAGACCTTGCTTACGGATGCAACTTCGTCTCGCACTATGGAAGTGTTCAGCACAAATTTCTCACTGGAAATGAGGTCGGCGGCCACTTTTTCGTACAGCTTCCTGAAAAGCCTCTCCTGATGCAGAAAATAGGCATCAAGTACCCAGAATACAATCACCGGGAAATACGCCAACAGGACAAATCTCTGATCGGCATCTTTTGAGGATAATGCAAACACGGCTGCGACAAGAGTTATACTCCACCCTTTCAAGAGAAAAGAGTTGGCACCCATCCGATTAATCACACCCTGAATGAAGCCCAGATGTGCAATTTTTGCATCAAGATTGATTTTGTCTTCCATGCGTTTTAATGCTTTATCGTTATAGGGAATCTATCGTTACTTTCACGAGAAAGCAACTACAAATTGGAACAATATCCACATCCGCCGCTTCACCTTCAGCCTCCGACAAAATATTGGTATCAATCAGGAAGTCCATTCAATCTCCTCTCTACCTGAATCCGGCGAACGCTCAATATCGGTCTCAGTCATACCTTCAGCTAAGGAGGCAAGCAAGGCTTTGAGATTGCGGTCAACCGGTTTGGCAAGTGGACACTTCCGAGAGCAGCAAAACTCGCAGGAGCACGCCATCAGGAACGCTATCGGGCAAGCGAATGGAGTGTTGATGGGAAGTGGTCTCAAATCCTATTGCATGCATTTTCAATCTCCTTATATTTTGAGCCAATGCAATTCCACCTTTTCCTTTGTGATAACCTCCTCAACCGGAAAAGCTGACGTAAATCTATCAGATCCTAATATAGCATCTCCAACTGGAAACTTCCTGATAATGGAAAATACTCATCGCCGGGCTGAAAGCTGCGATCGTCCCATCTCCTGCACTAAGTGGCTCACTTACATCTGGGCCGTTGCCTCGCAATTTGAATTTGAAACTGCGATAGACCTCTTTTCAAGATCAGGGGTTGCACCTCATTAACGCAGTCCTGTCAGGATTTCAGCAACCATCCTGCATCACAGACACGATGTGCGCGACGAAGCAGATCGCCATTTTTAATACCAGACCAACCCAGACGATGGATCGTTGCGATCTCATGCCCTGCAAGCATTTTTGCAAAGTCCAACGGAAAATTTTCATCAAGCAGTATGCGCAGAGTTTGTCACGGGCTCACAGGCATCATCAAGAACGGTAATAGCTTGTTAGCGTGTAACAGAGGGAAATTGACGCAAAAATTCTTCCAAAGTATCTCCTCCTTCAAGATAGTCGAACAGGGAACGAACCGGAACGCGAGTACCCATAAACACTACAGCCCGACTGAGTATTTCAGGGTCGCGATGTGTAACATTGGAAATGTGTAGTTATATGAATTCTCAAAATGTAATTTATATATCTTTTTCGAGACACAATGTATTGCTTATCGACGCGGAGGAAATCAATGCACCCAATTTTCAATTCGCAAATCAGGAATTCGCTGAAACTCTTTAACATTATTGGTTACTAAAATCAAATCTAAACTCTTGGCATGGGAAGCTATAAGCATATCCAAATGCCCTATGACGCAACCCTGGCTTTCAAGTGCACTACGGATTTTACCATATTCTTGAGTAGCCATATACCCATAATCAAGAATTTCGAGAGGTGTTAAAAATTTCTCTAATGCTAAACGATTTTTGGCAATATGTATGCTTTTTTCAACTCCATACTACAATTCGGCCAGTGTTATAGAAGAAATCCCAACACTTCCAATGGCTAATTCGAGAAATTTATCAAAAACCAGAACCGGATTTTTCTTGATAATGTATATGCAGATATTAGTATCAAGCAAATACTCCATTATTCAAATGTTTCTCGTGGTAGTTGCTGTTGATTATCTCTTTTTATTGAAAAATCAGGTGTAAAAGATTTTGCCCCATCAATTAAATTATGCCAAGGATTATGATAAGGAATAAGGTAAATAGCATTACCTACCTTTTTCAGGTAAACCCTGTTATCATTAATCTGCATAGCAACTGGCAACGTAATTGCCTGTTTCCCTTGTGTGGTTGTAATATCAGTTAATGCAAGTGTCATAATTCCTCTCAAAATACAAGATAGATAGCCAATAAACCAAGCCAACACCAAATAACCGAATACAGTTGCCGAACCTCAGGATTAACGATAGCCATAATCGTCAACAAATTCAAGTGAAAAGAGGCGAGAATTGAAGATGGCCTTGTTTTTAAAACCGATCAACCGTTGCCGCATGTTACCATAAAGGCGATCTATCCAGCAGTCCGGTTTTCTATGAAGATTTGCAACTGCAATGGAAGTTCTCAAAAATATCAAACAAGAATATTTTATAAACTATTATTTAAAAATTAGTTATCGGATAAATTTGCGCATTATGATTATGACTGCCTCTGCATTATTGTTGACGAGAAAAAATAAACTCATTCCGAATTGCAATGAACAAGTTTTTTATTCCTTGATAGAACTACTTTAAAATTAATCTTTAAAGAAGGCATATTGTGATCATCTTGATTGCAATTTTGAATCAGATAAAACCACCATCCCTCCTTTGGAAAGATATTAAAGTATGCCGTTATCACACAAGCTTTTGATGCCAATATCTGCACGTGCGCCTTTTATAAGCTCACTCCGACAAATTTTTGGTATCAATCAGTAAGTACATTAAATCAAATCTTTACCTGAATCCGGCGAGCGCTCAATATCTGTATCGAGCAAATGCACTCAAAGATCGCAGGAAAGATACCTTTGATCAGCATGGAAGTTGTCTTGAGGTCAGATAAACCTCTGACACCAAATAGCCAAATACAGTTGCCAAACCTCAGGATTAACAATAGCGATAATCGTCAATAAATTCAAGTGAAAAGAAACGGGAATTGAAGATGGTATTGTTTTTAAAAACCGATCAACGGTTGCTGCAATTTAACCTTAAAGCCGATCTATCCAGTAGTCCGGATTTCTATGAAGATTTGCAACTGCAACAACAAGAATTTCTTGTTGACGTATTTGGTAGAGAACTCCATAGGGAAAACGATGAAGCATACATCGTCGTGTACTGCGAGTGCACGGATGCCACGCTTGAGGGTGCGTTACAATGCGGTTGAGTACATGGAGTACCTCTAAAAGAAACACGTTACCCAAACCCGATTGTTCGCCATTATAGTACTCAATAGCAGCATCAAGCTCTGCTTGTGCAACCCTTAAAAATCGGACAGGACTATGCACGCGAATATTTTGCAAGAACATCGCTTAAAGCAACAGAGCTTATTCTGCCTTGCTCATACGCATCAATGCGAGCCTCAACCTCTTCTTGCCAAGCGTCATTAATGGCTTTATCAGGTTCATCAAGCAACCTCAACAACTTGTCAACCAATTCAGCTTGCTCTTGTGGTTTCAAGTTTAACGCCTCATTGTACACATCTGTTACCGTCAGCATAAACCAAAAGTTTTATGTATTAATGTTGGTACAATGTCAATGACTCAAGCCTGTCAGCCTCTTTATGCAGTAACTTTTGCAAAAAGCGTTGCTGTTCATCGTGCAGCAATGCTTTATACATTTCATATAACCATTCGGCTGAAGTAATGGGTACGGCTATCATGTCCTATGGTGTTTTTCTTAATACTGCAAAATCAGGCAATTATCCGCAGTGTACATGTTTGATGGGAAAAAAAACCATTCTGTTCCTTGTCTACCCACCCCCGTCAGGAGCGAGCGAGAGTGGGAATATACAGCCATGTCTCTGTTCCTTGCAAGAGTTCTACCTGCACCAACTTGTCAACAACACTTTACGGATTCTTTCCGGTACGAGTGACGCAGGTGTTGGCTGCGAACAAGGTGTCGGGAACTATTTATTATATCTATTGATGTCTCTAAATGCATTATTCAAGTTTGTGCTTCTCTGAATACCTTCTTGTTGAAAATTTCGGGTTGGAGGGCTATACGATGATGATCGAGAAGAGCTGTAACTGCTGCTCTGTCCACTACTGTACCCACTGGAATAACCTGCTTTTTCAGCCTCTCTCTCCTTTTGGGCAGCAACAGCTCTCCGGGTCTCCTCATTCCACTCATCTATCTTTTTTTGCGCATCCGAATAGCCAAGTCTTTTTGCCTGTTGCATATCCGACAATGCTGTATCTCTATATCCACGTTCATTGTTAGACAGTCCGCGACTGTAATACGCTTCAGGAAATTGTGGATTCAGCTCTATCGCTTTGTTGTAATCCGCTATTGCGCCAGAGTAATCGCGGATGTAAAATTTTGAGGTGCCTCTGTTTTGGTACGCTACCACATATTTCGGGTCAAGCTCTATCGCCTTGTTACAGTCGGCTATTGCTCCCTGATAATCTTTTAGTTCACTTTTTGCAGCCCCACGGCTGCCATACGCAACAGCATTCTTCGGGTCAAGCTCAATCGCCCTGCTGTAGTCTGCTATCGCTCCCTGGTAATCTGCAAGGTAATAATTTGCATCCCCACGTACGTTGTACGCATCAACATATTTCGGGTCAAGTTTGATAGCCTGATTGGCATCATCCAAACCGCCCGAATAACCTATCAACTGGATTTTAGCCCACGACCGGGTCAAGTAGGCGCTGGCAAGTCTTGGGTTCAGCGAAAGAGCTGAGTTGGCATCCTCCAATGCACTTTCCTTCTCTCCAGTACAGCACTTTGCATACCCGCGCTTGCTGTATGCCGCTGCATATTTCGGGTTCAGCTCAATCGCCCTGGTGAAATCCGCAATAGCGCCTCGATGATCGTGCGCATTAAGCTTTACGTTACCGCTCTTGAACAATCGTTGCGCAGCGGTTGGAGCATTGGCAGCCATCACCACTGTGCTGGCAAGCATAAACGCAAGAAGAGCCACAAAAAAAGCCCGAAAAGAGTGCTTCATAATCCACCTGTTTATTGGTTTGCCTTAATAACTGTTTGGGGATAACACGGATGGTATGACTTGGGAAGCGGCAAAGAGCACTCACCGGAACCACACTTGGAGTATAAAGAAAAGATGGTAAAAATCGAAATACTTGCAGAATAATTGCGATTATGGCAAATGACCTACATTGTGATCTTCGCACTGCCGTCGCTCAAGCACTGCCACCTTTTTCATCAGCCACCCATGGACAAAAGCCTGTCATCGTGATTCCGGATCGAGAACAATCAGGAAATCAAGACAATCGAGAGAATCAAGGTTCAAGACAAAAGGGTGCTGCGAGTCACTTCGAATTCGCTCAGTAACCGGTGCTCAGTGACCAATGCCCAGTGACCAGTGATCGACGTTCAACCACCTCTGTAACAAAAAATCCAATCCAGTATTGTATAGGACACGCCATAGTATGTCTCAGCTTTTCGGCGAAAACAGTTGCTGATGTTGTTGATGGGGTTATCGCCCAGCTTCGCCATTATGAAAATACCGAGGAGTCTTTTTACGCTGTCCGAGCCCAGGATTGGAGAAAGCTTCTTCTACTATGCCGCTATAAACCATCAAAAGCTATATATTGGCAGGAACGCCTCTTTATATATGTGAGGGAAAATCATACGGGTTTTGAGTTATCGCTTCGCCAAAGAGCTGTAATAATAATGGAGGTAACGCTATGGAAGTACGCACAACGGTACGAAAATTTTTCCATGATATGACGGCACATCATATTTCGTCTGATACGCGGATACGTGTGATTATTGACGATCCCCAATTCCGTCCTGAAGCTGGAAGTGATGACACCCTTTCCCTGCCTTTATTCACACCAACTGACCAACGACAACGACTGAATAAGCTTACGTTCGAGTATGGTCTCCAGGCATCAGACGAACTGATCGCCATTATCGAAGCGTTCCACTTGAATACCGATTTACTCGATATCTGATCGTGGCAAGTTTATTCGGTACGAACCATTGTATTTATCTCATGAATGGCTGGAATAATATGTCATGAAAATCAACCACCTCGATTTATCGAACTATAAGGGATTCAAGGAGACGAGCATTGACTTCGACGATGAATTCAATTTGATTGTTGGTGAAAATGGGAGTGGCAAGAGCAGCTTGCTTGATGCGTTAGCTGTTGCTGCAGGGAGCTTTTTGTTGGGAGTGAAGGGCTACGATGCACGGCATATCAGAGACGAAGATATCCGTATCGAATTCAGTAAACAGAGCGAGAATCCCGTTCCGCTGCCCCAGTATCCAGTATCGGTTGCGGCCATTGGCTCGATTGTAGATCCCGATGCGCTACACAGAAAACGCGAGCTGGAGTGGAAGCGGGAGATTTATGGCAAGGGCGGAAAAACGACCAGCAAGGATGCCAGATCCCTGAAAGAGTTGGCTGAAAAGATGGTGCAAAAGGTTCAGGATGACCAATGGGTAACTCTTCCTTTAATAGCATATTATGGGGCAGGAAGACTATGGATTCCGACGAAGGAGATGCAACCCAATGAGAACATTCTCTCTGCATTAACAAATCCGGTTCGTCTGGAAGCTTATACTTTTTGCATTGACCCAAGAATCAAATTCAGTGAAATCTTCAATTGGCTGGCGAACGAAAAATATATAGCCCTGGAGCAGGGCCACGAGAACGCGACATTCAAGGCTGCGAAAGATGCCATGAGGTGCTGTGTGGATAATTGCACCTATCTGGATTATAGCGTCAAGGATAAAAATCTTGTTGTTGCATACGCCGATAAAGGGCGATTGCCTTTCAACCTGCTTAGTGATGGTCAACGATCCATGCTTGCGGTTGTTGCTGACATAGCAATCAAGGCGGCTATTTTGAATCCACACCATGGCGGAGCCGTTCTACAGGAGACCGCCGGTGTTGTTTTGCTTGATGAAATAGAGTTACACCTTCACCCCAAATGGCAGCGACAGGTTGTTTCGAACCTCAAAAGCATCTTTCCAAAAATTCAGTTCTTTGCCTCGACTCACTCACCACAGGTGATCGGCGAAACACCGGCAAGTCAAATTATCGTCTTGCGGCAGGATGGTAGCTGGTTCAAGCCAGATGCGTCAATTGGGCTCAACAGCAATGAGGTTTTACGGGATATTATGGGAGCAAACTACGTAAGCCTTGCATTCTCTGAAAAGCTTGCTGAATTGGACGAGCTCTTGGCCAATGCCGCATTTGAGGAGGCTCGAAACCTGTTGAACAGTCTTCGAAATGAATTTCCAAATGTCCCGGAGTTTGATCGTGTAGATGCCTATATGAATCGCATGGATGCAATCGCCGGAGAGGATGATTCAGTAAACGACTGCTGACCCATGCGTTATATTGAAAAAAATGACCCTCCCCAAGCGCTTCTCTTCTGGAAAGCTCAACGCAATGCCGCTGCACAGTCCCTTGATTTTGCTGAATTAGGTCGTGTCGAAATGAATGGAGAGATGGTGGATGTCAAGAATGCCATCAAATCACAACGTCTAAAAGACCAGGGTTTTTTATGTGCATACACCATGATCCGGATTACTGCTGATACTTCACATATCGAGCATCTCATTCCACAGTCATTGTCTCGCATCGAAAAGCATAGAGAGCAGACGGTTGAGTACGGAAACATGGTTGTCTGTTATCCAGGAAAGGAGAGTAAAGGTGGTGCTGAATTTGGAGCGGCTTACCGTGGCGATCAATTACTTGCGGTGACACCTCGCGATTCAAAGTGCGAGATTTTGATCAATTATCATCAGAATGGCACCGTGACAAGCCAAGAGCCTGCGGTTGAGCGGATGCTTAATGAGGATATTTTAAATTTGAATGCAGCAACACTCAAAGATCGCAGGAAAGATACATTTGATCAGCATGGAGTTGGCTTGCGGTCAGATAAACCTCTGAAGATCAGAGAAGCAGAACGTTTCGTAAACTCTGTCATGATCCAGAATGCAAAAGGCGAATTTCCTCCTTTTTGTATCGCTCTTGCCCATGCGGCTCTCGAACATATTGAATTGCTCAAAAAACGTCGTGAACGAGTGAAACTGTACCGCCCTCCGTTATCAGATCGTTAACAAAAGTGTTCCCCATAAACTTGCCACCTGAATCCGGCGAACCCTCATCTATATGCGGCGATTACAAGAGAGTGCTGCAAGAAAACGCCCAGCCAGGAGACTTTATTTTTCTTGACCCCCCTTATCTGCCCATCTCTGAGTACTCTGACTTCAAACGGTACACCAAAGAGCAGTTTTATGAAGAAGACCATATTGAGCTGGCCGCTGAGGTGAAGCGTCTGCATGAGCTGGGTTGCCATGTGGTGCTCACCAACTCAAACCATCCGCTGGTCAACGAGCAGTACGAAATGTTTCCCATGGAAGTGGTTCAGACAAAACGGTACATCTCCTGCAATGGCAAGGGACGAACAGGTGAGGATATGATTGTCACCATCCCGCCAAAACAGGGGTTTAATCTTCACCTGGTCTCCCACTCCCTGCCTCCACAGGTCACGAAATATCCATCGACCCGGTACATGGGCTCAAAACAGAAACTGCTGACTGAAATTTGGGCTGTTGCCTCACAATTTGAATTTGAAACTGCGATAGATCTCTTTTCCGGCTCCGGGGTCGTCGGGTACATGTTAAAATCGCAGGGCAAAACGGTTATCAGCAACGACTATATGGCAATGTCGTACACGTTTGCCAAAGTGATGATTGAAAACAGCGACCTTACCCTGTCGCAGGCTGAAGCCATGGCTCTGCTTGAACCAGTCGAACCTATTGATCACTTTGTCGAAACGCGATTTCAGGGACTCTACTACAGCGATGAGGATAACCGGCTGATCGATATTATTCGCTCAAACATCAAGGCGGTGAGAAACCATTGCAAACGGGCCATTGCCATGACCGCATTGATTCGCGCCTGTCTGAAAAAACGTCCTCGGGGCATCTTTACCTATATCGGCCATCGCTATGATGATGGGCGCAAAGATCTGCTCATGTCGTTTCAGGCCCAATTTCTGGAAGCGGTTGAGAGTGTCAATGCTGCTGTCTTTGATAATGGCAGGCAGAACAGGGCACGCCACGGTGATGCCATGACACTGCAGAACCAGGAATCAGGGCTGGTCTATATTGACCCGCCCTATTATTCTCCTTTATCGGATAATGAATACGTGCGGCGTTACCATTTTATTGAGGGGTTGGCTCGTGACTGGCAGGGTGTGGAGATTCAGGAACACACGGTCACAAAAAAATTCAAGTCATATCCAACGCCATTTTCGTCACGGAACGGCGCGGCTGATGCGTTTGACAAGCTGTTCAAACATTTCCGCAACAGTGTCATCATGGTCTCTTACTCCTCCAACAGCCTCCCGACTCTGGATGAAATGGTGACCATACTGGCAAAACACAAGCCTCACGTCGAAGTTGTGCCGGTCAATTACAAGTACTCTTTTGGTAATCAGGGAAACAAGGTCGGCAAGAACAAAAACGATGTCCAGGAATATATTTTTGTGGGCTATTAACGGGAACATATCCAATGAGACCATGGTGTTTGGGGAACACAACAGTTCGCAGCCCATTCCGGTTGCGTGATGGCCTGGTGGCATTGTCATCGTCATCACTTCAGGGAAACTTGCGTGGACAAGAACAGGAGATTGCCTTTCGTCGATTGCTGGGAGAACATGGCATTGTAGAGCTTGGCACTGATGCAACATACAGCGTCGGGCGTAAATGGCGCTCGGCCCTGAACAAGCTTGGTTTTCTTTATCCTGAAATACCGCCAGCCGCAGGTATTCTTCAAGCTGAAATCGGCCTCATCGACATGATTACCCGAGCAGATACGGTGCTCGGCAAACGGTGAGTAAATTGAGATGCCGCAATCAGAGGCACCTGCATATTTTGAATGGATTTTATGGCGGGCTTTTCTGGCCATTAACAGCCTCAACAACAAACCCTATGATGCGCGGCGCTTTAACATCGACCAGGATTTTTTACCCGTTGGCACTGCACCCGGCAATAGGCCTGACCTGATCTTTGAGTTTCATGACTCCATAAACTTCCCAGTCAAGCATCCTTATTGTCCCACATATCCTTGTAGATGTTAACATAATCACTTGTGGCGACAGGGTCGATGAAATAATAATGACGGCAGAGCTTTT
>JBMOIS010000030.1:0-32412 GCA_049317185.1 Chlorobium sp. | reverse complement strand
TCTCCATTGAGTGAGTAGGTTCTTGTTCCTCCATCCAGGTCACTCGTCGCTGCCGCGTAAATCACCGTACTCAGCGCTGCGTTCTCGTTGACGGTTCCGATACCTCCCGAGGTGAATGCCGGGTTATTGTCGTTCAGGTTGTTGACCTGCACAACCACTGCCTGCGAGACAGCATGATCTGAGGCATCAGTGGCAAGCGGATCGTGGGCGACAACGCTGAAACTGTAGCTCTTTTGCGAAGATTCGTAGTCCGCTGATGTTTTCAGCGTCACCAGGCCTGCTGTAGTGATGTTGAGCAAGCTGGAATCACCTCCAAGAAGAGTGTAGGTTCTCACTCCTCCATCAGAATCCGTCGTCGCTGCAGAGTAAATCACTGTGCTTGTCGCTGCATTCTCGTCAACCGCACCCGTAGCGCCAGAGGTGAAGACCGGGGCATTGTCGTTAAGGTTGTTGACTGAAACTAACAGCGGCTGCTTCGTAACATTGCCTGTTGAGGAGTCTGTTGCCGTAATATTAAAACTATAACTCTTCTGGTTCGATTCGTAGTCCGCCGAAGCTTTCAGCGTTACAGCTCCTGTGCTGGCATTGATGTTAAGTAAACTGGCATCAGCTCCATCAAGCACGTATGTGACAGAAGCGGGACTTGTCGAAGTAGTCGTCGGTGTGTAGATCACTCTGCTTGCAGGTGCATTCTCGTCAACCGAGCCGGTGCCGCCCGAGGTGAACTCCAGGCCTCCTTCGAGGAGATTGTTTACAGTAATGAGCACTGCCTTTGAAGTGCTGTTGAGTCCATCATTGGCTATAACATCAAAGCTGTAGCTTGCTTTTGCCTCAAAGTTGGCTGATGTCTTCAGCGTTACAGCTCCTGTGCTGGAGATAGAAACCAGACTGGCATCCGTGCCACCAAGGGTGTAGGTTGGCAGTGCTACCGGGTTATCGGCATCTGACGTTACTGACGTATAGACAACTGTGCTTGTCGCTGCATTCTCGTCGACCGCACCTGTAGCGCCTGAGGTAAACACCGGAGCATTGTCGTTGACGTTGGTCACGCCTATTGTAAAGATTTGTGTATTGGTTGAGCCGTCAGAACTCGTCGCCTTAACCGTCACACTGTGGCTCGTCGCCGTTTCGTAATCCAGCGCTCCGGCTACCGTTATGATGCCTGTTGTGCTGCCAATGGCAAATTTTCCGCCCGCACTGTCTGACAGGCTATAGCTGATTGTTGTCCCTGTATCACCATCTGTCGCCAGGGCTGTAACTCCAACAACCGTCCCCACACCTGCGTTTTCTGCAACACTGTTGGCCGCCGCGTCGGTATCCTCAAGAGTGGTGACTGGATTGTCGTTTGCATTCTTCACGCCAATCGTGAAGCTCCGGGTATTGGTTGAACCGTCTGAACTTGTCGCCAAAACCGTCACATTGTGGCTCGTCGCCGTCTCGTAATCCAGTGCTCCGGCTACCGTTATGATGCCTGTTGCGCTGCCAATGGCAAATTTTCCGCCCGCATTGTCAGTGAGGCTATAGCTTATCGTTGTCCCTGCATCGCCATCTGTCGCAAAGGCGGTAATACCAACGGGCGTTCCTGTACCTGCGTTTTCTGCTACGCTGTCGGGCACCGTGTTGCTATCCGTGATGGTGGTGACTGGATTGTCGTTCAGATTGTTTACCGAAACGCCCACTGCCTTCGTTGTGTTATGGGTAACATCTCCGTCATTGGCGATAACATCAAAACTGTAGCTGCTCTTGCCCGACTCATAGTCCGCAGAGGCTTTGAGTGTTACCACTCCTGCAGAAGTGATGTTCAGCAAAGCCGCATCCGTTCCACCGAGGCTGTAGGTACGTGCCGCAAGGTTATCGGCATCAGTCGTCACTGACGTGTAGATCGCCGTACCTGGCGCAGCATTCTCATTAACCGAACCTGTTGAGCCTGAGATGAATACCGGCGCGTTATCGTTCAGGTTCACGACCGAAACGACCACAGCCTGCGTTGTGTTATGGGTAACATCACCGTCATTGGCAATGACATTGAAACTGTAGCTTGTCTTTGCTTCGTAGTCCGCTGAGGCAATCAGTGTTACTGCACCGGTTGTCGCGTTGATGTTCAGCGCACCGGCATCGGTTCCGCTGAGCGTGTAGGTTCGAGGGGCCAGGTTATCTGCATCAGTCGTAACTGCCGTATAGATCACCGTGTTTGTCGCAGCATTTTCATTAACCGAACCATTCACTCCTGAAGTAAACACCGGAGCATTGTCGTTCAGATTGTCTACCGCTACAACTACCGACTGTGTTTTTGTGTTAACTCCATCATTTGCAATAACATTAAAGCTGTAGCTATGGCTTGGGCGGCTGGGGTCTTCGTAGTCTGCTGTTGCTTTCAGCGTTACAACACCTGCACTGGTGATGTTGAGCAAAGCTGCATCGGCACCGCCAAGGGTGAAGGTCGGAGGTGTCACTGGATTATCCGCATCAGTCGTGGTCACACTATAGATCACGGTGCTTGTCGCAGCATTCTCATTAACCAAACCAGCCCCTCCTGAAGTAAACACCGGAGCATTGTCGTTCAGATTGTTGACCTGCACAACCACTGCCTGCGTTGTATTGTTCGCACCATCATTGGCAATCACATTGAAGCTGTAGCTGCTTTTGGCTTCGTAGTTGGCGGACGCTTTCAGTGTAACAACTCCAATAGAGGTAATGTCGAGCAAACTGGCATCGGTTCCGCTGAGCGTATAGGTGCGTGCTGCAAGATTGTCCTTGTCGGTTGTTGTTGCTATATAAATTACGGAGCTTGTCGCTGCGTTTTCGTTGACGGAACCAACAGCGCCCGAAGTAAACACCGGAGCATTGTCGTTCAGATTGTTTACCTGCACAATCACTGCCTGCGTCGTATTGTTCGCGCCATCATTGGCGATAACCGTAAAGCTGTAACTATCTTTTGATTCGTAGTTCGCAGAAGCTTTCAGCGTTACCACTCCGTCGGAGGTTATGTCGAGCAAATTGGCATCAGTGCCACCCACGGTATAAGTACGGGCAACAAGATTATCCGCATCCGTTGTCGCTGCCGTGTAGATCACCCTACTCTTCGCTGCATTCTCATCAACCGAACCAGTGCCACCAGAGGTGAATACCGGAGCATTGTCGTTCAGGTTGTTTACTGACACGACAACGGACTGTGTTGTGTTATGCGTAATATCACCGTCATTGGCAATAACATTAAAGCTGTAGCTGGTTTTGCCCGACTCATAGTCCGCAGAGGCTTTCAGTGTTACCACGCCTGCTGAGGTAATATCAAGCAAAGAGGCATCGGTTCCGCTGAGCGTATAGGTTCGTGCTGCAAGATTATCCGCATCAGTCGTCGCAGCCGTGTAAATCACCGTGCTGATCGCTGCGTTCTCGTTAACCGAACCTGTTGTTCCTGAGGTAAATAACGGGCTGTTGTCGTTCAGGTTCACGACCGAAACTGCCACCGCCTGCGTCGCACTGTTACCAGCATCATTGGCGATAACATTGAAGCTGTAACTTGACTTTGTTTCGAAGTCCGCAGACGCTTTTAGTGTTACAACACCGGCAGAGGTAATGTCGAGTAAAGTAGCATCGGTTCCACTCAGGGTGTAGATTGGGGTTGAACTTGTACCATCTTTATACTCAGCATGTGCTGTGTAGATAACCGTGCTCGTCGCCGCATTCTCGGCAATCGAACCAGTACCTGATGATGTAAAATTGAACACTCCGTCAGGCAAATTGTTCACCGATACAACAACGGCCTGCGTCGCGGTGTTTATACCGTTAGCAGCAATAACATCAAAACTGTAGCTCTTCCGGGCTGACTCATAGTCGGCGGAGGCTTTCAGTGTCACAGCTCCGGAGCTGGCATCGATGGCAACCAGGGCGGCATCGGTGCCCCCATGCGTGTAGATGCGTGGAATGGCAAGGGCGTCGGCAACTGTTGTTGTTGCCGTGTAGATCACTGTGCTCGTCTCCGCATTCTCGTTAACCGACCCTGTACTACCGGATGTAAACACCGGTGCTGTGTCGTTGACGTTGGTCACGTTAATCTTGAAAATCTCTGTCGTAGAGAGCGACCCATCTGAACTTGCTGCCGAAACAATCACATTGTGACTGAAGGCTTTCTCGTAATCAAGTGCTCCCGTGGAGGCGACCGTAATCACTCCTGTGGCACTGTCAATAGCAAATTTTCCGCTGGCACTATCCAGCAAGCTATAAGTGACCACAGCTCCTCTGTCAGCATCCGTCGCCAGGGCTGTCACACCAACAGCAGTTCCTGCCACAGCGTTTTCTGCCACACTATTGGCCGCTGGATTCGAATCCGTAACAGCACTGAGCTGGTTATCGTTCAGGTTATTTATTGCAAGTGTTACAGCTTTTTCTGTCGCAACATTCGCTCTGTCATTTGCCTGTACTGTAAAGCTGTAACTTGTTTTTGCCTCATAATCCGGATTCGCTGTCAGCGTCACCGCTCCCGTACTCGCGTTGATACTGAACAATCCTGCATCACCAACCCCTGCCTTCAGACTGTAAATCACTGGAACCCCACTGATTTGCAATTCCAAATCAGTCGATGTCGCCGTGTACACTACCTGACCAGCACCGCTGTTTTCGTTGATCGCTGTTGCTGTAGCACCTGAGGTAATCGTCGGCCCAACCGTATCTATCACATAAGCCTGACTGGTTGTTGGTCCAGTGTTACCTGCAGCATCCATCACATGAATCTTGAGCACACTGCTTCCTGAAAGCGGGTTGCCGTTTGTTGTTGAACTGAACGTCGTGCCACTCACCTTATTCGAAACATCATCCCATGTCACACCGTTGTCCAGAGAAGCCATCAGCACTTCACCAAGAGCAAGAGGAGCACTGAGTGTTGCGGTTATCGTCTGAACTCCACTATTAGCAACAAAGTCTGTACTGCTTACGCCTGAATCATTGCTAAAAAGCAACCCGCTTATTGCTGTGGCAGGCGCTACATTATCAAGCACATAAGTATGACTTGTTACCGTACCGGCTGTGCCTGATGCATCTTCAACCTTTACCTTCAGTGTACTGCTGCCCGTCAGTGTTACTCCTGTCAAACTAAAGCTGTTCTGCCCTATGGTGTTCGTTGCAGTCGACCATGTAGCGCCATTGTCCATACTTACTTTCACCACTTCACCGGTGACCGTCGCTGCACTCAAGGTGCCGGTGATCGTCTGGGCTGCCGTTTTGGTAATGAAGTCCGTGTTGCTTGTACCGGTATCCGCACTGAAATGCACCTCGCTTATTATCGTGGTGGGCGCGAGGTTATTGACCGCAACGGTTATTGGCAGCGTCGCGCTATGCGCTCCGTCACTGGCGATAACACTGAAGCTGTAGCTCGCTTTTGCATCGTAATTCGCTGAACCCTTTAAGGTCACCACACCGAATTTATCAATGCTGAGTAAATCTTTATCCGTACCACCAAGCGTGTAAGTGTGATACGCATAAATGTCACTATCCGCTGTCACTGCTGTATATATCGGCGTACCAACAAGTGCGCTCTCATTTATCGAAGCGCTGGAAATGGAAGTAAAGACTGGTGAGGAATTATTACTCTGGGCCTGCTGAGTAAGGACCAGCCATACATCCTGCAGGGCAGGGTTGGTTTGTGTGTTGGCATATCCCTGCAAAAAGGTTGAAAGCTGCGGGAACCGATTGGTAGGATAGATACTTCTGATTTGATCAGCAATCAAACTTGCAGATGCAATATTATCGGCGGTAATTGCTTGCCCGCTCACTATTGTGCCAACAGGTATCGCTTGCACGGAGGCGCTCATGGCTTCAAAGTGAGCCAGAGTCAAATTTCCGGCTTTGGATGCTTTAAAACCATTATCTGCAGCAATACGAAGGTCTGCAAGCGGCTGCAACTCATCCCACAGCTCAGTGATGGTGCCATAATAAGGAACTGGTGTGGCCTCATGTGCCCAATTGCTAACCAAATCATATTTAAGCGCCGTAAAGCGATTGGCATCAAGAGTAGTTAATGCCGTAGCCAGCAGCAGCGCTTGAGCCCTGTATGACGAACCAGCATCCGCACCAACCGCATTCAGTAAAGAAATGAATGCGCTGGATGTCGTTGATGGAATAAATGTTTGAGCATTGATGGCGTTGATCAAGGCTTGTTCCGAAGTGGTCTCAAGAGTATAGGCATAAGCATAAGCATTCACGAACGGCACACCGACAGAGGCCCTTTCGTGCGAAAAAACATCAGGCAACCAACTGCCACCCTTGCTTTGAGCGCCCACAAGACCACTGAAAGCCGTCACCACAGAACCAATCGCGCACGCAATACCGTCGACAAAGGCACGTCCTTTCTCACCAGCACCGGTCAAGCATGACCAGAAGTGCAGAGATGGAGCACTGGCAGAGCTATAGGCCAACGCTTTAAAATCATTAACATCAAGCTCCTTTGCACCAAGAGTTATGGTACCTGATTGGCCATGTCCCAAAAAATGGAGCTTATCATAACCACAGGAGAAAGCTTTTTCAAGTATTTCCCCAACATCTGTGGATAAATCTATACGCCAGAGATCCATCCCTGGGTCAAGCTGGCCAAGTAAAACATCAGCATCTTGCAAAGCTGCATCAGCAATAACCAATCCGCGAGCGGCAGAAATCATAGCATGATCTTTAGTATTGTTGGAAAAAACAGTTACCAGAAGATCATTGGCACTCAGATTAATCTTGCTTGAGGTAACAACATACTCTCTATCCATAAAACACCTCTTTTAGTTTATTATTATAATTATAGATAACGATTTGAGAAGTGATGAGCCCACCAGCAGTGCGGCAGGTAATCAATACCTCTAAAAATTCACACTAAAACCTGTTGAGAAAAGAAACAGAATACCAAAAGCACAAACTGTTGAACCTCCTTAACGGCTTAATACACAAAACCACACCATCACCTGAGCAAGCGTCTACACAACCACAGAAAACTCTCTTGACAAAGCGGTGACAGAGCGCATGAACATACTTTATATTATAATCAAAAAAAGTGTTTTTCTATAGAAGTGCATAAAAAGTAATGAAAAAAGTTTCTCTCTTCAAATTAACCCTTAGGATGATTGTACAGAAAAGGTCGTGACTTTTTCCACTTTTTCATGCAGCCAGTGTTAATATATCTGAAAGAGTTTCTCGTACGAAGAGCAACTCATGATATTTTCAGTCATAATTCATGTCGAGTGCTGGTGACCAGAACAAAATTGACTCTTCAATTTTCAGCCGTATAGACCTAAGGATAAAAAAATATATCAACTACCCCGCAAGAAGAACTTCGTGGAAATATATCCTGTAGCGATTTAACCTCATGTATCTTGCTGTATACTGTGTCCAAGAAATGAAGAAGGAAATTGCTCTTTTTTTACACTTTTAACAGTATAAAGTCCTTTCTTCAACGAGAAACTATGGAATGAAACTTTGAAAAACGCGTAGTGATATTATTTGAATTTTTGCTTTTATTGTTCGAGTTGCAATCAAATGCACCGCAGCAGGACTACGGAGTATGACTTCATGACTAAAAATTCATTGCGTGTACTGATGAATTTCAGGTTAACTCGAAAATAGTGTTGAGTCATGCATAAAGAGGCCGTTGAATTTTGGTTGCAAGAATTGGTAAGTACTATTTATCTGTAAGCAATAAAGTACTTTACTATAGTTTTTAGATATATTTCCAATGTGTCTTTACACGCATGACTCAACAATACTTTAACCCTGTCAACTGATAAATGGAGGCAGAATGAACTGGTTGACCAAAATCTTTGTGCACAAGAAAGAGAGCATACCTGCAGAATCACCAAAACAGTATGAAGAGGAGTTTTTAGCGGCTCATGAGAGTACATCTTCACCGGAGCCTTCTGAATCTTCCCTTGTCACGAAACAGATAACTCAAGAGCTGCCAATGATGGAGTGCTCCCCGTTTCCTGGAGAGACATTCTGTTCTGATAGTGAATGTTCCTGCTCCTATGCAACAATGCCACCGGCGAAAGGGTATCTCTGGATCAAGCCGGAAGTTGCCGTCACGCGAATGACTTGTCTCTCGCTGACACTGCTCCATGGCTATCTGAGAGCATCGGCTATCTCCGGCATTGATGAAATCATGCAGCTTTGTCTTCCTGTGGTCGTGTGCGAAAAGGCTGCTAAACGACGCAATCTCGACCTGGTGGTTGCATCATCAGACTACGACTCGTGGGTGAAAACAGGCACCGTCCCCTGCCGTGCTACGCCTTTAGTTTTGTGCTCACCAGTACCCGCTCTCAATATATGCGATGAATATGGAGGGGGCATTGTTTTTTATATTGATGCAATCGGGCAGCGTTATCTTATTGCCGCCAAAAGCGATTTGCCTCACCTTGCTTTAATTCTTGATGAAGATTGTTTTTCCTGGTTTGACGCTAAAACTGCCTGCCATGATCTGGAAAGCAATGGCTATAGCGACTGGTTTTTACCTGACAAGAATCTGTTGAATCAACTCTGGCTCCAAAAAGATGCTGTTGGCGGTTTTGCTGACGACATCTACTGGAGTTCTACTGAGTGCGATGCTAATTACGCATGGACCAGGGGATTCGGCGATGGCAGCCAGAACGGCTACGGCAAGGACTTCAGTGGCCGTGTTCGAGCTGTGCGGGCCGTAAACTATTGACCGGAACGCAAAAGCCCGTCTACCCCAGGGGATGAACGGGCGGCATGCAAAATTGAGCGGCTACTGACCAAATATCAGTGAAGCGTTATTCCAAACATGGATGATGAATATTGCGCAAAATCAGAAAGAGGCGCAAAAAAGAGGCCAAAATAGATGGTCAGGATCATCAGAAGGGCCATGAGAATCTGGGCAGTCATTCCGGTAGACATCTCTTTTTCATCATGCTGCATCGATTCTCGGAGATACATGTTGAGGGGAATGAGCATGTAATAGTAGAGAGAAATGACACTGGTCATAATTCCGATAAGCGCGAGCCAGATATAGAGAGAACCTTTGGCAAGCAGCGCAGAAAAAATCATCAGTTTACCGATAAAACCGAAAGTCGGGGGAAGGCCAACAAGCGAGATCAGGAAAACAGTCAACGCTGCACCGGCAAGCGGCATTCTTTTACCAAGTCCACGGTAATCGTCAAGATTTTCACTGCCGGTTTTGTTGGCAATTAGAATGACGACATAGAATGCTCCAAAATTCATAAGAAAATAGGAGAGCAGGTAAAGAAGGGTTGCCTGGGTTCCGAACTTGTCCATGACAATAATTCCAAGGAGGATATAGCCAGCATGAGCAATAGATGAATAGGCAAGCAACCGCTTGACGTTTTTCTGCCACAATGCGACGACGTTTCCATAGATCATGGAGGAGACCGAAATAAGTATAAGCAGTGAGAGCCAGTCAATACCCATAACATCTTCATAAGAGTGCCCGCCATGGGGAACAGCTATGTAGAAAAAGCGCATGAGCAGAGCAACACCGGCCGCCTTTGAGGCAACCGAAAGGTAGGCGGTGATTGGGGTTGGGGCACCTTCGTAGACATCGGGTGACCAAAAATGAAATGGTACTGCTCCAATCTTGTAGCCAAACCCGGCCAGCACAAGAAGCGTTAAAAAGATCATCACCATCGGATCATAGCCATGAGTGGCCAGCTCGGCACTGATTTTCAGGAGGTTGGTCTGTGCGGTGAGGCCATAAATGAGTGAAAATCCATAGACCATGAGACCTGATGAAACGGCACCATAGACAAGATACTTCAATGCTGCCTCAGATGAACGGGCGTTGCGTTTGAAATAACCGGTCAAAATGTAGGCGGTGAAGCTTACCAGTTCCATGGAGAGGAAGATCATCATAAGGTCTGCCGACGAGACCATCATGATCATGCCGATGACCATAGCGACGATAAGCGCATAGTACTCTCCAATACTTTTTACTTCTGTATCGAACTGCTCGTCAGCCATGGTTATGATAACGGCGAGCATTCCGGAGAGGACAAAAAAGTATTTGAAGAAGAGCGCAAATTCGTCGAGAACATACATCCCGAAAAAGAACTCTCCTGCTGGCAGTGCATGCTGCTGATAGATGAAGAAAAAGCTTCCCGCAAACCCAAGCAGGGTTGTTATGGAGAGCAGATTGTTTTTCCTGCCTTTTGCAACCAGATCGATAACGATGAGGAGCATAAAAAGCACAGACAGATAAATTTCAGGTATAAAAAATCCAATGCTTGCTTTTAGACTGGCAATGATACCTTGAATTTCAGCACCTGATGGCAGCTCGAACATAATTCTCTTCGTTTATTCTTTCAGTCAATTTAAGTAAATCACATCTGCGACAGCACAACTGGTGATAGCACCTGAACGAGTTTGTTAATACTTGCTGTGAGCATGCCAAGCACAGGCATCGGATAGATACCAAGGAAAATGGTAATCAGCACAAGCGGCACAAGCATGGCAAGTTCACGACCGTCAAGATCAATCTTTCCCTTCCAGTCATGGAAGTGGATATGCTCGTGTCCATCCTCGTCAACGACAAGATCATAAGCAGCATCTGCCCTTCTTTGACCCAGAAACATCCTCTGCAGCGACCAGAGCAGATAGGCTGCACCGAAGACGATACCGAGGACCGAGACCATGGCGATGTAACGTGTTGTCACGGAACTGAAGGCACCGACAAAGACAAGAGCCTCGGATATAAAACCGCTGAGCCCCGGAAGACCAAGTGAAGCGAACCATGCTACGGTGACAACTGCAGCATAGACTGGCATGTAGGAGGCAAGGCCACCAAATTTTTCGATTTGACGGGTGTGGGCACGGTCATAAATAACGCCGACAAGAAGGAAGAGCATAGCGGTGATGGTGCCATGGTTAAACATCTGGTAGAGCGCTCCGACCATTCCTTCGCTGTTTCCGGCTGAGAGTCCAAGCAGCACGTATCCCATGTGGCTGATGGATGAGTAGGCAACCATCTTTTTCAGATCTTTCTGGGCCAGCGCACAGAAGGCTCCGTAGATGATATTGATGGCTCCGAATACACCGATGACATACATTCCGGCCTGAAACACTTCCGGGAAAAGAGGAAAGTTGATACGAATCATTCCATAAGTACCGAGCTTCAGAAGCACGCCTGCAAGTATAACCGAGATAGGAGTCGGTGCCTGAACGTGAGCATCCGGCAACCAGGTGTGAAAGGGAAACATAGGAACCTTGATGGCAAAGCCGATAAAGAGTACTATAAAGGCTACGTAGCGCCAGAACACATTGTCAGGGCCGAGGATGGCATCCTTGATGTAGTTGCTCTGGGTAGCCATGGCAACAAGACTGAAGGTGTGGTTGCCGGTGACAGGATCAAGAACGCTGAAGTAGAGCCCTATCATGACAAGGAGCATGAAGACCGATCCGAAAAGGGTATAAAGGAAAAACTTGATGGCCGCATATTCGCGGTTTGGCCCACCCCAGATACCGATCAGGAAGTACATTGGAAGCAGCATCACTTCCCAGAAGACATAGAAAAGGAAGAAATCAAGGGCTACAAAACATCCCATCATGGCTGATGCAAGGAGGTTATAAAGAATAAAGTATCCTTTCACCTGCTTCTGTATGGTCCAGCTCGACAGCACACCGATTGCCGAAATCAGCGCCGTCAGGATAACCATGGTAATTGAGATGCCGTCAACACCGAGGAAGTACTCGATATTCAGCGAGCCGAATCCGCCAAGATTCAGACTGATCCAGGGAATCTTTTCGACAAACTGAAAAGAGCCGAGAGGACTGCCATTGGCTCCTGCAGTGATTCCTGGCAACGCAGGGTCATAACCTCTCCAGATCAGAACCGCCAGCACTCCCTGGGCAAGCGCCGCAAGCAGTGAAACAATTCTGATTATCTGCTTTTGCGATGAAGGCACGGCAAGAATAACCAGACCGGCGATAATAGGCAGAAATACAATTAAACTCAGCATGTTCCGTATCTGTAAGTTTTCTGATTAAAAGTACATCAGTCGTGTTAAATAAAAAGCAAAATAACCAAAAACAGCAAGAAGCAGCATAACAATATAAGTTTGAACCTTTCCTGTCTGCAGTTTTCTCATCATGGCTCCTGTTGTGTTGACGGCAAATGCGGTAAAGTTTACCAGGCCGTCAACAACATTCCGGTCAAAATTGTCATTGAGCAATGCAAAGTTTCTCGTCAGAGTTGCTACACCGTTGACAATACCGTCAACAATGTGCGTGTCGAACCAAAAGAGTGTGTTGGCCAGGATCATTGAGCCCTTGATAATGGTTGCATCGTAGATCTCGTCCCAATACCACTTGTTGAGGGAGAAGAGGTAGAGCGGCCTGATGGCAATAGCTGTCTTTTCTGGATCAACAATATTGAAAACGTAGACGACAAATGCCATACTGATTCCAAGCAAAACCATTATGCTTGAAATATAGATCGCTGAGTAATGAGCCGCATGACCGGCATGAACAATCTCTGCCTGGCGCATGTCTGGATAAGTGTGTGCGCCTTTCACTGCTCCTCCATGCTCGCCTGCTGCTGCAGCCGGAGCTTCGGCGACGTGAACAACCTCGGCAGGGGCTGGCGCTGCAAGAGGTGCACGAAGATCTCCGATCTGGTGGTTAGCTTCACCAACAACGGTTGCAGGTGTAGGAATCATCTTCATGAACCACCCTTTTCCTCCATCAAGCGGATCGGGCGAATAGACAAAGAACACTGAGAGCGCTGCCAGGATAACGAGAGGTGCCCGCATGTTCCATGAAACTTCGTGGACTCCATGCTCCTGATGATGATCGTCCGCATGGGCATAATGCGCGTCGTGTGCGTGATGACCTTTATGGTGATTATCGACTGGCTTCAGGTGTGTACGACTCTCTCCGAAGAAGACGAGCCATATCTGGCGCCCCATATAGAAGGCGGTGAGCATGGCAGAAAAGAATCCAAGAACAGGAATAAGATAGTATATGCCGCCACCTTCAACGTTGGCAAACCCGATGGCACCGGCAAGAATGGCATCCTTGCTCATGAAGCCGCTGGTAAGAGGCAGACCGGCAAGTGCCAGAGTTGCGAGGGTAAAGGTTGCAAAGGTCCATGGCATCTTTTTGCGAAGGTCTCCCATCCAGCGCATATCCTGCTCGTGGTGCATGGCGTGAATGATGGCACCTGAACCGAGAAAAAGACATGCTTTGAAGAAGGCGTGTGTGACGAGATGGAAAAGCGCTGCCGAGTAGGCACCGACACCAAGGCCGAGCACCATGTAGCCAAGCTGTGAGACGGTTGAGTAGGCCAGAACTCTTTTGATATCGTTCTGCGTAATGGCGATGGTCGCTGCCATGAAGGCGGTGCATGCGCCAGTAAAGGCAATTACGTGAAGTGCGTCAGGTGTCAGGATGACAAAAATACGGGCAACAAAGTACACTCCTGCCGCAACCATGGTCGCTGCATGGATGAGTGCCGATACCGGTGTCGGGCCTTCCATGGCATCAGGGAGCCAGACATGGAGCGGGAACTGCGCGGATTTACCGACACAACCCATAAAGAGAAGGATACCGGCAGCGGTAAGCCATCCATGGGAAAGACCGAACTTCCCTGCTGCGAGGTTGGCATAGATCTGTTCGAAGCTGAAGGTATGGAACTGCGAATAGAGAATCAGGATACCGAGCCACATACCAATATCGCCGACACGGTTGGCGAGAAAAGCTTTTTTCTGTGCGTCGGCTGCGCTCTGTTTTTCAAAGAAGAAGCCGATCAGCAGGTAGGATGAGAGTCCGACAAGTTCCCAGAAGATATAGATGGCAAAGAGATTGTCGGAGAGGACAATACCGAGCATGGAAAAGGTGAAGATACCCAGAAAAGCAAAATATCTTCCGTAATTCTTGTCTCCGGCCATATACCCCGTTGAGTAGAGATGTACCAGAAGACTGATGAGGGTTACCATCGCCAGCATGATGGCCGTGAGGTTGTCGATCACCACTCCCATCTTGATCTGGAGTGGGCCGACTCCGGGAACGTTACCGAGATCAATCCAGGTAAAGTCCCATGCAATCCTGAATGCTGGATCGTAGGTCTGCACAATAACCGACCAAAAGATATAGGCTGATATGCCGAATGCTGTGCCAAGTATACCCACTCCTATAAAATCGCCACTCCTCGGTAGTCGGCGATTTAAAAAAATAAGAATGACAAACGAGAGCAGCGGCAGCAGCAGTACGACTATTGATAACTGAATTAAACTGTGCATGTTCCAGGTGATGTTTTCAGGAATAAATTAAAATTACTCTTTCAGGGTGTCTATACTCGACACATCCACACTCTTGAATATCTTGAAAATATTGATGACGATGGCCAGCGCAATGGCTGCCTCGGCTGCGGCAATAACAATAACAAAAAGAGCGAACATCACCCCTTCCATGCCTCCATTGTACTTTGAGAATGCCAGAAAGTTGATGTTAGCGGCATTCAGTATCAGTTCAACACCCATCAACACAACAATAGCATTCTTCCGGGTCATGACGGCAAAAAGCCCGAAGCCAAGAAGAAAGGCTGATACGGTGAGATAGTGATTGAGTCCTATGGTTGTCAACTGTTCCATTATAGTAATAAACTTTTTTGTTCGTTATTTGCTCTTGTCGAAACGTGCAAGAAATGCTGCTCCAATCAGGGCTGCAAGCAGCAGGATGGAGACCATTTCAAAGGGCAGCACGTAGCGCGACATAGTTTCAAAACCAATCCGTTCGACAATACTTCCCTGGAGCGTTGTTTCTGAAGGCATCCAGCCGTGTGTTGTATAAAAGGTGTAGAGCATTGCTGCAATAAAACCGATGAGAAGCAGGGTACCTGGAACAAGATGAAAAAATTCGGTTTTCGGCCTGGTCTGCATGATGCTGTTGGTGAACATGACACCGAAGAGGAGCAGAACAAGGATACCGCCGACATAGACCACCACCTGGGTAACAGCAATGAAGTCAGCACTCAAAAAGACATAAAGGGCTGCTACGCCAAAAAAAGTAAAGAGCAGGGAGAATGCGGAATAGATAACATTCCGGGTAAAGACCACAAAGGCCGCTGAACAGACCGTAATGGCTGCAAAGAGATAAAAGATGACCGTATAGGTTGTGTTACTCATGGTAATTGGAGCACATTAATTGGTTCGCTTATTCTCCGTCTTTCTCTTACTGTTTGGCTTCTGCGGCCTTCTTCTCTTTTTCCGCCTGGGCCTTTGCCTGTATTTCAGCAAGTTTGCGTCGCTTGGCTTCCGCTTCGAGACGACTCAGATTTCCAAAATGATAGAGCATATTGCTGCGGTCAAACTCTGAAAAGTCGGCGACGGGTGTATGGTAAAGACACTCTGTCGGGCAGACTGTGGTGCATATTCCGCAGGTCATGCACTTTGCTACGTCAATGTCAAAAACAGGTATCCAAAATTTTTTCTGCTGACCGTCCGATGTTTTTCCGCATAGAGCAAAATCATCGGGTGCAACCTTGATGGTCTCGATTGCTATACAGGAGAGCGGACAGGCCCTGACACACTGACCACAGCCGATACAGTCTTCAGTATTATTATAAAGGCGGTAGCGAGCGTTCGCAGGTGTAGGAATCACCTCACGGGGGTATTGCAGGGTGCAGAGACCGTCCACCTGACGAAAATAGTCTACATCATCAAGACCTGCATCGCCTTTGCGATGGATGGCATTGAAAAAATGCTTCAGGGTGATTCCCATCCCGGTTGCAATCGTAACTGCGCCGGTTTTTATATTGCCGAAATACTCACTCATAATCTATACGTCATTACTTTCCTGCCGTTGACTGTTGAACTTCTGTTAAGGGCGATAAATTTCCCATACTGCGGTCAGCACAAAACTGATGAAGGCAAATGGTGTTAAAACTTTCCAGCAAAGGTACATCAACTGGTCAACCCTTAAACGGGGAAGCGTCCAGCGAAGCCACATCTGTACAAAAATAAAGAAGAACCCTTTTATGATAATCCAGAATGCTCCCCAAACCGGCCCGTTTGTCCAGTCGTTCAGGGCAACTGAGCCAATATTGGGAAGAGGCGAGTTCCATCCGCCAAGAAAGACCACGGAAATAATAGCGGAGACCATAAACATGCTACCATATTCAGCAAGGAAGATGACGGCAAACTTCATGCCGGAGTATTCGGTAAAGTAACCGGCGACCAGTTCAGATTCTGCCTCTGGAATATCAAACGGGGCACGGTTCACTTCGGCAAGTGATGCTATAAAGTAGATAAGGAAAGGAAGCCACGCTATCGGCGACTGAAAGAGAAAGAAGTGCGCAAAACCGTAAGTGCCTGACTGAAGCATAGTGATTTTCTGCATATCGAGGGTGCCAGCCATCATGGCACCGCAAAGCAGGGCGATGGCGGCGGGAATCTCGTAGCTGACAATCTGGGCGACGCTTCGGACGGCACCATAGAGCGACCATTTGTTGTTGGAGCCCCATCCTGCGGCCAGAATACCGACCACTTCGATAGCTACAATACCGATAGCAAAAAAGAGACCTACATTGAGGCTTGCACCAATAAAGGCGGAACTGAACGGGAGTACTGCAAAGGCAAGGAAGGAACCGACAAAAAGTATGCCGGGCCCGACGACAAAGAGAAACTTGTCTGCCGATGTAGGAACGATATCCTCTTTTTGCAGAAGCTTCAGGATGTCGGCAATGGTCTGGAGGATTCCCCATGGACCTACTTCCATTGGCCCAAGCCTGTCTTGCATGAACGCTGAAATTTTCCGCTCGCCGTACACGCCATAGGTGAGCGAGTAGAGGGCGATAAAGACCAGCGGGATGGCGGCAACAATGACCAGCCCAAGCGGCAGACCAAAGAGATAGAACCCGGCAAGAGCTTCTGACCAGGCATTGAGATTGTTACCCATAAGTAAAGGGATGCTAAATTGCGATAAGGCCATGGTACTCATCTGTCGACCTCCCCCAGAACAATGTCGATGCTACCGATAATGGCGACAAGATCGGGTATGAGCTGCCCTTTTGAGAGATCCTTCATCGCTGAAAGGTTGACAAAGCAGGATGAACGGGCTTTGCAACGAAGCGGTTTTGTTGATTTTCCGTCGCTCTCAATATAAAACCCGAGTTCGCCACGGGGATTCTCCGCACGGCCATAGACCTCTCCGGCTTTGGGACGGATTCGCTTTGGAATGGCTGCGCGTGAATTGAAGCCTTCGGATGTTGGCATTTTGTCGATGCACTGCTCTATAATCTTGAGGCTCTCTTCCATCTCCCATGCACGGACAAGGTGACGAGAGAGGCAGTCGCCGATAACGGAGTGTTTGCCGTCGGGTACGGGAACTTTAAAGTCGAGCTCCGGATAAATCGAGTAGGGGTCGTTTCTTCTCAAATCCCACTTCACTCCCGAACCGCGAAGCATGGGGCCTGACCACCCGTAGTTGATCGCGACATCGGCAGGCATGATTCCAATACCCCAGGTTCTCTTGACAAAGATCTCGTTTTCGGTGAGCAGCTCGCTCAGCTCGACAGCTTTTGGTCTGAAATAGTTGACAAACTCTTTCACTCTTTTGAGGAAATCGGCTGGCACATCGCAGGCAAGGCCACCGACCCATATATAGTTATAGAGCATACGGGCACCCGATGCCCATTCAAGAAGTCCGAGAATAATTTCGCGGTCACGGAAACAGAAGAGAAAGGGGGTAAAGGCACCAAGATCAATTCCGTAGGTTCCGATGGCCACCAGATGCGATGCAATCCTGTTCAGTTCGGCAACGATAACCCGAATGAATTCAACACGGCGGGGAATTTCTATATCGAGAAGTTTTTCAACGGTGATGACGTAGGCAAATTCACTGTTCATACCTGCAAGGTAGTCGAGCCGGTCGGTGTAAGGAACAACTGCGGGGTAATCAACATTTTCGCAACACTTTTCAAAGCAGCGGTGAAGGTAGCCAAGGTAGGGCTCTGCCTCGGTAATAACCTCTCCATCGGTAAGGCACTCCAGCTTGAGCACTCCGTGGGTCGATGGATGCTGAGGCCCCATGGCCAGAACCATCTGCTCGGTGGCAAGGTCTTTTTCAAGGATGACCACCGTGTCGCTTTGTCGGGTAACCCTGACTGAACCCAGTCCGGCTGTATCTAATTCCTGCATACGTAAGCTGCGTTTACTATTTAATACACTGTTTAGTACGGCACCTTTATTCCGTGATACTGATCCTGCACCTTGTAATCCTTGCGGAGGGGATACCCTTCCCAGTCATCGGGGCAGAGGATTCTCCGCAGCTCGGGATGGCCGGTAAAGGTCATGCCGAACATATCGTAAGCTTCCCGTTCGTGCCAGTTGGCGGTGTGCCAGACGCAAGCAACGCTTGGAATGGATCCTCCGTCGCGGGGACATTTCACCTTGACGGCCAGTTTATGATGGAAAAGAGCAAGTGATTCGAAATTACAGACAATACCAAGCTTCCCTTCGGCAGGATAGTCCACACCGGTAAGGCAGGCCATATAGTTAAATTTGAGCTTTGGATGGTCGCGCATGAAGAGAGCAATCTCTGTCCAGTGCGAGGTATCGACAACCTCAAAAAAAGGCATCGTCTCGTTGGCATTAAAGTCCGAAATGGCTGATCCAAACTTTTCATGGATAATTGAGTAAGCAGCAGCACTCTCCTGTACCAACTGCGATATAACCTTTCCTTCTTCCATCTTGACAGTAAGCCTTATAAGTTAGTTATGCTCCGACAGCCTTTCGCTCGCGCTCAATAATGAACCGGGGATCGACACTTTTTTCAGCCAGTTTCTTCAGTGCATCGGCCCTTGATATACCAATCTGCTCCATCCTTATCAACTCCTGAATTTTCATGAGGCCACCGATAAGCGATTCGGGCCTCGGCGGACATCCCGGCACATAAACATCAACAGGAATAATACGGTCAACTCCCTTGAGAACATGGTAGCCGTGCTCCCAGTAGGGGCCTCCGCAATTGGAACAACTTCCCATGGAGAGAACATAACGGGGTTCCGGCATCTGTTCGTAGAGACGCACAACTCGTTCAGCCATTTTCATCGTCACCGTGCCGGCAACCAGCATAAGATCGGACTGACGGGGGGATGAGCGGGGAAAAATACCAAAGCGCTCAAGATCGTAGTTGGAGGCGTTGGTCGCCATCATTTCGATAGCACAGCAGGCAAGACCAAAGCCCATCGGCCAGAGCGATGACAAACGAGCCCAGTTCAGAACATTGTCAACCGATGTTACCAGCATGTTATGCTTTGTTATCCCGGCATCAAGTAAACCCATAACGATCGAATGAATGGTGAATAGTATCTGTTAACCCCTCAATGAGGTGGATTTCGCAGTCGGCAATTTCGGCATTTCAGGCATTTTCGGAATATTCGGAGTCGGCCTGACCCAATCCAGATCTCCTTTAACCCAGGCGTAGGCAAGACCAAGAATCAGGATTCCGGCAAAGACAAGTGCCTCAACAAGAGCAAACTCGCCAAGCTGGCGAAATATGGTCGCCCATGGAAAAAGGAAGACAACCTCAACGTCAAAAATGATAAAGATAAGGGCGACAACGTAAAACCTGATATTGAACTTTACCCAGGCACTGCCTACTGCCTCTTCGCCGCACTCGTAGGTTGAATTTTTTACCGGGTTGGGTCTGCTGGGTCGCAGGAGACGGGCGGTCAGATAACCACCGGCAACGAAAATAACGCCCAGGGAAAGAAAAGCAAATACATTGCCAAAATTACTCAGTGTCTGATCCATGTAACGCTATTTTGAGTTCATTCGGGTCTGACAGGAAAAAAATTCTCACTCTCGTTTTCTATCTTTTTTACAAGGTGCGCAAATATATAAAAAAAAAATCTTTGGCCACAGAAAAAAGTGCCCTTTAATGACCGTCGTTGTGAAATTTTCGGCCTATACGCATAAATAACTTTATAAATAAGGATGTTACCAGTATAACAATAATAATTATGGCTCCTTGCGCTACCGGCCAGGATCCGGTAACAGCAAACAAGGCTGGCCAAACAATCGAGAGAACCATCATCCAGATAATCGGAGTCCACGCTATACCAAAAATAACAGGAAGGGCTGTTTTCATAAACCGCTTCCTCGTCTCAACATCAGGAAAAAGTTTCATGATACTTCAAAAAATAGAGTTCCAATTTGCTCGGCCAATGCGGCATCGAGTGTTTTTAATATTTCATACTCCCTTTTCAGCCCTTTCATATCGCCTCTCGACAGATAATACATAGCAATCTTGCTGTGGGGTTCAGGGTTATCGGGTTCAAGGGTGAGCGCTTTTTCAAACGCCTCTCTTGCTTTGTCAAACTCTCCAAGATCAAGATAGGCATCGCCAAGAACGCAGTAAATATCGGCATACTCCGGGTCAATGGCAAGCCCTTTTTGCAGCGTTTTCAGGGCAGCCTCCTCTTTTCCAAGCATGAACTGTACATAACCAAGGTGTTTGTAGGCGTGCAGAAAACCTGGGTCAAGCACAATGGTTTTCATCAGGTCGCAAGCGGCTTTTCGGTAGGCACCCATGGCGAGGTTGGTAACTGCTCGCGCATAGAGGGCCGCAGGGTCGCGATACCGTGCCTCAATGCAGCGATCAAGCAGTTCAAGCGCTTCACTGTTACGCTGCTGGTCAATACAGTTCAGCGCCAGTTCGTACTGTTTCCGGTAATTATCGGGATCCTGCTTCAGTGCAGCCTCCCGTTGCTCTCTCTCTTGTTCAGCGTTCAAGGATAATGAATTTTACTGGTTATGATTCAAGACGTTCGAGGGCTATCTGAAGGTTGTTGAGCGCTTGCATCTTCTTGAGTACCTGATCGGCAAGCCATCGACCAAAGGTGGGTAAGTCGTTAATGCACCGGATATACTGGACGAGGGGAAAACTGGCGTGCTCAAGCATTTTGCGTGCATCATATTCGGTTTCGCTGTTATCGGCAAAAAAACCGTAGGGAAACATGACCACTCCCTCGTACCCTTCAAGCTTAAAATCCAGAAGCGCTTTTTCTATGGTATCGGAAGTCCACTCCCCTCCTCTGGAATGATTCAGGCAGCCCTGCCGAATATCGCTGAAAATATTTTGCGGATCGGCCAAAATTTTTTGTTTCATCATCTCAAAAAATGCCATGGTCTCTTCCAGCCCGGTAAAAATGGTCGGTGGATTACCGGCACGATCCCTGACCAGGGTGCCATGAATAACCAGTACCAAGCCGATTTTGCCCCGGTTCTGAAGTCGCAGGGAGGGGGTAAGCTCACCGAAAAGATGCTCGATATACATACGGTGAAGAGAATCATCTTTCCAGAGTTTGCTTAACACGTTGACCTGGCTGAAGGCACTTTCTCCATAGAGATCAATGACCATCTGGCAGGCAACTCCACAGGAAAATGCCGATTCAACCGGAAACATCGGTACAATAATAATCCCGTCATAGTCCTGCCGCAACTGCTGAAGCAATTCATCAAAATAGGGCGGAACGAAGTAGCAGGCATCGAAGACGTTGATATCGATTTCAGAAAGGAGCGGACTGCCGCTTGAGGCAATGCAGTCGGCCAATCTGTTTTTTTGGGCTCTGTTGATTGCAAGGAGCAACGAGCTGTAACGGTTGAGTTTCCAGTCGATATAATGCTTTGTTGAACGGTAATCAGCAATAAAATTGATCAAGGGCGCAGGAATTTTAGCAATCTGACGCGTAACAGCCTTGAGAATTCTCCGCGAACTTGGCCACAAACTCCTTATGGTCACCTTTTCAACCTCTCCATAAGTGACAACAACTACTGCATATTTTTTTCTGATCACAATGCTGTCCACCATTGTAATTCGACAACCATCACGGTAAAACCAACCACTCCACCAACAAGTGTCTGCATGAAGTTATGGGCTTTAAGGAAAATTCTTGACCACATCAGCAGTGGCACAAGAAGCAGCAGCCATAAAGCAACCATGCCGAACTGCATAAAAAGCAATGCGACCGAGGAGGAGAAGGTAAAGAGATGGATGCTGATTTTCCACTGGAGCGTGATCAGCAGAATAAAGATGGTATTGACAGCGTTAAAGAGCAGAATACCGGTGAGAAGCCTCGGTGGATGAAGCTGCTTCATGAACTCATAGCCAAGGGCATTGACGGCAACCAGAACGAGCAGGGGCAAAAAACGCTGTTCGCGGAAGGTAATGTTGTAATCAGAAATCTTTCCTGTTTTTTTAAGGCCGGAGATCAGGAGAACAGGCACAAGTGTGCTTGCAGTAAAAAGCACCATCAAGTATGACATACTCTGGATGTCCTTGCCGTATCCGAGCATCACAATGGCAGTATAGACTGCCGGCGCAACCACAACCGGACTGATCACCCAAGAAACAAAGTTTGCAACCCGATATAAATTAAACGGCATAGGCTTAAAACAATAGAAACCGGAACAAAATTATTTTAGCGTCATCCGCCGTAAAACTATCTTTAAAGATAGTTTTTATTCGACAAAAAACCACGTATATTGTAGGACTGTACTGCGAGAGTGGTGAAATTGGTATACACGCTAGTCTTAGGAACTAGTGCCGTGAGGCGTGAGGGTTCGATTCCCTTCTCTCGCACCGCTCAACAACAGGCCAAAGTGGCGGAACTGGTAGACGCGCTGGACTCAAAATCCAGTGAGTGAATAACTCGTGTGGGTTCGATTCCCATCTTTGGTACTTTAGCACTCAACAAACAACGTCGTGGAGAACGCGGTCATGAACAGAATGTACTCGCCGTGGCGTGAAGTGTACATGCAGTCTTTCAAGGATGACAAGCCTGCTGCCAAAGACGGGAAATCTGTTTTTGCCGATATTCCACCCGAAGAGGATGAGAAGCGTTTTGTCTTGCACAGGGGAAAAAGGTGCTTCATCATCATGAACCTCTATCCCTATAATTGCGGACACCTCATGGTGATTCCCTTCACGCAGACTACCGACTTTTCGGAACTTGACCAGGAGACGAAACTGGAAGTGATGGAGCTGACTGATCTTTCAATACAGGCGCTGAAAAGAACATTGAGGCCACAGGGCTTTAATGTCGGGGCCAATCTTGGGCGTATTGCTGGCGGAAGCATCGATAATCATATTCATTTCCACATTGTACCCCGGTGGGAAGGTGACACAAATTTTATGCCTGTCCTTGCCAATGCCAAGGTGCTCAGCAATGATATGACCTCCACCTACAAAAATCTGAGGCAAGCCTTCATTGATATTACCCGCCCACAGGAGCAGTAGTCTCTTTAGCCGCAATGGAAACCGTTCCCTGCCCAATAAGCAACTCAACGGAGTTTACTCCCTGGCTTCAAGTGCCCGACCGTTTTGATGCTTCCGGACAAAAGCGTTGGCAGCTTGTCCAGTCCTGCGCTTCCGGCCTCATTATGCTTAATCCCCGTCCCGACTGCTCTGAATCGGCTCTTCATTACCGAAAAGGGCAGTACGATCCCTACCTGCATAAAAGCAGCAGCTCATCTTTGGGTGAAAAGGTCTATCTTGCCGCACGATCACTGCTGCTTCGATACAGGGCTTCCCTTATCATGAACGGAGCTGTGAAGCCATCCCAGAAGCTCTCGATCCTTGAAATCGGCTGTGCGACAGGAGAGCTGCTGAACTTTTTTCACCGCAGCAAGGGTGTTTCAAGCGATCGTCTCGCGGGAGTGGAGCCTGATGCTGAGTCGGCGGCTTATGCAAGGGAGATTTTTGGGCTGACAGTCTCTTCTTCACTCTCTGGTGAGTATGCTGGAACATTTGACCGTATTGTGCTCTGGCATACGCTTGAGCATCTTCACGCAATCAATGAAACACTCCATAATGTAGCATCGTTGCTTGAACCGGACGGCGTGCTTGTTCTTGCACTTCCCAATCCTGCAAGTTCCGGCGCAAACCATTATCATGAGAACTGGATCGCCTGGGACGCACCACGCCATCTCTACCATTTCATACCGGGAACTCTTGAAAAGCTGCTCGAGGCGCATCATCTGCATGTTTTCAAGCGCCTGCCGTATCTGCCGGATGCGCTTTACAATACTTTTTACAGTGAAAAACTTCGTTGCAATAGTGAAGGAAGGCGTTTTCATTTTCTGCAACAGTGTATGGCGCTTGGCAAGGCTATGGTCTCGGTTGGCAAGGAGGCTTTATGGCCACAGGAGGCTTCGAGTTTTATCTCTTTTGCAAGGAAATTATAGCGCAAAAAGTTACCTCGTCGTTCTGCTGCGCCCCAGGGCTTTGTCGAGTTGGGTACTTGCTGCAAGGCAGTCGTACACTGCCTGCAAATAGTTGGTTTTAGCTTTGTTGAGCTGGAGTTCTGCGTCGGTTAATTCGAGACGGGAGCCTATTCCTTCTTTGAAGCGGAGACGCGATATGTGATAGCTTCGTTCTGCAACGCTGATGGTTTTGTGCTGTACCTCAATTCTTTTTTGGGATTCCCTGAAATTTAATAGTCGCACTTCAATTTCAGCCCTGATCGTGGCCTTGAGCTCTTCAAACCGTTTGCGGGTCTGGAGTTGCCCGATCTTTGCCTGTTCCACCTGGGCGCTGATGCGATAGCCGGTAAAGAGAGGCATGGTAAGCTGAAGTCCTGCTGAAGAGGAGGCAGGCCAGCGGGAATCGGAGGCTCTTATGCCATCATTGAATGCCGTCTGTGACTCAAGCTTGCCGAATGCGGAAAGGAGTGGAAAACGTTCAGCACGGGTGGCATTTATTTTTTCACCTTCCGCCTGTACCTGAAGATCAAGCTGATGAAGATCTGGCCTCGAGTCGAGCGCTTCACGATATGCTGCGTTAATATCTGCTGGATAGGTGGCAGAAGGAATCTCAAGTTTTGAACTCAGTTTGATGTTGCTGTCGACCGGAATGCCCATGGCGTTTTTGAGCCTGGTCATGGTGGTAGCCACTCTGTTTTCGGATTGTATGAGATCGGGCCTAAGATTTTCAACGGAAAGAAAAGCTTTGAGGGTATCAATATCGGCGGCAACTCCCTGCCGGAACATGGCGCGGGTATCTCTTCTTGATTGCTCCCAGCGTGCGATACTCTGCTCAATCAATGACAACTGCTCTTTTGCTATGAGTGCATCGAAATAGGAGAGTTTTATGTCGGCAACAACAGCGGACTCGGCGCTCCTGTATGCCTCTTCGCTTATCTTGCGAACAATACCTGCAGCCCTTATGCCTGCAAGAGCCGCACCGTTGAAGAGTGGCTGATGAACATCAAGGGTCGCGTGTGCGGCATTGTCGGAGCTTGTTTCGAGTTTACGTGGAAACCCGGGGTTTGGAGGAAGCAGCAGTACGGATGGTTTGAGGGTGCGGGTATAGGTCACTCCTGTTGTAATCTGCGGAAGCACTGCTGACCAGCTCTCCCGGATTTTCTGCCCTGCCATATTCCGATCGAGTCGGGCAATTTCAAGAGCGCGACTTTTTTCGATCCCGGTACGGACAGCTTCTTCAAGGGTCAGTGATGTTCTCTCCTCTGAAGCAGGGGCCGCATTCAAAGGAGATGACCCTGTCAATAAAAAAAATGGCAGGAGTACCAGAAAAATCGCTTTCGTCAGGGATACTATTCGTCTCATTTTATTACAATATATAGGCTTATGGCATTTTCTACGCTTCAGGATACACGCAGCTCAAAGAGTAATACCTGACACTCATTATACTATTCTTTCAAGTCATTTCTGAAAAGCAGCAGAATATTTAATCCCGGTCTCTTTTAACAAGCTCATGGATGGTAACGATCACGCCATATCTGGTTCAGCCTCTCCCGGATATATTTTTCGCGCCCTTCATCTCCTGGACGGTAATAGGCTTTCGGCTCCATGCCTTCGGGGAAGTAGCGCTGCGCAACGAAATGGCCGGGATAGCTGTGGGGATAGTGATAGCCTGCGCCATATCCTTCCGCTTTCATGAGTTTGGTGGGTGCGTTGCGCAAGTGAAGCGGCACCATCAGATCCTGCATGGCTGTTGCTTCGCTCATGGCCTCGTTGATACCCTGATAGCTTGCATTTGATTTTGGTGCTGAGGCAAGGTAGGTGACTCCCTGGGCCAGATTGATTCTTGCTTCGGGCATGCCGATCATGGCAACAGCCTGAAAGACGGAGATGGCAAGGGTTATGGCATAAGGGTCAGCGTTGCCGATATCTTCGCTGGCAAAAATGACCATTCGACGGGCGATGAATTTGGGGTCTTCTCCTCCCTGAATCATTCTTGCAAGCCAAAAGAGGGCTGCATCGGGGTCGGAACCTCTCATGGATTTAATAAAGGCGGAGATGATGTCGTAGTGGTTTTCACCGCCTTTGTCGTAGATGGGAGCTTTGTGCTGCAGGGCCTCTTCAAGCAGCTCCCGGTTCAGCACAATGGTGGTCGTCTCATTGGGTAACAGCGAAATGGCTGCTTCGACCGCGTTCAAGGCCTTGCGAGCATCCCCTCCGGAAAACTGCAACAGGAAATCGAGGCCGGTTATCTCAATTGAAAGTCCTTTGAAGAGAGTGTCCTCTTGAAGAGCGCGCCTGATCACTGCTTCGATTTCGCCAGGGCCGAGCGGTTTGAGAATGTAGACCTGCATCCTGCTCAGGAGGGCTCCGTTTACCTCAAAGGAGGGGTTTTCGGTGGTGGCTCCAATCAGAACAATAAGCCCCTGTTCAATGGCATGGAGCAGCGTGTCCTGCTGCGATTTGTTGAAGCGGTGAATTTCGTCAATAAAGAGAATGCTCCGATGGCCTGTGCGGCGGGCTTTTTCGGCGTTTTCAAGTGCCTTGCGGACATCCTTGACACCGGAGTCGATGGCTGATAGCTGCTCAAAGCGATAGTTGAGTGATGCTGCGCAAATTTCCGCAAGGGTGGTTTTTCCCGAACCGGGAGGGCCCCAAAAAATCATGGAGGGCATTTGACCACTGGCGAGAAACTTGCGAAGCGGCCCATTTTTGCCGACAAGGTGCTCTTGCCCGGCCATCGCATCAAGGGTGCGTGGACGTACTCGCTCGGCAAGAGGCTGATAATAATCTCCGGTGGCGGGAGAAGCTGAAAAGCCGAAAAGATCGGACTGGATGTGGTCGGTATCAGCCATTAAAATCCGTTTTCCTGAAGCCAGGCCTCATTGAGCCGGGTATCCGTTTGTGCATTTTTTTTTTCTGAAGACGAGGCCCTGGCGAGCTGGCGGGCAACATACTTGCCGAGGATGTCAAATTCAAGATTCACTCTGCTGCCCGGTTTAAGTTCATTGATGGTGGTCTGGGCAAAGGTAAAGGGAATAATCGCCACGGCAAAGAGCTGCGCATCAAGTTTTGCTACGGTAAGGCTGATGCCGTCGATGGTTATTGAACCGGCAGAGACGATCATGGCGCTGAAGTTTTCCGGAAAGGCTATCCAGAGTTCGCGGCTTGAACCCAGTTCCCTGATCTCCTGCACGGGTGCTGCACAGTCAACATGACCGAGCACAAAATGGCCGCCGAGGCGATCAAGAGGACGGATGGCCCGCTCAAGGTTCACGAGCGATCCGTTGTGCAAAGCACCGAGTGTTGTTTTGGAGAGGGTCTCCTCAACGGTATCTACCTCAAACCACCCCTCTCCAAGAGCCACAACCGTCTGGCAAGCGCCGTTGATGTTGACGCTCTCGTCGACAGAGAGGTGGTTGAACTCTTTGGGGTTGTTGTACTGCACCCTGAGCCGCAAACCACCCTGTCGCCGTGTTACTCCCCTCACCCGACCGACATCCTTGATAATTCCGGTAAACATGTTGTGCCTGGTTCCTTCAGCTAAACAATCGCGTTAAGAGCGGCAAGCGCTGCGCTGTAGTCTGGTTCCTCCACGATTTCCGGAACCTGTTCGGTGTAACGCACCATTCCGTCAGCATCAATGATCACAATGGCACGTGAAAGAAGCCCTTTGAGCGGGCCATTGGCAATGGTAACTCCATAATTGATGCCAAATTCCGGAGAGCGAAATACAGAAAGTGATACGACATTTTTCAATCCTTCAGTTTCGCAGAAGCGACTGTGTGCAAAAGGCAAGTCGGCGGAGATGCAGAGCACGACGGTGTTGTCGAGGGTCGATGCTTCCTGGTTAAAGCGTCTGACCGAGGCGGCGCAGACTGGTGTATCGAGACTCGGAAAAATGTTAAGAACGAGTCTTTTTCCAGCAAAGTCGGCAGGCCCTGCCTCGGAAAGGTCGGTCTTTACCAGGCAGAAAAAAGGCGCTTCGGTGCCTTTGGCGGGAAGAGTTCCGACAGTTTCAAAAGGATTTCCTTTCAAGGTGATCTGTGCCATAATAAAGTAGTTTAAGATTATAAAATTAACAACCAGAGTGCAACAAGCTCCTGGCTCCAGAAACCCCCAGCACAGGCATGCTTCTTTTTGAGAATTTTTTCTCCATCACAGCATTCTCACTCAGCCTGACGCAATGCTTCGGCTCACTCTGCAATATAAGCCTCCAGCAGCACATCACTCCCAAAAAACTGCGGAGGCTCAAAACGGAGATTGAGTGACTGATCGGGCATGCTGATACCGAGAGGCGCAAAGGAGCTCAGTGCGTCCCCTCCAAAGAGTTTTGGCGCTATAAACATAGAGATTTTATCAACAAGTTTGGCTCGAACGAATGAGGCTGATAACCGGCTCCCCCCTTCGACCATCACGGAGAGTACATCGCGCTTATGCAGCTCCAGAAGTACTTGACGAAGATCAAGCTCTTCGGCATGTTCATTGACAAACAACACGGTCACTCCCCTGCTTCGCAACAGCTCGACTTTCGGCAACCGTTCCCATGACGATGATGCAAAAAGAATGGTCGGAGCTGCAGTATCAAAAATCTTTGCATCCAAAGGCAGGCTCAGCCGACGGTCAAGAACAACTCGAAGGGGATTACGCCCTGCACAATATCTGACGGTAAGCTGCGAGTCGTCTGCGCGTACGGTAGCCTCGCCAACCAGCACCGCATCATAAATGCTTCGGAGCCGATGCACCTCGCCTCTTGCCTCTTCCCCGGTAATCCAGTGGGATGCACCGAGCGAGGTGGCAATTTTGCCGTCAAGGGTCTGGGCAAGTTTTATGGTAACAAAGGGCAGTCCGGTCGTGTGGCTTTTGATGAAGGCTTCATTGCTTTTAAGGCACTCAGCTTCGAGCACGCCCTCAGTTACGGGAATCCCGGAAGCCTGAAGCCTGGCAATGCCTTTTCCGGCAACCTCGACATGGGGATCGCGGCACCCGATAACGACACGCGAAAGAGCCTTTTGGATAAGAAGCTCACTGCATGGGGGAGTTTTTCCGAAATGGGCGCAGGGCTCAAGGGTAACATACAGTGTTGCATCACGGAGCTTCCGATCGTCGGAAACCGATGCAATGGCATTGACCTCCGCATGGGGGCCTCCAAACTTCTGGTGACAGCCTTCGCCGATAATCTCTCCGTTGTGCACGATAACCGATCCCACCATGGGGTTTGGGCTTACACTACCCGAACCCTGCAGGGCAAGTTCAAGGGCTCGCCTCATAAAAAAGGCATCATCTCTCTGCGGCATGGTCACTCCTTCAGGTTACTGGCCACATTCACCTGTACCAGCCGAATGCCGGAAAGTCTGAGCAGTTCGTCGATTTGCTCTATTTTATAGGGTTTATCGTAGTAGATGGTTTTAATGCCGACGTTGATGAGCACTTTAAGGCAGTGAATACAGGGGCTGGCCGTAATGTAGATATCGGAGTCCTTGATTGAAACCCCATGTTTTGCCGCCAGGGCGATGGCATTGATTTCAGCATGAATGGTGTTGACACAGTTCTCCTCAACCGTTCCGTCAGGATGTTTGCTCTCGTAAATAATGCAGTTCGTGTCGTTACAGTGAGGGAGCCCGGATGGTGCCCCGTTATAGCCGGTCGAAAGAATACTGTTCTCTCTGACAATGACCGCTCCGATATGAGCCCGGCTGCATGTCGCCCGGCGCGAAATAAGATGGGCGACGTTCATGAAGTACTCATGCCAGCCAAGCCGCTTTTCAGGGAATGAAATGCCCTCACTTTTTTCACCCGGACAACAGCTTCCGCTCTTGATTTCTTCAGGCATGGTCCTGCTCTTTTTTTGAATACATGGTACGAGAAAAAATACTTTGCCTGCAAATATAATGAAAAAGAGCAAGCTCACGCAAAAATCGTCACCTCTTTCTGGCCCCACACCTCGAGTGACCGTTCGGGCATCAGTAACTTTTTATTTTTGGCAGAGCTTCATATAGTCATTATGTTACAGGAAGCTGTGCCTGTCGCCAAATCTACTTTACTATTTTATCATGGAAACTTATAAGCTTGTTTTGCCTGAACACCTGAACCATTACGGATTTCTCTTTGGAGGCAACCTTTTGAAGTGGATTGATGAGGTAAGCTATATTACAGTGTCGCTGGATTATCCGGGATGTAACTTTGTGACGGTGGGTATGGACAAGGTTGAGTTCAGGAAAAGCATTCGGGGCGGTTCTATTCTCTGTTTTGTCACAGAAAAAAGCAGAACAGGACGCACGTCGATTGAGTACACGGTGCACGTCTATAAAAAAAGTATTGAAACCGGCGAAAGAATTCTTGCGTTCAGCACCAATATCACCTTTGTCTGTCTTGATGAAAACGGGGCAAAGAAAGAGCTCTGCTGCGGACATAAAAAAACTGGCCCGGATAAAAACTGTATTTGATGCTTGCCGTTCAAGCCTGAGTTCCTGGCTCTTTACTCATCCCTTTGCCGAGCTGGAGGTCGGCGTTCCCAGGGGGGGATTTTGCCTCACCTTAGCGGGAGGTATTGAACACTGCACCGGTCAGACTGAGAACAAGCCATACACCGATGCAGACCATCACGGTATTGGCCAGCCACATCGAAATCATGGGATCGAGCAGGCCGCGTTCGGCAATTTTTTCGCCAGCAATCATGATCATCCAGTAAAAAACGAAAAACAGCAGCGATATGGCGGCTCCTGCTCCAAATCCGCCGCGCCGTGCCATGACCCCAAGAGGAGCGCCTACCATAGCAAAAACAAAACAGGCAAGGGAGAGTGCGTATTTTTTATGATACGCGGCCATGTAACGATTGTAGAGGCTCTGGTTCGATGCAATGCTGTTGAGTTCGCCGTCAAGTTGGACAAGTTGTCGGTCAATAAAACTTGCGGCTTCGGTGACAGCCTTTAAAGAAGAAGACGCAGGAAGGGTTCCTTGAGCTTTGATGCGGGGTTGTGCCAGACGCTCTGCCAATTGTTCAAGAGGCATACGAATGCGTTTTTCGGATGCCAACATCCTGTTCATGAATTCATTGCCTATACCATGCAGCTCGTTTGCTGAAAGCTCGTTGTCACCAGACCGCATCCTGTTCGACGAAGAGCGTGCAAAACCGAAACCTGATGATTCAAAAACAAAGCGCTGTTTGCGGAAGCTCATGTTGCGGCTGCTTTTGTGATCGGGTTGGCGCACTTGATGAATCTCGCCGTTGTAGAGCGTCATCACCAGATACTGGTAATCGGCGGTAAAGTCAATGCTCCCCTTTTCAGCCGTTACGACCGTGCTGTACTCTGGTCTTGTAACATCATAAATGACAATACCATACAGTTCTTTCAAACGATCATCAGATTTACGGATGAAGATGGAATAACCATCCACAAGAGTTGAAAAGGCGTTTTCTGTCAGTCCGAACGCAGGTTTCGACCTTGCAATATCGACCATCATTGATTTTGCATAATAGTTTGCCTGGGGAAGAACAACGTTATTAAACCGTTCAACAAGCGCGGAGAGAAGAAGGGCTGCCAGAAGCACAGGAATCATGAGTCGGTAGAGAGAGATGCCTGATGCCCTGAAAACGGTCATTTCAGAGGTGGTGGTCAGAGAACCGAATGCCATGACCACCGCAACAAGCACAGCCATTGGCGCAGCAAGACCAACCATCCATGCGGACTGCAGCAAAATAAGTTCAAAAATGGCCGAAAAACCGATCCCCTTGCCGATAAATCGATCGGCAAATGTTGAAAAGAACTGGAGTATCAGCACAAATATAAGGGTGATAAAAGCAAAAATAAAGGGCCCGATATGCGATTTGAGGCAATATCGATCAATAATTTTTAACAACTTTATAACTTTTTATTTAGGGGCCGTTACAGGGGCCGTTACAAAAAAACGCTCTGTGCTGAAGAATCAAAAAAAATGCAACAGTTACCTGCTGTTTCGAACTATCTGCTGTTCCTCAAGATAAGAACTCTGGAGTATCTATCAATACGCTGGAGGGAACTGCAAATATTCCGTTATCAATTCTCTGGGAGCGCCGGGAGCCCTGGGAGCACCGAGCTCCAGGAGTTTTGTGAGCCATGGGAGCACTGAACTCCAGGAGTTTTATGAGCCCTTGGAGCGCCGAGCTCCAGCCCGGCATAGCCTTACTATGGCATATACCCTCTCATCAAGTGCCGTAACATATCGAAATTATAAC
>JBMOIS010000029.1:0-38659 GCA_049317185.1 Chlorobium sp. | reverse complement strand
CAAATAATGCGGCAATCTCGCTACTGCCCATACAGTCAAAATCTTCAGGAACAGAAATCTCGCCTGCCATAAAACCAAGCTGCTGAGCATGACCTATTTTGGTGTCGAATGGGATCACTTCAAATGACAAGCCAATAAAAAATTATCCCAATCAGACTCACGTTCTGGATACTTTTTTCTCGGCATGATATGCTCAATCGCCAAAGCGTTAGTTACCTTCATCTCACACAAATGACAGTAAGAACCCGTTCTTTCCTTCAAAAAAGGTATCGCTTTGGTCCAATCAGTAAATGTTTCTCTTTTCCCATGAACAGGGGTAACTGGCCAATTACCTTTTTTAATCGGTCTCATCTTTATCCTTAAGCGCTAAATAGGCCTTGTAGACCGGATCATTGGTCTCTTTTTTTAAAACATCTCCAAGCAGATCACTCACTTTTTGATAATCTTCAAGCGAGAGTACCTTGTTCTCTTCTTTTCCTATTTCAGATAATTGCTCTTTAGCTTTTTTGTAACGCACATCAAAATCATCACTACGAATATTCACAACACCCATAATTCCTGTTGCCACTTTGCTTAACGGAAGATCGGCAGGAAATTCGACAAAGTCTTGTTTGTCAAGGTTTCTAAGTTCATCACTTTCAAGACTTTGCACTATAAAGGGTGAATGTGTCGTCGCTATAAACTGAATTTTTGGAAACGTTTTTTTTAAATCAGAGACAACTCTTCTTTGCCAATTAGGATGAAGATGCAAGTCGATTTCGTCAATCAAAACTATTCCAGGGGTTTCTTTAATCGCGTTTCGCCCCAAATGCGGATTAAGTTTGATACATCGGTAAGCAATATCAGAAACCATTCCAATAATGTTACGATAACCATCGCTTAATTGATTGAACAGTAATTTTTCATCACTCCCCTCAGGCGATTCAAAAAGACCAACAAGATCATCGTCCTTAAAACTAAATGCCATTTCCTTCCAGTGATTGTCGGGTATCATAGAAATGACGCATTCATTGAAAGCTTCAAGAAATAATTTATCAGTGTACTGATTAAACTTTCTTACTTCATCCTCATAGGTTTTATACCAGGAGAGAAACTCTTTACTTGAAGATTTTGGCGAAAGGCAATTTACATAGGCCATAGCAACACCCTCCTCCTGTTTCTTATACTCCGTTTTCTTTTTTTCATGTTCTGCCCAAAGTCGTCCTGTACCATGATAAGCAAGTACTGGAAAGGTAATACCTCCTCCAGCACGACTTTTGGCAAGCATATTTTCAGCCTCTTTTTCAATATTTTTTGCACCAAGAAATGTAGTTCTTGCTGTACTGGTAATCTTTGGAACACTGATGATGCTCTCCATCTCCTTGCCATTGACAACCGAACAAAAACTTATTTCACTTGGGAGCTGGGGACGAGGTTGCCCGTCAATGGTTTTTACCAGAATTTCATTTCTATTGATTCCTCTTGCTTCATCATGAGCGACATCGATACCTCGTAAAAAACTGCCCGCAGCTATAGCCAATGCGTCCAATACAGAAGTTTTTCCTTTGGCATTATCTCCAATAAAAACAGTGAATTTTGGATTCAATAAAAAGGTTTTGCAGGCAAACCCTTTGAAATTTTTTACTTCTATTTTTCTTATTAACATTGGAATCTGTTCTCTCTTTGTAGAAAAACCGCTTAAAAAATGAGTTGCCTGTTGTAGTATTCTCTCAGGCAAGAACAACCTTGTGGCAAATTGCAAATTCCATGAAGCTTCCAACGAGCCGACCTTCAACACCAGACAAAAAATGCTCTCTGTAACGATCAGCGGAAGCCGATAATGACATCACGATACACCGGTAAATCATAGTAAAGTGCCATAATCCAAAATAATTTTCGACTGGGGGCGTTGCCCCCGGTACCCCCTTAATTGTTGAATAGATAAATAGTTAAAAAGCCCGCACAGCCCGAACACACCACCCAACACTCTTACCGCCGTAGACCTGGCTGCCATCGACGAAACTCTGTACCCATGCGTTCTCCGCACTGCCCTCCGTAGAACTCCAGTAGAAGTCGATGGAAAAACCGCCAACAGCACTTTTAGCGTAATAAAGTTTACTCAGTTCATCTTTGCTCGGTAAATGCCAGTCACTGTAACCATTTTCATCCAGATCGTCACATGCTTTTTTTGCCTCTTCCCAGGTATATTTGTCACCTCCGGGAAGATCGGCTTTTGCTGCAATTAGTCCGTGCTGACCTGAAGCATCAAGCCAGGCTATTTTACCGCCACCATACTCTTCGCCGATTTTAAGCGGGGTAGCGGCGGACTTCTGGCGGACGGGAGACTCCCTTTTGACAGGTATCGCTGCTGCTCCAGGTTCCAGGCCTGGCGAAGTAACTGATGACGGCGAAGCGGGCTGTGGTGTTATTTTTTGTTGTGGTGGAATAATATCGGTAATGGCAGCAATGAGTTGACGGAACTCAGGGTCATCACTGTTTTTTTTCCAGTTGGAAAGATCGGCGGCCTGAATACTTCTAAATCCTAGTGGCAAAACAACAACATCCAGCCGAAGAGGCACGAGAATCCCCCGCTCTCTTCCCGTCTCGGCTTCCTCTCTCACCCAATGATGTTTTTCTGAATTTATCGAAGCAGAAGACCAAACAACAAGCACACAACGCGATTCATCCAACTCTTTGGTAATTTCTATTGCCCAACGGCTGCCCGGAAGAAGATTTCTGTCCCAAAATACACTCCATCCATTTATTTTAAGCTCTTCTACAATTGGCATGACTCGCTCTAAATCCTCACGAGCATAGCTTATAAATATATCGGCCATAATTCACCGGTTGACTCTGTTATCGCAACTCTCCCTTATTCTTTCGGAATATAGCCATTTACCCTTTTTATTATGCCAATTCGGACAAAGATACCTGTGATTTTTATTGCATGTCAGCGATGAGGGAAATTCCGATAGTCTTTGGACAGACTGTACGCCGAGATCTCAAGAGGAATTTAAAACTCTTCCATCAAAACCTCTCCCGGATGAATATTTCTTGACATCCTAAGCTTTTTGCCAAGCACTTCAGCATAATGAAACAGCGTCGAAAGCTTAACATCTTCCGAATGATTTTCCATACGCGAAATCGCCGACTTTTTGGAACAAAGGTAACATAACGGTGAACTCCTTGCAACACCAGCAAGCTTGATTTATTCCCAGGTATCTCAAATTTGTTGCATGTAACTCAATTTTAGTATAAGTTTTATGAAACACTGAAAGCCAGTAATTTCTCAACAAAAAGAGGGGTGCAGCATGGGAGAGCCCGTCACGAGGGTGCAAAAGCACAGAGCAAAGTTACGCAGTGAAGGAATGCGTCCGATTCAAATTTTGGTGCCAGATACACGCCGCGAGGGATTTGCTGAGGAGTGCAGGCGGCAATCTGCACTCCTCAACAACGATCCCCATGAGGTGGAGATCATGCTGTTTCTCAATGAATTTGCAGACCGTGAGGGATGGACAGCATGAAACGGGGCGATCCGGGAACCGTTTCTCTGCCTGAATCCTGCAAATATAATTGCCCCGCGCTGATGATTCTGAATAAAACCTTGGTAAAGTCACCATGTATATCGACACCAGCAAAACCACCATCAACGGCAAAACCTACTATCGATACCTTTTTCGCGAATCCTATCGTGAAGATGGCAAGGTAAAGAATCGCACTCTGGGAAAAATCTCCAAATGTTCAGAGGAAGAGGTTGCCGCCATGAAACTTGCCCTGAAACACAAAAAAAACTTGTCTGCCCTGCTGAATATCGAGGATGTTGAACTCCACGACGGCCCTCGTGTTGGTGTGGTATTTGCCCTGAAAGCGCTTGCCGAGAGGCTTGGTATCAGCAAGGCACTTGGCAGCAGCCGTGAAGGAAAGCTTGCATTGTGGCAGGTCATGGCTCGACTGATCGGACATGGTGAACGCCAGGATGCCGTCAGGATGGCTGCAAGTTATGGTGCCTCTGATGTGCTTGAATTAGAGTGTGTTTGTGAAGATGATCTCCATGCTAACCTGGCATGGCTGATGGAGCATCAGGAGCGACTTGAGAGGCAGCTATTCAAGCACCATTCGGTGAGTGCTGGCCATGAATTGGTGCTGGAAGATGTCACCAAAATGCCGCAGGATAAACCGGAGTATGCTTTCCAGACGTTCAGAAAAAGTCACCCTGAAATTGGGCCGGTCGAAGCTGGCATTTGTGGCCAGGAACTGGTGATCATGCTTGCCTCTACAATTGAACGATTGTTATCAGAACTCTGGAAAGAGTGTGACTGCACTGTGCAGCAAGGAATCGATGAACTTGGTGCAATACGCAGCACGATCGTCACCATCGGTGAAGCAAGCTGTCAGAAAATTCCTCAGTCGAAAGGAGTGGCCGGGGAGTTACTTGCCGCAGCAGGAGTTACCCTTCCATCAATCATTGAGGCAAAAAATAGTGATGCAGAGAGTGGCAGAAAACTTACGATCAAGCACGACTGATATAGGCGCTTCGTTGTTATTCAAGTCTCTGTCAGATGTGGAATCTCAAGATTCTTGTTGCAAGTAGGTGTGTTTCTGCCTATGCTTCAGGGTAGTGACAGAATAACGAAGACAGGGGATGAAAATGGAACAAAAGAAAGCGACTCCGGGCAAGGTGGAAGACAATTTTTGGTCACTCACGCCGGAACAGGCTCTTTCAAGTCTGAAGGCTGACTATCGAGGCTTGTCAGAAAAAACTGCCCAGGAGAGATTGAAGCTGTACGGACCGAACACTCTGAAAGGAGGTTCCAAAACTTCCTCGCTTATGCTGTTTCTGCAGCAATTCAAAAGCCCGGTGACGTTGCTCCTGATCTTTGCCGCAGCTCTCTCCTTTGCCCTGCGTGATCAAACTGATGCGATCATTATTCTGCTTATTGTTATGGTCAGTGGCTTGCTGGGCTGGTGGCAGGAGAAGGGCGCCGCCAGTGCGGTTGATCAATTGATGAAAATGGTGCAGATCCAGTGCCGGGTACTGCGTGACGGGCAGGAGAAAGAGTTGCACATCGAAGAGATTGTGCCGGGTGATGTGGTATTACTCTCTGCCGGAGATGTGATTCCCGGCGACTCTCTTCTCCTTGATTCAAAAGAGCTGTTTGTGGATGAAGCCGCCTTCACGGGTGAAACCTACCCGGTCGAAAAAAACAGGGGCGTTATCGCTGCCGACACACCGTTGGCAAAGCGGAGCAATACCCTCTTTATGGGCGCTCATGTTATCAGCGGAAAAGCAACCGCGCTGGTTATGGGAACGGCCATGCAGACCGAGTTTGGAAAAATTTCCAGCTCCCTTCGGCATAAGGCTCCTGAAACCGATTTTGAACATGGTGTTCGCAGGTTCGGCTATATGCTGATGGAGATAACCATGGTTCTGGTGGTCATCATTTTTGCCGCTAATGTATTCTTACAAAAGCCGATTCTCGACTCCTTCCTCTTCTCTCTGGCGCTGGCCGTCGGTCTTACTCCACAGTTGCTGCCCGCTATTATCAGTGTGAACCTGGCTTCCGGAGCCCGCAACATGGCCAAGCAGCAGGTGATTGTGAAGCGGCTCTCTTCGATCGAAAACTTTGGAAGCATGAACATCCTCTGCTCCGATAAAACGGGCACAATTACAGAGGGTAAGGTAAAATTGCACAAGGCGTTATCGTTTACAGGCGACACGTCAGAAAAGGTGCTGCACTACGCATGGCTGAATGCCTCCCTTCAAAAGGGGTTCCAAAATCCCATTGATGAAGCTATTTCCAACAGCCTGCCCGGAAGAAAAGATCTTTTTGAAGTGCAGAGTGAGGTGCCTTATGATTTTATCCGGAAACGCCTGACCGTTCAGATCCGTAATGCCTCTGAAAATATTGTGATCACCAAAGGGGCTCTGAGGAAAGTGCTTGAGGTGTGCAACAGCGCGGAGAGCGAAGATGGAACTCTGGTTGCGCTTGATGAAAAGCTGCCCCAGATTATGGAACATTATGAGCAACTCAGCACTGACGGTTACCGCACGCTTGGTGTCGCCTGGAAAGCCGGGAACCCACAGCAGAATTTTACCCGCAACGATGAGTCGGAGATGATTTTTCTCGGCTTTGTCACCTTTTTTGACCCCCCCAAGGATCACGTGAAGGGAACGATTCAAAATCTTCAAAAACTGGGCGTTGCACTGAAAATTATTACCGGTGACAACTCTCTGGTGGCGGCAAGTCTTGGACGGCAGATCGGCATCGCCAAGCCGGTCATCCTCTCCGGCCCGGATATTCGCAAAATGAGTGATCGGGCGCTGATGCAGCAAGCGGTGCTCACCGATATTTTTGCTGAGGTGGAACCGAACCAGAAGGAGCGCATCATTCTCTCGCTCAAAAAGGGCGGGAACGTTGTGGGCTTTATGGGTGACGGGATTAACGACGCTTCAGCTCTTCATGCTGCTGACGTGGGAATTTCGGTTGACTCTGCGGTGGATGTGGCCAAGGAAGCAGCCGAGATTGTGCTGCTCAACCATGACTTGAAGGTGCTGGAGCAGGGCATTATTGAGGGACGCAAAACCTTCGCCAACACCATGAAGTATGTCTTTATGGCCACAAGCGCCAACTTCGGCAACATGTTCAGCATGGCGGGGGCTTCGCTCTTTCTCCCCTTCCTGCCACTGCTGCCAAAGCAGATACTGCTTACCAACCTGCTGACCGACGTGCCGGAACTGACCATCTCCAGCGATCGGGTTGATGCCATCAACATCGCCCAGCCGCACCGATGGGATATCCACTTTATCCAGCGGTACATGATCACCTTCGGGATTCTCAGCTCCTTTTTTGACTTTTTCACTTTTGGTGTTTTGCATTATGTGCTGCACGCCAAAGAAGCCGAGTTTCAGACCGGCTGGTTTGCTGAATCGGTCATCTCCGCCTCGCTCATTGTGCTGGTGATTCGAACGCGCCTGCCATTTTTCAAAAGCCTTCCCGGCAAGTATCTGCTTACGGCTACAATACTTGTGGTGCTCGCGGTGCTCGCGCTGCCCTTTACGCCCTTGGCCGAGACCTTTGGATTTGTCCAGTTGCCTCCAATCTTTTACGGATGGATGTTGCTGATTGTGGTGCTGTACATTGTGTCAGCAGAGGTGACGAAGCACTTCTTCTACAAGCGGCTGGAGAATATGGGGTGAGGGGTGGTCACTCCCAGGGAGCGTTGAGCCCTGGGAGTGACGAGATCTGGGAGCACCGAGCTCCAGCTCGGCAAAAAGGAAGGACGATGCCGAGCTGGAGCTCAGCGTTCCCAGAAAATACCAGATATCAGATGTCCAGGAAGAGGAAGAATGACTGGAACGAATCACTCGAAAACTCACATAGCCCTACCATCCCCGGCCTCCCCTCCTGTTTCAAGTAAAGCTTCGCCAGTACGTTTACTTATCTCTTTAATTTCGGTTGAATAGCTCCACTCACGAATACTGGCAAGCAACAGCGGATCAATCACAATACCATGATCAGCAACGGCATAAAAGAGCTTCTCCATGGTAATCACAAAGAGATCAATGTAGGTAAGGTTTATTATATCAAGCTCATGGCGAGCGGAAAAATTCACAACGATATAATCCTTTTCAATATCGTGTTGCAACATATTCAGCTCAGTGCTTTTGCCACAGCCTTTATATCCGGAAAATAATATCTGCCGTTTTCTGTCCCTCAGTTTTCCAGCAGGAAGCGTCCCGTCATTATCATAACCAAGTAATTTTTTAAGACGGCTGACAGGCCTGGCTCCACCTCTCCCGAGATGGGCATCAACGTAATAGACAAGATCCTCACCCTTTAAAGGCTCTGTAGATAACCTGTCGTAAACCGAAAAGAGATCCGTCATGGGATGTAATGGTTGTTACCTGTTTTTATATATCGCCCCCAGAGGCAACCCTTGCAGCCAAAGCACACTTTTAAGTATAACGAAAAATGCCGTTCAGCCCAACTGCCCGTCACAGCCCTCGGTGTATGAACAAAGAGCCTCAATATTCAACCGGTCCTCTCATCGACTTGACTGCACTCCGCTTCACCTTACTCTCAATGCGTCGCTCCTTCGAACTTTTCGTCGGAGCTGTGGCTTTGCGTTTTTTTACCGGTAAAGCAGCACGCTGAAGCAGCACTTGCAGACGCAGTATAGCATCGGTGCGGTTCTTCTCCTGTGAACGGTAGCGTTGCGCCTTGATGATGATCACCCCATCTTTCGTCATGCGATGATCCTTCAGCAGCAGCAGCTTCTCACGAAAATCATCTGGAAGTGACGAAGCCCGGATATCGAAGCGGAGATGAACGGCAGTTTCAACCTTGTTGACATTCTGACCGCCCGCACCCTGAGCCCGCATGGTCTGAAGCTCGATCTCGTCATCAGGGATGGCAATGGTTCTGGTAATCTGTAACATGGCCTAAAAATTGATTCTCATTCGGATGGCTCCTACCAAAGCGCTGGAGGCCGCCGCATTCTGGGGATTGATGACGTACTGCAAATCGGGCTGAATCATGCTCCAGTGAGTCAGTTGTTTTTGATAGCTCAGTTCAATCACTGACTCGGAATCAGTCACCTGGATCCCTGCGTCGCGCTGTGACTCAACGAAAGGCCCTCCAAAGCTGACATGGCTGCATCCAATGCCGAAACGGTCTCCATCGCACAACCCTGTTCCGGTAATTCCGGCATCAATATACCTCTCAACCTCGTTGCACGCAAGCATCGGACTCAGGCCACAACGCAGGAACACACCCAGTTTCGGTGCATCACGATTGCCAATCAGCGTCTGATCAAGCACGATGTAGAGTGCGTAATTGCCGGTTCGCGCCTCACCAGTACGGTAATCCGTAAACTCTCCGGTATGAAGCAATGCTCCAAGCTTGTATGTACCTCCACCTCCATCCAGTCCAAGCTCAGTCATCATGGCAGCGCCCTGACGATGGGAGAGTGAATAGTCGAACCCATGGCGGTTACTGCTCTGGGTTCCCGCATCCCCACCATAGATGCCCATTTGCAACCTGAGCGTACTGGTGAAATTTATCTGTGCCCAGGCACCGAGTGCGCCCAACGGGTAAATCGGTGCCTTTGTGTTTGCCGAAAGAACAGGCAAAGAACCGGACGAGGCATTCACGAACATGGCCGATTGAGGGGAAATCATGAAGTCGTCGTCAAGCGCAAGCTGCCCAATTTTTGCGGTTAGCTTGCCAGCCAAAAAGTTCTGCTTCATGTAAACCTGATAACATCGGACACTTCGCTGCGCTGCGAAGTTGCTCACCTCGTCAAAGTTGCCGACAATGTCAGCAGAGGGATCGTCGTTGTACTGGATCCAGAATGCGCTGGTATGGATCGTCGCGCCGTTCCACACGCCCATTTTTTCAAGATCAAAATCAGCGCCAAACTCAAACACACTTCCCACATCGGTGCCTGAACGCAAACCGCCATCGAGGGCTTGTGTGATCTGCGATGTACAGATGATGTAGGGCGCGACTCCACAATCCGCAAGAGCGGCACGCCCGCCACCCCAATCACCCGTAAGCTGCTCCCGCTCAAGCCAGCTCTTCTGTTTGTCAGCCGCAGAGGCTACAGCGTTCGGCTCATAAGCGCCAAAAACTGCAACACAAATGAGACCATAACAAAAATAATTTAGAAATCCCACTCTTCCCCGCATGGCCACTCCTTATTTTCTCAAAGTAATGCAAGGGTATCCTGCCAGTTCTGGAACTGTATGCTTCTGATTCCAGCTTGTAAGGCGGAGGCGCAATTGACCGCTTTGTCGTCAATCAGAACAAACTCATCCGCACTGCGCCCTGAACTGTCGAGAACATGCGTAAACGCGCCAACACTGGTTTTCATCATCCCGTGCTCAAAAGAGAGATAGTACCGATCAGCACCTCGCAGTAACGGGTAATTGTTGAGCAGAAAGATAAAATGGAGTGGATCGGTATCGCTCATGATCCAAAGCGAATACTTCTCACCAAGCAACCTGACGGCCTCAACAGCACCCTCCAGCGGTTCAAAAATATCCTGCCAGTGCTGCTTGAGTTCTTGATGCGGCATAGCTTTGACATGCAAATCACGGGCAATCATGGCTATATATTCAAGTGGCCCAATCCAGCCGGTTTCAAGCTTTTCTTTCAGCTCACCGGCACAGTATTTCCTGAAAATCTTTTCAGCGTCTGCATTCCGGCCAAGAGCAACTGCCCGGCAAAAGCGCATAAAATCGACCGTTACCAGCACGCTACCTATGTCAAGAAGAATAATGCTCATTGGTTCCGCTTTTGCCGCTCCAAATCTTTTTCTGAGAATACAAGCCATCGCCAACACAAATGGAGGCTATCTCAACGGAATCTCTTGCAACGTACCCCGCTATTGACTCAACATCACTCCCTCCATTGTACCAATTTAACCCATCAACACCAAGTGCTGACTGCCACGGGAATAATCCCGATAATATATGTACTTCTTGTTCTTTTTGCGTAACTTGGAATGTCAGTCGGTTTTACTCCCATATTTAAAATTGTGTAATAAACGGCGGTTTTAGCGAATCTATCAATGCCTTATTATGAAAATATTTATTGTTTATTGGCATCCCGAACCACAGAGCTTTAATGGTGCGATGTTCCGCACGGCTTGTAAGGCGCTGACCGATGCGGGCCATGAGGTGAGAACTTCCGATTTGCATGACATGCACTTCGACCCTGTTTCCAGCCGAAATAATTTTACGACCGTCAAAAACAAGGATTTCTTCAAACAACAAATCGAAGAAATGCACGCCACGGTAGTAAGTGGTTTTTCGGATGAGATTGAGGCCGAGATGGAGAAAATTGAGTGGTGCGACCTGATGATCTGGCAATTTCCTTTATGGTGGTTTGGGTTGCCTGCGGTTTTAAAAGGATGGGTTGACCGCGTTTTTGCTATGGGCCGCGTTTACGGCAATGGCCATTACTATGAAACTGGTGCTTTTCGTGGCAAGCGGGCATTGCTAAGCCTGACGACAGGTGGACCTGAAGAAGCCTTCCGCAAGGGCGGGTTCAACGGAGACATTTCTGGACCTCTGCGCCCGATACAGCACGGTATTTTGGAGTTTGTCGGTTTCAGCGTCCTGGCACCACAGATTGTGTACGGGCCTGCCCGCATGACCAATAATGAACGCGAACAACACTTGGCAGCCTACGCCACGCGCTTGCGCCACATTGCGCATGAATCACACATTGATGTTGGTATGTATTGAGGGGAGAGAATCAAAAAGAAGTCGTCAAAAAGTTCGTTGTGCGGCTTGATCACATAATGCACCTTGAGGCGCATCTGCTTTTCAAATTCAACACTATCGTCAGGGTTGTTGTTGTACCAGAGTTGCAGCGGCTCGTTGCAGAGCGGCTAATGAGCCAGGCATGGCTGGGTCTTTAGCCGTGGAAATATCTTTTGCGTTCACAGGTTTTCTCCCCATAATTATTTCATGGTCACGGAAAGAGTTTTCACCCCTAACCGGTTGAATTCAATAGTTTTATGCGTAACCACGGCCAAATTGTTTTCAAGGGCAGTTGCCGCGATGATGGTGTCAGGCGTTTTGGTTTTGAATTGCTGTCGGAGCAAAATGGTTTGCTCCGCAATCGCTTCGTTCAGCTCAAACACTGTGGCATTGCCAATAAACGCCTTTGCCTTGGTATACAGGGTAGAATCGGCAACAAATTGTCCCCAACCCAAAAATTCAATTTTGGTGATTATGGAAATTTTGAAACTCTCGCTCAGCAGATTGTGCACTGATTCATCAAGCCATTAAAGTAGTAAATGACGATATTGGTGTCATAACCTGACGACGTTCTGCCCCTCTCACCTCTCAAGAGAGCTTTGCCGTCAGTGCAGGAACAAACTGCAGCAGATCGGCGACAACAAGAACATCGGCTACTTCGCCGATAGGGGCATCCTTGTCTTTATTGATGGCCAGAATAAAGCCTGACTTCTTCATTCCGGCAAGGTGCTGGATGGAACCTGATATACCGCAAGCTACATAGAGCTTTGGGGTAACGGTCTGGCCGGTAGAGCCTACCTGATGACCATGATCGATCCATCCGGCATCGACCACGGGACGGCTCGCGCCAAGCTCGCCGCCAAAAGCCTTTGCGAGACTGCGAATCACCTCGATATTCTCTTTTTTCCCGATCCCGCGTCCGGCGCTGACAACAATCTCGGCTTTTGCAAGGTTTACATCTCTGGCTTCGGCAGGCTCGTAGCCAATAAACTCAGTGGTCGAAGCCGCGTCGGTCGTCAGCACCTTCACCACAGGAGTTCCTCCCGCCTGAAGTGCAGGAAACGCTCCGGCCTGAATCGTGATCACCGCTTTCGATGTCGAAGGCGTAACGTTGCGGTGCATTTTTGCATTACAGCATCCCACCTCATAAGCGTTACCGGCAAAACCGATCACCTCTGAGACCTGCGCCACCTTGAGGCTTGCGGCAAGGCGGGGGGCAAGATCCCAACCGTAGGAGGAGTGGATAAAGACGACAAGATCCGGGTTTTCCTCCTGAACGGCCTTTAATAACAGTTGTTTATGCACTTCAGGGTTGTATTCGCCGTAGACCTTCGCATCGGCCAGATAGAGTGAGCCGCTGAATGCCGGAACAGCTTCAGCGCTCCCGACGAGAAACAGGGAGGCCTCTCCACCGATTGCTGCTGCAAAACCAAAAAGTTCTGCGGTGGTATCGAGAAGTCTGCCTTCCCTGTATTCGCCAACAAGTAATAGCTTCATTTGTGTCTCCTCAGCGCAGAACCGCCGTTTTATCTTTTAGAATAACAAGCACCTTTTCGACCAGTTCATCGACACTTCCTTCGAGCACAACTCCACAGCCCCTCTTTTCCGGATGGCGAAAGGCTGCTGAACCGGTAAGCGGATCCTCTGAAGAGAGTTCTCCAGCCTGAAGTGTGGTAATCTCTTTTTTCCTGGCCTTCATGATGTTCGGAAGGGTGGGATAGCGCGGTGAGTTGAGCCCAAGCTGGCAGGTAACGAGCGCAGGGGTCTTCAGTCTGACCTTGCCTTTCACTCCCCCTTCAAGCTCACGCGTTGCCGTCACCACGCCGTCGGCCCAGGCAAATCCAACCAGAGTCGTTGTCGAAGGGATGCCCAAAAGCTCGGCCACCAGAACTCCAACCTGTGCGGAACCACGATCCTGCGACTGCATGCCAGTGAAGACAAGGTCAAACTGCTTATCGCGGGCATAAGCGGCAATAATTGAGGCGATCTGCCAGGGCTCCTTCGATGCCACCTCCGAATCCTGGATGTGTACAGCACGATCGCAGCCTATGGCGAGCGCTTTTTTAATCGCCTCGATGACCCGGTCAGGTCCGATTGAGAGTACCGTGATTTCTGGCTCCCCGCCAAGCTGCTCCTTCAGCCTGACCGCCTCCTCTACCGCATATTCATCGTATTCATTCATCCGGAACGCAAGGTCCGACTCATCGAACCAGGTGGCGGATCCATTGGGCCTGAAATGTGACTCCATGTCAGGCACCTGCTTAATGCAGACAAGTATCTTCATAATTGTTTACGTTTACGTACATGTCAATTAACAACACAAATTTTACGAAAATGAATTGTATGATGCAATACCTTTCTGTAAAATACATTGCCAAAATCCCCGGAAAAGCTGCTTTAAACTGTCGTTTATTGTACTATTCGCTCGGCTACAATCTCAGCCAGATCGCGAACCTTCAGCTTGCCCTCAAATCCACCGGTCTTGATGCCATCTTCAAACATGGTCAGGCAGAAGGGGCAGTTGGAGGCGAGGATTGGCATTCCGGTCTCGCTGGCCATGGTGACCCTCTTCACATTGATGCGGCTGCCCAGCTTCTCCTCGGCAAAGATCCTGCCGCCGCCGGCACTGCAACAGAAGCTGTCGTACCCTGAGCGGCTCATCTCGGTCAGCTTGCCGCCAGCCGATTTCAGTACTGCGCGAGGCTCTTCGAATATGTCCTTGTACCGACCGAGATAGCATGAATCGTGATAGGTGAACTCGAAGGGTGCCTGTTTAAGCTTCAGCCTCTTCTCCTCAATCAGCCTGTTGATGAAGGTGCTGTAGTGCTCAACCGGCACATCAAACTTGAGGTCACGGTAATCGCGACTAAGCGTATTGAAGCAGTGGGGGCAGGTGGTCACGATGCGCTTGACCTTGTAACCCTTGATCGTCTCAATGTTCTCCGCAGCCACCATCTGGTAGAGGTACTCGTTGCCAAGCTTTCTCACCGGCTCGCCGCAGCACTTCTCCTCCTTGCCAAGAATGCCAACCTTGACTCCGGCAGCCGCGCAGATACGAAGGAAGTTTGCGGCGACCTCCCGGTTGCGGCTGTCAAACGACGCATAGCAGCCAGCGAAATAGAGAATATCAACATCACTGTTCTCCTGCATGATGCTGACAGGAAGCCCCTTCGCCCAATCTCCTCTCGAAGCGTAGGCCATACCGAACGGATTGCCGTTCACCTCGATGTTGTTCGTGGCGGTGCGAACCTCGTCACCGGGGAATTCGCCCTCCATCAGGGTCAGGTTCCGGCGCATTTCGAGGATCTTGTTGACGTGCTCGATGTTGGCCGGGCAGATATCCTGGCAGGCACCGCAAGTCGTGCAGGACCAGAGAGCATCAGCCGTCACCGCCTCCACCAGACCTTTTTTGGGTGACGTTTCGGCAACGCTGCCTATCGCCTTGATCAGCTTCATCGGAGAGAGGGGCTTGTCGGTGCTGTGTGCCGGGCAACGATCCTCGCATCGCTTGCACGAGGTACAGGCATCGCTGTCAAAGAGGTCTTTCCACGTCAGGTCGGTGATTTTCGAGGCACCAAACTGCTCAATGCTCTCATCCTCAAGATTGATGGTGCCAATCGTGCCTTTTGGCTCGAAGGGGGCAAGGAAGCTGTTCCCGCTCGTTGTGAGGATATGACGCAGCTTTGTCCGGGGAATAACTGAAATAAAGCCGAGCCCAAGCAGAAGGTGGAACCACCAGAGCCCCTTGTGCAGGCCGAACAGCGCTCCGTCGCCAAGAGAGGAGAGCGCCTGGGCAAAGACGTAGCCGACAGGAGACCACAAAGCCAGATCAGGGTTCTGCTTCAGCTCGGTGATGGCCATACGCGTCCCCTCAATGAGAAAGCCGGTGATCAAAATGGTGAAGAGCAGGGCGTGAATACGGTAGTCGTCGGTGACCGTTTCGAGCCCCTTCGGCTTGATGACAAATCGGCGCACAAAGAGCCCGCCGAGCATCACGATGGCGACCAGACCGGCAAGGTCGAGCACAAGGGAAAAGTACCTGTAGAAGTTCCCTTGCAGTATGTTAACCTTGAAGAGCGGCATGAGGAGATCGGCCTGCACCATAATGAGCATCGTGCCTGCAAGCAGGGTGAGAAAGCCCCAGAAAAAGAGCGAATGGAACAACCCTCCATCCTTGACCCTGGAGACGCGGGTTTGGCCAAAGACGGTCGCGAGCATACGCTGTAGGCGGTCGCCGCGCCGGTCGAAACGATCCAGAGACTTGCCCTGGCGCCAAATCTCCAGCCTCTCTTTGAAGCCGAAGGCCGCGCCGGTTACTGCAGCTATGGTAAGCAGGTACATGACGGCAACGACCCCGTGGCCGACGTTCCAGTATATTTCACGAGTTGCATCCATTGGTAGCCTCGACTTCAGTCAATCAGGTTAAGAAAGCAGTTGTTTGGCAATGACAATGCGCTGCACCTCACTCGTCCCCTCGTAGATCTCTGTGATTTTGGCATCGCGGTACATGCGCTCGATTTCGTAGTCTGCAATGTAGCCGTAACCACCATGAATCTGCATGGCCTCTTTGGTTACGAAGGTTGCGGTCTCAGATGCATGCAGCTTGCAGAGGGCAGACTCAAGGGAGAATTTCTTTTTGTGGTCTTTGAGCCAGGCAGCCTTGTAGATCAGCAGCTTGCTTGTCTCGATGCGGGCGTACATATCGGCCAGCTTGAACTGGATGGCCTGGAACGCGCTGATGGTCTGACCAAACTGCTTGCGCTCCTTTGCATAAGCGACGGAACGTTCAAAAGCACCTTCGGCGATACCGAGAGCCTGCGAGGCAATACCGATACGACCGCCATCAAGGGTATCCATGGCCACATTAAACCCCTTGCCCTCCTGTCCGAGCAGGTTCTTGAGCGGCACGCGCACATTGTCGAGCGCGAATGCGGTGGTGTAGCTGCCGCGAATGCCCATCTTGTTTTCGTTTTTCAGGATAATGACACCCGGCGACTGCAGGTCGACGATGAAAGCTGTTATCCCTTTATGCTTCAAACTGCGGTCGAACGAGGCAAGCACGATGCCTGTACCGAGATATCCGCCGTTGGTGATGAAGTTTTTAGCTCCGTTGATAACGACCTCATCGCCTTCAATGCGGTAGGTCGTGGCCGTTCCACCTGCATCACTGCCAGCATCAGGTTCGGTGAGGAGGAAGCATCCGATCTTTTGACCGGTGAGAAGGTCAGGCAGCCACTGCAGCTTCTGCTCTTCGGTACCGTAGGCGTAGATGGGGTTGCAGCAGAGTGATGTATGGGCCGAAACAAGAACGCCGGTCGATGCACAGGCTTTGGAAATCTCTTCGACCAGAATGGCGTAGGACATCATGTCGAGGCCTGCGCCGCCGTACTCTTCGGGAAAGTAGCTGCCGAGGAACCCCATCTCCGAGATATGAGCAACAAGCTCAGCGGGAATGCTGTGCTCTTCGTCGATTTTGGCTGCTATCGGCTTGATCTCGTTTGCAACGAAGTCGCGCACTGCGGACTGCAGCACTTTCTGGTCGTGAGTCAGTTCAAAATTCATAGTTTCACTCCGGTTTATTTTCCTTTGAATTCAGCTTTGCGCTTCTGGGCAAACGCCCCCATCCCCTCTTTCTGATCTTCACTTGAAAAGAGCACGCCGAAGAGCGAGGCTTCGTAACGGAAGCCATCCTCCTTGCTCATGTTCAGGCCGTTGACAATGGCATCCTTGCTGTAACGAACGGCAAGGGTACCGACCGATGCAATGGCCCTGGCGCTCTCCAGCGCTTTCGGAATCAACTCGCCCGGTTCAAAGATCTCGTTGAAAATTCCCCACTCGCAGGCCTTCGCCGCAGTGATCATCTTGCCGGTGAAGATCATCTCGCTCGCTCGCCCGCGACCGATAAGGCGAGGCAAATTCTGGGTGCCACCAAACCCCGGAATGATACCGAGGGTAACTTCGGGAAACCCTACCTTCGCGTTTTGCGATGCGTAGATAAAATCGCACCCGAGCGCCAGTTCCAGTCCGCCGCCGAGCGCATAGCCATTAACGGCCGCAATGACCGGCGTGGCCATCTTTTCGAGCTGCAGCATCACCCGCTGTCCGGCCTTTCCGAAGCGATGCCCTTCGAGCGAACTCATGGTTGACATCTCGGTGATGTCGGCTCCGGCCACAAAGGCCTTTTCACCGGCGCCAGTGAGGACGATGGCTCTCACTGAACTGTCCGCCTCAAGTTCCGTAAAGGCACCGAGCAGTTCGGCAAGCACCTCGCTGCTCAGCGCGTTCATGGTACGGGGGCTGTTGATGGTCACAAGCGCCACGCCGTCCGTCGTTTCAATCAGAAGTTTACTGTATTCCATATCGGTTTTCTGTCAGATTGGTTGTCGTTCTGCTGAAAAGTTTTCCTTAATAGATAAAGAAGCCGCGTCCCGACTTTTTACCCAGATACCCCGCATTCACCATCTTGACGAGGAGCGGGCACGGACGATATTTCGGATCCTTGAACCCTTCATAGAGCACATGAGCAATGGCAAGCACCGTGTCGAGGCCGATAAAGTCGGCAAGCGCCAGGGGGCCCATCGGCTGGTTGGTTCCGAGCTTCATCCCCTTGTCGATATCTTCTGCCGTTGCAATACCTTCATAGAGGGCAAAAATAGCCTCATTGATCATCGGAATCAGGACGCGGTTGACAATGAAGCCAGGGTAATCCTGCGACACGGCCATCTGCTTGTCGAGCACACCAACAAGCCTTGACGTCGCGTCGAAGGTTTCATCACTGGTGGCATGGCCGCGAATGATTTCGACCAGCTTCATGATCGGCACGGGGTTCATGAAGTGCATACCAATCACTTTGTCAGGGCGTTTGGTCGCAGAGGCAATTTTGGTGATCGGGATTGACGAAGTGTTGGAGGCAAGGATTGAGCCAGCCTTGACGATGCTGTCGAGCTTGCGAAAGATCTCAAGCTTGAGCGGCTCGTGTTCGGTCACCGCCTCAATGGCAAAATCCACATTGGCAAGATCCGTCATCTCCGTCGTTGTGGAGATGCGGTCAACACTTTCGGCAACAAGCGACTCGGCAATCACCCCTTTCTTTGCCTGGCGCTCAAGGTTCTGGCGTATGGTGGCTACCGCTTTTTCAAGCTGCGTCTCCGAGATGTCGAACAACACGACATCGTACACCTGCTGTGCAAAAACATGGGCAATACCGTTGCCCATTTGGCCGGCGCCGAGGACGCCTATGGATTTGATCATGGTGTAACTCCGCTTTGGATTTTGGTTCAGATTCGTTCAAAGATAACCGCCACGGCTTCGCCTCCACCAATGCAAAGGGTCGCAAGGCCGTATCGTTTGCCGCTGCGATGCAGCTCGTTAATCAGTGTTATGGCGATACGTGCACCGCTGGCACCGATCGGGTGACCGATGGCACAGGCTCCACCGTTGACGTTGACCTTGTCAAGAGAAAGGCCAAGCGCATTGATTGCCAACAAGGGTACCGTGGAGAATGCCTCGTTGATTTCAAAGAGGTCGATGTCGGAGAGCGAGAGGCCAGCACGGCGGCAAACCTTTTCGATTGCTCCAACAGGTGCTTCCGGAAAATTGTCGGGATGCCGACTTTCGGTAGCCGAAGCCAGAATGCGTGCTCTCGGCACGAGGCCGTTTGCCTTGACCGCAGCTTCACCGGCAAGCACCAGCATGGCGGAGCCGTCACTGATGGTTGAGGCGTTGCCTGCTGTGATGGTGCCATCCTTTTGAAATGCCGGTCTCAGTTGGGGTAACTTCGATATATCGCCCCGGAATGGCTCCTCATCGGTATCGATGATTTCATCTCCCTTCCTGCCTTTCTTGACGAACGGCAAGATTTCGTCAACGAAGAGCCCTCTCTTGATTGCTGCCCGGGCACGATCGTAGGAGCGGGTCGCAAACGCGTCCTGTGCTTCACGGGTGATGTTTCCGGCGGCGGCGCTCTCCTCGCCAATCTCGCCCGTATGGCGCCCGGTAGAGGGATCCTGCAAGCCGTCATAAATCATCAGATCGAGCAACTGGCTGTGTCCCATACGGTAGCCACTGCGGGCTTTTCTGAGAAAATAGGGTGCCATCGACATGTTCTCCATACCTCCGGCGACCACAACCTTCGATTCGCCAAGTCTGATGCTGTCGGTGCCGAGCATGACGGACTTCAATCCGCTTCCGCAAACCTTGTTGATGGTCAGTGCATGAGCGCTGTCCGGTATACCAGCCGCCCGCATCGCCTGGCGGGCGGGCGCCTGGCCGCATCCGCCTGAGAGTACCTGCCCTACAATGACCTCATCCACGTTTGTCCCGTCGATACCGGCGGCGGCAAGCGCACCCCTCATTGCCGCCGCACCGAGCTGCGTCGCCTCAATTTCGGCAAACATGCCATTCAGTGATCCGAAAGGAGTCCTTTTGGCCCCCACAACAAAAACTTGTTCACTCATTGTTCAACTCCTCATGACTAATAGGGGATTCCCCCTGTTTTCGCTCAATAGCTCAATGATTCCACGTTTTACCTTTATTCTTTTATCACATCAGGGAAGATGGCTTACATGTTCCTTCTGTACTTTCCGCCAACCTCGTAGAGCGCATGGGTAATCTGACCGAGGGAGGCCACCCGGACGGTATCCATCAGCTCGGCAAAGATGTTGCCGTCCGATACCGCAACATCCTTGAGTCTTTTGAGCGCCACCCCGGCAGCTTCACGGTTTGCCTCCTGGAACGCCCGCAGGTTCTCGATCTGTTGCTGCTTCTCCTCCTTCGTTGCCCTGGCAAGCGCACCCGGCATCTGACAGCCATCCTCATCCGCACGAGGTTTGAGGAAGGTGTTCACCCCGATAATCGGCAGTTCACCACTGTGCTTTTTGTGCTCGTAAAGCATCGACTCATCCTGAATCTTCGCTCGCTGGTACTGTGTCTCCATCGCCCCAAGGACGCCTCCGCGCTGGTCGATACGCTCAAACTCGGCAAGGACAGCCTCTTCGACAAGGTTGGTCAGCTCCTCAATGATAAACGAGCCCTGCTGCGGGTTCTCGTTCCTGGCAAGCCCGAACTCCCTGTTGATGATCATCTGGATCGCCATGGCCCGGCGCACCGACTCCTCGGAAGGGGTCGTCACCGCCTCGTCGTAGGCGTTCGTATGGAGCGAGTTGCAGTTGTCATAGATAGCCATCAGCGCCTGCAGGGTGGTGCGGATATCGTTGAAATCCATCTCCTGGGCGTGCAACGAGCGGCCCGAGGTCTGGATATGATATTTGAGCTTCTGGCTTCTTTCGTTGGCACCGTACTTGTCGCGCATGGTGACCGCCCACAGGCGACGTGCGACGCGCCCGATCACCGAATATTCAGGGTCAAGACCGTTGCTGAAGAAGAAGGAGAGGTTCGGTGCAAAATCGTCGATGTTCATGCCTCTCGACAGGTAATACTCAACGTAGGTGAATCCGTTGGAGAGGGTGAACGCCAGTTGGCTGATGGGGTTCGCCCCGGCCTCTGCAATGTGGTAGCCGCTGATTGAGACCGAATAGTAGTTGCGCACCAATTTGTCGATGAAGTACTGCTGAATGTCGCCCATCATCCTCAGAGCAAACTCAATCGAGAAGATGCAGGTATTCTGCCCCTGATCCTCTTTTAAAATGTCAGCCTGAACCGTGCCTCGCACCGTTTGCAGGGTGCAGTCACGAATCTTCAGATACTCCTCGGTCGAGGGCTCACGGCCGTTCGTTTCCCGAAAGATAGCGGTCTGCTGATCGATGGCCGCATTGAAGAAGAAGGCGAGCATCATCGGCGCAGGGCCATTGATGGTAATGGAGACGCTGGTGTTTGGGGCGCAGAGGTCGAAACCGGCATAGAGCTTCTTCATGTCGTCAACCGTGCAGATCGACACACCGCTCTCCCCCACCTTGCCATAGATGTCGGGCGGAAAGTCGGGATCTTCGCCATAGAGCGTGACGCTGTCGAAGGCCGTGGAGAGCCGCTTGGCATCATCGTCCTGGCTGAGGTAGTGGAACCTGCGGTTGGTCCGTTCGGGCGAACCCTCTCCGGCAAACTGGCGCTTGGGATCCTCTTCGGTGCGCTTGAACGGGAAAACGCCCGCTGTAAACGGGAAGTAACCCGGAGCGTTCTCAAGCATGCTCCATCTCAGAATTTCGCCAAAATCGGCAAAGCCTGGCAGGCAAACCCTGGGAATGCGGGTGCCGGAGAGAGAGAGGGTATAAAGGTCACTCCGGATTTCGCGTCCACGAACAACCGTCACGAGCTGGTCGCGCTTGTAAGCATCTTTCAGCTCTGGCCACTCGTTGAGAAGACGCTTCGATTCAGGAGTCAGCTTTGAGCCAAACGCCGCTACCTGCCGGTCAATCTCTACCAGGGTCGCTTCGTTCAAAAGCACCTCCCTTGCCCCTTCGAGCTGGAAGAGACGGCGCGCTGCGCTGGACTGCTCCTTGACCTTTACATGGTAGTTCCTTACGGTATGGACGATCTCGCCAAGATAATGGACTCTGTCAGCGGAGATGACCGATCGAATCAAGCTGTTGCTCTCGTCAACAACAAATGATGAACTCCAGTCCGATCCCTTCTTCCGGTTGACCGTTTCAATCAGTGCCTGGTATAACGTGTTGGTTCCTGGATCATTAAACTGGGAGGCAATGGTTCCAAAGACCGGAAGCGCCTCGTCAGCGCCCTCGAAAAGATTGCGGTTGCGTCGATACTGCTTGCGAACATTGCGCAACGCATCTTCAGCGCCCTTCCGTTCGAATTTGTTGATGACCACCAGATCAGCAAAATCAAGCATATCGATCTTTTCAAGCTGTGTCGGCGCACCAAACTCACTGGTCATCACATAGATCGCAACATCGCATATATTGACAACACCAGCATTTCCCTGCCCTATACCGCTTGTTTCAACGACAACAAGATCATAGCCTGCTGCCCGCACGACATCAAGAGCATCCTGTATGGCCGCCGACAGCTCCGTCTGCGAATCCCGTGTGGCAAGGGAGCGCATGTAGACCTTCTTTGAATTGATGGCGTTCATTCTAATGCGATCTCCAAGCAGGGCACCTCCGGTTCGCTGTCGGGAGGGGTCGACCGCAAGAATGGCGACACTCTTGTCGGGGAAATCGATGGTGAAGCGGCGCACCAGTTCATCGGTCAGCGAACTCTTTCCTGCGCCACCCGTGCCTGTGATACCAATAACCGGAACATCCCTGCCAAGCTCCTGAATTCTCTGGCGAAGCGATCCGTAACCCAGGGTGTGATCGCGCACATCCTGCTCTGCAAGAGAGATCAGCGTATTGACCGCCCTGACATCCTGCCCGGCCAGTTGAACAATTTGCTCTTCTGGATCGCGCTCAATGCTGAAATCACACTCTTCAAGAAGCAGATTAATCATCCCCTGTAACCCCAACCGTCGCCCATCTTCCGGAGAAAAGATCTTCCGCACGCCGTACGCTTCAATCCCGGCGATCTCCTCTGGCACAATTACGCCGCCGCCGCCACCAAAGACCTTGATATGCCCCTCACCCCTTTCCCTCAGAAGGTCAATAATGTATTTGAAGAATTCGACATGGCCGCCCTGATAACAGCTCACGGCAATCCCCTGGGCATCCTCCTGGATAGCCGCCGTCACAATCTCTTCGACCGAACGGTTGTGGCCCAGATGGATCACCTCGGCCCCGGAAGCCAGCAACATACGACGAATGACGTTGATGGTAGCATCATGGCCGTCGAAAAGACTGGTGGCAGTCACAAAACGAACCTTTTTCCTGCTTTGGTATGGCGCGATTGCTGCGGACATCAGTATATCCTTTAAAATTGTTTCCGATTCGACCCATCTGATGATCAGACAGAGTAAACCCTCTGTCAAAGAACAAATATAATATATCGTTTACGTAAAAGTCAAGATACAAACAAAATTATTTTTTTATATTTTGCGGCAAGAGCAGGATGTGCATTACATCTTTCTCCGGGAACGCCGAGCTCCAGCTCGGCAGAGAAGAGGAATTATATGCCGAGCTGGAGCTCGGCGTTCCCAGAATGCCTCAAACGAAAGAGATGAAAGATAAAGAGCAGACGATAGAGAAAATCGTACCGATAAGCCAGTTGGCAAAGCAGCTTGGCATCACCACAAGGACACTTCGCTACTGGGAAGAGGTGGGCATCATTGAATCAGTCGAAAGGGCAGAAGGTGCAAATCGTGGCTACACCCCCTACATCGTTCGACGCATCAAGTTCATCATCAAGCTCAAGGAACTGGGCTTGAGCATCCAGCAGTTTCAGGATCTCTACAAGGTTTACGGAGATGCCAGGCGCACAGACATCATGGTGCCGAAGCTTATCGCAATTCTGGATAATCATATCAACCAGATTGACAGCAAGATCGAGAGACTGGCCTCTCTTAAACATGAGATCGTTGAATACCGCGAGAAGATGACGGCAAAGCTTGATGCGGTTGCCTCAACAGACGATGAGAACCTCTAACCAATGTTGAACCTGAGTCCAATCAACGGCACTTCTAAAAAGGTGTTTTGGCAAAATCAGTCGATACCGCTTCAGTTCTTTGACACTTTTAGACTTGTGCTCTAACCCTGCAACGTCACATAAATCCTTAACGTGTTTTAAAAAACAAGATAGCCTATACTAACGCAAAGCAGTTACACATATTTCTATCTATTTTAATTTCAGTATTTTACAGCGCATGAAGAGAGGTTATATGTCACAGTAGGGCTAAAATTGCCCGGTACATCTGGCAAATAATATATTAAACTGGCCAGTCCATCATGGAGCTTTTTCGTTGAGTATTTTCCTTATATTCAGCCTCGGCATCATGAACCCTGCTGTTTTTTGGAGTTACGACAACGATTATAGCGCAAAGATTGTTGTGTCATGAGAAAACAGGAATGAGCCAGCTTTCGGTTTGTTCATTTGGCTTCTGAGCGACAATATCATGTCACCAGAATATCCAATGAACCGGGTTCAGAACGTATTTAAATGAAAAACTCTCATAAACGTTGAGGAGCGGTGCCGATTATGCATGCAAAAATCGTGTTTACAAGTGACTTTGAAGATGAATCTCTTATAATAATTTTTAAAAGCAATCAATGGTGGCCAACCTATGACCAGAAATCAAGTAATGCTGAAAAAATTATTACCGAGATGACAGAAGCGGTCAAAGAAGTTGATGTCCCCCTTTTTCTGGAAAGCAAAAAATATATCCTGTTAAGCGCCATAACAGATACACATGGAACGCTGTCGTTTGAAAATAAATCCTGGGTTCTCAGACTTCTTAATCCAAACCTCTCTCTCTTGCAGCTTGATTGTCAGGTTTTTGTCCATAAATGCATTAAATATGCCGCGTCAAATGACTACAGGATTCAATTTCATGATAACCCCGTTCAGCTTGTTGAACGACATCGTAAAGATCCGATCATTGAGGGAAAAATCTTGGCATCAAAAAAAGACCGTATTTCATACGCAAAAAAGCAAAAGAAGTTAGAGTATTCTATCAGCGTTACTGGACTGATAGTCTTCATTACTCTTCTGTTATTAACATTTCCCTGGTCATTCAGAGATCCCGGTAACCTGGCACAAGTGTGGTTATTTACGATATTTGAAAAACTTGTCGGTTCTGTGGTTATCACCTCGTTGATTTCTTATGCGCAATTTCACTCTTTTTATGCTTCCCTGCATCAAGATTCAATTAAATGGACAATAGCGGGGGAACCGGAAAAGAAAGCCATCAAGCATATTGTGTAGGAGTGGCTGCTTTGACTTGAAGTTTTAGTTTTACTGCCACTATAATGGCCGGTTTATCACAGCCGGACCATGCTGTGCTGTACGACGATAGTGAACCGCAGGCTTTCCAAATGCCATGACATAGCCGATCAAATGGTCATCCGGAATACCGAGCAGATGGCGAGCTTCCGGCACAAGGTCATTGATGGCCCATTTTGCCAAACCATTCCATACGGTGCCGACCCCGTTGGCCTGGGCGAACAGTTCGAAGTAGGAAAGGGCTATCAGGCAGTCCGGCATCGGTGATGCAACATTCACTGGTGCCGAGGCGATCAGCAGATGAGGAGCACCACGGAAAATGACATCAATTTGACGTTCCTCCCACATCCGGACAAAGTTGGCAAAGAACTCCTTCCCCTGCGGCAGAGCATTTTTGTTAACCAGCTTTACCAGTCCTGCTATCACTTCATCACGCAATAGTGCAACCTTATCCTTGCTATCCAACACGGTGAAACAAACCTGACGTGAGTTCACTCCGGTTGGAGCATGCCAGGCAACCTCCAAAAGCCTTTGTAAAAGGGCTGGATCAAGATTTTCGTTTTTGTAGCGCCGCACCGAGCGCCGCCCTTTCATCAGAATCTCAAGGTTGTCGGGCTCAGGAAATCCGCCATCAACAGACAAACTGTTTGCCGGATCCAGACCAAGGATAGAGAGCGATGCAGTTGGACAAATCGCCAGGCAATGCTGGCATTTCATACACCGCTCTTCTTTTTCAATAGCAATGAAGGGATAGCCATCCGCCTCCATAGAGATAATACTTGCCGGGCATTCAGCTACACACTGGCCACAATGAATGCAGTCCTGTTCGTTAATTTTGAAATCAAGCATTTATATTACTCTAAAATTATAGCATTTTTTCCCTGGACATGAACAAATTTCAGCATTATTGGTGCTGTCGATGCACTCAACGTTCCTGGCCAGCAGCCTACTCCATAACAAGATCAATGGTACGGCGCTGCATATCCACACTGTTCACCTTGACCTTTATCCGTTGACCTATCTGCAGTCGTTTTTTGCGACGTTTTCCAACGAGGGAATAGGTCGCCTCATCATACTCGTAGTAATCATCGGTGAGGTTGCGCATGTGTACCATTCCTTCGATAGCAAAGTCAACCATTCTCACATAGATACCGTAATCAGTTGCCCCTGAAATAACTCCGGGATAAACCTTTCCGACATGGTTTGCCATATATTCGACCTGCTTGAGTTTGATCGACTCACGCTCGGCCTCAACTGCGCTCTTTTCGCGCTCATTGGATATCTGGCAGACGGTCTGTATTTTATCGGTCAGCTCAGCAAGCCGTGCAGGAGTAATTTTGCGGCGCTTTTTGCGGAGATTCTCATATTCAAAGAGCATACGATGAACAATCAGATCAGGGTAACGCCTGATGGGAGAGGTAAAGTGTGTGTAATGTTCAAACCCAAGCCCGTAATGGCCGACATTGTCTCCGGTATAGACCGCCTTCGACATGCAGCGTAGCACCAGTTCACTGACCAGAAATTCAATATTGGTACCCTTCACCTGCAGCAAGAGCTGACGAAGCGACTGTGCAGAAACAATTGGACCCTCTTTGCCCCGGTTCAGCTTGAGGTCGAAGCCAAGCCTCTTGACAAAATTGGCAAGAACGAGCACCTTCTCCTGCTGGGGAGCGCCATGTATCCTGTAAATAACCGGCTGGGGCTCCTTCTTGTTCTCCCTGAAGGTTTTGGTCAGATATTTGGCCACCTTGCGATTGGCGAGCAGCATAAACTCTTCAATGAGACGGTGACTGCCCAGTCGCTCTTTTTTTATTACTTCCAGCGGCTCGCCCTTGTTGCCCAGTTTGAAGCGCACCTCCTCAGTGTCAAAATCGAGCCCTCCATGTTTAAACCGTTTTTCACGCAAAATAATGCTGAGACGGTCAAGTGATTGCAATTCGGTCACAAAGTCACCTTCTCCCTGTTTCAGTATCTCCTCCACATCTTCGTAGGAAAAGCGTCGTTTGGAATGAATAACCGTTTTATGGAATTCGTGCTTGCGAACTTCGCCATCAGGGGTGATCAACAGGAAAACTGAAAACGCCATCCGGTCAACACCCGGATTGAGGCTGCAGATCTGTTCAGAAAGTCGGGCAGGCAGCATGGGAATGACCCGATCGACAAGGTAGACAGAGGTGGCCCTTTTCAAAGCCTCACGGTCAAGGGGAGAATTCTCCGGCACATAGTGTGAAACATCGGCGATATGCACACCAATTTTATAGAGCCCGTCATCAAGAAGCTCCACGGACAAGGCATCATCAAAATCTTTTGCATCGACAGGATCGATGGTGAAGACCACTTTGTCACGAATATCAAGCCGGCCTTTAACCTCCTCTTCAGTAATACCCTCACGGACAGATGCCGCAAAATCGAGGAGGGCTGCATCAAAAGTTTCGTCAATCCCCTTGCTGCGGGCAATGGCACTGACCTCAACCGAAGAATCGCCTGCCTTCCCAAGAATCTCGAGTACCTTCCCCTGAATCACTCCCTCTTTACTGAAATCAAGCGCTCCGACCAGCACTTTTTGGCCGTCACCAGCCTTGGCAGAATTTTTTATGGAGACAATAATTTCTGGCAGCAGTTTCCGGTCATCAGGTTTGAGAACAAACCTGCGGTTAGCCTTGGTCAGTGTGCCAACAATCGTTGTAACACGACGGGTAATCACGTTCTGCACAGCACCTTCACACCGTTGATGGGGAGTAGATTTCGATGCGTAAGTCTCCGGCACTTTGGAAACCAGAACTTCTACTTCGTCTCCATGAATAGAGAAGCCCATATCACCAGCCTTGATGAAGATATCATCATCGAACCCCTCAACATCAACAAAGCCGTAACCGTTGGGATGCGTGGAAATATGACCAGTATAGCTTTTGGCAACGGTATACTGCTTTTTGCCGGGCAGAGGAAAGGGCTTGGCCAGCTCAAGATGATCTTCATAGGTGGACGCATCGGTGCCCGTCATCCCGTAACAGCGGTTGGAATCCTTGTCCAGAGTACCCTCTTCCTGCAGTTTATGCAAGACATACCAAAAACCCGGCAGTTGCTTTGATTCGGTGTATCCGAGAGCTTTGGCAAGTTCTACAGACTTGAAGCGCTCATTCTCATGATCGGCAAAAAAGGTAACAATTTCAGCCGCAAGTGAACTTTCACCCCGCCTGAAAAGAAACTCGTTGATCAGAATATGATCATTCGGTCTCACCCTCTCCCCGGTAAATTGGGACGGCTGCCGGTTACTCTTATTGCCCGGGGTTTTTGATTTTCGATTATAATGCTGTCTGGCCACTACAGTAACTCATTTATATTAAAACGCTTAAAACTCACCACACTGCAACACGCAGAGAAAAAATTTCAGGGTAATTCTGCTCACAAAGATAAACACCACCTACATAGAGCAACATAATTAAAAGAAGCGATAAACACCTTGTTCAGAAAAAAGAAAACAAGAATCAGCACGGATAACGATGGCGTTTGAGGTGTGTTTATGGCTTCATGCCAACCAGCCAGCCATTCACTTCGTCGATGTCGGCTGCTGAAAGAATTCCTGCGGTTTGCTTGAGCATGAGACGATTCAAAATGTACTGATAGCGTGCTTTTGCCAGATTTCTCCGGCTTGCATAGAGCTTCTGCTGGGCATCAAGAACGTCAACATTACTGCGCAACCCTGCATCATAACCTTTTTGAGTGCCGATCAAGGCAAGTTCATGAGAGTGAACAGCCTGTTCATAAGCCTTAACCTGCTCAATACCGCTAATAACACCGTTATAAAACTTTCTTATCTCCGATTCAACCCCGCGTTCCTGCCAGTTGAGCTGCTCTCCCGCCTTCAGCCACTTTGCACGAGCCTGACGTACCGAAGCACTGATGTAGCCACCGGTATAAACAGGCATACTCACCTGCAGGCTGATCGAATAGGTATCGTAGATTGAACCTATTGAATAGTTGTTTTCACTCTCGGAATAGTTTCTCCCTCCAACCAGATCAATCGTTGGATACCGGGCAGCCCGCTGCTTTTCGATCTCTCTTTTTGCAATAACAATTTCCTGACGCGCACCAACTACTTCCGGATTAGCCGAATGAGCAAGTTCAATCCACGATTCGACATTGTTTGGTTGCGGTCGCAGCAGCGCCAGCCTCTCCGACACCAAACTGCAAAGCTGATCCGGGTAGACCCCTGTAAGATTTTCCAGCTCCTGGCGACTGAACTCTACACTGTTCATAATGTCCACACCCTCTGCCTTGGCATTATCGTAACCTGCCTGCGCCTCCTCCACTTCGGTGACAGTACCAAACCCCTTGTCAAATCGCTGCCTGGCCTGCCTGAGCTGCTCCAGTGTTGCTGTTATCAGCACCTTGCTGAAAGCGAGATTATCCTCGGCATACAAAGCATTACAATAGGCTTCTGCTGTTCTGGCCATCAGACTCGACTCTTCTTTCTCCAGGTCAACATCGCTTTTTGCCGAGACGACTTTGGCCTGTTTGTAGCTGGCAATATTCGAAAAATTGATCAGCGGCTGACGAACCGAAACGCCATAATTAATGGTGTTATAGTAATCAGGAGCCGAAAAGCTTCCCAAATACCCATGCTGTGTCACACTGCGCCCACGCGCTGCGTTCATGCGCACATTTGGCCGAAACTGCGATCTCGCCTTGCCAATCTCCTCTTTATAGATCAGATTATCAGCTTTTGCGGAACGGAGCCGGGCATCATACTCCACCGCCTTCTGATACGCTGTCATTAAATCGAGCTGAGCAGCATGAAGAGGCGACGCAACAGCGATCACCACCAAAACAGTCACACACACCAAGAGCTTCATGATCGACCTACTCATAATATTTAGTCCCTGCACAACACTACTCCTCTTTCATTGAAACCGTAATCCTTTTGATCAGTGGATCGACAAGATAGGTCAACAATGAACGTTCACCTGTTTTGACGACAACCGTCACCGGCATTCCCGGCTGCATTTCACGCTTTCCCAACGACTTCATCCCTTCCGGAGTTACAGAAACACGCGCAAGATAATATGAAGCACCAGGTTGTGCCGGATTCACCTGGGGATCGGTCACAATGTCTTTCGAGAGGGATTCTACAACACCCTGCACCACAAGCTGGGGAGAATGTACAAATGAAGCAAAGCTCACGTCAACCGGCAACCCCTTGTGGATGCTGTCGATCAAGTGTGGCGCAACCTTTGCGTCAATGAGCAGACCTTCATGGAGTGGCACAATATCCATCATCTTCTGGCCAGGCTGAACCACAGCACCCACCGTCTGCACCTGCAAACCCACCACCTGCCCTGAGGCCGGTGAACGAACTTCGGTATCGGCAAGCTCTGCGGCAAGTGCTCTGCTCTTTTCAGCATCAGCCTCTACTTCGAGCTGTACCTGCGCAAGTTGAGAAGCCGTACCGCTCTTGAACTCCGCAATCTTGAGTTCAAGCTCATGCTGCTGACTCAACGGGGCGTATCCCTCCTTTACCAGCGATGAAATGCCAGCCAACTGCTGATTCAGAATGTTCAGCATTGTCCTTCGTGATAAAAAGAGTTGCCTCTGATTCTGCATATTCTTTTCAGCCATTTTGCGTTCAGGATCATGCAACAGATCGTTGTGAAAAGAGATCGAAGAGGCACCGCTCATCTCCGCCTGCAAACGGTCTGCGGTCGCCCGCATACCAATATAGTGTTGATGAATCTCGTCAAAGCGAGCCCTGGCTGTCTGACTGTCGAGAGTGATGAGCACATCCCCCACTTGAACTATCTGCCCCTCCCTGACATGAACATTTTCAATCCGTCCACCATGAAGGTTTTCCACCACCTTGCGCTTGGTAGCAATACTCACCAGGCCCTGGCATGGCACCCCTTCATCAAGCGGAGCGAAACCTGCCCAGATCAGAAATCCCCCAAATCCGACGAGCAATATCCAGATACCAAGCCGAACAGGACTCCGGGTATCACGATACGCTTCATCCTTCTCTTGCCCTCCCTTGTTGGCAGGTATCGGCATCATCTTTGCCATGACATCACGAATACTCATTACTCTGCTTTTAAACAATTGTCAAAAAAAGAACCTGGATTACCAGACACTTACGCCGGGCGGGCACCCTCGGCACGCAAAACCGCCAACACCTCATCACGCGGCCCGCAATGTATCATCCGCCCGCCCTGCATCACCACCAAAAGATCGGCCACAGCAAGAACACTGGGACGATGCGTCACAAGAATGACCGTTTTACCGGCACCCCTTAAATCCTTGACGGCCTCAAGCAACGAACGTTCACCAGCATCATCAAGGTTGGCGTTCGGCTCATCGAGCACAAGAATCGCCGGATTGCCGTACATGGCACGGGCAAGTCCAAGCCGCTGCCGCTGCCCGCCCGAAAGCATTCCACCAGCCTCACCAATCTGGGTATCGTAGCCACGCGGAAAGCGCAAAATCATCTCATGAATACCCGTTCGCTTTGCCGCCTCAATCACTTTCAAAGAATCAACCTCGGCAAACCGGGCAATATTTTCGGCAATGGTGCCATCAAACAACTCAATGTCCTGTGGAAGATATCCAAGGTGCGGCCCAAGTTCCGTCCTGTCCCAGCTTTCAACCGGCTCGCCGTCAATCAGTACCCGACCTTCCCGTTTCGCCCAAACCCCTACGATACAGCGGGCAAGCGTTGATTTCCCCGACCCGGAAGGGCCAAGAACAACGGTAACCTTGCCTGCGGGAAACATGGTTGTAAGATTATCAAGTATTGGAGTCTCACGCCCTTCTGCAGTAGCGGTGAGTCCCTCAAGCCGTATCTCGCCAAACGGATCCTGATGTTTGGCTCCAGCCTCCCGCTCCGGAAACTCATCGAGCAGCTTCTCAAGTCGCTGAAATGCCATACGAGCCTGAACAAAAGGCTTCCAGGTAGCGACAACAAGATCAAGAGGCTGAAGTGCCTTCGACATCAAGACGTTTGCAGCTATCATCGATCCAGGAGACATCTTACCCTCAATAACCATGAGCGCTCCAGCTCCCAGTGTCAACGACTGCATACTGTAACGCACAAACTTTGCAAAGGCCTGCTGACGGTGCTGTCTCTCAAGAGAAGAGTCTGCTTTGACCAGCGAAGCATCGTGCAGCAGAAACCAATGCCGTCGAAGGTTCCCCGCCATACCCATAGCATGCACAGGCTCAATATTGCGAAGCTTGCTCTGTACATAACGATAACTGCTATTACCAGACTCAGCGGCGTTCTCTATCTCCCTGACCGAGAGACGATGAGTTTGCCAGGTCACCAAAAGCTGAAGAACTGCGAACAAGATTGAAAGCCATCCGAGAAAAGGGCTGAGCAAAAAAATCACCGCAATATAGACAGGTGTCCATGGAGTGTCAAAAAACGCAATCATACCATTCGCCGTCAAAAACTGGCGGATATTGGTCAAATCCGAAAATGCCTCGAGCACATTTTGCCGTGCACGGTTCAGATACGCTTCAAAACTGGCCTTGAAAACCAGCGAATTCAGTGCTTCATCAAGCCGTACACCTGCCCTTACCAGTATACGCGAACGCAGCCATTCAGCAAACGCCATCACCACATAAAACAGTACCAGAAAAAAAGTGACCATGAGAAGGGTCAGCTCACTTCCGCTCTTCATGACGCGGCCATAGAGTTGCAGCATGTAGATCGTCGGTGTCAACATCAGCACATTGGCAATCAGGCTGAAGATACCAACCCACAGAAATTCTCTTCGAAAGAGCCAGAGCTGTCGGGAAAGGACACTGCGATCAAAAAAATCAGGTTTCATGAAATAATCAATTTGCTGATACTTGTTTAGCCCTGAGACTTCGGGTTTGGAGACTGCTGGCCTGCGGGGGGCGACTGAAGAGCATCCATAACCTCCTTACAGGTACCGAAGCGCTGCACCTGCCCATCAACAAGAACAAGCATGTGCTCTATAGCACCCAGAATATTCAGCCGATGCGTGATGACAATCACGGTTGAACCCTTTGTTCTCAACTGCCTGATGGTATTGAGCAGCGCCTCATCACCAGCTTCATCAAGACTGGCGTTTGGTTCGTCAAGCACCACAAACTTCGGCATATCGTAGACTGCGCGGGCAAGAGCCACCCGCTGCCGCTCTCCACCCGAAAGAAATGAACCATCATCGCCAATCTGGGATTCATACCCCTTGGGGAGCTGCTCCAGAAAATCATCAAGACCCACCATCCGGCACGCTTCTCTCACCTTTTCAAGGTCAGGCTCACCAAAACGTGCCACATTCTCGGCAATGGTACCCTCAAAAAGCTCCACACTCTGTGGCAGATAGCCGATATATTTCCCAAGTTCCTCCTTGTCCCACTGATAGACATCATTGCCGTCAAGCCGAACCTTGCCCTGCATTGCAGGCCATATCCCCATAAGCAATCGTGCAAGAGTCGTTTTACCAGAAGCCGAAGGGCCAACAATCGCCAGGGAACCACCAGGAGCCAGCCTGAAACTGACACCCTTAAGAATCTGCACCGGACTTCTTGGAGCACCGGCAATAACCCCTTCAACCGAAAGCATGCCGGCAGGCGCGGGCAACGCCATACCCTTTAATGGCATCGGAAGCTCCCTCAACATGCTCTCCAGTCGATGGTACGCTTCCAGTGCCCCCTCAACCTGCCGCCAGCCTCCAATAATCTGGACAAGCGGTGCAAGCACCTTGCCGCCAAGAATAGAGGCGACAATCATCCCGGAACCATATATCTCTCCCTTCAGCGTCAGCCAGCAACCCATGCCAAGCAAAAGAGAGCTCAAAAGGCTCTGCACGAGTTTGGAAAGAGCTGAATTGGTTCCCGCATGATCAGATGCCTCGGCCTGCTGAACAAGAAACTCATGCTGGCGACCCATCCAGCGCTTGTGAATATGGTCAAGCATCCCCATCGACTCAATAACCTGCGCATTGCGTATTACGCCGTCAGCATAGGTCTGCGCCCCCGCAGCACTCCGGTTTGCCGCCAGAAGAGGCTCACGGATGCGACGTTCATTGATAACCCCAATCCCGAACTGCACCAGAGCGCCGGCAACAGCAAACCAGCCAAGAGCAGGGTCCATCAGAAAAAGCAATACCAGCACCAGCAGAGCAAGAGGAGTGTCGACAAAAGCAAGCAGAGCCTGGGAAGGAAGAAACTCACGAATGACCTTGAGATCACGCAGTGCCTGCGCACCCGCTGCAGGAATGTTCTGGACACGAGCGGTAAAAATCGCACTGAAAACCTGCTCACGAAGCGACCTGTCGAGCTGCATGCCAGCGTCATGCATCACCTGCCGTCGCACCCACTCGAGCGCCTCAAGCAGCACATAAATGCCAACCACCAGAAGGGTAAGCATCAACAGCGTCGAATGGCTTCGGCTGTTGACTACCCGATCGTACACCTCCATCATGTAGGCGCTCGGCGCAAGCACCAGAACGTTGACAACAATACTGAAATAAAACGTATGCCAGAGAAAAGGTAAAAGCGATACAAGCGCATCGCGCAATGGCGATTTTACTTTAACTCCTTTCACAACCAGAAAATCTTGAATTATACATCCCTAAACGAATCAATTTGCCCTGAAAAAAGCTCCAGAATTGGAAATAACGCGCCATATCAAAAGACTTAAAGCGAAAATAACATTTGTAAGGCAACACAGGATCAAAAAAACAGATACCTCAAGCGCTCCAAGGTACAATAAAAAGAACCAATAAAAAGAGCCTTATATCCATTTTATCGGGAAAAACTAATATTTGCAATGAGCCAGCGGGCTCGGTATGCATTGTTTTCTGCCTCTCTTTCAATGTATTCAGCTCATGCAGATGATCAAGAGGATGTTCAGTACCATGCACTGCGTCAGAGTCTGCCCTCTACTATGGACAGAATATTTAATAGATACATAAATACACTTGCATAATATAATAAATATACTTGGCAACAAAAATATTATCGCATCCGAAGAATTTGTTATCCACCCTCTCCCGGAACAATATCGTTCACCCACTCAAGCTGGCGGGGCAAACAAACGCTTTCAAGATCGTAGGTTGCCCGTGCAAAAGCACGAGCGTTGGCACCAAGCCTTGCCCGTTCAACAGGATCGTCGAGTAGCGCACAGACGTCGTTCGTCAGCCCTGTAACATCAAAGAAAGATATCATGCGCCCGGTTTCGTTATGCCTAATTGCTTCATGGAGCGGCCTGGTGTCGCTGGCCACAATCGCGCACCCGGCGCTCATTGCTTCAAGCAGGCTCCAGGAGAGAACAAACGGGTAGGTCAAATAGACATGCACTGTTGAGATCTGCAACAACTGTAAAAATTGCGGATAAGGAATTGTGCCAAGAAAATGAACCCTTGCCCACTCCGCACCACTGATCTGCTGGCGAACTTCAGCGATAAATATATCTTTCCAGGTTTTTCCTTCCTCCGGCCTTGCGCCATAGCTCACGTTGTCGCCGCCCACAATCAGAACCCGTGCATGTGGCCTGCGCCGCAGAAGTTCAGGCAGGGCACGCATGAAAATATGGTATCCCCGATAGGGCTCAAGATTGCGGTTCACGAAGGTAATCACTTCATCCTGCTTCGTCAGCGTCACGTCTCCATGAATAGCAAAGCTTATCGCAGGGTTTGGCGCAACCATAGCGGTATCAATACCGTCGTGCGCCACAGTAATTTTGGATCGAAAGGGTTCCGGAAAGGTGCTTGCCTGCCACTCTGTGGGCGAAATTCCTGCATCAGCCACCTGAAAGTGCAGCAGGTTATTGATATTCTTCAGGCGCAAACGGCAGGCATCCGCATCTTCCCGGGGGGGAAACTCTGGATCAAACCCAACATCGGCACCTTCCAGGTGGTAGTAAAACTCGCAGTAAATGCCCAGCTTTGCCTTCGGCCAGACATCCTTCAGAAAGAGACTTTCACCCCAGCCGGGATGTGCAATGATAACATCAGGAGTAAACCCTTCCGCCTTCAATTGCTGCGCCGCCCGAAAACAGGCCTCCCCCCTGATCGTCTTGGTCTCGAAATCGCTCACCCAGGGATGTATGCCTTTGGTCGTCCCCCGACTGGCCGCATAAGAGCGCAGCTTGATACCATGCCATTCGGCTACTGGCACCTTTTTCATAGTCAGGGCAATCACCCTGTTTTGTGGGTCAGCGGCCAGGGCTGGTGCAAGAAACTTGAACTGCCCCGGAAAATTCTGATGTACAAACAGAAACTGCATAGCTCTCCCTGCCTCTCGTTACAACCTCATATCTTTTTAACGTAATATTTTATATCCACATATACAACCTTAATACGAGACCTGCCCGTTTCAGGGAAAAAATTTGTTCCCGACAATATTTTATAATAAAAAGACAAAAATGTCTGAAATCTTCTTATATTTTTATATAAACACCTTATTTATTTAGGAAAAAACTTCTCTTCTCCAAATAAAAGGCGACTTTTGGAGAGTATTTTGTTCACTGAAGAAACCCTCGGAACATGCGAAGAGAGAGCAGGACATCTTCTCCGTTAATGATCAAGCCCTGGATCATCGACACCACCCTGAGAGACGGAGAGCAGGCACCAGGCGTTGTGTTCAGTGCTATGGAAAAAACTGAAATTGCCTGCTTGCTTGCCAATACCGGTGTCAATGAACTTGAAATCGGTTACCCGGCTATCAGTGCTGATGAACAAAACGTCATCAAAAAAATTGTAGCGCTGAACCTCCCGGTACGTCTGACCAGTTGGGCGCGGGCAAAGTGGCAGGACATTGAGGATGCTTGTCTCTGCGGCACCGAAGCGGTTCATATCAGCTTTCCTGTTTCCGACTTATACCTGCAACTGATGCAAAGAGATTATGCATGGGTACAGCAGCAATTGCAGGAACTTGTTCCAAAAGCGAAAAAATATTTCAGCATTGTCAGCGTCGGAGCGCAGGATGCAACACGTGCAGAGCCCGAACTGCTGAAGCGTTTTGTGCTTGATGCAACGGAATGCGGCGCAGACAGAATACGAATTGCTGATACCGTAGGTGTTGCAACTCCCCTGTCGGTGATGAGTCTTGTGGGCTGGCTGAAATCAGCAACGCCTGCTGCCCTTGAATTTCATGCCCATAATGATCTCGGCATGGCAACAGCCAATGCGTTTACAGCTCTGGAGGCTGGATGTCAGGCGGTCAGTGTTTCGGTAACGGGACTTGGTGAACGGGCTGGAAATGCTGCGCTGGAAGAGCTTGCGATTGCCTTGAAACTCTCGAAAAAGTATAACTCCCGCATTGATACCCGCCAGCTTGCGCACCTCTGCAATGTGGTAAGCAAGGCTGCGGGAAGAGTTATTGAAGCTCAGAAACCGGTTGTGGGTAAATCGGCTTTCGAGCATGAATCGGGTATTCATTGTGCCGCCCTGCTGAAACATCCTCTCTCTTATCAGCCGTTTCTTCCTGATCAGGTTGGTCGCCAGAAGCATGAACTGGTGATAGGAAAACACTCTGGAAGCACTTCGTTACAGCATTTTTATTCCAACAGGGGAATCATGATAACAAGAAATGAAGCAAATCATCTTTTGGCGATTGTCCGCACAACTGCCACTGAAAAGAAAAGAGCGCTGGAGCCGGAAGAACTCGACAGCATTTACAGCACGCTCCTGATGAAACATTGAGAAAATTATATCGTAAGCATCATGCTCATAACACAGGATCAGGAACATAACAGTATCAGCCTGCTTGCTGAAGTCAGCAGAACAATCACCAATGAAGATGATATCAACAAGGTGTTAAGGCTTGTTCTTTTCATCATGTCTGAAAATATGAACATGCTCAGGGGGATGATCACCATTCTTAACCGTGATACCGGCGAAATTGTTATCAATGAATCATTTGGATTGACTGAGAAAGAAAAAGAGAGGGGGCGTTATCAGATCGGCGAAGGAGTTATCGGGCATGTGGTTAAAACCGGCAAAGCAGTTATTGTTCCCTCTATTATCGACGAGCCGCTCTTTCTCGACCGAACCCGGTCACGAAGCAAGGCGAAAAAAGAGAATCTGTGTTTTATCTGCATTCCAGTCAAGGCAGGCACGGAGATTATCGGCACATTGAGCGCTGACCGCCAGCTTGAGCCGGCAGCCGTAGACGTGCGCACAAAAAAGACCACCGCAGAAGGGAAAAGCTTCGACATGTTGCAGTACTATGTTGACCAACTCTCCATAATTGCCTCCATGATTTCGCAGGCCGTGCGCCTCAAGCAGCTTGCCCATGAGGAGAACACAAAAACGCCTCATGAAACAACGGTTACCCGAACTTCTTCTTCGCGACAAAAGCACAAGGCGGATGAGCACGGTGATGAAACCATTTCAGCAGCCGAACGTCCGGCAAATATTATCGGCAATGCGAAACCGATGATTGCTCTCTATAAAATGATTGACAAGATTGCGAACACCAACGCAACAACGCTGGTGCTGGGGGAAAGCGGTGTAGGCAAGGAGCTGGTCGCAAGCGCAATCCATTTTAAAAGCCGCAGGGCCGACAAACCGTTCATCAAGTTTAACTGCGCAGCATTGCCGGAAAGCATTGTCGAAAGCGAGCTTTTCGGACATGAAAAAGGTGCCTTCACCGGAGCTTTGG
>JBMOIS010000028.1:0-39761 GCA_049317185.1 Chlorobium sp. | reverse complement strand
CTGCTTCGTTAAACTCCAGCTCGGTAATTGAAAGCTTGCCGGGATTCCGGCTTGTACACACCGGTGTCTGCCCATATTTGTGGCTGATAACAAGGATATACGCGGCACTCTCCTGCACCATCCGAAGCGAAGAGTCGATAACATCCACGTCAGACCTGGCAGAATCATGCTCCATCACCACCGCCTTAAACCCTGAACGATCAATGATGTTGATCAACGCAGCACGGTGCTCCTTCAGGTCGGTGAAGGTGCTCGAAACCATAACTCCCTTGAAATAAAGCGGCGTAGTGGATGTCTTGTTTGGCATTAAATTCAGAAAACGCTTGAATTCTGAAGTGCCTTCATTATATGGGTTTGCAAAAATTGTACGAATGACTTCGGTCAGTTTATCGGAATTCTCAGGCACTGACTCAGTCAGGTCAAGCAGAAATGTGGTCGCTGCGGGATTGACAGGGCCATAGGTCAGAGCTTCTGCAAAATGACCTTTCTGGAGGGCACGGAAGAGTGCATGAGCAAAAAAGAATTCAAGAAAGCTTCGGTGTGAAAAACGATAATGGCCGTCAGCGCTACGCACAAGAAAAGCAGCAGTATGCAGTTCAAGGTCAACCTGCTCACTGTCAAAGCTGAGGGCAACTCCACCTTCTCGACGCAACAGTCCGGCGATATCGGTATAGTGAATCTGGTTTTGTGGCCTGCTCCAAAGCTCACAGGCCACGCGCTCAAGCAGGTCGCGCATAAGCTCGACGTTAAGCTTGCCCTGGCCCAAGCGAATGGTATTCAAGCAGTGGGTAGTGTAGGTCAGGTAGAGTGAACCTGTGCTCACGTTCTCTCCCTCTTTTATCAGATCAGGAAGAGAAGCTACAAGGATATTGAGGAACCGGGGTGTTGAAGCGATGTCCTGGAGCCCATATCTCTCTTCGATAAACCGTCGAACCTCATCGCCTTCGACCATACCAAGGCGTTTGTGCAGGTACTCCGTAATCTGCTCCTTTGTGAAAACGGGCAGGGTATCAAGCGTAGCATCGAAGGCACGTGCTGCTTTGCAAAGAGCTGAATCCGCTTCGAAGAGCCTGGCTCCCTCAGCTTGCCTGGCGCTGCTGCTGTCGCTGAAAAAGTGGCTGCGGGAGGTGATGAGCACCCGGTTGCAGCGGTGATTACGACCGGGGTTAGCGGTTGGTCGCACCAATTGACGGAACTGCTCTTCGACACTACGCCCAACCTGCGCCACTCCCATTTCATCGAAACTGTCGAGCAGCAGCACTACTCGCCCGGCATCAAGCAGGTACAGCACAATCTCGGGATTGAGCACGGTGCGCAGTTCAGTTTCGAGATGCTCGCGAATCAGGCTATCGAGTGAGATGGCGTTGGGAAACTGACGCAGATTGATTTCGACCGGAATCGGGCTTTCGGGATCGTTTTTGCAGTTGAGGGCAAGTTCGTAGGCAAATCGCTCAACCAATGTGCTTTTGCCGGTACCATAATCGCCGAGCACAAGCCACAACCGGCTTCCCGCTCCCGAAACCCACTGAAGGGCATGAGGCAACATCGGCACCGATTTTTCGTCGGGCTGCTTTTCAAGAAGCAGATACTGGTCAACATAGTTGCCTGCAAGAGCACTTGCTTCGTAGCGCTGGCGAATGCGGGCAAGGTAGGGTGCAAAATCAAAGAGGCTGCGTTCGAGTTCATCGAAGGTAAGCGCCTGGATTCCCTGCTCCAGAGCAAAGCTGCGAGCTGCCGGGCTGAAATCGCTTGGGGCAACCACCATACCACGAGCCTGCATTTCTCTGGCAGTTGGCCCATCAAGCCAGGTTTTGAATACCTGCACTATCTCTTTTGGAATGACAGCCTGATGATCCTTGCACTCGACCAGATAAACCTCTTCACGCCCGAAATCGGCACGTTTGCGTACAACAAGATCGACCTGGTTGCTGTCGATCAACTGTTCGTGCTCGACGGTGTAGCCAAGCAGACGCAAAAGGTGAGCAACTCGCACCTCGAAACTTTTACCTTGCGCACGACTATCTTTGTTGCTGCGGGCTGACTCGTTCTCGGCAATAACCTGCTGGCGTACCTTGTCGATTCGACGTTCCAGATCGTTATAGGCTTTGGCTACCGGAGTATCGGGGCGTGTTGCTGCGTAAAGCTCTTCAGTATAAAGCAGACGCTGATCAAAAGGGATGGTGACCAATTCGGCAGGGGCCAAGCCAAAGGCCTCCTTCCAAATATCCTCTCCCTTGGCTCGCAAATCGAGTTCATCAGCAATCGGTGACGCAACCAGCAAGCGAGTCAGGGGTGGCAATGTACCTCGCACGGCAATGCGCCCCTCGCTGGCAGGGTAGAGAGCTTGCCAGACATGGGCAAGTCCTCTGGTATTCTGCCTGCCGTAATTGCCGACAAGAACGGTGGCGTGTGGCAGCAGAGCGGCAAGCAAACCACCGATGTCGGTGATACCGGTACGCGAATCAAGCAACACCGTTTCAAATCCAGCCTTGCCAAAAGCATCAAGGATACCACGAAAGAGTGCGAGGCCGCTGTCGAGGTCACGAACCAGAAAATCGTCCCAGCGGATGCTCTGGAAAAGCCCGGCAAAGTCTTTGTGGTCGCCATAAGCAGGCAAGATGAAAAGGCGATCCTGTTCCGGCGTCTGGCAAGCGAGTTTGACAAGTTTGCCAAAATCAGCTTTGTTCGATGCTTTTCCTGACTCCTGCCATGCAATCATCCATTCAAAAAAACCCTCTTTGACAGGTTTTGATGGTGTCAGTCCCGGGATGTTGTGCAATCCGGGCGCTTCGATATCAAGATCCCACAGCAGCGTCTTCCCTCGGCGAGCAGTGAGAACACCAATATTGGCGGCAAGCAGGCTGCGCCCGACACCGCCCTTGTAGCTGTAGAAGGTGACGATGAAGGGAGTCATGCGGCAATCAGTTTTCCAATTTTCAAGTGCGACTGAATCGTGATGTCTGTTGAGAGTAACCCGCGAAAACCTGTCACGGGTGCAGTCATCTTTGGTGCGCTTGCAGCATGCTTCCGCCCGATATCAGTGAGTTGCAAAAGAATATCACGGCCATGTTTTCGCTTGGTTACAAGACCGCAGGATTCGAGATTCCCGATAAGCTGAGTGACCCGACCCGCACTGACTCCAAGTTTTTTTACAAGCTCCAGTTGAGGAAGTTCACGATTTCCTGTTTCGAGAAGCAATTGCAGGATTTCCGGAACATGGCGACGCCTGAGCAGCACTTCAGGATCGGCGTGAGCGAGGTTAAGGCGTCTCGATTCAAGCATGTCGCTCGCTTCCAACCATCGAAACCTGTACTCTTCAGGAAGCGATGCCGATGAATTCACACCATTAAGAGTGCTATGGATAAGACGTTGGAGTTCAGATATGCCTTCGCGATCGTTGGGTCGCGCAATTGCATCCGCTGACCAGACCGAGATCAGCAGATTTGCCATATCCAACGCTTGTTCATCCCATTTTTCAAGTGTCCGAATGGCTTCAAGGAGTTCGGATGGCGTCGAGCGATCGACAAAAAGTACCGGATCGCTGGCATAAAGGTTAAGCATAGTCACGATATTTTTTCTAAATTATTCTAAACCTTTTAGAATAGAAATAATTTAACATTATTTAACTATAAAAAAATCCTGCGACCCCGTCAGCTCAAGTTGAAAAGTGTAAAATCATCAAATTCCTCCCTGGTTACAGAGACAATTTCCAGCGTCTCTGTACACTCTTTATATTTCTGGTGCTGCACGAACCCGCGCACTGGACTTGAAGCCGCAGGTGATTCCTGATTGGCGACCACCACAATGGTTCCGAGCGTATCGTACATTGTTTTTGCTGTAGCCTTATGTGGATTAAGCTTATCGGTCATACTCGGAACAAGCAGCCAGTCAAGCGGCAGAGAAGCCAGCACTATGGCAGGTTCGCCTTCGAACACATCTTTGCAGATCGCCATGGCCATCAGCCCAAGTGGTGTAAATAAGCAGGTAAAATCATCCGGGGAACATTCGATCCCCTCCTTTCGATTTTCAAAGGCAACCGGTTTGCGTTTGTCACATCCAAACAGGAGTGTGCCATCAAGCCCAAGCATAGCCTCCGCATGATTTCGCCACCCTTTTTCGACTTGCTCATGGAAACTTCCGAGAACAATGAGAGGAACCGAGAGTGTGTGCTTTTCACCATTTTTTCTGTGCGATTGTTGAAGCTCTGAAACGATTCGGGATCTGATATCGGGCGTAATCGTAAGTTCGGGCATCATAAGAATGTGAGCATTTCGCTTTTTTGCTTCACTGATATGATGCAGAGCTGATGCTAAACGTGTTTCAGTGTCACTGATATCTTTGCAGATAAAGTTTGACGGCTTCTTGTCAGAGTCAGAAAGATTTGTCCTCACTCCGTCATCAAAATGAACGACTGCGATTCTGATCGTTCTTGCAGAAAAACGTCCAGCAAGCCAATCATGGTAACCCCTCGGTATTCCAGCCACATTGACAAGAATCCCCTGAGGGTTATTCTGCGGAACCACTCGGCAATGCTTCAGCCAGTAAGCAATATTGCCAAATTGCCGGCGTTTTCCACCCCCGCACGATTCCACTTGTTGATAAATCGGTAGCATCCAGACTTGACCCTCACCATCATCAATACGCGGATTCCGTAAATAGCCATAAGATTTCGGGTTAATACGAACGCAAAAATTATCAAGAGCCTGAAGCCAAAGCAGCGGATCGGTTTCAACCTCTTCGGAGGTGATCATTGACTCCCTGTTGTCGATGCTTTCGATGCGATCTGTGGCATCCATGAGCATCATTTCGCTCTCTTTATGCTGGTTTTCCCAATCATCAAGAACCCGGCGGCCATCAGAAGTTGAGGAACCTGCGAGTCGGCAAAGACGGGCAAGAACATGCCTGAAACTTTTGGCATTTATGAATTCAGCGACCTTTTCCATCCATTGAGGTTACCGGTTATTCAATCCTTAAGGTTTTTTGAAAATCCCCTTGATGCACTGACCCACTTTGCCGACTTTCAGATAAAATATTTTCTACTGATGCACTTTATCAGATTGAAACCGCGATACTTTTTTTGTACAGAAACTCTGGATCAAGATCCAGACGGTTTGGCCATTCTATTGAATCATACTTGACTGCTACTGATCGAAAAAGCAGAGGATCCCGCAATTCAGAAAATTTTCCTGTATCAAGATATGGTGACATATCAAAAATTCTCTTTTCACGGTTTTCAAACTCAAGCATCAAGGTATGATCGCCAAATGGTGCTGACATTGCGCCTGAAATGCTCTACGATAAAACCCTGCAACCTCAACGCGATATCAAAGCTGAGCGTCATTGAAAAACTCATTTAAATTGAATTCAGTGTAGTGTATGTCTCCCATTGAGTTGAATTTTTGTAATAATTTATTTCTGACATCGCGATTTCTTTAGCCGCTTTTATAAAGTCATACGTCCCACCTCTTGAATACTCTTTGACCATTTTCATTTTTTCTTCCTGAATCAATAAAAATGATGGATCGATAACTGGGGTTTTCTCGTAAGAACCTTTTTCTTGACCTGACTTTAAAATAGTTACAAATGAGACTCCTGTTTTTTTCGCTTCCAATTTTGCGCTATTAACGGAATCGTACCATTCGGGATGCATTATTTTGTAATAGTCGCGCATCGACTGCTTATTAAAATGCACAAAATATGTCCTGCCATCTTGAACAATATTCACTGTTGCTCTTACAGAATCGGTATCGATAGTATCAACAAAATACAAGACATCATTTTCCCTTGCAATTTCCCACTTTAAGTCCCATAGTTGCAAACCCATTTCCTGGAAAATTTTGTTAGCCATGTACGAACCAAGTAAAGCCATTGCTATCGCCGAAGAAAACATTTTACCATCCAACCCAGATAGCGCTGATGCCTCTTGGGGAGTTAAACTTCTGTCCTCTGGCTCATATTTTGTTGTAAAATCAATAATCGGATTATTGAGCATGGTCCATGGAATAAAATCCGCAACGATGCCTAACTCTTCTGCATATCTTTGTCTCTCATTTTCATTCAGATTCTGATACTTTTTGAGTATAGACGAGCCGCTCGTTATCCCAAAACGGACTATAAGTTCAAGAGGTATAACGAAAGAGTTTGATGAATAATATTTACTGTAATCGTAAAAACTCCAGTTTATTGACTTAATCTGTTCTGGCTTATGTATTTGAAATTTTTTAATCAGTGTCAGGTTTGAAGGTTCAGGTGGCATCCCCTTCTCATAAACATCACCGGTAAGAGCATCTATAAGTCCAAAATGATGAGTATTAGCGCCATTCTCAATGAAATTATTCAAGGTATCCCGAATAATTTCATTTTGAGTTTGATCATAATAAGACCCGTTATTTTCAAGCCATTTTTTCAGCTCAAGCCAGGACTCTTTGGCATTAAGAGACTGGAATATTTTATTCCTGAATAAAGCCCTGCTTTCGCCACTGCCTTTTATTGAAAAAATAGTGCCCACATCAAACACTGATCCTCCCTCAGTAGTCTTGCTTATCAGCACTTCATCATCCTCGATTACAGAATACAGTTCTTGCACTGAGCCGATATAGACGGGAGCAATTCCTTCAAGATTAATTTTATCTTTTTTATTCATAATACGTTATTATTAGAGTGGGTAGTGTAATTTAATTTACCTTGCAAGCGCTCATGGCTTTACAGTGTATCATGCTATAGTATCAAACCCTGTCAACCGTGAAAAGCTGACATAATGTGAAAGATTTTTCTTGATATCATTTTGCTGATTCCCGGCAGAAAACAAAGAAGAAACAGGAATGAGTGTATTGATATTAAAGGAATTGCGCAAAAAATACATCGTGTGCCAATCATGTATGGGTACAACGAATGTACGAAAACCTGAACACGGATAAAAATTTTGAGTCCTGTCCGTTCTGAACAATCTTTAAATCATGGCTCAAAACAACACGAAACTATGAGGAAAAAATAGTAAACTCGGCAATAAATTACTATAAAATTATCATCAACCCCATGCTATCAACCATAAACGCCGTCCCCCTCCACACCGTTATCATCGGCGATCCATCCCTGCCCCGCATCATTTTCCTGCACGGCTTTCTCGGCTCAGGCAGCGACTGGCTACCCGTGACGAGGGAGCTTCAAAACGACTATTGCTGCATAATGGTCGATCTTCCCGGTCATGGGAGCGCCAACCTGCTGCAAACGCCACCACTGGATGATTTTTTTATCCAGACCGTTGATGCGCTTGCGGCTCTCCTGCGCCAATCAGCCTCCCCACCCTGCTCTCTGGTGGGCTATTCGATGGGTGGCCGTATTGCTCTTGCGCTGCTGCTTCGTCATGCGGAACTCTTCAGCAAGGCGATTATCATCTCCGCTTCACCTGGCCTCAAAACAGAGAAAGAGCGAATCGACAGGCAGGAGCACGACGAAAAGGTGGCCCGAAAAATTGAAAGGAGCTTTGCCAGTTTTATAGAGGCGTGGTATGAACAGCCTCTCTTCGCCACACTTAAAAGTCACCCGATCTTCAAAGAGGTTGAAAGCGAAAGAAAAATCAACGACCCGCAAAACCTCGCTCTGGCGCTGAGACTTCTGGGAACAGGACGACAGCCTTCACTCTGGGAAACATTAAAGAACAACAGTGTTCCGGTGAGCTTTTTTACAGGAGAAAAAGATGAGCGCTACGTTGAGATTGGCCACCAAATGATTAAGTTATCACCTCTATCCAATCTTGAAATATTTCCGCATTGCGGCCATACCCTGCACCTCGAAAACAGGGAGCTGTTTCTGGATAGTTTGAAGAATTTTTTCAACCAGCAAGAGATGAAGAACCAATGAGCACAGTGAACTGGATACCAGCAGGTGATTTTACTGACATCCTCTACCATAAAGCGGAAGGTATTGCAAAGATCACCATCAACCGCCCGGAGGTGAGAAACGCATTTCGTCCCCAGACGGTCGATGAGATGATTGCCGCCCTGTCGGATGCAAGAAATGATGAGAAAATTGGTGTGGTCATTCTTACCGGTCAGGGAGAGAAGGCATTCTGTTCGGGAGGAGACCAGAAGATCAGAGGTAACGCCGGTTATGCTGACGGCAAAGGGGTTAACCGATTGAATGTTCTTGACTTCCAGCGCGATATCCGCACCTGCCCGAAGCCAGTGATTGCCATGGTTGCCGGCTACTCGATCGGCGGCGGCCATGTGCTCCACATGCTCTGTGACCTCACCATTGCTGCGGAAAACGCCATCTTCGGCCAAACCGGGCCAAAGGTTGGATCATTTGACGGAGGATGGGGAGCAAGCTATATGGCACGCCTTGTCGGTCAGAAAAAGGCTCGCGAAATATGGTTTCTCTGCCGCCAGTATAATGCCACTGAGGCTCTTGCCATGGGATTGGTAAACACCGTCGTGCCACTTGAACGCCTTGAAGAGGAGACCGTGCAGTGGTGCCGCGAAATCCTGGCCAACTCTCCACTTGCCATTCGTTGCCTGAAATCGGCCCTCAATGCCGATTGTGATGGACAATCCGGCTTGCAGGAACTTGCAGGAAATGCTACAATGCTTTATTATATGAGTGAAGAAGGACAGGAAGGAAGAAATGCCTTTGTCGAAAAACGGAAACCTGATTTCAACAAATTTCCAAAGAGACCGTGAACGCTTCGCATGTTGTTCTCTATCGATATGCTATCCCTTTCACCGAGCCAATCACCGTCAAGGGCCAACGGCTTGTGCAGAGGGAGGGCATTATCATCGCACTGAAAAGTACAGATGGGGAGCATATTGCCTACGGTGAAATCGCGCCTCTCCCAGGGCTGCACCGGGAGACACTGCAATCAGCCGAAGCACAGATTGTTGAACTGTTGGCAAAACGGGAGCCTCTTTGTCTTGGCATGTTACCCAGGACGCTCTGTCCCTCAGTCTGTACCGGACTCGAAATGGCCATGATCAACCTTGACGCGGCCATTTCAGGCACACTTCCATTGTTTTCTGAAATCTCGCAAGTAGCTCCACAGGTGCCAGTTAATGCACTGCTCTTTGGCGACACACAACAGGTCATGCAACGGGCAGAAAAGTATTTCGATCTTGGATACCGCACCTTCAAGCTCAAAGTCAGCGCCGGTAACACCGCAAACGCGATCGACAGCATCAGGGAGCTGCATCGTACCTTCGGCGCTACCGTCGAACTGCGGCTTGACGCTAATCAGTCGCTCTCGCTTGACGAGGCCATCGCGTTTGCCAAACAGATTCCTCCGGGAAGTGTTGCCTATATCGAAGAGCCACTGCAACAACCGGAACTCATCGGCGATTTTTATGCTGCAACCGGAATACACTCCGCCCTCGATGAAACACTCTGGCAAAGGCCTGAACTGCTTGACTCCATTCCAAACGAAGCCCTGGCGGCGCTGATCCTGAAACCAAATCGGCTGGGGGGCATCGTTGCTGCCGTGAACCTTGCTCGCTATGCATGCGACCATCATCTGCTGGCGGTCTTTAGTTCAGCCTTTGAAAGCGGCATCAGCCTCAGCTTTTACGCATGGCTGGCAGCCTCAACCGCCTCAAAACCAGCCGCATGTGGACTCGATACCTACCGTTACCTGCAACATGACCTGCTCGATACTCCGTTTGGAGCTGAGAACGCCCATCTTGATCCGCACAAGCTTTACCGGGATGGGGGGAAGGTGAGGGAGAGAAGCCTTCAGAGAAGGTCGTTGTGGACGATGTAGAGTCGGTGCCTCGGCGCCTCGATACGCGCTTGCGCGCTACTCGGCGACCGGGCGCAGTGGGTAACACCAAATCGAAAAGGTTATCGCCGCCTGCCACTTCACCGGTCGCTGAGTAGGCCGAAGGCCGTATCGAAGCGACTTTGCAAAAGCAGAAAGTTTCGTTGTACATTGAGCCAATCATGCCATCCCTTAATCAAGCGAATCACGGTTCAGATGCCAATGGACATTATAGCCCGAGCGGCCAGGCTTTACGGCAACGCGCCAGCCCTGCGAATGACCGACAAAACGCTGTCGTTCAACGAATGCAATGCCCGCGCAGAAGGCATTGCAAGCCGTCTCAGCAGCAGAGGCATCGGCGATATTGTAGCAATAGTGTCGCCAAATACGCCAGAGCTGGTCATGCTGCTCCTCGGTCTTCTGAAAGCAGGCATCATCGCCGCACCACTCAACTATCGTTTTCCTGAACACCTGCTCAGCAACACGATTGAAAAGCTTCGGCCCAGACTAATCGTGACCTCCGGCACAATATCGCTAAGGTGCAGCATCGGCATTGCGGAATTGCTTGGCAGCGATTCACTCGGCACGGCGATCCATGCAACCACAAGTATAGTGCCTGAGAACAACGACGACGCTGCGATGCCTGACCTGCCAAGCACGGTTCTTGATGACACGATTGGCTGCATACCTGGCGAAACGGCTCCCTTTGACAGGTTTCGGGTTAAGAAAAACATGGAGGCAATGCACCAGCCCGTCACCATCATCCACACCTCCGCCAGCTCAGGAGAGGCTAAAGCGGCTGTTCACAGCTTTGCCAACCACTGGTACAGCGCTCTCGGCTCCAATGATAATATCCCCTTCGGCGCAGGCAATTGCTGGCTTCTCTCCCTGCCGCTCTACCACATCGGGGGCTACTCCCTTCTCTTCCGCTCGCTCATCTCAGGGGGCGCACTTGCTGTCGGCAATCCGGATGAATCACTCGGGCAGTCACTGCGCAACTTTCCGCTGACCCATCTCTCCGTTGTACCAACCCAGCTTTACCGTCTGCTTGCCGACCAAAAGAGCGCTGCCCTGCTGCGAGCAATGAATGCTGTTCTGCTTGGTGGTAGTTCAGCGCCAAAATCGCTGATTGAGGAGGCTGTCCGTCAGCATATTCCGCTCTACCTGAGCTACGGATCAACCGAAATGAGCTCACAGATTGCAACCTCCCCTTCACCGATACAAGGCATTCAGGAGAACAGCGGCAAGCTGCTTCCCTGGCGCGAGATCATGGCATCAAAAGATGGAGAGCTACTGGTAAAGGGAGCCTGCCTGTTTCAGGGCTACCTCCGGGAGGGAAAAATAGAGCCTCAAACCGATAACGACGGCTGGTTCCATACCTCGGATATCGGAACTGTTACCGATGACGGCACAGTCACCGTGGCAGGCAGGAAAGACAACATGTTCATTTCAGGGGGAGAAAATATCCATCCCGAAGAGATTGAAAAAATGCTGATGATGATTGACGGGATTCTTGATGCGCTGGTCGTTCCGGTAGATGATGTTGAATATGGCCAACGTCCTTTGGCATTCATCAAAACCATTGAGGAGAACAAACCCGATGAGCTCACCATCACCAGGGCCATGCACTCCACTGTGGGAAAACTGAAAAGCCCGACACGTTACTATCGGGTAGAGGAGTGGGCAACGCTGCCGGGGTCACAAAAAATAGACCGGAAATTTTATAAAAAACTCAGCCTTTTGCCGCCTGACGCTTGAGCCTGCGCACAGCATAGGCTCCACCAAGACCGGTTATCGGCGCATAAAAAGCACCGGAAAAGGCCATATTCATCAGGATATCCGTGAAGCTTAATGAAACCGGAGCAAGAGCAAGCTTCTCTGCCGCTACAAGCGCCTGCACCTGTCCCTGAAGTTCGGGCCGTCCCTTGGCCATCTCAAGCGCCCAGTCGATGACAAGGGCAAGACTCTCCGTCCCCGGCCTGTAATGCACGAACTCCATCAGAAGAAAAGTGACAACCTCGGAGAGTACGCCGCCCATAAAACCCGCCATACACCCAAGAGCAAAAGCCTCCCTGAAGGTCAGTTTCACCTGAAATCGCATGATGGTCTGATGCAGCGAAATCACACCAGCAATAAAAATTCCGACAAAAAGAAAAACATTCACCAGTGTCAGGTAGGGAACCGTTGTCGTCAGAATAATGATTATAGCCCCAAGCAGAACAGCGTAGAGTTTACCCTCAACAGGTAAAAGAGATTGAACCGGTTTTTCAGCAGCCATATACTTCAAAAAAACTATAAATAATCATGGTGAAATAACACTAATAATTTCAGGAATCAATCGAGAGGCAAGCTTTTATCGCTTCAGAGAGATGAGTTCATCCAAAGTTTCGCCCTGGGTGGCACAAGCAAAAAAGATACATTCGAAGCTTGCTCGCACAAATCAAAAGTACCTCCATATCAGTCTTGTTTTTTCTCATTTTGTTGTTCTCGAATTTCAGCAAGAAGATCGTCCAAAGAGAGATGATCAAAAAGTGCCGCTCGTTCCTCAGTATAATTTCCCGTACCAGTAGAAAATTGCCCGATAAAACGCATGGTGTCTACAGAACCAATCTCTCTGGCAAGTACATGGAGCGCCTGATTGGTTCCCTCCGTTAACGACTTTGCTGGAATATTCATAGCAAAAAGTTACCCCGCAAACTTCTCATCAAGAAAATCATCCATCGTGTAAAAACCCGGCGCAGTCTTATGGCGCAAGGCAAGCCACGCCGCAGCTTCAACCGCGCCAGAAGCAAAACCGGAGCGACTTTTTGCCGTATGGGAAATCACAATTTCATCCGCATCCGAATCAATAAATGCGGAGTGCTTGCCAAAAACAGTGCCGAGACGCAGCGAAGCAACCTGCAGTTCGTCCGGCGCAAGTTTTTTGTCATCCGAAAGCTGGCGTACAACCGTTTTCTTGCGGCTGTTGACCGACAGAATCATATCGGCCGCCCTCACCGCCGTGCCACTGGGGAAATCAGCCTTGCCTGTATGATGCTGTTCGGCAAAAGCGATATCAAACTGCGCAAACGGTGAGATAAGCCTCGCCGCCTCACGCACAGTGCGCAAAAAGATGTTGACCCCCAGCGAAAAATTGGCCGAGTAGAGCAGAGAGGTGCCAGCAGCAGCTATCTGCCGTTTCACCTCTTCCTGCATATCATCCCACCCCGTAGTACCCACAACAATCGGCACACCCGAAGCGAGCATGGCCGGAAGGTTGGCGAGAAAAGCCTCCCTGACCGTAAAATCTACAAGAGCATCACTCCCCTGAAAAACATCAGGAGAGATAGTAGCGTCAATATCAAGCACAGCCGCAACCTCATGGTTACCGGACTGCCGAATCACCCGGGCAACCTGCTGGCCCATTCTTCCATTCCCGACAAGGGTAAACTTCATAATCTATTAACGTGATATTTCATAGAAACAGCAGCTATTTCAGCGGGAACTCAGTCGCGACGCATAAGCTCAAGAAGCCGGTCAAGATCGTCGTGTGAAAAGTATTGGATATGAATCTCTCCCTTGCCCTCTTTCTTTTCAACAATACGCACCTTTGTGGCAAGGTTGTTTCTCAAGAGAGACTCAAGATCGACAAGGTGCGACAAGCGTTCGGACGAAGCCGTTGACGGTGGTTTTGACGAGGGCTGCTCCTTGAACATCCGGTTTACCAGCGCCTCCGTCTGACGCACTGAGAGCTGATTGGCGAGAATCTGTTTCCAGACCTTCACCTGCTGCTGTTCACCGGGGAGATTGATAAGCGCCCGTGCATGTCCAGAGGAGATCTCCCGGTTTCTGATACTGTCCTGAATTTGCAGCGGCAGTTTGAGCAGACGAAGAAAATTACTGACCGTCGAGCGGTTTTTACCCACCTTCTGCGCTATCTCCTCCTGCGAAAGATTGCACTTCGTGGTCAGACTTTTCAGGGCAAGCGCAATCTCGATGGCATTCAGATCTTCACGCTGAATATTCTCAATCAGAGCAAGTTCAAGCTTGGTCGAATCGTCATGCGCCTCAATAATGTATGCTGGAATAAACTTGAACCCGGCTGACATGACCGCCCGAAGCCGTCGTTCTCCACTGATGAGCTGATAGCCATCCCCATCCCGGCACACAGTAACCGGCTGGATAACCCCGTTTTCAACAATAGAGTTTTTAAGCTCTTCAAGGGCAGTTTCATCAAACTCCTTGCGAGGCTGAAACGGGTTGGCATGTATTTTCTCAATCGGCAGAGTGCCAACCCCTCCCTCATGGGAAAGTTCCTGCTCCTCATCCTGTTGTGTATCAGAGACAAAGCCTTCATCCGGAATAAGCGCTTTCAGGCCTCTTCCCAACGCATTTTTTGGCATATCACCCATCAGCATACCCGTCAGCTAAGGCCGACGAACTTTAAATTTTTTAATATTGCCATCGCGCTCAAAAATCTCCTGAGCCAGATCAAGATAGTCTTTCGATCCTATACACTGTGCATCATAGAGCAGAGCAGGTTTACCATGGCTCGGCGCTTCGGAAAGCTTTACATTCCTGCGGATACAGGTTTTGTACACCTTGTCCTTGAAAAACTTCCTCACCTCTTCGGCAACCTGCGATGCAAGCCGAAGCCGCGCATCAAACATGGTTACCAAAACCCCCTCAATTTCCAGTTTCGGATTAAGGTGCTTGCGAACGATGCTTATCGTATTGAGCAGCTTTCCCAACCCCTCAAGCGCATAATATTCCGCCTGAACCGGTATCAGTACAGAATCTGCCGCAGTGAGTGAATTAAGAGTGATCAGCCCAAGGGAGGGCGGACAATCGATAATGATATAATCGTAAAGATCGCGAATACCCTTGAGCGCTTTCTGCATCACATACTCGCGTTCCCGCATATTGACCAGTTCGACCTCCATTCCAACAAGATTGACATTGGAAGGAAGAACATCAAGATACTCCAGACTGGAGGATTTGATAGCATCCTGTATGTTTCCGCCCTTTACCATCACCTGGTAAAAAGTATTATCAATCTCATCGCCGATTTCAAGACCGAAGCCAGAGGTCGCATTGGCTTGAGGGTCAATATCAATAAGCAATGTCTTGAACTCAGAAATAGCAATAGAAGCTGCTATATTGACAGAAGTGGTTGTTTTTCCTACCCCACCCTTCTGGTTTGCAATCGCAATAACTCTGCCCATGTACCAACCAGGGAAATTTTCAGCAGTTGAAGTTTTTTCATATTCTGATACATTATAATACTTACAACAACCATTACAAATTTTAATCTTGCTTCATGGAAAATCAGGAAAACCAAAGGCAAGGTTACATGAATGAAAAAAAGAGGCCCACGTATTGGAAAGTTCCAGAAAATTACTCTTTTTGGAGCTGATTATTTTTATCAGGCAGTCGCCATAACCCTCACTCAACGTCTCCTTTCATGATCGGAAACCCAATATTACCTGAAATCAGGGAACTGATCGAACAGCGGAACTTCAGTGCGCTGCAGAGACTTTTCAACGACTGGCTGCCGGTTGACCTGGCCGAACTTATCTCCGATCTTCCTGAACATGAGCAGGCCATCCTTTTTCGTCTGCTCCCCAAAAATCTTGCGACAGAAACCTTTGAATACATCGATTTAGACTCTCAGCAGAACCTCCTGACCGCGCTGACCAAAAAGCATGTTACCCACATTCTCAACAGCATGTCGGCCGATGACCGTACCGCTTTGCTTGAAGAACTGCCGGGCGCTGTTGTACAGGAGCTGTTGAAACTCCTCTCCTTCAAAGAGTTCAAGATTGCAAAAACGCTGCTGGCCTACGGTGAGGGAAGTGTTGGACGCCTCATGTCGCCCGACTACCTCAGTGTGAAAAAAGATTGGAATATCAACCAGGTGCTCGACTACATCCGCACCCACGGCCATGAAAGCGAAACCCTGAATGTCATCTATGTCGTGGACGATATAGGCAAGCTGAGGGGAGAACTGCTGGCAAGAACGCTTCTGCTCTCATCGCCCGAAAAAAAGGTGAGCGAGATTATTGACGAAGACAAGATGATCACCCTGACAGCCGCACAAGATCAGGCAGATGCACTCGATGCCTTCAAACGCTACGACAGCGTTGCACTGCCGGTTGTCGATTCCAACGGCTACCTGATCGGCGTTGTGACGGTTGACGACATGCTCGACGTGGCAGAAGAGGAGGAGACTGAAGATATCCAGAAATTCGGCGGTATCGAAGCGCTTGAAGAGCCCTACATTGACCTGCCAATACCCCAGCTTGTGAAAAAACGGGCTGGCTGGCTGGTTATTCTTTTTGTCGGCGAGATGCTGACCGCCTCAGCCATGGCATATTTTCAGGATGAGATGGCAAAAGCTATTGTTCTGGCGACCTTTATACCGCTCATTATGTCGAGCGGAGGAAACTCCGGTTCACAGGCGGCCTCGCTGATCATCCGTTCACTCTCACTTGGAGAGATAACCATTGCCGACTGGTGGAAAGTGATGCGCCGCGAACTTGCCTCCGGGCTGGCGCTTGGCTGTATTCTCGGTACTATAGGTATTCTAAGGGTAATCCTTTGGGCCCTGGCACTCGGCCATCTGAACACTCAATGGTTTTTCATTTCCTTGACTATCGGGCTCTCACTGGTCGGTATTGTGCTCTTCGGAACCTTGACCGGCTCTATGCTTCCCCTGCTCCTGAAGCGGCTCGGCCTCGACCCGGCAGTCTCTTCGGCACCCTTTGTGGCAACACTGGTAGATGTCACAGGAATTGTTATCTACTTCAGTGTAGCCTCGGTAATTTTAGGCGGAATTCTTCTCTGAGCACGACTTTGATGGATGAGCCGATAATCACTTTTTGACAGAGAAATGTCTTTTTTATCAGATTATTTACTATTTTATACAATTGGTACCGGTGATAACAAGCCAAACAAATACTAATGATGGCCGCGCCAGAGAAGCAATCAACCCTTCAGGAACACGAGCCTGACGAGGCGCAGGTATTGGGGTCGTCCTCAAAGGTGAATGCCAGATTTTTTGAGGACGATAACCGCGCTTTCTCCTCCTTGCGTATGATGTGTATGGTCTCCCTCATCAGCGCCATTGTGTTTGGACTGCTGACTTTCTATCTTTCTCTCAACGGAATCAATGATGGCGGGAATGGTATATACTTCACCCTTGTATCCCTTGTTGGCGCATTTGCACCCAAAACAATTCGCAAAGCTGAACTAAAGGAGAGCAATAAATGACAGAACACAACAAAAAGAAGCCCGGCTTTCTGGAAGAAGATAACGGATCTCGCTCTTCCATGCGCCTTATGAGCATGATCTCGCTTGGTGCATCTATCATGTTCGGGGTACTGACTCTTGGTTCCAGCCTCCTTGATACACTTTTGTGTACGCAAAAAAACGCAGGACAGAGTGTCGAATCGGGTAAGTCCAAAGCTGAAGGCAATTACAATACCGAGGGACTCATCCTCACGGGAATGTTTCTTGTTGGCGCATTTGCACCCAAGGCCGTTCAAAAATTTGCCGAGAACAAAATCGGCCCGTTAAACCAAACAAAAGACAAGGAATAGTTCATCAGTTACCCGGCTCCTTGTTGGACGAAGAGAAAACAACAATCTGAGCTGCGCTGATAAAGTCGGCCATCGCTCCGGGAATATCTCCTCCAGAGAATTTTGCGGTCGCTCTCGCAGAGTAGGCAGTCGCTGATTTTGGATCCAGTGCGATCGCCTTCGTAAGGTCGGTCATTGCACCCTTATTATCACCTGTGGCATATTTTACAGCCGCTCGACCAGCATAGGCCTTCGCTGAAGTTGAATCAAATTTTATTGCTTTTGTAAATTCAGCAATGGATCCCTGAACAGCGCCACTACCAATTTTTGCACCAGTACTCAATAACCTGTTCTTTGAGTCGTCTGCTGCGTTATCACAAGCTGAAAGAGTGATACACAGAAGAGCGATAACCAACATAGAGTGTGTTCGTAATGCGTTTTTCACTGACATCCTTTATTTTAATGAAACTCCCCGCCGCAAGCAGCATAGTATCTGGTTATAGAAGAAACTGAACAAAATTCACCGCAAGAGGTGGGGAATTCAACCCTGAGAGATTAACGTTAATGATGCGTTATGCTTGTGATTATTCGAAATATTTTCAACCGTCAACTCTACTCTTTGCCTGCATTCGGCCTTACGGAGAGCGCAACCCTCTTTTTGGCAGATTTCACACGAAAAGTCATGACATCCATCCGTATGGACAGATAACTCAATCGTCTCTCCAAAATTATTGTTGACCAGTTGGCTGAGTTTGTCGATTTCCCGATGAGCTTCGTGAACATTGAGATACCATGGAACCGTCAGATGGCAATCAAGGTGCAACGTACTGCCATACTTGATAATGCGCATATTGTGCAGATCAATCCACTCTGGAGGACGATGCGCCTCCAATAAATCGACCATTTTTTTCAGTAACTCTTCATCTGCCTCATCCATAATTCCTCTGAGAGAGTCACGAATAATCTTGTAGCCCGTATAAACGATGAGCAGGGCAAATATCAGAGCCACAACACTGTCCAGCCAGACCATCCCGGTAAAAAACAACAGAATCAGTCCGAGAATAATACCAATCGTAGAGTAGGTGTCTGACTGGAGATGTTTTCCACTGGCAACAAGGGCAAGCGAGTTGTTCTGTCGTCCTTTTTTTACAGCAATCGCGCCGACGAAATAATTGATGACAGCGGTTACCATTATCAGGAGTATACCATAATCAAGCTTGCCGATCGGCTCAGGAGTACCAAAAAGGTTTTTGATCGCCTCAAAGATGATAAGCAAACCAGCGCAGGCAATCAATGTTCCTTCGATGGCGGCTGAAACAAACTCTACCTTCCCATACCCGTAAGGGTGGCGGCTATCTTTTGGCTTGGCAGAAATAAAAAGAGTGTATAATCCAATAAAGGCGCTGGTGACATTAACAGTACTCTCCAGTGCGTCGGTCAGAATCGCTACAGAATGAGTGATGAACCATGCGGCCAATTTGATGACAAAAAGCAAAACGCCAGTAACCACAACAATCTTCTGAAAATCATAGTTTTGTTTTGCTTTCGTCATTATGGGGCCACGCTATATTTTCGATAAAAAGAGAAGCGATAATCGTTAATCAAACAGTTCACCAAGAAATCCAAACGCCCCTCCTTTTCTCTTTCTCCTTCCCGTTTTAGGATCAATGTAATAATCGTGATCATCGTCATCATGGCGCCCTCGATGTGACTCCTCTTGGCGAGATTCTCGACCATATTCACCGGTATGCGACTGGGGCACCGATCGTTCAATAATTTTATCCAGCTCACCCCGGTCAAGCCAGACTCCCCGGCATGATGGGCAATAGTCAATTTCAACACCCTGACGTTCAGAAAGAAGCAAATCGGCATTACAAGCAGGACATTTCATGATGCTTTCCTTGATTGGTTAAGACAATTTTTCACTCTCTATCTCATTTTTTTTGAGGTAAAATATATCTGACCGAACCTTAAAAAAGTCGAAAGCCAAACTTAAGAAATAATTAAAACGGATAACTTTATGCTTGATACATACAACCCTACGAGAATGATGCGCTGCGTCTCCTTGAGGTCGCACGACTCAATCACGCCGTTGTACTTGCCCTGCAACCGCTTCAGCGCCCTCAAAGCATCAGCCAGCTTTTCGTTTGGCTTTGCCATTTTTTTTCATGAGTTGGTGTTAACTTGCCGTGCCACTTCATCTTTCTCCTGTAAGATAACTTTGTTATTGCCGATGATCCTGCAAGGGGATGTTGTCGGCTACCCCTTGAAATCATTGAGGAAAATACTCTTCGCAGTTGTTTTGAGACTGGATTAATAATCGACTGGTTGGCTAAATGAAAATTAATCTCTTATCTTGATCCTTATGAAAGGAATATCGCAGCCCGAGGGACACGCTGGCTTTCCCCAGAGGATCCACAAGTGGATACCAGCAGATGATTTCACTGACAATAGAAAAAAGAGAAGGAACAAAACTGTGGCAAAGCATTAAATACGAATAAATTAACAGGAGTCAGCATCATGCCTATACAGATATATGAGGTGATGAATCTCTTCACGGATGATTTCAGTAGTTCATTAAATCCGGCAGCGTGGGACTACAGCCACTGGCAGCAGGTCAATAACCCTTCATTTTATGGACGTACTCAACAACGACAATCGCTGCCTGCCGTCTCAAATGGCGAATTAAATCTCAAGCTTGATACCTACAACCCAACCAACGGCTATCTACCCTCGTTCTATGGATCAGACATCAGCACCATAAAAACTTTTTCAAATGATGCCGGTGGCGTTGTTTTCGAAATCAAGGCTCACTTTATAAATTTAGTGCCCGGAATTGTCGGAGGCATGTTTCCCTACAGTACGAACCCGGATGGGAACCATAACGAGATCGATTATGAAGCAGCAACAAATCTGCCCAATGATATTCAGACCAACATCTATGCCAATGAACCACTTGGCGTAGGAAATCCTCAATCCAACCCTATTTCTGGTACATTGACTGACGACCACACCTATCGCATCGAATGGTTCAAAGATGCAATACGATGGCTGGTTGACGGTCAGTTGGTCCGCATAGAGACCGACAATATTCCACAACAGGCGATGGCGCTACACCTGAACATCTGGGCACCAGGAGAACAATGGCCAGAAGCTTACAGTGCTGCACTGAACCCTGTCACCGATCCAGCCGCCAATACCTCATATTATTTTAATGTCGATTCGGTAAATATCACCCGGCTCTCTTCAATTTCATTTTTTACCACAACAGATATTACGCCACCGATCATTACGGCAATCACTCCTGCCGAAGGTGCAAATGGCGTGGCGGTTACTGATAATATTGTGCTTGCCTTCAGTGAAGAAATCAGGCCAGGCACCGGTTCTGTCGTTATTCACAGTGGCTCAGCAACCGGTACAGTTGTTGAAAGTTACGACGCAGCGACCAGCGCCAACCTTGCAATTTCCGGCAAGACCTTGACCATCAACCCGACATCCAATCTTGAGGCCAGCACACACTATTACGTTACACTTGGTAATGGGTCGGTAAACGATCTTTCTGATAACCATTTTTCAGAGTCAACCATAGAGTTTACTACAGCGGATCCTTACGTAAAATTAACCACCTTTCCATGGACAGAAATCGCAGAAATAACAGGAGTCGCAGCAGTGGGTGCGCTTGCGTATTTCTTTATTCTATAAGTCAAATTATTGTTAAACCGGGCCATAGCACTCATCCACATTGACCATGTAGGCACCGCCACTCTGCGGAAGTCCGGGCGCTGGAGGAAAGAGCTCCAGCACCTCCTATCGCCATCCCGACCAGAGGAATTGTAACCGCATGGTATATGGTGACCGTCCACGCGTATTCCCCAGCGTTGGCACAGGGATGAGAAACGGGTTTGTTTCGCGAATATCGTATTTGTCCAGCTTCATGGTGTGAATAATCCGCTCAGCATCTTTCCACGAACAAGGTCAAGGTCCGTGTGCGGTAACCGGTCGGATACGGAAGGCTCAGAAACGTCTGACAACCTTTCGCCTGGCTTTGCCATCTTCTTTCAAGGGTTGGTGTTACCTTGCCGTGCTACCTTATTGCTAGTCCTGTAAGAAAAATTTGTTATTGTCGCTTGTAAAAATTTGTTATTCCCGATTATCCTGCAAGGGGATGTTGACGGTGCCCCCTGAAATCATTAAGAATATTACTCTTTGCTGTGGCTTTGAGAGCGAATGAAAACGATCATACCAGAATGAAAAAAATCTATTATCTTGATCATGGAAGGTATCTTAAGCCTTATGAAAAGCGCAGCCCGTGGGGACATGCTGGCTTTCCCCAAAGGATCCACAAGACCTAAACGGGTGCGCCATGGCGTGCCCCAAGTCACCACAACAGCCCCAACATCATGCGCTTGACAACAGAGCAAATCAACACCATCGTCACCACCTGCCGCCCCGGAATACTCAATCACCTTTTATTTCAGACGAATGAAAGGAAAAGATGGATGGTTTGAGCGATGCCTTACAGCTTCTCAATATCATTGTTGGTGTAATTATTATAGGCGATACTCGCAAAAAGACGTTTGATGACGGGTTCCAAACCTCCTGCATCTCCGGCCTCAAGAAGATCAAGCAGCTCATTGCGGATCAGCTCTTTTTGTGACGCTGGTCATCAATCGCAAAATATACTCGTTGAAACTAATCTGAACCTCTTTATTAGGAAACCCCAACTCGTATCGAACTCCCATGCCCGACGGTATCACGCGCTTGATGGTTAAATAGCCGGTCTGAAACAGAATGGTCTCCAGATTCAGATTTTCAAGGTCAAAGCTGTTGAGCAGACTTTTGTCAACGATGATATTCAATAAATCAGGGATAACATAGCTGTTCTTTTTGATCAGCTCAATCAGGAAGCTTGGCGTACCAGCTTCAAACCAGTAATTGGCAAACACATAATGGTTTTTGATAAAGAGCAGGATATCGGACGAATTATAAACACTGTCACCCAAAAAGTTATACCCGTTATACCATCGTTTGACCTGCTCCATATCCACTCCTTCGAGATAAGGGGCAAAAGTGGTGTCAAGGTCAAGCTGGGTGTAACCGCAGATATTGCCAAAGTCAGGGTTCAGGCTGATATCTTCAAGATTATTCAGGCCGCTGAAGATCGACGCTTTGGGGAATTTGCTCACTCCGGTGAGGAAGGCGAAGCGCAGATACCGGTCATTATCCTTGATTTGTGTGTAAAAGTCAAGCATTCCATCCCGAATGAGCAAAGCTTCGGGAATGTTCTTAATATTGTCCAGAATCGGCTTGTTATACTCATCAATCAGGATGACAACCCTTCGATGATATTTCTCACAGGCTTTTTCGATTAATTCTGCGAAACACTGGTTGGGATCCTCTTTTTCGTCACACACAATATCAAGCCGCTCCTGATTGTCCTCCAGGATATAGAAAAGGTTGTTGCGAAGAGTTTCCTGACTGCTTATTCCGCCACTGAAACAAATTTTGATGACCGGATATTTCACCTCCCAGTTCCACTGCTCCTCAATCAGCAGGCCCCGAAAGAGCTCCCGTTTGCCCTCAAAAATATCTTTCAGCGTATCAAGAAACAGACTCTTCCCAAATCGTCGGGGCCTCGACAGACAGACATATTGATAATTGTCAATCAGTTTACGGGCAATCTCCGTTTTATCGATGTAAAGATAATCATCCTCAATGATTGTCCTGAACGTCTGTATTCCTGCTGGCAGCTTTTTCATCGTCAACCTCCATTTAAAACATTCGCTTATCATAAGCGTAAACACATCACGAATAGAGCTTGGCACTTTTTTACCATACGCTGAAATATATAACTTTTTGAGAGGAAAACAGAGAGACTGATAGGGTTTAAGCCTGCCACTGAACCCGGAGCGTGGCTGGACTCACTCGTTGTCCATTCTACAAACCAGCGGCATACCAGATGGTCAGCCATATTGAACAGTTTTGATCGCTTCCCCTGTTCTTTGTCGATCAAGAGCTGGAAAGTCTTACAAAAATCTTTTATCTTGATTTGTACAAAAGAACAAATCACCATGCGCCTGACAACAGAGCAAATCAACACCATCGTCACCACCTGCCGCACCTTTGCGGGAGCGGGTGCCCTCGTCTGGCTCTATGGCTCACGGCTCGACGACACACGTCATGGTGGCGATATTGACCTGCTGATAGAACCGGCAGAGAGTGTCAATTTGCTGCTTCGTGCACGCATCAAAACCCGGCTGGAAAATACGCTCAGCCTCCCTGTTGATGTGGTGGTCAAAAACCCTGATGCCCCTGACAATCCATTTCTCTCCATCGCTCGCGCTCAAGCAAAATTACTGGAAATTACGACATGAAGTCAACGACATCGGAATTATTATTCTCAGAAAAGCAGCATCTGGCCAACCTGCTTGAAGCAATCCAGCGGTGCGTTTACTTCCTCGACGCATCGCAAAAAACCATTGAATGGCCACTCACCGGCTCAGTGCTGACTCTGCAAAAAAAAGACAACGACCTTTTCGAAGCCTTGTCCGCAATCAATGAACGCTTTGCCAAACTCCAGGACACACTGGGCTCAGCCATGCGCCACAGCCTGTTACTCTCGGGCGAACAGGCAGACAGCTTCATTAAAGTGCTGGCCATCTTCGAAAAAAACCAGGTCATTCGATCCCTTGAAGAGTGGCAAGTGGCCCGAACTGCAAGAAACCTGGCTGCCCACGACTACGAAATCAGCTACAGCGACGTTGCCGACCACTTCAACACCCTGCACAACTTGACAAGCATTCTTTACCAGATCGCCCGACGCTTTATCATTTACTGTGAAAAAGAGCTGGGGATAAGCCCCCGTACTCCCGATTTTTCTGAAGAGTTTTACCTGATTACCGGATGAAAAAATCTTTGAGACAAGCTGAATCCATCTAATTTCCTGCACTGCAAAATCAACCGGCTTTTTTATTTCTTGCAAAAGGGCCTTATTTCCAGTTACCTTTTCGCAAAGGATTGGGCTTTTCCCGGTCGACGAAAAGGCTTTGGACTGTTTCCGAGGCCTTTTTTGCTTTTTCGAATTATCTTTGTACATTTGAGCAAGCCTGTTTTGCATGAAGGTCGGCTTCAAGCCGTTGAAGGGTATCCTTCTTAGTGTAATGATGGGCTTTTTTTATTTTCTGTATTTAAGGCAGTTATCTCTTGATAATTTGTTCACCCGGCTGTAATAGTTTCCTCCATTACCCCATTTTTCAAAGTCATATAAATCCTGCACCATAACTACCTGATCACTGATATATTCGTAATATCTGGCCTCGCCTCGCTCAAAAACACGTTGAACTGCCCAGCAGAAATAATCCGATAGATTCAATAACGGCTCTGCTGTTGGTTGCTGCACATTGAAGACTACGTCACAATCATGTGCTTTTTCGGGTGATTGTAATTTTGCCCTGTGGACGGCTTTATCCAAGCCTTTCTGAAGATTATGGTGCGTGGTACACTTGCTCCGATGCGATATATTCAAAACCAGTTTTCCGTATTTATTAAGTTTGTTTTTCAGCAAATGAGAAAGAAGGTCTGCATAAAATTCAGCCTCTTTTCCATTATGTTTGCTTTCATAAAGTGTTGGTATTTTTCGACCGACAACAGCTTCAAAACTGCAATCAATACTTTTAATCAACTCAAAAGCCATTTTCTTGACTTCCGGCAGATCATCCTTTGCATGAAGAAAATATCCATAGGAGGCTTTCTTCTTTTCAATACTTGGCACCCCATAAAAATAGGCATCTTCGGCAATGGCTTTCTGAAGATCAACCACTTTTTTTCTTACCATAGCAAGCGGCTCATTGATTTTCAACATACCAAGGATAAAGCAGTACGAGGAGCCATCGTCGCCAATAGAAGAAATCTTCCCTTTGCCATAAAAAGCGGTATCACCAGCCTCGTCCAGAAAGCGATGATTCATAAAGGATTCGTTATTTTCAGGCTTTATCTCATCCATAACATTTCGTTATACGATAAAAAAAATATTTCGGGTTCATCTGACAATGCACAACCAGCTCTACAGGTTTCAATCATTACCACTTACGAGCCATTCAATGCGACAAAAATCTGACAGTCACTCATCAAATAGCCCTGGCTTTCTGCCCCGCTGGAGATTGTCGATTCTTCTGTTTTGACTATCCAACACCCTCTTTTGTTGTTCCAAGGTTTTTTGCTGTAGAGAGTTGCCTCTCAAAGAATCTGACTCGTAGCTTCTTTGAGCTTCGGCATGTTTATCAATACGACGAGTCTGCTCTTCAATATTGTCACTTATAATTCTGGAATTCTCATTTGTAGCTGTTAAGATATCATACAGTGATGCGTTGAGATTATGTGATAAATCATTGAGCGAATATGTGATACGATCACCCAATGAGTAAATTGCATCTCCTAAATTTCTGAACCCTTCATACAGAAGTTTATTTGTTTTGCGTTGTTCATAGATTGTTGAAAATTCAAAATTTTTCTGTGCCATTCTTACTGTTTTCGCAAGACGATTGGCAACTGCTATAGGATCAGGCAACTTCCCTGGCAAGACACATAACTTTACTTGACTATTATATGTTTCATCCAAATCCTGAATGTATTTCCAGTACTGCTCCATACAAGAATTGATTCCGTGCAAATAATTATTGTAAGAGGCAAGCTGATTGGTTGCGGTTTCAATTTCGTCCCAAAACGGAGCAAAAAAGCCACCTCGAAATTCATCTTCTGCGTGATCGAGAGCGTTATTGGCATAAGGAATTGTATCAATTATTTGATCATAAAGCTTGATTACTGAGCCAACTTGATCATTCAAAACCTGTACAATACCCATCATTTTTGAATGAAAGGCTTCTTTTTCCTTTAGCTCACGTTCATCATCATCTTTTTGTTTTCGGGCTGCTTCTTTGGATTTTCGTTCATCTTCATTCGACTTGTCAATAAATCTATATACAAATGCATATATAAGAAGTCCTGCAAATATGAGTAATACAATGGTATTTTTTTCAATTTCAAGACTGTTCATTTTCAGCTTTAATTTTTACGATTTGAGTAAATATTTAAACTTTTTTACACGTCACACCCAATCCGGCAAATGAATCTGTTTTGTAGCTTGCAACATCCCAAACGCCTCAATACATAATGCCGTTTTACTCCCCTCTCCCCATCAAAACATCCATCACCTCCCCAACACCCCGCACCACCGCACAACGCCAGCATCCAAACCCTCCGTGAGTGTTCACGGCCTGCACCCACTCTTCCAGATAGCGCTGCTTCACCTTGTCCTGCTCGGTCTCCTGGCCCTTGGTTTCAAGAATAAGCGTGGCACCATCAGCAAGGCGTACCAGAAAGTCGGGACGGTATTTTCGGACAACTCCACGATAGATGTAGAGAATCTCGAATCCGAGGTGGTCGTTTTTGGCCCAGGCGGCAACGTGGTCGCTGTTGTCGAGCACAAAGGCATCGGTTGCTTCCCAGGTGCTGTCGTGGACGCTGACGTTGATGTGCGATTTTTTGGTTCGCTCGCAGGGTTTGCCGGTGTACCAGGTACGCATGTCGGCTGTTGAACGGAGTGGATGGTCGCGGTCGAACACCGGCATGAGCTTTTCGGTGTTTTCCTGACGGACGGCATCCCAAACGTGCTGCACTACCCGCGACATGTTGAGGGTGATGATGACCCGGCGACGAAGCTCATCCTGATAAAACAGTGGCGGGGAAATGGCAATATGCTCTGAGCGGATGAACTCTTCGACAATGCGCACCAATTGGGCCAGCAATAGCTCCCGGCCTCCCCTCCATGATGGGCGCATCTGGTCGAAAACATCCCGTGCTGTTTCAAAGACAATGCGCTGCTGGCGGAACTCGCGAGCCAACTGCTCCAGTTCAATGCGGTTGACGAAGTTCACGTTCGGTTTCCCTTCAAGCACCGGGGCCAGTTCAGCCACCTGCAACGCCTGGGCAGCATCAAGCTCCAGCGTCGTGACCTTGCTCCAGTCGATCTTCAATATCGGGTAAAAAAGGCGCTCAAGACGCACCACGTTTGGCCAGCGGATTTCGTACTCCACCTTCGCGGGATCGGCCTCAACGATGGTTTTGGGTGACTGCGGCGGTGGAGGGCCATCCGTGCCACCCTCATGGGGCAAAAAGGTGAAGGGCACCCCGAAAATGTTGACATATTCGGGATCAAAGAGCCCTGTCACCGAGTCCACCTCATAAGAGGTTCGACGCAGGCCGCGCCCCACCACCTGCTCACAGAGCAACTGGCTGCTGAAAGCACGCAAGCCCATAATATGCGTTACGGTGCGGGCATCCCACCCCTCGGAGAGCATCCCGACCGAAATGACCTTCTGGATGCCTGCCCCCGACTGCCCCGGCTTGCCAACCGTATCGACCATTCTGCGCAACAATTCAGCCTGCTTTGCCTTGGTCAGCTTGCGCTCTACCGGAGCTTCAGTGTCATCGACCTCAATGGCAGCATCAACAACCTCTGCCGTCGATACCGGTTCCTCTCGCTCTTCGGCATCACTCAACACCTTCGAATCAATGTGCAGGATGCGCTCCGTATCGCACAGTTCATCAATATGAATCCTGCGGGAGTCGAAGGCATGCTTCACCCGTGCGGCTGTTTCAGTGCGGTTGCAAACAGTGATCATCACGGGCGGAGTGGAGAGCCCCGCCTTTTTCCAGGCTTTCCAGCTTTCCCGCCAGTCGTAGCCCAGCAGATAATAGGCATTCAGAACCAGATCGGGTAGTGGCTCTTCCGGCTCGGCCTTGCGGTTCAGGTCGTCTTTTACCTCTGGATCGTTGTAGATGTGGTAGAGCCGTGACTTGTAGGTTGCCGCATCAGGTCGGGCATCATCACGAACCACCACCCTAGGGGTTTTGACGAGCCCCGATTCGATGGCATCGTTCAGGCCAAAGTCGCTGACAATCCAACTGAAGAGCGCCTCTTCGCTGCTCTTTTTGCCGGACGGAGTGAAGGGTGTGGCAGAAAAATCGTAGCAGGCAAGGATACCTCGTGAGCTGTGCAGCCGGTCAAGCCCGCCAATCCAGACAGTTGCCTCTTCGGCGCTCTCCTTCATCTCACGGCTGCGGAGGTACTTGCCTTCCGACTCCCGGTTGACACGCCAGGCATGGTGCGCCTCGTCGTTGATGACCAGAAGGTTGCGGGCGTTGGCCATCTCACCAAGCACCTCACGGCTGTAGGCTTCGTCACTTTTGGCTCCGCGCTTGTCAACACTGCGCCGCTTCTTGAGCTGCTCCTCGCTATCCCAGGCCAGAGCGTGCCAGTTGCGCACCAGCACCTTTCCCTGCCGCAGCTTATCGAGCATGGCCGAAGGCACAATGTTGAACGCTTCATAATAGTTGCCCTCCCCCGACGGCTCCAGTACCGCCAAACGGCTCTTGACCGTCAACCCCGGTGCCATCACCAGCACATTTTTGGTAAAACGGCTATCCTGCGGGTAGGCCACCTTGTTCAGCACCTGCCAGGCAATGAGCATCGCCATAACAATTGTCTTGCCGGAACCGGTGGCCATCTTGCAGCATTGACGCACAAAGGCCCCTCCATCACCGGGAATCTCAATCCCGACGTGCTCGGCAGCAGGCGCTTCGGTCAGCCATATCAGCGTCTCTATCGCTTCCAGTTGGCAAAAGAAAAAACGGCGCGACTCGAACTCTTCTGCGTCACGCCAGTGTTCAAGCAACCGGCTGGTCATACTCGAAACCCCCGGATAGCCCGCCTCCCGCCAGGCACGAACACGAGGACGAATCTGGTTCACCAATGGGATTTCAACAAAGATGCCGGGATCGTCAAAAGCTTTTGAATCGCCCGAAGCGACCACATATCCGGCTGAACGTCGCCCTTCAACCAGGTCAAACGAGCGCGACTCACGCTGATAGCGCCAGTGACGTTCCGGCTCCACATAAGGAGTATTGATTATCAACCGGTCAATCACGTTGCGACTCCAGCGTCTGACGTAACATTTGCAGAAACTTGATCAGTGAGGATTTTCCTGCGCTGTTGCGGCCAATCAAGATGGTGATCGGTCGAATTCTGACCGATACCTCCTCCTCAAAGCCTCTGAAATTCGAGAGCGTAATGTTTGTTATCATCGCATAAACTCCTTTATGTTACCCCAATAACCTTGAGCGATTCAACGCCACGGTCATCGACAATTTTTACCGCTACCCGTGAGTGGTTGCCCAGTTCAAAGGGCAGTGAGAGGGTGCCACGGTAGGCTTCGATCAGCTCTTCGTCAATCTCGGCTTTCAGATTTTTGGCGAGCCTTGCCCAGCCATCGTTTTCGCCAGCTTGCGGAAAAAAGACCTGACGCGGGAAAATGCTCCGCCCGTCATAGTCGGTATCAAGCAGCCAGACGGCAATCTGCTGAGCATTGCCCGATTCAATGGCACCGGTTCTGGTGTTGTAATAATCGAAGCCATACACCTCCAGCTCCCATTTCCCCTGATGTTCACCGCGCTGGATCTTGCGAAGCGACACATCAGGTTGCCCAATAAGCCAGAACGATTCACTGCTGGCCCGTTTTTTCTTCAGGTCGTCGGTCAATAGGTCAGCATTCATCTGCGCTTTGAGCAAAGTCACGCCCGGCCAGTTGGTTTCATCAATATCCCTGGCGGCTTCAGGATCAAACTGGAAGGCGGCAAAGAGAATGAGCTTGGGCCTTGGCACAAGGGTTTGCGCCTCTTCGATTGCCTGTGCTACCTGACGCTGCTCAAGGGGCGCATGTTCCGGGCCGAATGAGACGACGATTCGTTGAGGCTGGCTGGCTGTGCCATCTTGGCGGATGAGACCATCGGCGCCGGGGCGGGTTTCGCCATCAGCATGAAGATAGTAGCACCCGGGCAGCGGCTCCAGGCGAGCAAAGCGAATCTGTTGCCCCCCTTTGCCGCGAAGTCCGGTGCGTGAAAGCTCGTCGCGCCACTCACCCTGACGGAGAGTCTCACCAGAGCGGGCGATGGAGAGATCGGCAGGTTGCGGCGTACCATCAAGCAGTTCATCAACCGACTTGACTGAAGGCGCAGGGACAGCCTCGACCGTGAAGGGGCCGCTCACTCGCCTCTTTTTGCTGTCGGAAATCGGCTGGTCATAAAGAACAATCGGTGAAGAGGCATCTTCCGTTGAGAGTATTTTAGGAGATACGCATGGTACAGTTTTGTACTTGAACCCACTGCCAACCCCTTCTTTTGGATGTGCCAATTCGTAATAATCAAACACAGCAGTCATCAGGCGCTGTCGGGCCAGGGTGAGCGCCACGCGAGAGGTATCGCAGGTGATCCAGCGACGGCCCCACTGTTCGGCAACAAAGGCGGTAGTGCCGCTGCCGCAAGTCGGGTCAAAGACGAGATCACCGGGATCAGTGGTCATAAGGAGGCAACGGGTAATGGCCTTGACGGCGGTTTCAACGACATACTTTTTCTCGGTTGGGTACATCTGGGCTGACCAGACATTGTTGATACGCCGTCCGGGAACCTCATCTTCATACTTCTTCCACATAAGCGAAGCTTGTCCATCAGCAGCATCAAGACGCCCGATTTTTGCCAAGATAGTCCATACCCTCTTTGGATATCGACCAGTGGCGATTAGAGGCACAAGGAAAAAGCCGTCCATTCCATGCGTAAGGGAGAGAACGCCCTGTCGTCGAAATACCTTGTGAATCCAGTCCTGTACGACCATAAATCCGAGCACCTTCAGGCAAATTGCTGTCTGGGTCAAAACGCTCATGATCCAGCAGCTTGCGACAACTTCCATCAGGAAGCTCAACCATGGCGTGCCAATTGAAATACTCGATTATCTCGGTTCGAATCAGTGGTTCATAAAGCTGACGGTATTTTACTTTTGTTTGATCTTTTGCGTACCATAACAAATAATCTGCAACTTGCGGGAGGGCAGAGGCTGAACTGCCACTGGTTGTTGCAAAGGTGATGGTTGCAATACGATTAGCGGCACCAAACACCTCATCCAGCACTACCCCGACACGGTGCACATTCTCATCACCTATCTGCACAAAAATGCTGCCCGACTCAGTCAGCAAGTCACGGGCCAGCAACATGCGGTCGCGCAGGTAGGTCAGGTAGGAGTGAATACCCAGCTCCCAGGTATCACGGAAAGCAAGAATCTGCTCCGGCTCGGAGGTCAAATCGTCATCCTTGCCATCCTTCACATCGCGCTTGTTGACAAAGGGCTGAAAGTTGGAGCCATACTTGATGCCATAAGGGGGATCAAAAAAGAGCATCTGCACTTTGCCCGCCATCCCCTCCTTTTCAAGCAGTGAGTTCATCACCAGCAAGCTGTCGCCCGCCACCAGACGATTGCTCCATCCGTGAGCATGCTGATAAAACTTGATGGCTTCGCGCAATGGCGGATTCTCATCAAACTGACCAAAAAACGACAACTGTGCGTCATCCTCCCTGATTTTGCGTACTGCTTCGATGATGCTGCGCGGATCAATGCGCTCGTGAACGTGCAGCGAAACCGTCGGAATCTCAAAAGAGGTATGCTCCGCCTTGCCAGCCCATTGTAGTTGAGGGTCAAGATGCGGATCGTAGGCATAGCTTTTTTTAGCTCCGGCATCAGGATCCGTCTGGGGTGTCACCAACCCGACCGGCGGATTGTTTACCCTCAGCTTGTCTTTATGCTCGTAAGACTCAATCGGATGCTTTGTATCGACTGACTGTTTTTTTGCCATTGAAGTTGTATGCCTTTTATTTCATCACGATTGTTGCCACTGGTACGCTCACCCTGACCGGAGAGTGTACAGGGAAATGCACGTGATAATATAGGTAACGATTTTGAATAGTTGCGGTTGTTGAGTGTGGAACAGGTGGTTTTTTTAGCGGCAATCGACAAAATGCCCTGCCGGATTTTGTCATCAATTACAGCAAAACAGTTCATCAAGAAGATTAGCACTTTCTGCATCCACGCAGAAAACCATATTGTCGATGGTGTAATACTTTTTGGTAACAACTATTTTTCTTGGTAAGATATCCTTACACCATTACTATCCTTAAATAAATGCCATGTTAGCCAAAATTACCAGCAAAAATCAGTTGACCTTGCCAAAATCTATTGTTACCTCAATTCCTAAAACAGATTACTTTGAAGTTGAAGTTGAGAATGGTCGCATAATGCTTACGCCGGTGCGTATGCAGCAGGCAGATGCCGTGCGTGCCAAATTAGAAGCTTTGGGTATTAATGACCAGGATGTTCTGAATGCAGTACAGTGGGCAAGAAAAAGTCAGCCATGAGCTATCGCATAGTACTCGATACGAACTGCATTATCTCTGCATTGATATTTTCACGCCAAAAGATGGCATGGTTGCGTCATAGCTGGCAGTCCGGGTCTATTATCCCATTAGTCAGCAAGGAAACAGCCAGCGAACTCTTGAAAGTGTTGACCTATCCAAAATTCAAGCTCACAAACAGAGAGCAATTGTTATTGCTGGCCGATTTTCTGCCCTACGCTGAAACGGTCACTTCGCTTGAGGTGCCACTTGACCTTCCTGTAATCAGAGATAAAGCCGATCAAATATTTATGACGTTAGCCGTAGTCGGCAACGCGGATGCTTTAGTGACTGGTGATAACGATCTGCTTGTTCTTAAGGATGTCTTTAAGACTCTGCCAATTATGTCGCTCAGTGAATTTGAGCAATGGCAAAAAAGCTGAAGTAACCTGCTCAAAATGGTTTCCATATCATCAAAATTTTCAAAAATTTAATCTGCGTCTATTATCCTGAAAGTAGGATAAAGCGCACACTATTTGCAGGGCACTCCCAGATATTCCAGGAACAACCTGTCTCTGGCTACTGATTCGGTAGACCAACGGTAGTTGCCCATGGGTGTTCGCACGTTGGTCGTTTCAATGCAGTCGAACCAGTCCAGAATCTGGGCGAGTGATCGTTGCTCAAGCCACTTGTCCAGTTGATTTTCGAGCTTGACAAGCGCGGCGGTCTTTTCGCTTTTGTTCTTTCCAAGCCCTTCTCGCATTTCCTTGATTTTCTTTGTCAGAAAGCAGTGATAACCCAGTGAGACAAACTGCACGAACTGCCTTCCCCGCAGATTGTCGGGGTACCATGTGCGCGGCCGTGCGCCATCAAGCCCCCCCTTATTCACCGCGAAGAGTTCCTCTATTTTTTCACGCAGTCGATAGTCTTCAAGCGCTGTGAACGTATCCATGCTCTGATTGCTGACAAGTGCGAAATAGCCAAAGTATTTCTTTGCTTCGGTGGTGGCTTTGTCGTTGAAGCCAACCTTCACTTGTCCACCACGCCCCTTTTTTGAGCAGACCAGGTACCTGTCTATTTTTCTTTGCACGGATTTCGTGAACTCAGCCACTCCGTCTTCCACTTGAGCCTTTAACTCAAGCAAGTCCTTACGAAATGCAAGTTGCTTCCTGGTGTCGTTGTCGGGGGAATAGAAGACATGCACATAAAGGCGGCGCACGAACGTCTCTTCTTCTCCTGCCAGCTTGCCGTTGCGCGACCGCTGGCGCACTTGACGGAACTCGTGCGTTCTCATCATCATAGCACCGCAAACGGATGGATCAAATGGACAAGTGCTGGACATGCTCCCCAGCGTCTCACGAAGCGCGTCCACTGCTTCGCGAACCCAGGTGACGTTGGGGTCGACCAGAGTCAGGAATTTCATGTTGCGCAAGGCGAATTTCATCATGTTCTCCTGACTGTAGTAACCATTGTCGGTGACGATCAAGGGCTTCTCAAGGCTAAAGCACTTGAGCTGAGTCAGGGCGTTCTCAATGGATATGACGTCAGGGACATTACCGGGCTGCTTGGCGAAGGCCAGAGGCTCGCGCTCCTTGACAGAATATAAGGTCAGAAGCTTGATGGTGTTCAGTCCGTCACCGTCCTTGTTAAACCCGCGTCGCGCTTCTAATTGATTCTCGGAGTAGGTTGATAGAGTGGTCGAATCGAACGCCAGCACAGGATGTTTGCCCAGGCGATCCGCCCGGAAGGAGAAGTAGCGTTGCACGCCATCCTCGTTGCGCCCGACACTTTTGAACAAGTCGCCGTAAACGTCTTCGGTGATAGCTTCGCTGTATGGAAGGGAGTGCATTACCTGCCAGCCCTCAAGGCGTGGCAAGGTGTTTCCGCCAGAACCGATCCAGTATCGTGCAATGGAGAGAATCTTGGCTGCGTCGCCCTCGCTGAACGAAAATCGCACGTCATCGTCTATGCCGGAGGCTGTTCCGACCCACTCCAGAATATCCGTGAGGCCACTATGCCTGCGCACCGCGCAAGCCACGACTCCCTCACCTTTGCGTTTCTTCGGACGTGTGGTGATGACCTCCTGTGTCCCCGACTTGATTTTCCCCTTCAGCTTCTGACTGACTGTATAGGTCTTTCTGGCCTGTTCATTATAGGCCGTAACCCTCTCATAGAGGTAAACATCGCCATTCGGGCGCCGTTCACGGCGTTCTCCAACGTGAGTTTTTCCTGTTACTGGTTTAGACATGGGGTTTGCTCCTATTTATCGTGTTTTCCTTAATATACATACGTACACGTTAAAAAGCAAGAAAAAAGCACGATTTTGCTTGAAAATCGTGCCTGCTCGGTGATGTTTTTCGTTAATGTGTTCGCTTTATCCTACTTTCAGGTTGCTATAAACAACATTCAGGCTCCCATTTCAATAGCTTCAATAACATCAGCACCAATAAATTCCATTGGAAGACCTTTTTCCAAAAAACCATCAGCCCGAATATCAAGATTTTTTACAATTGGCACTTTTTTTTCATCATCCACCGTAAAATAGGCAACCGTTATCTCGGCTTTCAGATTTTTGGCGAGCCTTGCCAGCCCATTGTAGTTGAGGGTCAAGATGCGGATCGTAGGCATAGCTTTTTTTAGCTCCGGCATCAGGATCCGTCTGGGGTGTCACCAACCCGACCGGCGGATTGTTTACCCTCAGCTTGTCTTTATGCTCGTAAGACTCAATCGGATGCTTTGTATCGACTGACTGTTTTTTTGCCATTGAAGTTGTATGCCTTTTATTTCATCACGATTGTTGCCACTGGTACGCTCACCCTGATCATTTTATCAGGTCTATGCAGAGCGCTTACCTGAAATTGGTCGGACGGCAGAGGCGCATGAGGGCCAAATCTCCCCCCTGCGCCCCGTTTTCTCTCTGCTTCTACGCCCCAAGCTCCTCGTCTGATTCATTAACAACAGAATCAGGCAACCCTTTTGCCCCTTCAATATTCGTAGCAGCACACTCAACTCCATTGAGAAGAGCAGCAGTGAAATCAGCTCCGACAAGTTCCGCGCCAGTGAAATCACTTCCATTGAGAGTCGCCTCACTAAAATCCGCTCCGGTGAGGTCAGCACCAGTGAAGTCACATCCCTTGAGGTCTGCTCCACTGAAATCTGCATGATCAGCAAATGCATCTAAAAAATCTGATCCCAGGATACTGGCTTCCTGAAAATTTGCCCCGCTCAGGTGAGCACAGGTCAGATCAGCTCCACAAATTGATGCCGCAGAAAAATCTGCATTTTCAAGATAAGCCCCGCACAGATCAGCCCCATTGAGAATGGCCTCAGTAAAGTTTGCCTCACTCAGGTCTGCATTCCAAAGTATTGCTCCACGGAGATCCGCCTCACTGCAGTCAGCGCCACTCAGATGGGCATCACTGAGATCAGCCCCGTTGAGACTTGCTCCATTGAGACTTGCCCCAGTGAGATTAGCCTCACACAAGTCGGCACCATCAAGATTAGCTCCACCAAGATCTTGATCCTGAAGATTCGCCATACTCTCTGGATCTTTCTCGCGAGCTTCATTCCAAAGTGCAACTGATTGTAAAAGCAATTTTGCGTCCAACATAGTTTTATCTATTTTTATCTGGTTAACACTCTCCGACTATAATTCAAATCAGGAAGCCATTATTCCATAGACAGCTTCACCCTTGCGCAAAAGTTAATGTTTTTTAAGCAGCACTATCCTGAAAATCCCGAGATTTTGAAAACTCTCAACTCAACTTGCCAGGAATAAAGCCCAAAAGACGGTCAAGGTCATAACGGCTTTTGGCTGACTTGAAGTAGCCGTTGTGCGAGTAGGTCAACCCTTTTGCCGTATAGATGGATTTTTCATCCCCTGATGCCTGAAGCAGAGCGTCGTACACCCTGGAGTAATTCGCAGCATCATCATCACCACCAAGTTTATAGAGGCCATAACAGAGGAGCTCATCAGCATACATCACAAAATCTGCACGGCTGACAGCTCCATTGCGCTGCTCCACAACAAAACGATAGAGGTGATAGACAGTGAGCAACTGCTGATAGAGTGGTGAATCGGCATCTCCTGAAAAAAGAAAGTGCAAGGGGTGGCTGCTGGTTGAGGTTGCTTCAAAAATCTCTTCGAGTACCCTTGCCTTGGAGTTTTTGGCAAGCTCCGGCTTTTCGTAACAGGCGGCATACCAAAACTTCAGTAAATGATCGGCATGAATTGATTCGTTGAGCGCCCGACTGTAACTGTTTTCAAAGGTCTCTCCCCGTTTTGTTAGATACCCAATCCCCCGCGACTCAAACAAAGCCTTCACGTAATGGTTGAAATTCTTGTTGCTCATCTTGTCACGGAAATTGATGGGAGACTGGGTATTGGTTGCGTCCGTAATTTTGGCAACCAGTTCAGGATCCGCAGTTTCATAGAGACGCACCAGCACGAAAACACCCTCCAAATCGGCAGGATTGTTGAGGTACGCATCATAAATGACATGGGTCGTCTGCAAGCCATTGACAATCACCGGGTTTTTGGTTTCAACAGGATAAACCCCCGCCTGCATTTCACGAGGAATCTTGACCTGCTCGGCAATGATGGTGATGCCATTGTTCAAAAATGGAAAATACTCGGCATAGTCGCTCTGGATGGTTTCGCGAATTTTTGTATTCGTTCGGTTTGAGCCCAAATAGCCACAAATATTATCGCTGAAAACAGAATCGATACGTTTGTTGACCTCCTTCTCCTTGTCGAGCAAACGGCAAAGATCGAGCGCCGACAATCGAAAATTGATGGCCTTGACATTCTGAATCTGAAAGGAGATCAATGCCTGAGGGTCACTTTTCAAGGAGATATTTGAGCGCTGCGCCATAAAACTGAAGGTGACCGGTTTGCGCTTTCGGTGTTCTGCAACCAGATTTTCTATCTGATCGTAGAGGTCGTTACGATCATAAATCGTCAACCGCTCATTGGCCTCCAGGTGTCGCAAGGCAATCTCCCGATTCTGGGAGGTTATCTCACCGCCAAAAACAAAATGCAACTGTGTCTCAATTGCCCGTCCCGAAAGAGCCAGTGAATGATACATCTCAAAAGCCCTGGCAACCTTACTGTTCAAGGGGAGCTGAGTGATATTGCCAAACACAAAGAGATTCCGGTAATCGTTGACAAACTTTGCCAAAATATTATCGCCAAGATGAGCCCCGGACTTCACCTGAAAGAGATGCATAACCGCCTCCTCCTCGTCAATATAAATGCCATCCATCCCCCCATCATGCGAACCACTGCCGTTGTCAAGGGTTGAAACATTGTCCATAACCTCATCAAAGGTCATATCAAGCACAGCAGCAACGGCAAGGATTTCGAAGGCAAAATCTGTTGACAGAGCGAACCTGCCAGCTATGCGGCCAACAAAGCCGTCAAGAAAAAGATCCCGGTTCATGTACTTGCCTCTTTGTTTATTGTGAAAGAACTTCTGTTCTCCGATAAGGTCATAAAATAACTGTTTACCAAGAATCAGGGGCATACCAATAACAAATCCTGAAAAAAGTTTTTGCTGACGGATAAAATTTCCTTACACCATTACTATTTTTAACTTGACCCTCTTGTAATCAGAGATATAGCTGATCAAATATTTATGACGTTAGCCGTAGTTGGCAACGCGGATGTTTTAGTGACTGGTGATAACGACTTGCTTGTTCTTAAGGATGTCTTTAAGACTCTGCCAATTATGTCGCTCAGTGAATTTGAGCAATGGCAAAAAAGTTCATAGCGACGCAGATATGATACACCATCAACCTCCAGAAAAACCTTGAACTGCGGCTCTTTACCCTTCAGAGGACGACTGAAAGCCTCGCACTCTTTGAGCATAAAAACGAATTGCAGAGAGCTTTTCTGTCGGCACCAATTTCAACGACAAACACTCTCGATAGCGACGGCCACTCAATAAGTCATAACCAGCCCGCCAATGGAGAGCCCGGCGCCAGTGCCGACAAGCAGGAACTTCTGCCCTCGCTGGAGGTCGCCATCACGCACCGCCTGGTAAAGAGTCACCGGAATGGATGCCGCCACACAATTGCCGAGCCACTCAAGAGTGTGCATGATTTTCGACTCCGGCCACCCGTAACGCTGAAGGAGAAGCAGACCAACCTTGCTCGACTGGTGGGGAACAACAAGGTCAATATCTCTCAGGCTTTTTGAAAGGCCCGCATAGAGCTCCTCAAGAAAAGCTTCATCAAAGCTCCGCACCATGCGAAGCACTGCCGGGCCATCCATCCTGAAAAGATCATCATCAGAGTTATGGTCAGCTTTGGCGGGATGGCGTGCCGAGCCCCCTCCCCTGATAGCGGTAAAAGAGGCTCCATCACCATAAGTTTTGAAATGGGCGTGGTGAATGGCAGCGCTGTCATCCGGGCCTGAACGGGTTACAACCAGAGCCGCCGCCGCATCACCCACCAGCGTAGCCGACTCAGGCTCCTTCGGATTGATACCGCACGAAGCGATATCGGAACTGACGATGAGAATCGTGGTATAACGCCCGGTAGTGAGGAAGGTTCCTGCCACATCAAGAGCGGTAATACAACTGAGGCAGGTCGTGTGCACACTCATGGCAGGAATCCCCGAGCTGCCAAGACCAAGTTGCCGCTGAATCAAGGCACCGGTATCAGGGATCGCCTGTTCAGCAGTGCCTGAAGCATTGATAATAAGGCTGAGCTGGTCGGGCCTCAACCCCGCCTCATCAAGTGCTTCTCGCGCTGCCTCTGCCGCCATAAACGAAGCCGTTTCGGCAGTAACCCACCGCCGTTCACGCACACCATTGCGCCTCTCCACCCATCCGGCAGGTAAAGCCCAAGCCCTCTCAAGCTCGGAACTTTGAACGATACGAGAAGGAAGATACCGGCCAAGGCCAATAATTTTAAGGGGAAAATTGACATTCATGCAGCACTACTGATAATTCCCTGCGACTGTGCAAAAAAAAGAGGCGACACAGGGAATGTACCATAAGTTCCACCATTTCAGCCACGCACCTTGACAACACCCCTGTGACCTGCCTGCCGATTTTGAAGCATCCCCAAGCAACAGTTTTGTCAACACAAGAGCAGAACTCAGTTCATGGACGCTACGACAAACTCAGTTCAACCTTCACCATACCAAAGCCCATCGAATTCTTTTCACCAAACCCGCACTC
>JBMOIS010000027.1:0-41720 GCA_049317185.1 Chlorobium sp. | reverse complement strand
CGTAAACGTCTTCGGTGATAGCTTCGCTGTATGGAAGGGAGTGCATTACCTGCCAACCCTCAAGGCGTGGCAAGGTGTTTCCGCCGGAACCGATCCAGTATCGCGCAATGGAGAGAATCTTGGCTGCGTCGCCCTCGCTGAACGAAGATCGCACGTCATCGTCAATGCCGGAGGCTGTTCCGACCCACTCCAGAATATCCGTGAGGCCACTATGCCTGCGCACCGCGCAAGCCACGACTCCCTCACCTTTGCGTTTCTTCGGACGTGTGGTGATGACCTCCTGTGTCCCCGACTTGATTTTCCCCTTCAGCTTCTGACTGACTGTATAGGTCTTTCTGGCCTGTTCATTATAGGCCGTAACCCTCTCATAGAGGTAAACATCGCCATTCGGGCGCCGTTCACGGCGTTCTCCAACGTGAGTTTTTCCTGTTACTGGTTTAGACATGGGGTTTGCTCCTATTTATCGTGTTTTCCTTAATATACATACGTACACGTTAAAAAGCAAGAAAAAAGCACGATTTTGCTTGGAAATCGTGCCTGCTCGGTGATGTTTTTCGTTAATGTGTGCGCTTTATCCGATTTTCAGGTTACAACGTAATCATGGAATCAAATCAATCCTATGAATCATGGTTCAGACAAACGGGATTTGTGGATTTCACTGGCATTGAGGAAATCGTGTTCAATTTGATGTTTTGTAACAGTGTTCAATTATATTTTCTCGAAAGCCTTGGTTGTTCGTACTTTTTTTTTACACTATTTCGTGTGTTAATAAGTACCGTTAGTTTTTCATTTTTATTTCTCTAACAAGAAACAAGGAGATCAAAAACAGATGAAGAAAAAATTATTGCTACCACTGCTGCTCGCTGGCGGTTTATGCTCAACACCAGCATTTGCTGAAACCTATGTCAGCGGCTCTGTTGGACTGGGCATGTTGGGTAATGTAGATAGCAAAGATACAGTAACGGGTGAGACAACTAAAGATGCAATGGAGTTCAAATCTGGAGTTCCATTTGGTGTTGCTTTCGGCTATAAATTTGATGAGTACCGTGCTGAAGCGGCTATTGGCTATCAGTCTCATGATGCAGATAAATGGAAAGATGGTGCAGGTGTATTACATCCAATGACAGGTTCTGCTTCTGTTCTTTCATTTATGGCTAATGGTTATCGCGATTTTGTTATCAAAGATTCTGGCGTTTCCCCTTATGTTACGGCAGGTTTTGGCCTTGCAAAAATAAAGGGTGAGGGCGAAGACGGAGAGAGTACCGCAGACAAAAGTGTGTTTGCTTGGCAGTTAGGTGCTGGTGTTGGTATCAAAGCTTCTGACAAGGTGGTCGTTGATCTTGGGTATCGTTATTTTAAACCATCAAAAATCAAGAGTAATGATGGTAGTGATGAGTCAACTTTGTCCATCAGTAACTTTTTGGCAGGTGTAAGGTACACCTTCTAAGTATTTCTTGCGTTACCGACAACTTTTCTCAGCAAGCCGGCAGTAACAATGTACTGTCGGCTTTTTTTATGCTTGCGTGCTGATTTTTCTCTTATTCCTTTTTTCCTTCTCATAGCTTGCCGGTTATCAATCCTGTTCATCATGTAATATCTTGAACCATGATTCGCTTGATGGTTTGATTTCATGATTTCTCGTATTTATTTACAACGTAATCATGGAATCAAATCAATCCTATGAATCATGGTTCAAAACATATTTTACTTCGGCTCGTAATTCAGCACTGTAGCGAGCCATTTCTCTGCTTCTTGAACGCTCATCCCTTTCCGTGCGGCGTAATCCTCAACCTGATCTTTGCCGATTTTGCCCAGCATAAAGTACTTTGCTGCCGGATGGGCAAAATAAAGTCCGCTAACTGATGCTGCCGGGTTCATGGCGAACGACTCTGTCAGCGTTATGCCGGTGTTCGTTTCAGCGTTCAGCAGGGTGAAGAGTGCAGCTTTTTCGCTGTGGTCTGGGCAAGCGGGATAGCCTGGAGCTGGCCGGATGCCTTGGTATTGTTCGTCAAGCAGCACGTTGGCATCTTCATAAAGTTTTTTCGCCTCTTTGCCGTATTTCGCATCGTCGAGAATCTGCGGATAACGTCCGTGCATCTCCCACGTCATAAAGAGCGGCATCCAGTCAATGTAGGGGCGCAGCTCTCCAACAGTCACATTTTCCAGCAGCGTTATGCCGGGCGTCAGTGGTTTGTAAACCGTTGGTTGCAGTGAGGCGCGGTTCTTGCGGGCATCGGCAAGAGGGAGATATTTTTTCGTTGCGTTGTTGGAAGTGTGGCTCTCTCTCAACGCTGCTTGTTCAGCTTTCAGCGCGGTTATGTAATCAGGGCTGAGGGATGGATTGAGCAGGCTGTTGACCTACAGTAAGCTAATTTGCCAAGATCTTGAGAAAAAGTCCCATATATAAAACATGATTCTGTTTTCAAAAGTGAATAATGCCATGCGTCGGCAGGCACCATCTCATCAGAAGTAATACACCATTTTATATGGTGTTCAGAGCTAAATACCGGGTGATGGTCACCAACATCATATTGTGAAAACTTTGACTTATCAAGCGGATGATTGTGCTTTAAAGAAGAGATTGCTTCGGCACAAGATGTTGGCCCACAAACAAGCGCGTGTGCAATGAAGGAAAGTATCACGTCACGGGCCAACTCATTGATGAATGGAACAGAACCCTTTGAGAGTTTATCACGTTGTATCGTTAGCAGCAAATTGGATGCACTATCGAGAACTGAAACGCATGGTTGCTCAAGTTGCATTTCCTCAGACCACTCAAACACATTGAATGGCCATGAAAGGCGAGAACTCTCAATCCTCAATCCATTGCAGGAGAGAGTTGGAGCGTCGCCAAACGTCCAATACACAGCATCGAATCCCTGTGGATAAATAACAGACCATTCTGGTGGAAGAGTGCTTTTCCGAATAGGTGTAACATATTGTTGCGGCAATAATTTTGTTTCGTTTCCTCGTACTACACGTCTTACCACTTTTGGCCAATCCCAACAAAACCAGTCTGAATAACCAACAAAGTGGCCACCAAAGACTTTATTATCCTCTTCTTTTTCAAAACCAAAAGCTGACACGGCTTCATTGGTCATTTCTACTTCAACCGTTGTCCCTACAGGCAAGTTAGGATCTCGCCGTATATCGATAAGCTGACTGTCAGCCGAAGCCGTAATCATATATCCTTTAGTCTTGTCTGCGCCAGCATGTCGCGTCCACAAGCGAAAAGAGTGTCCGAGAAGAAAAACGGCAAAAGCCCCAATTCCGAACCGTCCAGCACGAGCCACACGCGGCTTACCATCATCATCAACGAACTCTTTAATCCACTCCTCACTGTTGCGGAACGATGCACTGGCACGCAAAAAGTAGTTCTTGATCGTATCGCTTGTCATACCAATGCCTCTGTCACAAACACGGAGAAACCATGAACCGTTTCCCCGTTCGATAAATTCAATCAGAACATCACCATCCTGTTCAGGTAGCTCAAGCAATTCGATAGCAACACCGTGTACTTTAGACCATGCATCCAATTCACACACAGCATCAACGGCATTCTGCATCAACTCACGCACTCCCACACTCGGATTTTTCCCATACAGTGGTTCAACCAACAGGGTGAGCAGATTCTGGTCAACACGAAATCCCGTCCGTTCCGGTACGTATGGCAGATTGTCGCGGAACTTGGGATCGTTCAAATTCGAGTGAATACGTCGGATTTTAAGGTTGAGCTGATTCAAGCCAAGGTCGTTCATTCTGCCATAACTTTCATCAAGCAAAGCAGTTGAATGATCAAGCTCATTTTGTAGCCCTTTTAGCAGTTCCTGAAGCTGGAGGTACAACGAAAGACTCACATCATCGCTCACCGTAATCATTTTGCCACGAGGATCGGTAGCTGAACCAATGTATTGCACGGCTAAATGCTTCTGCCATTCCTGCACAGAAACAGGACTTTGTGGATGTCGCAACTGAAGAAGTATCGATGGTGCACGCAGACGATCAATCTTCTCCAATAATTTTAGCCAGATTGCGTTCACTCAGTCGCTTTGTTTCACGCAAATACTCTTCCCATAGCTCATGCCACGGACGGTCGGCAGCATGATCTTCGTGGGCATCTTTGAACCACGGGAGAGGCTGAAACCGAGAATCAGGGCTGACAAGTTCCAGAAATCCTTTCTTTCGCAAGTGCATCGCAATGTCATGCAACAGCGTTGCGCCAATCAGTACCACAGCATCGGCATCGCCAAGTAAACGAGTTTTTGAATCCTTTCGATTATTCTCTCAAACTTCTTTCGGCACAAGTTCATCAACTTCGATCTGTAATACACGATAAACATGTTCAATACCGTGGTCGGTGTAATCGGGAAAAAATGGAAGTTGATTGTCCGAAAGAATTAGCGCAACCTTATTTACAAAAGCTTGAAGAGGTGCTTGAAGATCGCTCCCTTCCAGTAACTGCTCCAGTAATTTCGGAAATGTATTTTTATCCATGATTTTCTTGAGCTAATACGTTGAAGGAAGCGACCGCCAGCTGGCAGCTTCGAGCAGCTTGTTGATTTTGATGCGGGCGACTGCCTCTTTAGCCATACGTTCCGAGTTTGATGTTCTCGAGCAATAACAAATTCAGGATAAACCTGAAAGTAGGATAAAGCGTACACTATTTTCCGGGCACTCCCAGATATTCCAGGAACAACCTGTCTATAGCAGCCTGTCGGACTTAAAATACTTCAAAAAATCTTGTAAATTTCCTTTTAAAGTGTTATATTAAATATGAATAGATATAATATTTTATATCCGAATCTTCAGTGATTTTGCCTTATGAGTATCGATTTTATCGTAGCAGACCGTGATACACCGTTTTTGTTTCCTCCCTCAGTTCAGGAGTGGCTACAAAACTGTACCAACTGTTGCATCAGAATTACCAAGCATCCCAAGACCAAATGACCCGCTGACATAAGTTTCAGCAACTGCTGGTGTTGAGCATAAACCACCGATAAGGAGCAGTGGTAACAAGATATATTTTTTCATGTTTTGGTTCTCCTTGGTTGTTTTGTTAGAAAAAATAAAGTTAAAAAACTAACGGTACTCATATTAACACACGAGGTAGTGTAAAAAAAATGTACGAACAACCAACTGTTTCAAGAGGAAATAGTAAAAAAAATCACCTTTTACCCTCGAGCGCTCACCCCAACACCAGCCGATCCATCAAAATTGCAGCAGAAATTGTTGTATTGAGCGGCTTAACCTGTTCCTGTGCGACAACTTAGAATACGCATACGCACCAGCAGGTAAGCCAGCGCTCTTACCGATTCGCTGACACCATTGGCTTTATTGCAAAAAAAACTGAAACGCATCAAAGTGGTATTTATCAGTCCGCTTCTGACAGTAATAGGGAATTACCACTTTGTAACGCACCACAAATCAAAAAATACGGAAGCTCTATGGGGAGATATACCAAAAATAGCAGCAAAAAATACCATCATATCAGTTCTATCGCCTCAACCAATGATTGCCTTACCAATCCGCGCCGGGCTGACATTCTTTGCCGCTTACCCTGCAGGAGAAGCAAGGGCCAATAAGACAGCAGTTACTATACAGATTTTCTGTTTCATAATAACTCAGTATTAGTAGATTGCCGAAAGGGACAAGAATGCAAACTGCAAATCCTTTGTGGACATAGCTATTCTTGAGTTCAGTTTAATAATAACAATTCACAAATCTTTTATGATCTTGAAATAAAATTAACATGTGTCTCGCTATCCCCGGAAAACTGATCGAACTCGCCACCGAAAACGGCCTGAAAATGGGCATTATCGATGTGAACGGTTCAAAAACAAGAGCTTGTCTTGAATATGTGCCCGACATCAAGGTTGGCCAGTACACCATTGTACATGCAGGATTTGCCCTGAAAATCATTGATGAAGAGGCGGCGGCTGAGAGCCTGAAGCTTTGGCAGGAACTGATTGACAGCGGGGCATTTCAGCCTGATGAAGAGCCCTCCTTACCAGAATCATTGTGATGCTGACACCAATGAAATACATCGACGAGTACAGGAATCCGGCACTCGCCAGGAAGCTCCTTAAGGAGATCCGCAGAAAAACCACCCAGCACTGGACCATCATGGAGATCTGCGGCGGGCAGACTCACTCCATTATCCGAAATGGTATTGACCAACTGCTGCCTGATACTATCGAGCTGGTGCATGGTCCCGGCTGTCCGGTCTGCGTGACACCGCTTGAGTCTATTGAGCGTGCTTTGGCTATTGCTGCACGGGAAGAGGTGATTTTTACCAGTTTTGGCGATATGCTGCGTGTGCCCGGCAATGCAAGGGATCTCTTTATGGTGCGCAGTGAAGGTGGTGAAGTGCGTATTGTTTTTTCACCGCTCGATGCCCTGCAGATCGCCCGTGATAACCCTTCAAAAGAGGTGGTCTTTTTTGCTGTTGGTTTTGAAACGACGGCTCCGGCCAATGCTATGGCGGTCTGGCAGGCAGAACGAGAGGGCATAAATAATTTCAGCGTTCTGGTGAGCCAGGTGATGGTGCCGCCAGCCATGCGGGCGATTCTCTCCTCACCGGGGAACAGGGTGCAGGGCTTTCTTGCCGCAGGGCACGTTTGCGCGGTGATGGGCTATGAGGAGTATGAGCCGGTAGCCCGAGAGTTTCAAGCGCCGATTGTGCCGACCGGATTTGAGCCTGTGGATTTGCTTGCGGGGATTCTCAAAACCGTCGAACTGCTCGAAGAGGGAAAAGCGGAGGTGGTGAACAGCTACGGGCGTGTCGTAAGCCGTGAAGGCAACCCTTTGGCGCGGGAGATTATCATGAAAGTATTTGAGGTGATCGACCGTCAGTGGCGCGGCCTTGGCCTGATTTCGGGCAGCGGTCTTGGTCTCAGGAAGGAGTTTGCCTCGTTTGATGCCGAAAAACGGTTTCATGTCACCAATATCTCTGCTGAAGAGTCGCCACTCTGCATGAGCGGCAGTGTTTTGCAGGGGATACTCAAGCCTGCTGGCTGTCCCGCCTTTGCGAAAGAGTGTACGCCGGAGCATCCGCTTGGTGCCACGATGGTCTCATCCGAAGGGGCATGTGCAGCGTATTATAATTATCATCGTGATACCTTATGACGATTATCCCGACCTGTCCAACTCCGATTCTGCAGCACGAAACTGTCCAGATGGCCCATGGTGCCGGGGGCCGGTTATCGCAGGCGCTCATGCAGCGAGTGTTTATGCCGCATCTCCATAACGCTTTTCTCGATTTGCTTGACGATCAGGCAAAGCTTGATATCCCGCCAGGAAGAACAGCGTTTACCACCGACACCTACGTGGTAAGCCCGATTTTTTTTCCCGGCGGCAACATTGGAGAGCTTGCCGTCAACGGCACCGTCAACGACCTGGCGGTCGGTGGAGCAAAGCCGCTCTACCTCAGCGCAGGCTTTGTGCTCGAAGAGGGGTTTTCGCTGATGGAGCTCGAAACGATTGTCGAGAGCATGGCCGAAGCCGCCCGCCGGGCAGGAGTGATGATTGTGACCGGCGACACCAAAGTGGTCGGCAAAGGGCAGTGCGACCAGATTTTTATCAATACCTCGGGCATCGGAATTGTCAGAGAGGGAGTCAACCTCTCGTGCCGAAACCTGAAGGTGGGCGACAGCATTATTCTTTCAGGAACAGTGGGCGATCACGGGATGGCTATCATGACCTCGCGCGCAGGGCTCTCATTCCACTCAAGGATAACAAGCGATTGTGCAGCACTCAATGGCATGATCAGTTCAATTCTTGATGAGGTACCTTTCGCAATTCACGCCATGCGAGACCCGACCAGGGGAGGGGTGGCAGCAACCCTGAATGAACTGGCCCAATCCTCTTCTGTTGGAATTGAGATTAATGAGACAACTATTCCCGTCAAACCCGATGTTCGGGGCGCTTGTGAACTGCTTGGTATTGATCCCCTGCATGTGGCCAACGAAGGCAAACTTGTTGTGGCTGTAGCAGCAAGTGACGCAGAAAAGGTTCTTGAGGTAATGCGGAGCTTCGACTCTGGCCGGGATGGTGTCATCATCGGATCGGTGGTTGACGATCATCCCGGTATGGTGGTCATGCGAACAGTGTATGGCAGCCGACGGATTATTGATCTTCCGCTTGGTGAACAGTTGCCAAGGATTTGCTGAGCCTTACATGTTCAGGGCCCGTTTTTCAATGGCGAGAGCAGCTTCGCGCATCACCTCCGAAAGGCTTGGATGGGGATGGCAGGTGCGTGCGACATCCTCGGATGATGCATGAAACTCCATGGCAAGCGCCGCTTCAGCGATCAGGTCGGAGGCACTTGCTCCAATAATGTGTACCCCGAGAATTTCATCGGTTTTTGCATCGGCAAGCATTTTGATAAATCCATCCGCATCACCAAGGCCCAGTGCCCTTCCGTTGGCGGCAAAAGGAAATTGTCCTGTTTTGTAGTCGCGTCCTTCAGAGCGGAGCTGCTGTTCGGTTTTTCCAACCCAGGCAATTTCAGGGGTGGTGTAGATAACCCAGGGCATGCTGTTGTAGTCGAGGTGCGGCTTCTGACCTGCCAGCAGTTCTGCCACCATGACCCCTTCGTCTTCAGCCTTGTGGGCCAGCATGGGGCCGCGAACCACATCTCCGATAGCGTAAACACCAGGAGCAGCAGTGGCGCAGTGGTCGTTGACGGGAATAAAGCCCCGTTCATCGGTCTGGAGGCCGACAGCCTCAAGGTTGAGTTTTTCAGTGTTTGGAGTACGCCCGACGGAGACAATCAGTTTATCACATTCGAGAGTATGCTCTGAACCCTGATCATCGGTATAGGCAATACTTACACCATTTTCGGTCAGTTTTGCCTGTCCGATCCTCACGCCAAGCTTGATGTGCAGTCCCTGCTTTAAAAAGAGCTTTGATGCTTCTCGTGAAACACTCTCATCGGCGGCACCAAGAAACGAGGGCATCACTTCAAGAATGGTAACCTCTGCGCCGAGTCTGCGCCAGACCGAACCCACTTCAAGACCAATGACACCTGCGCCGATGACCCCCAGCTTTTTGGGCGCTTCAGTGAATTTCAGCGCTCCTTCATTATCGCAAATCGTTACGTTATCGACCTGGACGTTAGGGATATGACGGGCTTTTGAACCGGTGGCGATAATCACCTTTTGTGCCAGGACCTCTTCATCACCCTCTTTTCCGCTGATGATAATTCTGTAACCGGCATCAGTTTTTCCGGCAAAAGAGCCAAGCCCCTTGAGCAGAGTGATTTTGTTTTTGCGGAAGAGAAATTTTACGCCAGCCGTCATTTTTGTGACAATAGCTTCCTTTCGCTGTTGCATTTTTGCCACATCAATACTTATTCCGGTAGCAGTGATGCCATGTTCAGGGAGGTGAAGCGCTGCTTTTTCATAAGCTTCCGAGGAGGCGACGAGAGCTTTGAGGGGAATACACCCTGCATTGAGACAGGTGCCGCCAAGCCGTGGTTCTCCGGCAGGATCGTCATAGGCGCTGAACTCGCAGCAGGCAACTGAAAAACCAAGCTGTGCGGCACGGATTGCGGCAATATATCCGCCGGGGCCAGCACCGATAACAAGAACGTCAAATTGTTTGTTCATGGTAGAGTTTCTTTTTAGAGATCAAGTAAGAGACGTGCCGGATCTTCCAGCGCATCCTTTATTGCAACAAGACCAAGTACCGCTTCCTTGCCGTCGATGATTCGATGGTCATAAGAGATGGCCAGATAGTTCATTGGTCGTATGACGATCTGCCCATTTTCCACAACAGGCCTCTCTTTCGTGGCGTGGATGCCAAGAATTGCTGACTGAGGTGGATTGATGATCGGTGTCGAAAGCATTGAACCGAAAACACCTCCGTTGGAAATCGAGAAGGTGCCGCCGGTCAGCTCTTCCAGGGAGAGTGTTCCCAGTTTTGCTTTGGTGGAATAGTCGGCAATTTTGCTTTCAATGTCGGCAATGGTCATCTGATCGACATTACGCAAAACAGGAACAACCAGTCCTCTCGGTGAGCTTACGGCAATACCAATATCAAAATAACCGTGATAAATGATATCCTTGCCGTCAACAGAAGCGTTCAGAACAGGATATTTTCGCAGGGCGTGTACTGTCGCCTTGACAAAGAAAGACATGAAGCCGAGTTTAACGCCGTGTTCCTTTTCAAAGGCAACCTTGTAGCGGTTGCGCAGCTCAATGACGGCATGCATGTCAACCTCGTTAAAGGTCGTCAGAATGGCATTGGTGGCCTGCGACTGAAGAAGCCGTTCAGCGATGCGCGCCCTGAGACGGGTCATGGGTACACGCTGTTCAGGTCGATCGGTCAGCAGAGAAGGGTCAAGAATTGTCTCTGCCGGTTTAAGTTTTGGGGCAGGAGGTGCTGGCGGGGCCGCCGGTTCTGCACCAGCCGCAATGGCTTGCAGAACATCGCCTTTGGTAACTTTTCCATGTCTGCCGGAGCCCTTTACTTGTGACAGGTTCAGGCCGGTTTCAGCCATCAGTTTTGCTGCGGCAGGCATGGCAAATCCGCCTTCAGATTTTGGAACAACCGTTTGCGGAGCCGTTTCGATCTTTTGCTGATCCGGCACCGATGTGGCTGCCAGTTTGCCTTCGCTGTCGATGCGTGCCAGAACCTGATTGGGAACAACCGTGCCTCCGTCCCCGACAAGAATTTCAAAGAGAATGCCTGCGGAGGGAGAGGGTACATCAAAGACAACTTTGTCGGTTTCGATTTCAAAGAGAATTTCGTCGACAGCAACAGCGTCTCCTGGGGATTTTTTCCAGTTCAGCAGTGTTGCTTCGGCAACGGATTCCGACAATTGGGATATGGTGACATCAATGATTGCCATTCGTGGATATTATTTGTTGAAAAAAACACTGAACTCACCGAATGCCTGATCAAGCAAGGCTTTTTGCTGGATAGCATGTATTGCTGCATAACCACATGCAGTAGATGCTGATGCGAGCCTTCCAGCATAGCCGAACTGCTGGCCTGGTGTCATGGCTTTCATGATATAGTGCTGGAGAAAACGCCAATACCCCTGATTTTTTGGTTCATCCTGACACCAGACGATATCCTTCAGTTGAGGATAGATCGTGAGTTGGGCACCAAACTCCTCAAGGGGAAAAGGATAAAGCTGTTCGATACGGATAATGGCAACATCTTCAGCCGTGTTCTCGCGCCTGCGGTTCAGAAGATCATAGTAAACCTTCCCGGAACAGGCAATAAGTCTCCGTACTTTTTCAGGATTTGCCGTCGTATCGCCGATAATGTTCAAAAAATTACCACTGGCGAGTTCGCCAAGCGCAGAGACGGCCTCTTTGTTGCGAAGCAATGATTTAGGGGTAAGAATCACCAGTGGTTTGCGCATCATGGTGGTCATCTGCCGCCGAAGCAGGTGAAAAATCTGGGCAGGGTTGGTTGGCTGACAAACCTGAATGTTATTCTCGGCGCAGAGCTGCAGGAATCGTTCCGGTCGGGCTGATGAGTGCTCCGGGCCCTGTCCTTCATAGCCGTGAGGCAGCATGAGGGTAAGGCCGGATGCAAGTCCCCACTTTACCTCTCCCGAAGTAATGAATTGATCAATCAATACTTGCGCTCCGTTGGCAAAGTCGCCGAACTGGGCTTCCCAGATCACCAGTGTATCGGGAGCAGAGATGGAGTAGCCATATTCAAAACCAAGAACCGCCTCTTCGGAAAGAACGGAGTCGATAACCGTAAAGGCCGCCTGGTTGCTGGCAACATTCTGAAGAGGGATATAGATTCCTGAATCCCATTTCTCGCGTTTCTGGTCGTGCAGAACGGCATGGCGGTGCGAAAATGTTGCCCTGCCGCTGTCCTGGCCGGTAATGCGTATCGGATACCCACCGGTCACAAGTGATGCAAAGGCGAGATGTTCACCCATACCCCAGTCAAGAAGCTGTTCTCCTCTGCCCATGCGGGCACGGTCATTGACCACCTTTTCAACCAACTGGTGAAGCTTGAACCCTTCAGGGATTTTGGTGATCATCTCCGAGAGTCGTTTGAGTTCGGCAATCGGAACGCCGGTTTCGGAGATTTCATCACGTCCTGCTGCCGGCTCTGCTGTAAAGATGGTTTTATTGACCAGCACCGGATTAGCGGTGTACTTGCCTTCATCCAGATCCTTGCGGAACTGCTGACTCAGCTTTGTTGCATACTCTTCGTTAATGACACCCTGCGATTCAAGCCGTTCTGCAAAGAGTTTCCTTGTGCCGGGGTGCTTGTCTATCTTCTTGTACATCAGCGGCTGGGTCATGGCTGGTGTATCCTGTTCGTTATGGCCAAGCTTGCGGAAACAGATAATATCAATAACCACATCGCGTTTGAACGCCTGCCGGTAATCAAGCGCCATCTGTGTAGCCAGTACAACCGATTCAGGATCGTCGCCATTGACGTGCAGCACTGGTGCCTCAATCATCTTGACCACATCGGTACAATAGGTTGTTGAACGGCTGTCGCGAGGATCGGAGGTGGTAAAGCCGATCTGGTTGTTGATGACAATATGAACCGTGCCTCCTGTACCGTATCCCCTTGTCAGAGCAAGATTCAGCGTCTCCATGATAACACCTTGTCCGGCAAAGGCTGCATCACCATGAACCAGAATCGGCAGCACTTGTGATCCGTCCCTGTCGCTCCGGCGTACCTGCCTGGCTTTTACGGCTCCCTCAACAACGGGATTGACAATTTCCAGGTGAGAGGGGTTGAAGGCAAGAGAGAGATTGATCGGCCCGCCGGGAGTGGCAATGTCGCTGGTAAATCCCTGATGATATTTGACATCGCCGGAGGGAAGATCCGCAGCGTGTTTGCCCTCGAATTCCGCAAAAAGGTCAAGTGGATTTTTTCCCATGATATTGACAAGCACATTCAATCGTCCCCTGTGGGCCATACCGATGACGATCTCCTGCACTCCGGCTTTTCCCGCACGCTGAATAAGCTCATCCATCGCAGCAATAAAGCTTTCACCCCCTTCAAGAGAGAAACGTTTCTGGCCAATAAAACGGGTATGCAGGTAGCGCTCAAACCCTTCAGCAGCAGTTAACCGTTCAAGAATATGTTTTTTCTTCTCCGTTGTGAAATCAGGTTTTGAACGTATCGTCTCGAACTTGGCCTGCCACCATCGTTTTTCCGTCTGGTCAGTGAGGTACATGAACTCAATACCGAGAGTGCCACAGTAGGTCGCACGCAGATTCTGCAGTACTTCACGCAACGGCATACTTTCCTTTCCGAAATAGGTATTGCTGGTGTTGAAGACAATATCCATGTCGGTATCGGTGAACCCGTAAAAGGAGGGCTCAAGATCGGGAAGCGCAGGCCGTTCCTGACGTTTCAGGGGATCAAGATCTGCCCAGCGAGAGCCAATGTTGCGGTAGGCGGCGATCAGTTTCTGAACCGACACCCGTTTACGCCCCAGTTCGGCATCGGGATTTGCTACGATACGGTGAATAGGGCCAAGGCGTGCTCTTTCAGCAAATGATGCCTGGACGGGTGAATGTGCAATATCACGAGCATCGGCGCCGTTCGATCCCGGCATATTTTGCATGGCATCAAAGTAAGCTCGCCACTTTTCAGAAACAGAGCCCGGGTTGTCGAGATAGGCTTCATAAAGATCTTCGATGTAAGGGGCATTTCCCCCGGAGAGCCAAGAACTGCTGCTATACTGATGCATCATGGTATGACGTGCTAATCTTCTAAAGAGTTGGGACTGAAATATTCGGGCAACCCAAGCCACAAGAGCGGTTCTAAAATATTAATACCGTTCAAGTTACAGGAAAAGGCGAGTTTTTGTTGATCCATTCTGTTTTAACAATTGTTCACGATGAGATAAACAGAATTGAAGTATAAGATTTCTCAGGGATTATTGCGAAGGAATTAACAAGAATAAACCCGATAAGGCTCAAATAATCTCTGCGAGCATAAAATCAGGTTTATGCGCAGAGGGGACATGTTGGGTTGCGGCTGACAGGGATTTTGCGGATGGTCATGGTGAGGGTGTCGCAAGTCAGCAGGGTGTTGATGAGTGGCGTGCCGATGGAGAGGATGTGCTTGATCGCTTCGGAGGCCTGGATGGATCCGATGATGCCGGGTACTGCACCGAGTGGACCTTTTGGTATGCTGGCGGCAGGGACTCCCTCTTCGTGAAAGAGGCAGTGGTAGCAGGTTGATGCGCCGGGGTGGATGGTCATGGTCTGACCATGGAATTCTCTGATACCGGCATGGGAGCAGGGTTTTGCTGCGTTGTGGCAGGCTCTTGAAATCAGGAATTTCGAGTCGAAGTTATCGGTGGCATCGATGACGAAGTCGTAGGGAGCGAGAATTTCCGGCGCATTGTCAGCGGTGAGCCGGAACGGGTAGAGAGTGAGTTTGAGGTCAGGATCAAGCTTGAGAAGCCGTTCTGCTGCTGAGGTTACCTTGTCAACTCCGATTGAGTCGGTGGTGTGCAGAATCTGGCGCTGGAGGTTGCTGAGATCAACCTTGTCACCATCCATGAGTCCGATGGTGCCTGTTCCTGCTGCAGCGAGATAAAAGGCGACCGGAGAACCGAGCCCGCCAGCGCCGATGACCAGTACTTTTGCCTTGAGCAGCTTCAACTGTCCCTTTTCACCGATCTCCTGCAGTGAGATGTGGCGGGCGTATCGTTCGCGCTGGCGGTCAGTCAGTGTGTCGTTCAGTGGCATGGTTCTCCTTCCTTTGGCTGCATTGCCAGTGTTATGCTGGATGATGGGCCGTTATATGATGGCTCCCAGTTTTTGAAGACCGGCTCAATGTTCTGGTGGCGCAGGGCTGCACAGAACTCTCTGGCGGAGCGGTCATCAGATATTTCAAATTGCCCCTTCTCTGCTTTTTTTTCTTGATCACTCTCACAATAGCCTCCCACAGTAGTCCTGCTCTCGATACTCATTCTGGTAATTCCAAGCCCGGCCATGCCATCACGGAAGGCCGCGCTCTCTCTCGTTGAGAGAACCAGTTCTGTATCGGGAAGAGCGATGCGGAAGGCAAAGATGATTCGGGCGAGAAGGTGATCGTCAACCGGGAAGGAGGGCTCATACCCACCGGTCTGTGGTCTCATGCGTGGAAACGATACGGACATGCCCGCACGCCAGTACGTGCGCCCGAGGTGTCGAACATGGCGATAGAGGCTCAGTGCATCTTCAACCGGATCGGAAAGACCGAGCAGTACACCGAGTCCGACCGATTTTATCCCCCCTTCAAGGGCGCGGGCCGGAGTTTCCAGACGGGCGATGAAATCTTTTTTAGGGCCCCAGCGGTGCAGCGCTTCATAGCGTTGGCGGTTGTAGGTCTCCTGATAGATCGTGATACCGGTGCATCCGCAGTCGGCCAGCGCCTTGTACTCGCTGACGCTCATCGGGAATGCCTCAACAGAGACACGCGGCATCTCCTCTGCGGCGATGGCAACACTTCGCTGGAGATAGTCGAAATCGGCAGCAGTGGTGCGCTCGCCGGTGAGCAGGAGAATATCGCTGATGCCAAGTTTTTTCATGGCGGCCAGTTCGCGACGTATGTCATCCGGTTCAAGGCGGTGGCGCGGCGTTTTTCGGTCGGAAGCAAAGCCGCAGTAGGCGCAGCCGCTTGAGCAGTAGTTCGAGAGGTAGAGTGGAGCGTAGAGGGTCATGGTGTGCCCGAAACGACGCAGTGTCATTGCCCGTGATTCAGCGGCAAGCGCTTCGATTGAGTGCGATGATGTGGGGGGGAGCATCGCGGCAAGGGCCGTCGTGTCACGATTGTCGGAAAGCCACTCCGGTAACGTTATCATCAGAGTCTCCCCAGAAAAGAGGTGAGAGGACTGGTTGCCACAGCGAAGCCGCTTTTCTGCATCAGCCCTGCCCTGAAGGCTTTTCTTCCCGCAGCAACAGCTTCCGCAAAGGCCTCTGCCATTTCCGGCGGATTGCCAGCGGCGGCCACCGCGCTGTTCACCAGTACCGCTTCACATCCCATCTCCATGGCGTGGGCCGCCTCGGAAGGGGAGCGCAGCCCGGCATCGACGATGACCGGAATACCGCTTTCGCGGATGATAATGTTAAGCATCTCCGAGGTTGCGAGCCCCTGCCCGCTGCCAATGGCCGAGCCAAGCGGCATCACCGATGCGCAGCCAACCTCTTCGAGGCGCTTGGCCAGTACCGGATCTGCGGCGATATAGGGCATTACCAGAAACCCCTCTTGTGCCAGAATCCGTGAGGCCTCATACGTTTCGATGGGGTCGGGCATCAGGTGCTGGGGGTTTGGATGAATTTCCACCTTGATAAAGGGGCTCCCTGAGAGTTCGCGGGCAATATGGGCCGCACGAACAGCCTCGGCAGCGGTTGAAGCGCCTGATGTATTGGGCATGAGCGTGATTCCCTCAATGGCCGACAAGGGGCCAAAGAGGTCGTCTTGCGCCTGTTCGTGGTTGAACCGACGTAATGCAACAGTCACGAGTTGTGCTCCTGAAGCTCGAACAGCGTCGAGCATCACTTTGGAGTTGCTGAATTTTCCTGTTCCAAGAATCAGGCGTGAAGAGAAGGTATACGAGCCGAGCTGTAATAAATCCATAGTTAAAATATTCTGTTAGCCTCCACCTGCAAAAATAAGCAGTTCAACGCGGTCGCCCTCCTGAAGTGTTTGGGCGGCCCGGTTTTCAGGTCGGATGATACGATCATTAACCACAACAGCTACGCTTTTTCCGTCAGAGCCAACTCTTGCGAGAAGGTCATTGATGGTTGAACCAGGCGGAAGAGGTTGTTGCTGTCCGTTCAGCTCAATAGTAATCATTTGTGACATTTCTTTCCTGTTTTTTTGATCGACAAACTATCCGGCAAATTGCGATGGTGATATCGTACATCCCCCGACATCACCAAAAACATGGAATCAGACATGGCAATGCAGGGGCGTATTGCAACTACGCGCCTGTGTTCATAAGAAGTAATGGATCCTCAACGGTCATTGATTTTTCATAAAGCACTTCCGGATCCAAATCGAGACATTCATAAGGATCAAAATTACCTTTTACATCCCAGGCTAATGTATTGTTCAGAACAGTACAGGTATCTGCAAATATTTTCTTGTTCTTTAATACTTTAAAAATACCGTATTCGAGAATTTCTGTTGCATCATATAACTTGATTTCACCATGAGCGAAGTAGAGATATACCTTATAATCATCGGTTGGTAATACCTGAATAATCGTCTTTATCATAGTGCCTCTCATTGTAATGGATTTATTTTTAACAACTTGCCATGATTTTCTGCAAGATGCCAATTATTCAGCAACTCATCTTTATGCAACTCACACCAGGCAAGCACAAGCTTTAATTGTTTAAGAGGTAATGCACCCTTCAATATCACAGCGTTGTTGATATCTACTTCAGCACTTAATCCATTGTATTCAGCATGAAAATGTGCCGGATTGTGTTCTTGCCAATACAGGTATATTTTTATTCCGAAAAACTCACTTATCAGCGGCATAAGTACCTCGTTTTGTATGTTCCAGGAACAATAACACCTTTGATTATAAGATCATTATCATAAACCGACATATCCCGTTTGATTCATCCATTTAACCCTCAAGTGCGTTGAGCAGATCAGCCTCAAGATCTTCAGCATTTTCAAGTCCGATCGAGAGTCGTACCAGGTCGTCGGTGCATTTTCTTCGATTTCGCTCAGCCTGTGAGAGCGCCCAAAGCGTCATTTTTGCCGGCGAGGAGATGAGCGACTCCACCCCGCCAAGGCTGTCGGCCAGCACAAAGAGTTTGATTTTTGCGATCAACCGTTCGACAGCCGGAAGTCCGTTTTTCAGTGCAAAGGTGATCATACCGCCGTAACCGCTCATCTGCTCTTTTGCCAGTTCATGCTGTGGATGCGAGGCAAGTCCGGGGTAAAAGACCTGTTCCACTGCCGGATGTTGTTCGAGGATTGTTGCAAGATGCATTGCGCTTGCTTCGTGCTCCTTCATGCGGATTTTCAGTGTTTTCAGGCCGCGTAAAATGAGCCAGCAGTCCCAGGGGCCGGGTACTGCCCCCGCTGCGCCCTGGTAGTTTTTGATAGTGGTGTGTATCGCCGAGTCTGACGTTATCAAGGCACCTCCGATCACATCGCTGTGGCCACCGAGATATTTGGTGGTGCTGTGGACCACAATGTCGGCACCAAGGTCAAGCGGACGCTGAAAGTAGGGGCTGGCAAAGGTGTTGTCTACCGCAAGCAGAATGCCATGCTCTTTGGCCAGCGAGGCAAGCGCCCGGATGTCGGAGAGTTGAAGCAGCGGATTGCTTGGTGTTTCAATCCAGATCAGCTTCGTTGCCGGGGTGATGCAGGCTGCATAACTCTCGGTGGATTCGCTCTCGCTATAGCTGGTGGTAACACCCCATGGTTTCAGAAGCTGCTCGAAAATGCGGTAGCTTCCGCCGTAAATATCGTTGCCTGCGACAATGTGGTCGCCGGGTTTCAGCACCTGTAGTGCAGCCATGGTTGCCGCAGCTCCCGAGGCAAACGTGAGGCCATAAACTCCGTTTTCAAGCAGTGCAAGCGCTGATTCAAGCGCTTTTCTGGTCGGGTTGCCAATTCTCGAATAGAAGAACTCACTGCGTTGGTCGAGGCTGTCACGTCCAAACGTTGAGGTCTGATAAACGGGAACCGTCACCGACCCGGTATGGGGGTCAGGCGTTTGTCCGTCATGGATGGCAAGGGTTTCAAAGTGCATGGAGTTTGTTTTGCTTTCAGAAAAAAATCAGGTAAAAGATAACCGTTATTTTCCTCTTTCTTTTCAAAACGCAACATTTTCATGATCAACGTTGCGTTTTGAAGAATCCATGGCTATCGCCTCTGAATATGGTTAATGACATCAGCCAGCCGGTCGATCTCCTCTTTGGTGTTGTAGAACGCCAGCGATGGCCGCACGGTGCCCTCAACTCCAAATCGGCGCAACGACGGCTGGGTGCAGTGGTGTCCTGTTCGGACGGCAATGCCTTCGCGGTCGAGCAGTTTGCCCACCTCTTCGTTCGGCAGATTGTTCAGCACAAAAGAGAGTACGCCCACCTTGTTTCTGGCGGTGCCAATCAGGCGCAAACCTGGAATCCGCTCAAGTCGCTCCGTGCCGTATTCGGTCAGCTTGTGTTCGTATTGCGCAATGTTTTCAAGTCCGATTTTTCGCACATAGTCGAGTGCTGCGCCAAGGCCGATTGCATCGCCGATTGAGGGTGTTCCAGCCTCAAATTTTGCCGGGGCTTCGTTGTAGATGGTCTCCTCAAACCGAACATCCTTGATCATGTTTCCGCCGCCCTGCCACGGGGGCATTACCTCAAGCAGCTCCTTTTTGCCATAGACGACACCGATACCAGTCGGCGCAAAAATCTTGTGGCCCGAAAAGACAAAGAAATCGGCATCAAGATCCTGCACGTTGACCGGTATATGGGCAACGGACTGTGCGCCATCGACAAGCACTCTGGCATCATAGCGTTTGGCCAGTTGAATCATCTCCCTGACCGGCAGAATGGTGCCAAGCCCGTTCGAGGCCTGTGTCAGTGAAACAAGGCGTGTGCGTGGCCCAAGCAGTTTGGTGTACTCTTCAAGAATGATTTCACCCCGCTCGTTGACCGGCACAACCTTGATGCGAGCCCCTTTTTCCTGGGCAACCATCTGCCAGGGAACAATGTTGGCGTGATGCTCAAGAATGGAGAGGATAATTTCATCACCCGGCTGGAGGAACTTTCTTCCCCAGGTTTGAGCCACGAGGTTGATTCCCTCGGTAGTACCCCGGACATAAATGATTTCTGATGTGGAACCAGCGCCGATAAATTGGCGGATCTTTTCGCGAGCCCCTTCATAAGCGTCAGTGGCGCGAGCGGCGAGGGTGTGAGCCCCGCGATGAATGTTCGAGTTATCCGTTGCGTAGAACTGCGCAACAGCGTTGATGACGCTCAGTGGCTTTTGCGTTGTGGCGGCGTTGTCGAACCAGGCAAGCGGTTTGCCGTGAATCTTTTGGTGCAGCACCGGAAAATCCTTGCGAATGGTGGCCACATCAAATCCTTCTACCTGATGAATTGGCTGTTGTGGTTCACGCAAAAAATAGTAGGGTTCTGAAGGAGCATCCGGGATGCTGAATGGCAATGCTGCGCTGCCCGGTGTTTCGGGGCTGCCGTTTGGCCAAACTGGTGCAGGCGTTTTGCCGGGGAGTTCAGGCTGTTTGCCGGATGGCCGGTTAAAGCTGTCCGGGAATGATGACACGGCAGGAGTCTCAGGTGTGCCACGAAGAGCCTGAAAAACCACTTCCAGAACGGGACTGCCCTGTTGCTCGGTGAACTCCCTGTAGAGCTTTTCCGCGTAACATTCATTGTTGGGCTGTGCTGGCAGGGAGCGTCGCAAAAGCTGGTCAAGAGCATTCGGGCCCTTACTACTTTCTGAATAGTTCTGCTGTTCGGTCAGTTTATTGGCATGGTGCTCAAGCGGTTCAGGCTCTTTTTCTTGCGCTTGCGGCAAAAAATAGAAATCGTGCACAGTCGGCGATGGGGCTGCACTGGATTGGAAATCCACGGTATCCCTTGCCCCGATGAATGTTGTTTTATCATGGAATGCCGTGGTTACAGCGGAAGGTGCCTCCGTGGCATCGCTCTCACTTCTCGGAACATTTCCGGCCTCGGGAACTTCATTGAACAAACGGCTTGCAAGCTGGGCAATAAATGTCGGATTCAGCGATTCGCCCTCGGCTCCAGTGAAGTTCGGATGTTGATATGCTTCTGACATAAAATAACAATTGTGAATTCATGGCAGACAGTCAATGTGCCTGCCATGACGGGTTGTCAAAGAGTTCTTTTATTTTGCTTTGGTTACGGAGGTGCGATGTTCGTAATCGTGATAGTAGCCCACTTCAACATTTTCAAGTATCGCGAGAGCATCATCGGTCAATACAGCAAGTGAGGAGTAGAGAGTGAGCAGATAGGAGGCGACACCCAACTTGTCGAGTCCCATCAGTCTTGCCGAAAGGCTTGGGCTGATCTCTCCCGGAATCCCTGCCTGGTGGAGTCCAACCACACCCTGCTCATTTTCACCGACGCGAACAAGGATGATATTGGTGGTGCCGTGGCCGGACTTGCTGTTTTTGTTGATTTCAAGCTTGTCGCATGGCACAAGAGGAACACCGCGCCAGGTGAGCACTGGAGTTCCAAAAAGGTTGATCGTCGGTGGAGGAACGCCGCGCCAGGTGCACTCACGCTCGAAGGCCGCAATTGCTTTGGGATGAGCGATAAAGAATGCCGGTTTCTTCCACACTTTGGTGAGCAGATCGTCAAGATCATCCGGAGTCGGGGTTCCGTAACGGGTGCTGATGCGCTGTCCGGGATCTGCAGAATGGAGCAGGCCGAACTCTCTGTTGTTGATAAACTCCCACTCCTGACGCTCCTTGATGCCCTCGATCGTCAGGCGCATCTGCTGCTCTATCTGGTTGAATGGCTCGTTGTAGAGGTCGGAGACCCGTGTATGCACGCGCACAACAGTCTGGATGGCCTGCAGCGAGTATTCGCGAGGTTTGTTTGAGTAGTCAACATAGGTTTCCGGGATTTCCACATTTTCCTCGAATCCGGCAATAAGATCGATATGCTTTTCACCGTGTTTGTTGACGGTGGAGCGTATTTTAAGGTACTCTTCGACCGCTTTCTGAAATGACTCCTTTTGCGATGGAGATTCCCTGAGCAACTTTTCGATATCAACGCTTGATATGGAAAAAAACGAGCCAGGGGTGATGGTGCGGATGGTGACCGACGATGGTTTTTCGGAAACAAGCTCCTCTTCACCGAAATACTCTCCCTCTGAAAGCAGAGCGATGCGGAGATCTTCTCCATGAAGTCCCTTGCTTAAAATCTCGACCTGCCCGTGTGCTATGATAAAGATTTTGTGGCGCTCTTCACCTTCAAGAATCAGGGTGTTGCCAAGGTCAGCCTCTTCAAGCACAAACTTGCTGGCAATGCGGCCAATAATGTCGTCGTCAAACGAGGCAAAAAGAGGGATACTTTTCAGCGCTACGGGTCTGAACGATGCGATACCGTCATGAAAATCAATGCCGATACGTTCCGGTTTCTGGAGCTCGATTTTTGTCCGGTTGACGCGATAGGTACCAGAGGAGACATGAACCCACGGGAGAAGCTTCAGGAGCCATCTCGGGGTTATGGAGTTCATCTGTGGCGGAGTCTTGGTCGTATTTGCCAGATTTCTTGCCACATGGGTTGTCACGCTGCGCTGGAGATAACTGTTTGATTCGGGTTGTGCGTTTGACATGATAAAATTCAATGGTTTAAAGGTGATTGATTAACGTGGGCGTTCAAATGCCGAGGCCATCGGTAAAACTGCTTTCAACAGCTTTCTGCTGCAACACTCTCGAATTGGGTGGCACGCTTTTTGTTTGCCAGACGTTGCCGCCGATCACAGAGTTTTTGCCAATCGTAATTCTTCCAAGGATGTTGGCATTTGAGTAAATGACAACATTGTCCTCAATGATTGGATGGCGTGGAACATTTTTGACCGGATTGCCTTCATCATCAAGTTCAAATTTTTTAGCGCCGAGTGTCACTCCCTGGTAGAGACGAACGTGGTCACCGATGATGCATGTCTCTCCTATAACCACACCAGTTCCGTGATCAATGCAGAAATAGTCGCCGATGTGAGCGCCGGGATGGATGTCGATGCCGGTCTCTGAGTGTGCCATCTCTGTAATGATTCTTGGAATAAGGGGGACACCCAATGAGAGCAGGGTATGAGCCGCTCTATAGTTGATTACCGCCCGGATTGACGGATAGCAGAAGATGATTTCCCCATAATTTTTTGCTGCCGGATCACCATCGTATATAGCCTTTACGTCAGTCCACAGTTTTCGTCGGATCTCCGGCAGAATTTCGATAAACTGACTGGCGCTTACGGCTGCGTTTTCTGGTGCGTTTGCGGAGTCACCGTTTTCTGTGTCGAAATACTGTACACTCAGAATTTGTTCAGTGAGCAATCCATAGAGCTTCTCTATCCGTACACCCAGAAAGTGATGGCGAGACTGCTTGCGCAGGACTGGCCCGCCGAAATATCCCGGAAAGATAATCGATCGGAGAAGCTCAACAATCTCCTTGACTTTTTCAATTGAGGGTAACGGATGTTCGTGATGTCCAGTATCGTTGATTTCAGTATCATTTGGGGTGGATAATAGTTGTACCACTTCCTCAATGACGCTGCTATTGTTGGTTTCCATAGTAATAAACCTTCCTGTTTTGCAAGGATCTCCAGATTAATAAAGTTGTCTGTCAGCGCTCAAAAGTTTGCCGAATCACTGTCGAAATGATAGAGAAGCGTGGAAAGATAGCGTTCACCCGTATCCGGCAAAATAACCACAATGCGTTTTCCCCGGTTTTCTTCACGCTGTGCGAGCTCAATTGCGGCGTAGACTGCGGCTCCCGAAGAGATACCAACAATAAGTCCTTCGGTTTTTGCCAGTTGTCGACCGGTACGCAGTGCATCCTCGTTTTTGACCGGAATAATTTCATCAATAATGGAGGTGTTCAGAATATCGGGGACAAATCCGGCACCGATGCCCTGTATTTTGTGCGGGCCGGGTTTGCCGCCAGCAAGCACTTGTGAATCGAATGGCTCAACAGCCACAATTTTCACTTCAGGGTTGCGCTCTTTGAGAACCTCTCCAACACCAGTGATGGTGCCACCGGTGCCAACGCCGCTGACAAAAATGTCAACATTGCCGTCGGTATCGTTCCATATCTCCTCAGCGGTTGTTTTACGATGAATTTCTGCATTTGCAGCATTTTTAAACTGTTGCGGAACAAAGGAGTTTTCATACTCTTCGTGGAGTTCATCCGCCCTTTTGATGGCACCAAGCATGCCTTCCGGTCCTGGAGTCAGCACCAGTTCAGCGCCAAGAGCCTTGAGCAGATTCTTGCGTTCAAGACTCATGGTTTCAGGCATGGTGAGGATCAGGCGATACCCTTTGGCTGCGGCTATAAATGCCAAAGCTATACCGGTATTTCCGCTTGTTGGCTCAATGATGATGCTCTCTTGATTGATGAGCCCCTTTTTTTCAGCATCGTCAATCATGGCGTACCCGATTCGGTCCTTGACACTTCCACCGGGATTGAAGTATTCAAGCTTTGCGATAATTGTCGCTTTTGTGTTGCGTTCACGATTGAGGTTTTTAAGCTCAAGGAGCGGTGTGTTGCCGATAAGATCGGTCAGTTTTTTTGCGATTCGTCCCATAATAATTGTAGTTTTTATTTGTTAAAACGAACTTGAACATCATCAATAATTGTGTCAATGCAAATAGCGCAATGACGGTATCGGGTGTGCCATAAATACGGTATGGTCAGATGCTGCATATCAGATATGGTATTCGATATTGTCAATCAAGCCTGCTTTTATGGCGTACATGAGAAGTTCCGGGCTGCTTGAAACGCCAAGTTTTCGGAAAATATTTTTTCTGTGTGTCATCACGGTATGAAAGCTGTTATGTTTTTTTACAGCAATCTCTTTTGTTGATAAACCGCTGGCAATCAGGCGGACGATATCAATTTCAGATGTTGTAAGGATACTGATATTTTCAGATGGTGCATTCCTTTTGAGGAGCGAGTCAAGCACCTCGCCCGAATAATATTTTTTCCCTTTCAAGGCGGCATCAATGGCATGAAAAAGCTCATCTTGATCATCGGTTTTAAGGATAATATTTTTAATCCCAATATCGTTTAACTCCTTTATTTGGATGTATGTTATTGAGTTAGTCAAGACAACTGTCGCTATTGACGGGTACTTTTTTTTCAAATTTCCAAGCTCGCTGGCCGAATCAAAATCAAAGCGAATATAATCCGTGATAATCAGGGAAATATTTTCTTTTTGCAGAAGCGGCTTTAATCCTGTCATTGTCCATACCGTATAAAAACCCCTGAACAGTGGCGACAAGATTGAATTCAGCGCTTCATTGGTCAAAAACTGTGTATCAGCGAGTACTACAGAAATATTCTTGTATTCGTTTTTCATAATTACTGTTTTGTTGCTGCTCTCAGCAGAGCCTCGTCAAGAGCCTCGATCAGGTCGTCAGGATGTTCAAGCCCGATGGAGAGGCGAATCAGATCAGGTGAAAGACCGCTCTGCAGTTGTTGTTCTTCGGTCAACTGGCTGTGCGAGGTGCTTGCCGGATGAAGGATCAGGCTTTTGGCATCTCCAACATTGGCCAGGTGTGAGAAAAGCTTGATGTTGTCGATAATCTCCACAGCAGCATCGTAACCACCCTTTACTCCAAAGACAACCATGCCGCCAAACCCGTTCTTCAGATCTCTCGAAGCGTTAAGGTAAGAGGGGTCATTTTTCAGGCCGGGATAACGAACCCATGCAACTCCGGGATGCTGTGCAAGATGTTCAGCAACCTTGAGCGCATTTTCTGAATGACGGGCCATCCTGACAGGCAGGGTTTCAATGCCTTGCAGCAATATCCATGAGTTGTCCGGCGCTATGCAGGCTCCGAGATTTCTCAGCGGCACCGTACGGAAACGAAGGGCGAAGGCGATTGGCGCAAGAGGTTCCGGCAAGTCGATGGCCCAGCGCAGTCCGTGATAGTTATTGTCTGCTTCGGTAAAGAGCGGGTGTCGTCCGCCATTCCAGTTAAAACGTCCTGCATCAGTAATAATGCCGCCTATTCCTGCGCCATGGCCACCAAGCCATTTGGTCAGGGAGTTGATCACAATATCAGCTCCAAGATCAATAGTTTTAAGCAGGTAAGGAGTGGTAAAGGTGGCATCGACAATCAGCGGCAGGCCGTTGCGGTGTGCGACCTCCGCAATCGCTCTGATGTCTGTGTAGTCGAGCACAGGGTTGCCGATGGTTTCAATGAAGAGCGCTCGGGTCTTTTCTGTAATGGCATGTTCAAAATTGGCAGGATCTTTCGGGTCAACAAAGGTGACGTTAATGCCAAGTTTCGGGAGAATGGCATCAAACTGGGTATAGGTTCCGCCGTAAAGGTTGTTGGCGGAGACAATGTTGTCGCCAGCTTCGGCAAGGGTGATGACAGCATTGAAAATTGCCGCAGTGCCCGAAGCGACGGCAACCGAAGCAGCTCCTCCTTCAAGCTGAGTGACCCGTTGTTCGAGGGTATCGGTAGTCGGGTTCATGAGGCGGGTATAGATATTGCCAAGCTCCTTCAGGGCAAAGAGGTTTGCCGCATGTTCGGTGCTTTTGAAAAGATAGGATGTCGTGCGATAGACAGGCACTCCACGAGAGAGAGTTGCGTCAACGGGCTGGCCTGCATGAAGGGCAAGTGTTTCAAAGCGGTAATGTTCTGAACTCATAGGAATCCTCTCTTTTTTAGTAGTGATTATATTAATACTTCTTATACCGTTTATTGTAGATCAATCTGTTGCAAACTCCCGAAGAGCCTGAAGCGTTGCAGCTTGAACTGATAGAACAGGAAGCAACCGAAGCAGAAGCCGGCAAGCGCGATGGTGGCAGCCACAGCAACTATTCCTGAAAAGATCCAGCCAACAAGAGGTGCGCCAGAGAGAAAGGCGATCTGGGCACCTCCAAGCAGAAGAGCCGCAATGGAGTTGTTGAACCGCATGAGTCTCGGGTCTTCAGTGGCAGCATCCTTGTTTTGTTTGGCAAAAAGGCGTGAGCCGATGAAAAAAATGAGGCTGCCGTTTTTACCAAAAACTACAGCAGAAAGAATGATAACAAAAAGTGCAGTGGTCACAATTGGCAACTGGAACACTATGGCAGCAGCAATGCCTGCGAGCAGCACCAGACGGTTCAGTTTTACAATCGGTAACGGAATGCCAACGCATGTGGCTGATGTTGTTGAAGATGACATGATATGCGATCTCTTTTATTATAATTGGTTGTTGCAAAAAAAAAAGAAAATAAAAAAACCGGCTCTGACATTCAGAGCCGGTTTGCAAGATTGTACTTCATGAATTCAAGTAACTATCTTCTCGCCGATATCCCTGTGTCAGAACAGCGCTGTCTGCGGCAACAGCAGCAGCCCATCGCGAAGGTTTTTGATGTCCCTGAATTCATAAGTCAATTTTTATTGGTTAAGCATTAACGATTGTTAACCATATTTTTGCAATTTTCCAAAAAATCTTGTGTTTTTTTATGATTTACCGGCGCTCAGCTTATCCCGATGATAGCACTTGAGGCCTTGAATGCCGCGCAGGCACGGTAGCCCTCTTTCAGTGACATTTTCTCAGAACTGCCATGCGTTCTCCCGGCCTTCTGAAACCACAGGGTTCCGCCAGGACTGGCCAACTCTTTACTGCATGTCACTCCGGCTCTCCTTTTTGTATGGCTCTGGCTGGTTGCCCTTTTGTTATTCAAACAGTGTTAGCAGCCGAAAAAATTCCCTTGCCCTATTAGACCTTAACATATTCTTAAAATTACTATTATATGAAATCCATCACAAAAAATCGGTCAAAATCTTTTGTGATGGCTCTTCATTTATGTAGCTTTCGAAGCACTTAATGTTGTGCGTTTCTGTTTCCCCGCGAAATAAGTCCCCGCGAAATAACAATTGTTACCTTTAACAGGAGGAGATTATGTCGTCTATCTCACGAAGAAAGTTTATTCAAACAACCTCCGCCAGTGCCCTTCTTTTCTTTGCTGGACTTAACAGAGAGGGTCAAGCCGCGTCACCGAAGGGGTATCCTTCAAAAAAAATCGGCAACATCAAGGATCTCAAGGTGAATGAGCCGATTACGTTTACGTATCCTGACGACAAATCCCCCTGTGTGTTGGTAAAAGTCGATAACGAAGCTATCGGCGGGGTTGGCAAGGGCAAAAACATCGTCTCCTTCTCTACCCTCTGCACCCACATGGGTTGCCCGCTAACCTACAACAACGGTCGCCTTGTCTGCAAGTGTCATTACTCCATGTTCGATGTATCCCGCAATGGTCAGACCTATCAGGGACTTGCATCCCAGTGGGTAGCGCAAATTGTGTTGCGTCTTGATGCTGCAACCGGAAATATTTATGCTGTAGGGGCAGAAGGTCTCATTTACGGCAGAATCGGCAATCTTAAAATGAGTTAGGAGAAAACCAACTATGTCACTCTTTAAAAGACAAGACTCTCTTCCCATTCCACCACTGGATGCGGAAACATATACCACAGTCTGCCAGTATTGCAGTGCCGGGTGTGGCTACAATGTTTATGTGTGGCCCGAAAAGAGAAGTGGAACAGCAAAATCCAATGCGTTTCATGTTGATTTGTCGCAGCAGGAACCATTGTTGTCAGGTTTTTCCTACACGGAAACGATGCATAATGTTATTACCCGGAAAAATGGTCACCGATACCATCTCGCCATTATACCGTCAAAAGATTCTCGAGTCAACAAAGGTGATTACTCTATCAGGGGTGGTACCAATGCACTGACCGCGTATACTCCGACAGGGTATACCAAGGATCGCCTTAAAGATCCGTTGCTCAGAAAAGGGAATGGTTTTGTGGCTATTTCCTGGGACCATGCCGTTGAAATCATTGCAACATTGACCAAAAGCTCCATAGACAAATATGGAGCCGACAGTATTGCCATGAAGTTTTATGATCATGGAAGTTCTGGCCTTGGATTTGAGGATAACTGGGGTGCTGGCAAACTCTTCCTGAGCGGTATAAAAACACAGTATCTCTCCATTCATAATCGTCCGGCGTACAATTCGGAGGTGTGGGGTTCAAGAGAACGCGGCATGCACGAGCTCAATTATGATGTTGATGATGCCCGTCTTGCCGATACCATTGTTCTTTGGGGGGCAAATGCCTACGAAGGGGCCACTGTTTTTTACACTGCGCACATCATGCCGAACCTTCAGGGAGGCTCAATTGAGGAGAAACAAAAAGCATTCGATACTGGTGAACCTGCTGAAGAGGGCAGGATTGTTATTATTGACCCCCGAAAAAATGCGACGACGACCGTCAGTCAGGACATTAGCGCCGAGAGAGTTCTGCATCTTCGTCCAAACCTTGGTACCGACTGGATTCTGGCCAATGCACTTGCAAGAATCACGTGGGAAAACAGTTGGCACGACAGCGACTATCTCCAGAAACGTACCGACATGTCAACCTTTGAGGCCTATAAAGACAAGTCACTGGAGCTTGCAACGTCACTCGGCACTCTTCTTGCAAATGCCGAAGAGATTACGGGAATCTCCAGAAAAGAGATGGAAAAGGCGGCTGCATGGATTGCCAAACCCAAAGCCGGTGGTTTCAGGCGCAGAACACTGACTCTTTACGAGAAAGGTATTATCTGGAACATGAAAAATTATGACCAGGTCGCCGCAATAGCGCAGCTTAGTGTTCTGACCCACAATGTCGGGAGGCCAGGTACCGGATGTGGAAGACTTGGAGGCCATCAGGAGGGGTATGTACGGCCGCCAGCTCCGACTCCAGGTTCTATCTATGCCGGTGGACCTCCGAAAAACGTTGACAAGTACATTACTGGCGGGGGCGGAAAAATCTATTGGGTCGGCGCAACCGATCCCTATCTGTCGACACCGAACAGCAAGTTCTTTAAAAAATCGGTAAAAAAACGGGCCACCAATCTTCTCGATTATCTCGATAATGGCGGTATTCCTTCTGACCCAAAAGCTTATGTCGCGAAGGTTCTTGAGGCATTTGAAAAAACTGACGGTTTGTTTATGATTGTCCAGGACATCTACAAGACCCACACAGCAGAGGATGCCATGCTGATCCTTCCTGCAGCAGGATGGGGTGAAGCCGTTGATACTTCAGTCAATTGCCATAGTCGTCTTCTGAGGATTTATGACAAGTTTATGGATGCTCCCGGAGAGGCCCTTCCTGACTGGAAGATTCTTGCGCTTGTTGGAAATAAGCTCAAGGCGCTTTACGAAGCTGAAGGGAACAAGGAGATGGCAGAACGCTTCAGTGGCATGGACTGGAAAACAGATGCCGAGGTATTTGAGGCTGGATCGCATGAATTCGGCGACAATAGAGTAGCCGAAACCGATGAGGCCAGGCTTTCAGCGGAATGCTATAAAGGAGTGACGCATGAGATGCTGAGAAAACTTGGCAACGAAGGCATCCAGACCCCTGTGCGTCAGGATCCCGTAACAGGCAAACTCGTGGGAACCAAGCGTCGTTATCAGTACAGCTTTGCTACCAAAGACGGGCTTTTCAAATGGTACGGCACCGATGCATGGACAGGTTATCCGGATGAAGTGGCAAAATATATTGATAATCCAGCCTATCCGTTCTGGTTTACCACCGGACGCTCCCAGCATGTCTGGCAGACCATGTATCACGACAAGAGGATTCCTGAGAAGATCTTTTCCCTTCCACTTCCTTATGTGGAAATTCATCCTGATGACGCGGTCAAGCTCAATCTTGATACCGGTGATATGGCTGAGGTCTTCAATGAGGAGGGTTCATGTCTGGCGCTTGTCTATGTCAACGATGCCACCAAACCCGGACTTGTTTTTGGTCTAATGTTCCATGAGCGGGGTACGATGAATGATTTGACCTCTTCCTACACTGATCCAAAAACAACTATGCCCTGGTACAAGGGCACAAAGGTTGGGGTAAAAAAATATACCGGCAAACTTGATGAAGCCATTAAAACGGTAAGCCTTTTGTCGAACAACGATTTTACCACAAAGTAACTGTCGGTAAGGCTTACTATATTGGAGAAGGCGCTTGCTCATCAACAAAGAGCGGTGCCTTTTTCTTCATGACGCATTTTTTCTTTCAGCATGAGCAGTACCCTCCAGAGTTTCCTTGTCGATACCTTTCACCGACCTGTAGATTATGTGCGTATAGCCGTTACTGCGCGTTGCAACCTGAGATGCTCCTACTGCATGAGCGAGGCGCATCAAGAGAGAACTGATGCTCACTCTCAACTGAGCAGGCAGGAGATCACGACCATCATAAAGGCACTTGCCACTCTCGGGGTAACAAAGGTGCGTTTTACCGGCGGGGAACCTCTTCTGCGCATGGATATTGTAGAATTGGTTCGTGAAGCAAAAAAAGTTGCAGGCATCAAAACGGTAAACCTGACAACCAACGGCCTGCTGCTCGACAGTTTTCTTCCCGGTCTTCTTGATGCTGGCCTCGATGCCATAAATTTCAGTATTGACACGCTTGATCGTGAACGATACCATACCATAACAAGGAGAGACGAATATCGCCGAGTGCGTCATAATCTCGACAACCTTCTTGCAACGGCTGCTCTTCCCACAAAACTCAACGTGGTTCTAATGCGGGACATCAATAGCGATGAAATATTGCGATTTGTTGACCTTACCAGAAATCATGCCGTCACCGTTCGATTTCTGGAGCTGCAACCCTTTGACGACCATCAAATCTGGCGCACCGGAAAATTTTTCAGCGCCGATAAAATTCAGGAGTTCCTGAAAAGTAATTACTCCGGGCTTCAGACCATCAGAGGTCACTCAACCCAGTATTTCAGTTATCTCTTGCCAGGCCATAAGGGCATGGTTGCCATTATTCCTGCATTTACAAGAAATTTCTGTAGTCAGTGCAACAAGATCCGTATTACCTCGGACGGGACAATCATCAGTTGCCTTTATGAGCAAAAGGGGTTGACGTTGTTGCCACTGCTGCGAAGTAATGCCAGCCATGAGTCAATTGCGAACCTGTTCCGCAAAGCGGTGGCGCTGAAACCCCAAGACGGAAAGCATTCTGCGACAGATTCCGGCAGAACAAGTATGTCAGAAATCGGAGGGTAGAAAGTGTTCTTATCTTTTCTGGAAGTATATGTCCCTTATTATCGACTTGCTTCAGTCGGTGGCATTCGCTCAACGACCAAAACCCCACATTGTTAAGACTATGGCAGAGATCCAGCCCGAAACCATGAAAGGAACCACGCTCGACATAGCCGCCGAAAATCGCGCCCGGCTGAAACAGCTTTTTCCAACCGTCTTTACTGAAACCCGCAACGACAAAGGAGAGCTGACAGAGTCCATTGACTTTGAAAAGCTCAAGGCCGAACTCGGTACCTTCAGCGACACGTTCGAGTCGCGCCGTGAGCACTACGGTATGGAGTGGCCCGGCAAAAAAGAGGCGCTGCACCTGATTCAGGCCCTCAGCTCCGCAACGCTTAAACCCTGCCGCAGAGAGTCGGTGAATTTCGACACCACTGAAAATCTCTTTATTGAAGGCGACAACCTCGAAGTGCTCAAGCTGCTTCAAACCAGCTACTACGGCAAGGTGAAGATGATCTACATCGACCCGCCCTACAACACCGGCAAGGAGTTCATCTACCCCGACAACTTCAGCGAAAGTCTTGAGACCTATCTTGAATATGCCGGGCATGAGGGGAGATGGAAGGATAGCCACTCCGCAAATACACAGGAAAATCCCCGCTACCACACCCGCTGGCTGAACATGATGTACCCGAGGCTCTATCTGGCAAGGAACCTGCTCCGCGAGGACGGAGTGATCTTTATCAGCATTGACGACAATGAGGTGAGCAATCTGCGGAAGCTGTGCGATGAGATTTTTGGGGAGGAGAATTTTGTGGCGAATGTAGTGTGGCAAAGAGCATACGCGCCAGTAAACATGAATAGATATTTTTCCCCTAATCATGATCATTTAATCGTTTATGCTAAATCAATTTATTGTTTACAAACACATAAACTGCCTCGGACGGAGAAACAATTAAAAGATTATACAAATCCGGATAATGATCCTCGAGGAAATTGGAAAGTCGGGAATCCATCTGTGGGACCGGCTATTGAAAAGAATATTTATCCTATAATCTTGCCTTCTGGCAGAGTAGTTTTTCCGCCAACAGGTAGAAGCTGGCTTTATAGCGAGAAAAAGTATCAAGAGTTGCTTGCTGATAATCGAATCTATTTTGGCGTGGATGGGAATTCTACCTGGGCACCAAAATTATTTCTTGGCGAAGTCAGCGCCGGTGTGATTCCCTTGACTTTATGGGAGTATAAAGATGTTGGTCATTCACAAGATGCCACAAAAGAATTGATTAGCCTGTTTGATCAAATCAGTTTATTTGCATATCCGAAGCCTGTCAAGTACTTAAAAAGAATTTTACACATTGGTACTTCTGATAACGACATCATCCTCGACTTCTTCGCCGGTTCAGCCACCACCGCACATGCAGTTCTCGACCTGAACAAACAGGACAACGGCAACCGCAAATTCATCCTCGTTCAACTCCCTGAGCCCTGCGCACCAGAGAGCGAAGCCTTCAAGGCAGGCTACAAAACCATAGCCGATATCGGCAAGGAGCGCATCCGCCGGGTCATCAACAAGCTCAATACTGAAGAGGAGGGCAAGCTCGATCTCGACAATGCCGGCAAGCAGGATCGAGGCTTCAAGGTACTCAAGCTCGACAAATCCAACTTCCGCCAGTGGCAGAAGCTTGAACCCTCAGCTTCTACGGAACAGATCCTTGATCAGCTCTTGCTGCATATCGACCATATTGACGCCAAGGCAACACCCGAAGAGCTGCTCTATGAAATCCTCCTCAAAGCTGGATTTACCCTGACCGGCACCATCGAAACCAAAACCATCAGCGGAAAAAAGCTCTTCTCCGTCTCCGACGGCGCACTTCTGCTCTGCCTTGAAGAGAGCGTTACCAAAGAGCTGATTGACGCAGTCATTGACCTCAACCCCCAGCAATTCCTCTGCCTCGACTCCGCCTTCCACGGCAACGACCAGCTCAAAGCCAACGCCGTGCAAACCTTCAACGCCCACAACATGCAGAAGGAAAAGCACAACCAGATTCTCTTTAAAACCGTATAAAAAAGAACGGATATGGCAAAAGATTTAACGAGCTCCAATATTGACCGGCAGAACATCCTCAACAACCCTTACGCCGTCGCAGAAATCCAGAAAAGCATCGGCATAAAGGGAATCGAGTTCAATGGCAAGGTTGTACTGCTGAAAGAGCAAGTAGCCGCTTTTTTTGAAGTTACCCCAAGGACAATTGACAATTATCTGTCGAAATACGAGCCGGAACTCAAGGAAAACGGTTACGAGGTTTTGCGCGGTAACTCTTTGAAAAAATTTAAGTTAACTTTTGAGGAACGGGGTGGTAGCGAAACAGATTTCATTACCAAAACAACGCTGCTGGGAATCTTCGACTTCCGCGCATTTCTCAACCTTGCCATGCTCATCACCGAAAGCGAGCGCGCACGATTGCTGCGTCAGGCCATGCTCGATATCGTTATTGATACCATCAACAGCAGGACTGGCGGTGGAACCAAATACATCAACCAGCGGGATGAGGATTTTGTCGTTTCGTATTTTATTGAGGAAAACTACCGGCAGCAGTTCACCGATGCATTGCGGGACTGCGTTGATATGGGGAATTTCAAGTATCCCATGTACACCGACAAAATCTATGTAAGCATTTTTAAAGAGAATGCCAGGGAGTACCGAAAAATTCTTCAACTGCATGAAAAAGAGAAGGTCAGAGATACTTTTTATAGTGAAATACTCGACCTGATTGCGTCTTACGAATGCGGCTTTGCCGATTTCCTTCAGCAGCAGTTCAAAGAAACAGGCCAGAAACTTAAGTCATTCGAAGTTGATGCATTCTTCCGGCTGTTTGAAGAGCAGGCGCACTGGAAACCGCTGATCGAAAAAGCAAGGATGAAAATGGTCAGTAGGGATCTTGCGTTTCGTGAAGCACTGCATGAACAACTGAAAGAGTACGTCACTCCGTTGCAGGCAGAGGAGTTTGAAAGGTTCATTGGTCAAAAAAGCACAGAACTCATGAAGCGCATTGAAGATGTTAAAGATGTCATGAAACGCCTCAAGGAGCGTGAATAATGCAACTCATTTATATCACCATAGATCAAGCCGTCGAAATCCACGCCAAAACCGTAGAGGTTTCGGGAGGTGGTTCATACGGTATGCTCGACAAGGGCCGTCTTGAAAGCGTACTCGAACACATCCAGAACGATGGATACTATCCGACCTTTCTCGATAAGATCACACACCTCTTTTTCTGCGCAAACAAGTTCCATTGTTTTCAGGACGGCAACAAACGGATTGCCATTACACTTTCCGCCCAATTCCTGTTGTTCAATGGCTACATGTACTGTGTCTCTGATTTCATGCGGGAAATGGAAAACATCAGCTATCACTTGGCCGCAGGTAAAATAGATAAAGAGTTTCTCCGCGACCTTATTGAGGCTGTTATCAATGAGAGCTATGATGAAAACGAAGAGCTGAAACTAAGGCTCTTGAATGCCATTCAGGAAGAATTATGAAGCTGAAATTCGATTCCACCCTCGGCTACCAGCTCGAAGCCATAAAAAGCGTCACCGACCTCTTTGAAGGCCAGCCCGCCCGCAGCTCCGGATTTCAAATCGATTTCGGCAAAGGGGGCAGCATGTACAACGACCTCGGCATCGGCAACGACCTGGCACTTTCAGGTGAGCTGATAGTGCAAAACCTGCACGCGGTTCAATCCCGCAACAATGTGCCGAAATCGCGGCTGCTTCAGGAAGAGGGCACCGCCTACGACTTTCCAAACTTCTCCGTTGAAATGGAGACCGGAACAGGCAAAACCTACGTTTATCTGCGCTCCATCTTTGAGCTGAACAAACTCTACGGATTCAAAAAGTTCATCATTGTAGTGCCTTCAGTAGCTATCCGCGAAGGAGTAACCAGCTCCATCAAGCTGATGCGCGACCACTTCCGGGGGCTTTACAACAACGTCGCCTTCGATCATTTTGTCTATCAATCGAAAGATTTGAGCCGGGTTCGCCAGTTTGCCGTGAACAACGAAATCCAGATCATGGTCATCAACATTCAGGCCTTCCAGAAAGATGCAGGGGAGAATGTTGATTATGCCTCACTCACCGATGAACAGAAAAAACGGCTCAATGTGATTCATCAGGAGCAGGACAGAATGTCGGGCCGCCGTCCCATTGAGTACGTTCAGGCCACCCGGCCGATCCTGATTATCGACGAGCCCCAAAGCGTGGACAATACCGAAAAGTCACAGAAAGCAATCCGCAATCTTCAGCCACTTTTTTGCCTGCGCTATTCGGCAACCCACAGCAACCCTTACAATCTCCTTTACCAGCTTGATCCCGTTCGCGCCTACGACCTTCGCCTTGTCAAGCAAATTGAAGTTATTGATGCTTCAGGCGCTCAGGACTACAATCAGACCTTTGTCCGCCTTGATGCTGTTGGCTACTGGCCGAAAACAACCAAAACCCCCCAGGCGAAGGTGACTATTTTTGAGGATACGCCCAACGGAACCCGCGAAAAGCAGTTGAAAATAAAGCATGGCACTAACCTTGCAAGCCAGACCAACCGCACCGATTATGAGGGTTATCTGGTGACCAACATCAATGCTGAACCGGACAACGAGTATGTGGAGTTTCAGAACGGCATCATTGTTGAGGGCTTTCAGGAATCCGGTGGCATGGCGGATGAACGCATCAAAAGCCAGATTGAGCAAACCGTTGAAGCACACTTTGCCAAAGAGAAAAAACTCAAGGGGAAAGGGATAAAAGTGCTCTCCCTTTTCTTTATAGACCATGTCAAAAGCTACCGCTCGTACGATGACGATGGCAACCCTGCCAAAGGGAAAATTGCCCAATGGTTTGAAGATGCCTACACCGCAACCGGCAGCAAATCACTCTATGCCGGGCTCATTCCCTACCGCGCAGAAGAGGTTCATGACGGCTACTTTTCAGCAGACAGAAAGAAGGGCAAGATCGTAGACCTGCTCGATACCAGCGGGAGCACCGCCAAAGATGACGAGACTTACGAGCTTATCATGAAAGACAAAGAGCGTCTGCTTTCGCCAGAAGTGCCCCTTCGCTTTATCTTCAGCCACTCAGCCCTTAAAGAGGGGTGGGATAACCCCAACGTTTTCCAGATCTGCACTCTCCGTGAAATGGGCACCGACCGTGAACGTCGCCAGACCATCGGGCGTGGGCTTCGTTTGCCGGTGAATCTTGATGGCGACCGTGTCTACGACGACCAGATCAATCGCCTCACCGTTATTGCCAACGAAACCTTTGAAAACTTCGCGAAAGGGTTGCAGTCCGAAATAGAAGCCGCCATCGATCCAAGCGGCAACTTCAAATTCGGTCGTCTGCCTCAAATTGCCTTTACGCCGGTGCTCAACACCGAAGGAACCGGCTACCTGACCCAGGAAGAGTCTCATGAAATCTGGCAGTGTGTTGCCGAACACGGCCTGATTGACAGCTCTGGCGACATTACGACGGCATTCACGCCTGAAAAGGCCGACTTCACCTTCAACCTGCCGGAAAAATATGCCGGTCTTGAAGATGCGGTCGTTGGACGTATGCAGCGCTTCCTTCCGCGTGATTTTGTAAAAAATGGGCGTGATCGCCAGAAAGTGTCGTACAACAAGCGGGTTGAACTGAACGACGATTTTCAGGCGCTCTGGGATAAAATCAGCCAGAAAACCCGCTATTCCGTTGAGTTTGAAACGTCGGAACTGGTCACCCTTGCAGCCGGGAAGGTGAACACCATGGCGGAAATCAAGTCAGTGCTGATTAAGATCACCAAGAGAGATCTTGCAATAAAAGAGTCAGGTCTTGAGGGCGGAAAAATCACCAGCAGCAGAACAAACCTTGTCCAAAACGAGCAGCCGCTGCCAGATCTTCTCGCATTTTTGCAGCGTGAAACAGAACTTACGAGGGGAACCCTGGTTGAAATCCTGAAGCAATCAGGACGGTTGAAGGATTTTACCCTCAACCCGCAATCCTTCATGACAGAAACTGCCAGAATGATCAACCGCGCATTGCACGAACTGATTATCGACGGCATCAAATACGAACCGATCAACGGCCAATACTACGAAATGCGCCTCTTCGAAGCCGAGGAGATTGAAGAGTACCTCAGCCGCCTCTACACCGTGCAAAGCACCGACAACCGTACTCCGTTCAACTACATCGCCTACGATTCCGGCACAGAAGAAGAGGTTGCAAAACTGCTCGATGCCGATGACCGGGTAAGATTCTTCTGCAAACTGCCTCGCTGGTTCAAGGTTGCAACCCCACTCGGCGACTACAACCCCGACTGGGCTGTCGTTGTTGATGATACTCAAAAACTCTATCTCGTCCGCGAAACCAAAAGTACCATCGACCGCGATAAACGCCGCTCAACCGAAAACAAAAAAGTCGATTGCGGCAAAGCTCACTTCAAGGCGCTGGGCATCAACTTCAAGGATGCTACGACGATTTATGAAGTGCTGAATCCGTGAACATGTTATCCGCTGAAGCTTAAACGCTTCGGATGGTGTTGCAACGTTACATGCGATTTCATTTCAACTATTCAGGATATAAACCAAACCTTTTTTTATCTTTTCCTTTGATTTTTGGTGAGTTAATGAGTCTGTTTTTCACAGCAGTTAAATCCATGTCACATAACTTTCCAATCACAACCCCAGGCCTGTTTTTTATTGCGAGTTCTATTTCTTTTTGCTCTCTAATCACAAATTCTGAACAGTCTACAAAAGAGTCATGATCAAGATATGCCCTTCCCGCTGCCTGAAAAGGGAGATGGGATCGGGGGAGTAATTGATTTTCTCATTGATCTCTGAATTGATGTATACTGTTGCCAGACAGAGCCCATCAATATTCTTACCTACAATGATAAATCGTTTTTCTTTTGGCGGTTTTGTATCCTTGACGTAGAGTTTAAGAACACTTCCAACTTCCAGGTTTCTTCTGGCGAAATCAGCCTTAAAGACTTCTGGAAAAAATTCACCCAAACTCATTCAAAGACAGCTAAGCGGTTCTCACGGCTCTCTTTGATATACTCAATCATGTCATTCCCTGCACCACCACACGTTGCAACATCAAGAAGATCTATTTCACTATTGGATACCGCTTTTTGCCATGCAGTATCATGGGATTTTTCTGTCAAATCTGAAAACTTGAGATGGTAATTCTCTTCGATGGATTCGTCAATGCATCTCATCTCAGATTCGGACAAATAATCAAGATCAGGGCTCTTTTTTGCCTTTACGGTGTGTTTATTGACTTGTAGTTCAAAATACGGAGTAAACTGATCTTTTTGTGCAGTAAAAAGACCCTCGCCCCGTAACGATTTTAAAATATCGTTAGCCATTGACGGTACCGGGCCATTGGCCATGGCGATATAGGTATCATCAGTAATAGCAGACCCATACCTCGTCAGATGTTTCTGATCCGCGAAGTATAGAATCTTAAATACCTTATGGAAATCACAGACACCGCCTGACTTCTGGATGATATACAATAAGGTATTAACGGTAATAGCAATTTTTTCGGATGGTAAGTTCATGGCTTTAATTTATCAAAATTTTGCATTTCCGCACATTTTTTTAAAGGATACCATTTGACAACCATTTTTACCTCCGATTCCTCACCAAAAAACATTTATATTCTTCATTTTTCTTCACTTTTGTTACGACTTTCTGTCCATTTTACTTGACAAAGCCGGGAAAGTTGGCGAAGTGTTGATAAAACAAGCATCCCCCGTGGGACGGGCTAAAGATATGCCAGTTTGCCTTTTTGCACAAGGGCCGTTCGCTTCCGCAGAGTACCTTGTGCAGCTCACTTCCTCTCTTGCACAAAAAGTTTGCCTGGCATGGGGAAGCCCTTGTCCCCCTGGGGAATGGCTTAAAAGCCATATCGCTCAATCAAGCACCCGCAGCCATGAAACACTATCCACACACCCTGCCGCTCTTCACCAGCGAAGCCGCCGCTGTCATCATTCCCCGTTACGGAATCCGCTTTGTCAGGGAATCCCAGATCATCTACACCAAAGGCATTAACGAAGCCGAAATGGTCGTCAGCCTCTGCCAAACCATCCACCCGCTCATGACCCACATCCGCGAACTCCAGCGCCCCCTATGATGCCCTCCGCTCCATCCTGCCATTAAACAAAAAATCAAGCAACGGCTCGATGACTTGAGAGCAGCAGAAACTCTTGAAGATGTCCGCCACCTTCCTGGCCGTTACCATGAACTTATTGAGGATCGTAAAGGCCAATGGTCATGCAATCTGGACCATCCTTATCGGTTGATTTTCGTGCCTCATGAGAACCCGATTCCTGCCAACAAGCATGCACAATATGTATGGCTGGAAATCAAGGGTGTAGAAATTGTTGAAATCGTGAACTATCACAAAGAGGGCTGAACATGACGAAGCGTAATGAATATATCCCGCAAACGGTTAGCCACCCAGGGCTTACATTAAGGGAAAAGCTGACAGAACTGGGCATGAGCCAGAAAGAATTTGCCGTGCGTACCGGTAAACCAGAGCAGACCATTGTTAAAGTTATCAATGGAGAGAGCTCCCTTACTCCCGATATGGCGGTGCAATTTGAATCAGTCCTTGGAATCCCTGCCAATTTCTGGCTGAACCGCCAGCAGAACTACGATGAGGCGGTTGCTCGTGAAAAGCGAAGAGAACTCTTGGCCTTGGCGCGAACATGGGCCTCGTCGTTTCCCTACGCTCAGATGGTAAAACATGGTTGGTTGCCCAAAAAAGAGAGTTGGGAGGAAAAAGCAGAGGCCGTGCTATGTTTTTTTGCTATGTCTGGACCGAAGGCTTGGGAAGAATATTACTTGACTCAAAAACTGAAGGTTAGCTTTCGGATCTCTTTAGCCCATTTTAGCGAGCCTTACGCCATTTCTGCCTGGTTGCGCCAAGGTGAGCTCAGTGCCATGGAGCTTGAAGCACCTCTTTTCAGTGAAAAAACATTTAAAAGAAATCTTGAAAGCATCAAAAAAGTCATGGCCGAGCATCCTGACAATTTTTTCCCGCTTCTTCAGCACTTATGTTTAGAAGCAGGGGTAAAGGTTGTCTATACGCCTTGTCTGCCGAAAGCACCGATTCACGGTTCAACCCGCTGGTTGCACGATAACTCCCCATTGATTCAATTGTCAGCACGTTATAAACAGAATGACCGATTCTGGGTTACCTTTTTTCATGAAGCCGCTCATATTCTTCTGCATGGGAAAAAATATATCTCGATAGAAAACGCTCAACTCGAAGCCGTCGTCGATGAAAAAGAGCTTGAAGCAGATGCATTTGCTGAGAGTTGGACTTTTTCAGAAGAACAAGAGCAGGAAGTAATGCTATTCTTCCCAGTCAACGTTATCGCTTGTAAAATAATGACAACCTGAAAGTAGGATAAAGCGAACACATTAACAAAAAACATCAACGAGCAGGCCCGATTTTCAAGCAAAATCAAGCTTTTTTCTTGCTTTTTAACGTGCATGTATGTACCATAAGATACACACGATAAAAAGGAGTTTACCCCATGTCTAAACCAGTAACTGGAAAAACTCACGTTGGTGAACGGCGTGAACGGCGCCCGAACGGCGATATTTACCTCTATGAGCGGGTTACGGCCTATAATGAACAGGCCAGAAAGACCTATACAGTCAGCCAGAAGCTCAAGGGAAAAATCAAGTCGGGGACACAGGAGGTCATCACCACACGCCCGAAGAAACGCAAAGGTGAGGAAGCCGTGGCTTGCGCGGTGCTCAGGCACAGTGGCCTCACGGATGTTCTGGAGTGGGTCGGAACTGCCTCCGGCATTGACGATGACGTGCGATCTTCGTTCAGCGAGGGCGATGCCGCCAAGATCCTCTCCATTGCGCGATACTGGATCGGTTCCGGCGGAAACACGCTGCCACGCCTTGAGGGCTGGCAGGTAATGCACTCCCTTCCATACAGCGAAGCTATCACCGAAGACGTTTACG
>JBMOIS010000026.1:0-42872 GCA_049317185.1 Chlorobium sp. | reverse complement strand
AGGGTGGTGGTTATATGATTTCATTTACTGACTTTTCTGAATGTATTTCAGATGGAGAAACCATAGCGGCAGCAATTGATAATGGCATGGATGCCTTACAAGAAACGATAGCTGCCCTGGAAAGCTTGAACATACCTGTTCCAGAACCAGGTAGTGGTGGCAAGTTAATTCAAAGGTTACCTAAAACCGTTCACTCCCGTTTGGTTAAGAGAGCAAAACAAGAGGGTGTCAGCATGAGCTCTCTTGTCTTCACCGACGGCGCACAATTCGCTCTTGGCGTTGAAAGAGCTGACAACGTAAAAATGGATTATTGAGGGGATGGGAAGGTGAGGCAGGTGTGATGGGTGGAAATTGGAAAGTATTTGCATCCATGCGGAGGGTGATGCAGGAAAACTTGAAACAAAAACATTGATGAGAATATGCCTGAAATAGCCAGATTTTACGGAATAGTCATTAAATAATTTTTAAGTGACCATCCTCCGCCGCATTTTCATGCCGTCTATGGAGAAAACGTTGGATTGTTCAACATAGAGACCGTGGAAATGATCGAAGGTGACTTGCCAGGCCGAGCACGAAAGCTGGTCAATGAATGGGCTGCAATGTATCAATCTGAGTTAAAAGAGATGTGGCATAAACAGGAGTTTCACAATCTCCCACCATTGGATTAGCATGATGAATCATCCAAAAATCCTAAGTGCCATCGCAATCGATGATCATTCACTTCTCGTTGAATTCGATAATCATCAGAAAAAAACCTATGACATTAACCCCTTGCTTGAGGATGAGATGTTTGCTCCGTTGAGAAACGCAGCACTGTTCAGAACTGTGAGAGTGGATGTGGGTGGCTATGCGGTTGTTTGGCAGAAGGATATTGATATTAGTGAGCATGAGTTGTGGGTGAATGGTGTATCGATACTAAAATAGGCTGTTGTATCGCCCTCGCCAACCGCTGCCTGTCACATAGCAGAAGAACAAGAATCTGAGGGATAACCGTGAAGCACGGCGAAAGGTCGGACAGGATTTGGTTTACAAACTACCCCTCTGCTGATTCACTTCCTGCAACGGCTGCAATCGCCGAGCTGCATGAAACGCTCTCCAATATAAAGAGAATTAAGGCGGAGGTTGAACGTGGCGACCTTCTTGATTTGAAGGCTACAACTGCCGAGGTTCTCATCGCAGCGAGGGATCTTCTTGAGTTAGTTGAAGAAGCCAAAACTTTGGCCGAGGAGTTGGAGTCCGGCGAGAGCGGCTGGCCACTTGATTTGCGAATCAAATGCAAACAGCCATCTTTTACTTCTGAACGGCAAGCGCTTGAGTCTTTATTTTCAGACATTAACGCACTCATTGGAGCGCACGCTGAATTTGATATTGAAGTTTAAGACCCTGGATGATAATGGAAAAGTCGTTAATGAAACCCAAGCTGCGTTGGAACTTGCAATATCAAGTGCAAAATAGTTTTCAGGAGCGTCCAATCATGGCGTTTGAGAGGAATGCGCAAAAACGGCGCGAACCCACAACTTTACGCTCACAAAGATGAAATCCGGGACATTGAAGAAGCTGGGGGCGTTGAAATTATAGAGAGGGGCGCAGCTTATGATCAGGAAAAGCTACAAACCTGTTCAGCAAAATATGTATCTTTCGAAGCTAACAAATAGAGGTGATTTATTGAAGCCGCACATAAATACTTCACGTCTATGGACCAATGACACTTAAAGAGTTGACAGCATATAAAAGAGAATGCCCCAACCAGACCAACGTAGTAGCTACTCCATTCCGGAAAAGCGCGCCATCCCGATCCTTTGTTGGGTCGATCTTACGGTCAGGGAAGATGAGGTGGTTTTGTTCAGTGATACCAAATGCACCCTCCCCCAAAAGGCGCTTGCCAGGTTCAGGAACCAGAGAATCGGCATCCTCTTCCTGTTTCACCACTTTTTCCGAATCAGCCAGAGCGGTATAAACAGTGTCGGTGAGCGGCAATACACATTCACAGCAGAGGAGAACTCATGAAAAAAAACATCATCTTTTATATCATGGTGATCGGTGGACTGGGATTGTTGTTATGGATAGTGCTTCAACAAGGAAAAAATCTTGAAATAAACAAAGGCATCACAGATGTGTTGCTTATCCCCAAAAAAGAGACCGGTTCAATATTCAATGAGTTATTCCATAATCTGCAACATCCTTTGTCGATATTTATTCTGCAGATGCTTTCCATTATTTCTACAGGACGGCTGTTGGGATGGCTGCTTGGTAAAATTGGGCAGCCTGCTGTTATCGGTGAAATAATTGCCGGAATCTTTTTGGGACCATCTCTGATGGGTCTCTTCTTTCCTGCATTTTCAACATTTCTCTTTCCCGCTACTTCTCTACCCAACCTCCAATTTCTGAGCCAGATCGGATTGATTCTTTTTATGTTCATCATCGGTATGGAATTAGATATAAGTGAGCTGAAAAAAAATGCCCACACGGCATTGATAGTCAGCCATGCCAGCATTATTTGCCCTTTTTTTTTAGGTGTAGGTTTAGCTTATTTTCTTTATACCACGTATGCGCCAAACGTTCCTTTTTCTGCCTTTGCGTTGTTTATGGGGATTGCCATGAGTATTACAGCCTTTCCTGTTTTGGCCAGAATACTTCAGGAACGTGGCATAACACATAGCTCTTTAGGTACCACAGTCATCACCTGTGCTGCTGTGGACGATGTCACCGGCTGGTGCTTGTTGGCTGTCGTTATTGCCGTCATTAAAGCGGGAGCGATAACGGGATCGCTGATCACCTTATTGCTCTCTGTGGGTTATATCTTACTGATGTTCTTTGGTGTCAAGCCTTTGCTCAAACATTTTGCGAGCCGCTATTTTACTCATGAAACGATCAAGAAGTCGATCTTGCCCCTGTTTTTTCTCATGTTGTTATTGTCTGCCTATGTGACAGAAATTATTGGCATTCATGCTTTATTTGGGGCTTTTATTGCTGGAATCATTATCCCGTCGAATTTTGATTTGCGAAAGGTTCTGGTTCAGAAAATTGAGGATATCAGCCTGATTTTGCTTTTACCTTTGTTTTTTGCATTTAGTGGACTCCGTACTCAAATCGGTTTGTTGAACACTCCAATTTTATGGGGTATTTGTTTGATTGTTATTATTGTGGCTGTGACAGGAAAACTTGCAGGCAGTGCTATTGCCGCACGGTTTGTTGGTCATTCATGGAAAGAGAGTTTATCCATCGGAGTTCTCATGAACACCCGTGGATTGGTAGAGTTGGTGATTTTAAATATCGGATATGACCTTGGAGTACTTTCTCCTGAACTTTTCACCATGATGGTACTGATGGCACTGGCGACAACTTTCATGACGGGACCCTCTCTGGATATGATTAACTCACTACGACTCAATCGGCTTTTGGAGTGATTTTTCTCTCAGCAAATTCCATTGCTGTCGATAAAAGGCCTTTGCGATTGAACCAGCACACAATTGCTTGATGCACATAGCCCGATGGTACTGAAAGAATTGACAACTTACAAATGGCTCATCGAAGAGAACAGGTAAACTAAACCAGCGTCATAATGCTCACAGCAAAAAATATCAGCAAGTCATATACCATACCGGGCAAGCGCACCATACAGATCCTTCGCGAGGTCGATCTGACGGTTGGCGAAGGTGAGATGGTGACCATCATCGGCGCATCAGGAAGCGGCAAAACAACCTTGCTGAACCTGCTTGGCACCCTCGACACCCCCGATAGCGGTGAGATCATGTTCGACAAGGAGCTTTTGTTCAGGGATACAAAGTACACTCTCTCCCAAAAGGCACTTGCGAGGTTCAGGAACCAGAAAATCGGCTTCGTTTTCCAGTTTCACCATCTCCTCTCTGACTTTACCGCTCTCGAAAATGTTGCAATGCCCGAATTCATCGCCACCGGCAAACTGCCTCCAGCAAAAAAAAGGGCGGCTGAACTGCTTGCAAGCCTCGGCCTCTCGGAGCGATTCGACCATCTCCCCTCCGAGCTCTCAGGCGGAGAACAGCAACGAGTCGCCATTGCCCGTGCCCTGATGAATAACCCCAAACTGGTGCTGGCCGACGAGCCAAGCGGCAACCTCGACAACCAGAACAGCCGCATCCTCTATGAGTTGATGGCCAAACTGAGCAAGGAACGACGCACCTCCTTTATTATTGTCACCCACAACGAAGAGTACGCAGCGCTTGCTGATCGCTGCCTGCGTATGGAGGGTGGAGTGCTGCGAGAGCGCTCACAACCTTCCGCCATTGGATGAGCATGAAGAATTCCCCGAAACTGATATGTGCGTATGCCATTGGGCAATGCGCATGTCTGGCTTTCCTGAAATTTCCTGCACCTTCTGTTCATGTGCAATCAGTACTTCTCCGGGAATTTTTCCTCGGATACCCCCGCCGTCAACAGAGAAAATTTGTCAGGTTTACATGATCTGTGCCAATGAATATCCAAACATGTAACGAACCAAATTTCACCTCATCACGCTTTGCCGCAGGAACGCTTCATGCCAGAAGATGGATACGTGAAAAAACATAATCGAGAGAGTCCTCGTTCAGCACAACCCGGGAATACCCCGTCGAGCCAAGTTCCATAGGCCTGTTGTCTCTGTCACTGGTGAATTTGCGACTCTGCTTTCCGTTATACCAGTAAACAAGTCTGATTTTGTTTCCTTCGATTTCAAGAGCCGTAATACCGCGTTTTCCAATGGTACAGCCTGAGTTGAAGATACTGGGAATCGTGATGTTATTGTACAGACCGCTCCGAAGACCGATTTTTTTGCCTTGCTTGTAACAGGCATCAAGCTCGGTTTTCAACGAGGCAATTTTCCGCTTGATAATGGTTCTTTTTTCACTCTCTGCTGACGGATAAGCCCGACAGAGTTCCTCTATTCTGTAGTTCAGAAAATCCACTTTTGAAAGCGACTCGAAAAGTGGACGGTGAGTGTGCCCGATGATAGATACTATTTTGGTCTGGTTTGAAAACTCATAAATCGATTTTTCAATAGCGAACCTTCTGGGACTGTTGTATGCAATGGAAAAGTTCCTTATGCCAACAGGTTTTGCAATATATTTGATGAAAAAGATGACGGCACGACTGACCATCGGGTAGGTTTCCCACAAAAGCTCTGATGCCTGATGGCCATGAATGAGCAGCATGGTTTCGTGGCCATAATGAAATTTTAGCGAATTGACCATAGAAGAAGCAAGCTGATACCCTTTTTCGTCAAGCAAGGAGGCATCATGGTTACCATAAGTTTTCCAGAAAAAGCCATTCTCTTCAAACTTGAGAAAAAGGTCATACAAATCGCCCCATTCAGTCACAATGCTCTCAAGAGGAAACTTGAAAAGCTCTTCAATATCCCCATTAAGGACAAGGCTATATTTTTCAGGGAGATAATAGCTCCCGAGCATGGTTTTAACCAGTTCAGCATTCCGCTTGAACTCGTCGCGTCTGCCGCCATTGCCCATATGAAGATCGCTGAGAATCAGAACCCTTGAGGAGTGATCCAGGCTGACCGACTTTGCTGTTTTCAGCAAGCGTTCAAGACAGGGATGTTTTTTATTATGTGGCCTCATAACATGGCAACGGTGCGCATCAAGCTCTTTTCAGATTATTTGCCGCTCCGGAACGGATCTTTCAGTACTGAGATATACTTAAAAAATGTTACCCCCGCAAGATTCAGGGCGTTACTACCTGATTTCCTGAAGATATTATAACGAGGCTGCGCTAAATACCACAGCAATATTTCTAATTCAGTGAATTACAGTTATTCGGTTATGATGTATCGAAATCTTTTAGCTTATACCTGGGAACGCCAAGCTCGAGCTTTGCATTTTATATTTCCTTCTGCCGAGCCGGAGCCAGGCGTTCCCAGACGCTTTTTCCTGGAAATATTTTTATAATTACGACTTACATCCTCTTGAAAATCAAGGACAAATATATGGTAACATATTTTATTAAAATATTTCATTCATCGCTTTATGATTCCCGGTAAATCAGGTTACAACTGTACGACAAGAATAACTGGTATCTTGTTCAATAACGATTGAGGAAAACAGGAAAAAAATAGCGTTCTTGTATGAAATATTGATTCATTCATCCACCTTCATCCATCACGTTGATCTCTCCTGAACGATACCGTAAAATCTGCAATATGCTGCTCCATCGCCAGCCTGATCTGACGGTTGTCATGGATAATGTCAACAAGGCTCACAACCTGTCAGCCATAATCAGAAGCTGTGATGGAGTCGGAATAGGTGAAATTCATGCCGTTTCATATCGTCAATCCATTTATACCGAACAAAATGCTGCGGCTGGCGCAAGCAAATGGATCACCCTGAACTTGTACCCTGATATTGAAACGGTGTACAACAAGTTATCGGAAAAGGGAATGCAGATCCTCGTCGCAACAAACCGTGAGGGATGCCTGGATTTCAGAAATGTCGACTATACTCTCCCAACCGCTCTCATCGTCGGTGCCGAGTGGGACGGGATATCAAAAGAGGCGATCAGAGGAGCTGACCACGCTATTATGGTGCCAATGCTTGGCATGGGAGAATCCCTGAATGTCTCTGTCGCCACCGCAGTCATTCTTTTCGAAGCGCAGCGCCAGAGAGCACAAAAAGGGATGTACAGCAAACCCCAGCTCAAACCGGAGCAGATTGAGCGGATGCTCTTTGAGTTTTGCTACCCACGCCTGAGCCGGGAACTCCGGGAAAAAGGCACCCCCTATCCCGCTCTTGATGAACAGGGGGGCTTGGGCGACGGTATCATTCAATGACACCGATCTTGCCATTATCAAGATCATAATATGCCTTGACAAGCTGAACATGACCTGTCTCTATTGCTGCCTTGAGAATCGGAGAACGGGCTTCAATTTCACCGGCAACAAGACGAATATTTTCAAGAGTACACTGTTCTTGCATCAAAAAAGAACCTTGCGAGGCAGTTTTTTTGCCAGCGCTATCCACTCTTTTATCTGGTCGACGGAAGGTGCCAGTTGAACCAATTTTTTTTGTTGGTTGATTGCCTGCATTTTTGCGTAGAGATTCGACGGGTTACGCTGAACAAGATCAAAGAGAGTTCCAACTCCTGCCGCTTCAAGCAGTTCAACAGTGCCTGCCCCTATCCCTTTAACCCTTGCAAGATCAAGACGATTAACCTGCTTGAGTATAGCCGCCTCACTGATATCGGTTGCAACGGAAAGTTCCTTGCGTCCACTCTTGTCGCGTCCTTTTTCGAGAAGCTGTTCAAGACTTTTCACACCAGCCGCAACCAGCTTCACGGCAAGGGCTTCATCAATCCCGGCAAGCGTGAACGCCGTAGCCGCTGGTGCATTGCTCTCTTTGACGGCAACAGGAACCGGCACATCGACCGGAGCACTCACGTTCAGCACAACAGGCTCGAGCGTTACTGGCGCTGGCTGAGAAAGTACCACTGATTGCAGGACAGGAGTGGTGCCCGACAGCATCTCCCGGGGATCATCCATGACCCTCACCTCTCCCCTGATTATCCGCCCTGCAAGATTACCAATACCGGGAAGAATTCTCGACGACGTATCACTTGCCATTGTTGCAACGAAGGGCAAAAGGGCAACAGGATTGCTAAGCAGCAGTCGGCGAATCTCTTCAGGACGCGAGAGAACATTGAGAGTTCCCCCCCGTTCGATGATCGCTTGGCACGCAAGACGTCCGCCACTCAGGATCTGTCGTTCAGATAAAAAAGCTTTTTCAATGTCGGAAAGCGGAGAAAGGCAATCACTTCCTTCCCGAACGGTTACATAGCAAGTCTGGCAGATGCCACGGCCTCCACACAGGTAGCCGACATGACTATGGTTTAACTGAGCTGCCTTGCCAATTGTCTGGTCGGGCAGCGCATCACAGGGGATATCGTTAATAAAAAGATTCATAACTGTAACAGGTTAGCTAATAATTGAGAACAAGAGCTGTTGAGATGGCAGCACCCTGGGATTCATTTCTGTTTTTCACCGAAACTCCTGATATAAAAATTTTCTTTTTCCTGCATCAGCGCCCTCTCCTCGGGCGACTGATCATCCAACCCAAGCAGATGAAGCGCCGAATGGAAGGTAACACGCAAAAGTTCCTCCTGAACATCAACAGAAAACTTTGCAGCATTTTCCTTGACGACATCAAGTGAAATATAAAATTCACCATCAATTTCGCTTCCCTTGTTGTAGCGAAATGTTATGGTGTCGGTAGGATAATCATGACCAAGAAACTCGCGATTGATTCGCTGTATCATTTTGTTGCCACAATAAACACCAACAACAGATTCAACCGTATAACCCTCATGTTCAAAAACCAGCAAAACCGCCTGTTCGAGCATCTGCTCAGGGATAGCCTTTTTTGTCGAATTGTATATTTCGAGCATCAGGATGGGGTATGTTGTGACGCGTTAATAAGAGCATCAATCTGTTTGAGTTCAGTGTTACGAACCCTGAAGGTCAGTTCAACCTCTTCATCAACATGTCGCTTGTCGATAACTTCAGTATGTTCGTACAGATACGTTATCAGTTTATAGTTGGAGACATGCACGCTGATATGACGTTCCGTGTATTCACGCGCAACCTGTTGACCGATTCGTTCCTTGAGGAGAGAAATATTGACTCCCCGTACAGCCGAGATAAAGAGCGCATCAGGATATTTTTCGCCAAACTCCCGCAACTGCGCAGGTTCTTCGAGAGCATCAATCTTGTTGAACACCTCAATAATGTTATCGTGGCTGACACCGATCTCCTTCAGCGTGTCGCGCACCACTGTCATCTGCTCCTCAAAACCAGGATGGCTGACATCGACCACATGGAGGAGAAAATCGGCCTGCAACACCTCGTCAAGAGTCGATTTAAAACTCTCCACAAGAGTGTGCGGCAGTTTGCGGATAAAGCCTACTGTATCCGACAGCAGCACAAGCTTGTTGATGTTCAGTTCCAGACGCCGGGTTTTGGTATCGAGCGTCGCAAAGAGCCTGTTCTCCGCAAAAGCCTCAGCCTCCGGACAAAGTGCGTTCATCAATGTTGACTTGCCTGCATTGGTGTACCCCACAAGAGAGACGCGCTGCACGCTCTGGCGGCTGCGAGTCTGGGTGTCATGCTGCAGGGCAACCTCTCGCAACTTTTTCTTCAAAAGGGCGATACGGTTACGAACCAGACGACGGTCAGTCTCAATCTGGGTTTCACCAGGCCCCTTGTTGCCAATACCGCCCTTTTGCTTCGAAAGGTGAGTCCACTTCCCGGAAAGACGGGGAAGCATATATTCAAGCTGAGCCAGCTCTACCTGCATTTTGGCTTGAGCTGATTGTGCCCGGATGGCAAAAATCTGAAGGATGAGACCTGTACGATCAATCACCTTGCACTCCAGCGTCTGTTCGAGGTTTCTGGCTTGGGCAGGTGTCAGGTCGTCATCGAAAATCACAAGATCTATTTCATGCTCCTTTACAAACAGAACAAGCTCCTCAACCTTTCCTTTTCCAATACAATAGGCAGGATCTCGCAGTTTTTTATCCTGTATGAAAGAGTCAACGACATCCGCTCCGGCCGTATCGGCAAGAAAAGCAAGTTCATCAAGGTACTCTTCAACAAGTGAACGGGGCGTTTCTGGCGGGGAACAAAGACCGACAAGAAAGGCCTTTTCCCTTTTATTTTCAGGAGTAACAGTATTCAATCGGGCAGCAATAAATTACGTAAAAAAAATGAATGGCAAGGATCTGTAATCTGGCATGTTGTTATATTAGAACCATTGTTTTATCTTGGCGGTTCATTCTCGATTTCATATTCGAGCCGTACAAAAAGGTACACATTTTTGCTTTCACCCCCTACCATAGAAAGCAAATAATGCTGTAATGACCAAAACAGGCAAATTATAAGTGCATATCAGATGAATCAGAACGATCGCCGAAACGCTGCTGGTCTGGAGACTGAAAAGCTGATAACGCTTGAAGATGCTTATGAATACTGCCGCAAAATTTCAAAAGAACACGCAAAAACATTTTATCTTGCAAGCCTGTTTCTGCCTAAAAAACAGCAGAAACCTATTTTTGCCATCTACGCCCTGCTGCGAACCGTCGATGACGTTGTCGATATGGCAGAGGAAAAACTTGCCGATGGACTTATCACCAAAGAAGAGATAAGCCTGATGCTTGAGAGTTGGAAAACAAAACTCAAGGATTGCTACGACGGAAAGGTTGAGAACGATCCTATCATGATAGCCTGGCACGATACGCTGAAAAGCTTCACCATCCCGATAGAACTCCCCCTTGATTTGATGGATGGTGTCGCCATGGATATTGAGTTTAAGCCTTTTGAAACCTTTGATGAGCTCTACGTCTACTGCTACAAAGTGGCGGCAGTGGTCGGACTGATGACCTCAGAAATTTTCGGCTACAGCGATAAACAGGCACTGCAACATGCCATTGAGCTTGGGATAGCCATGCAGTTAACCAACATTCTGCGCGATGTCGGTGAAGATGTCAACCGAGGCAGAATTTATCTCCCTTTGGAAGATCTGCGCCGCTTCAACTATTCAAGTGAAGAGCTGATGCAGAAAAAAATCGACGGCAACTTCATTGCGTTGATGAAGTTTCAAATCGAAAGAGCGAGAAACTACTACCGCTTGTCGGACAAAGGTATCCCCATGCTTGAAACGCGAAGCCGTTTTGGGGTCGCCATCAGCAGCATCAACTATGGCAATATTTTAACAGCCATCGAAAAAAACAACTACGATGTTTTCTCAAAAAGAGCCTATCGCTCATTTTTTCAGAAAATCAGCACCATACCTTATGCCTTGCACAAAACCCGTACCAATTCCTGAAGCGCCGCAAAATATATCCATCCAGATCAGTTTCAGTTATCTTGATATGTAAAAAAAACGAAGCAACGGCATAGAGACTTTTCCATATTTTTTCATTTACAGAACTCAGTGAGAGACGACCATCATGCAGAAAGAGAACGAACAGAACAACAATAGCCAGGAACAACTAACTCAAATATCCCTGAACGATCAGATGCAGCGACGTCTTGAAGAGCGCCAGCACCTTATGGATGCCGGGATCAACCCCTATCCAACCCACTTTGAGGTGACCTGCTCTTCTGTGGAGATCATTGACGATTTCGAAGACGACGCTAAAACACCGGTCTCGGTCGCAGGCAGGATAATGACCATCAGAAAAATGGGGAAAGCCTCTTTTTTCCATCTTCAGGACGCTGCTGGCAGGATCCAGATTTACATGAAAAAGGATGAAGTCGGTGAGGTGACCTACAACACCTTCAAGCTGCTCGACATCGGCGATATCGTCGGCATCAGGGGATTCACCTTCAAAACAAGAACCGGCGAAATATCAGTCCATGCCGAATCGCTGGAGCTGCTTACCAAATCCCTGCGCCCAATCCCCGTCGCCAAGGAGAAAGAGGTTGATGGTGAGAAGGTGGTGTTCGATGCCTTCTGCGACAAGGAGCTTCGGTATCGCCAGCGTTATGTTGACCTGATTGTCAACCCGGAGGTCAAGCAGACCTTTCTCAAGCGTTCTGCAATTGTCACTTTTATGCGTAACTTTTTTGCCGGACAGGGTTGGCTTGAAGTTGAAACACCCATTCTGCAACCCATCTACGGGGGAGCCGCCGCCCGACCATTCACCACACACCACAATGCGCTCGACATGCAGCTCTACCTGCGCATTGCCAACGAGCTCTACCTCAAGCGGCTGATTGTGGGCGGTTTTGACGGAGTTTTTGAATTTGCGAAGGATTTCCGCAACGAAGGCATCGACCGTTTTCACAACCCTGAGTTCACCCAGGTTGAGCTCTATGTTGCCTATAAAGATTACAACTGGATGATGAAAATGGTCGAGGAGCTGATCTGCCAGACCGCTCTGGCCATCAACAAAAGCGACAGTACCATGTTTCTCGGCAACGAGATCAGCCTTCAGACTCCGTTCCGGCGCTTGAGCATTATCGATGCCATAACCGAATACACCGGTAAAAATATTGGCGGACAATCTGAAGAGGAGCTTCGATACACCGCCAGGGATCTCGGGCTTGAACTTGATCCAACAATCAGCAGTGGCAAGATAATCGACGAGATTTTTGGTGAATTTGTAGAGCCAAAGCTCATTCAGCCAACCTTTATCACCGACTACCCCACCGAAATGTCGCCACTGGCCAAAGAGCACCCTTCACAGCCGGGCATTGTTGAGCGATTCGAACTTATTGTTGGAGGCAAAGAGGTGTGCAACTCCTTCTCCGAGCTGAACGACCCCGTCATTCAGCGCGAAAGACTGGAGTCGCAAGCCAAACTGCGTCAGCGCGGCGATGAAGAGGCCATGATTGTCGACGAAGACTTTCTCCGCGCCATCGAATACGGCATGCCCCCATGCGCCGGTCTTGGCATCGGTATCGACCGGCTGGTGATGATTCTTACGGGTCAGGATTCCATCAGGGATGTGATTTTCTTTCCGCATCTGAAGCCGGAGTAGGGTAATACTCCCGATACCACGCAACAAAGCGCTTGATGCCCTCCGGCACGGTGGTCTCTGGCTTGTAGTGAACATCCTGCATCAGTTGGTCAACGTCAGCATACGTGTCGGGCACATCGCCAGGCTGCAGAGGCAGAAACTCTTTTATGGCCGTGCGACCAAGCTGCTCTTCAAGAGCTTTGATGTAATCCATCAGCTCGACAGGGTTGCTGTTGCCAATGTTGTACACCCGCCATGGGGCCTTGCTTGTCGCGGTATCGGGCTTGAGGCCTGACCACTCGGGATTGGGTTCAGCAACATGATCGAGCGTTCTCAGCACTCCCTCGGTAATATCGTCGATAAAGGTAAAATCGCGACGATGCTTGCCGTAATTGAACACCTTGATTGGCTTGTTGTGCAGAATGGCATCGGTAAAGAGAAAAAGAGCCATATCAGGCCTTCCCCAAGGGCCGTAGACGGTAAAAAATCGGAGACCGGTGGTCGGCAGATTGTAGAGATGGCTGTAGGTATGCGCCATAAGCTCATTGGCCTTTTTGCTGGCCGCATAGAGTGAAAGCGGATGATCAACATTGTCATGAACCGAAAATGGCATGGTTTCGTTGGCACCATACACCGAGCTTGATGAGGCGTAGACCAGATGCTTCACGCCATTGTGGCGACACCCTTCGAGAATATTGAGAAACCCGACAATGTTACTTTCAATATAGGCATGAGGGTTCTCAATTGAATAACGGACACCCGCCTGGGCAGCAAGATTGACCACACGCTCAAACGCACCTGTTTTAAAAAGCTCCTCCATGGCACTCCGGTCAGCAATATCACTCTTCACAAATGTGAACCCCTCATGAGGCTCCAGCAGAGCCAGCCGCGCACGCTTGAGTGAAACGTCGTAATAGTCGTTCAGGTTATCAAGGCCGGTTACCTGCTCTCCCCTTTCGAGCAGCCGCTTGCAGACATGAAATCCTATAAATCCGGCCGCACCGGTCACCAATATCTTCATTGCATTTAATCTATAACAAGTTTCAGCCGCATGTTGATCGGCGTTCGAAAAGTTCTGCTTTTTTCTGCACTCATAATAAAAACAATTCCCCACCCTTACAAGGCAAAAAAATTGCTCTCAATCTACATTTGCCTTTATGTTACCCTGATGTCATCCTTTCCAATGTTCATTCCTCCAACGCGTCCCTCTCTACTACAACGAAGAGAGCCAGAAATCCAGCCCGACCCTCTTTGAAGCAGCCACATCCCCTGAAATGAATTCGTTGCTGAAATTGAGGTTTAAAAAAAGTTGCTTCAGAAAAACGCATTTATTGACAACCTTTTTGATACTCTTATTTATATTGTAGCATAAAAGTAGCCTGTCAGTATTGAGATATTTTTTTGCGAGTCACGTAATTCTTTTGTTCGTTGCAAGTATTGCGCATGGCCACGTCCAATAATATTCTTTTTCTGAAGTCCTTGGTCTTCTTCATTTTTTACTGTCACCAATGAAACGGAGTCTCTTCTGATGAAAAACATTTTTGCGATTACAATTTTAACCACCCTAACTCTTCTGGGCTGCGTATCGGGTTATGCTGTTCCCCTTGAAGGAAAAATCATCAGGTCCAGCGGCGGGGCCAATTCATTAGGTGGCATCCTTTGGTATTCCAGTTATTTGAACTTGACCCCGCCTCGTAACTTTATGAAGGGAGAGGAACTAAGGATTACACTCCGTGGGGATGCCACATGGGTGTGTGTCAGATTGCTGCCCGAAGGTGCCAGTGCCACAAGTCCAAACGGGATGATTGACCAAAGAATACATGTTCCTCGAAATAGAGTGATCACTGTACAGCTTGAGAGTTCCCACCCTAACATCCAGCAAGTATCTGTTCACTCTGGACTACAAGCATTTGGAAAAGGAATCAGCCTCTTTAATGGCAATGCTGACATTGTCAGTATTGATGTTTCTATGAAAAAATAAAGGGAAGATGTTATACCACCTTCAAATTCCGGGAACCGCAAACTGCCGATTCAAAGCCTTGCGCCCCCGGAAATTTCAATAATCTGCCCTGTAATAAAAGCTGCATCATCTGACGCAAGAAAAAGAGCGCACCGGGTAACATCGTCCGGTGTTGCGACACGACCGAGCGGGTAACGCTGTGCACACTCCTGACGAAGCATCTCCCACCGTTCGGGCCCCAAAGCCCTGACAAAGGCAGGAACCTCGACAAGAGCCGGCGCAAGTGCATTGACCGTTATGCCGTAACGACCGAGCGACATGGCAAGGGAACGGGTAAAGGAGTAGATGCCGCCTTTGGATGCAGAGTAGGAAAACTGGTTCGGACTCCCCCGATAAGCCAGCGAACTCATATTCACAATGTTTCCAAAGCCCTGGGGCTTCATCATTTTGGCAGCTTCACGGCAGGAGATAATGCAGGATTTGAGGTTCAGATCAAGATTGGCGCTCATTTTCAGGTAGTCAATCTCCTCGACATCGGCTGACGGTTCAGCGTCACCTCCGGCAATGTTCACCACAATATCCAGCTTTCCATACCGCTCAGCTATCTGCCGGTAGAGCGCCGCTATCTCCTCTTCCCGCGTTACGTCGGCAGTTACCGATATCCCGCTCCCGCCTCTCTGTTCAAGAAGCTCAAGGGTTTCAGTACAGCCGGAGACATTGATATCGCTGGCAATAACAGCAGCTCCTTCCGCTGCAAAACAGAGTGCCACTGCCCTGCCGATTCCTCCTGCCGCTCCGGTGACGAGCGCAATTTTCTTAAAAAGACGCATGGTTGTTGATGTTTACAGAAAGTTCCATTATCTGATAACTCCTCTTCTCTTCAATTCCCGGAAACATTTCGCTGTAGCCTGAATATCGTATGCCGCATTGTGCATTTCCTCAAATTCTGTGCCAAACAATATCTTGTACAGTTCACTCAATTTCGGCCATTTATTACCATAAGGGCCTTTAAGAGCGCAAAAATCAGTACTGCTCTCCATAGTGCATATTTTCTTTTTTGATGGCAGAACATTACGCATTCCTGCTCTAATCAATTCGCTGCCCACAATCTTTTCATCAAAACTCAGATTGTGCGCCACAAGAACCTGCGCCTCAATTGCAATTTCCTGAAATAACTGAAGAACCTCCCGTATAGGATGACCCTCGACACAGGCTCGTTGTGTTGAAATACCATGAATGCGGGAAGCGTCTGATGGAATCACAAAGCCTTCAGGCTTAATGATGTAATCACCGGAAGATATGAGCTCGCCATCTGCGTCATAGTATAAAAACGCCAACTGCACCAACCTGGGCCAGTTATTGATATCCGTCACCGGCGCTCGCCAGTTCCGTGGTAAACCCGTGGTTTCTGTATCAAAAAAAAGGTACATAATCGATAACTAAAGCTCCTGAAAATGTTTAACGGCAATTTTAGAACGGGCAATCATCATTCGCAATAACGCTCTGACTCTCAAAAACCGGTGGTTCCCATGATCCGGGCTCCGGGGAATAGGTTGTATCCGGCTGATTGACTCCCTCAACTTTCCATCCCTTGACATCAGTATACCACTTCCCGTTAAACTCCCTGCTTTCAATGTCAAACGAAATCGTGAGCTTTGAGCCCACCTTCAGCAAATTCCGGTCATACTTCTCTCCCCACAATGAGATGCAGACTTTCTTGGGATATTGCCCTTCAGTTTCAACAATAATGTCCTGTTTTTTCCATGTTCCATTTTTTCCGTTACCCGTCTGTTCAGGAAGAATTGCCGATAGTTTTGCGGTGAGTTGCATAATAATTATAAATAATTTGATTCGTTATTAAACTGATTTTATAGCACCCCGGAGGTTAACGGTCACAAAATAAACCGAACATCCGTAGAAAAAACCTGCAACGCCAAGCAGCAAATTGTTTTCCAGAAAAAATGCCACCAGAATTGCGGTCGCCGAGAGAAGGAGCACCGTAAGCTGTTTAAAGGCATTTTTCATGACAGGCTCACCCAGCAGCGCCGAGAGTGCCGTTTCGCTTCTGAGCGTTTCAAGAGAGTTTGAACGGACAATTGATGGAATGACAATATAGATCATACCGATAAAGGAGAACGTAATCCATCCAAGCAAAGCGGCATGGGTATGGGAGTGATAAATCCACATTCTGTCGAAACGCAGGGGAGGAACCGTACCAAAATGAATTCCCTTCAAAAAGAAGATGTTCATGATGCCATAACCGCTTGTCGCAAAAAGAAGTGCCAGACCGCTCAACAGAAATGCAAGCGCCGGGTGGTGAAATTTGGTATGGAAAAAGTTATTGAGGTAAACAGCAAAACTGCCAAGCAGACCCATCACACCAAACAACAGAAAATGGCTGATCAGCATCATGCCCAGATAGTACTCTGCAAGAATAACCATCAGAAAAAAGAGAACACCACCGACAAAAACATAAAACCAGAGACTGAAAAGCCGTTTTGCCAGTTCCCGTTTTGATGACCTGCTCCATGAATAAGTATAGAGAAAACCCATGACACTGATACTGAGAGGAAATGAAGAGCCAAGAAAGTAGGAGGACTGTGTCACAAAAAAGGGAATAATGCTCTGATCTGGAAATGCCTCTTTAAGACCGAGTGTAAAAAGCCCAAGGTTGGCAACGAGCAGAAAAAGCACATCAAAAATGTAATAACGCACTGAAACCTCGTTCCATATTTTCGGTACTGAAAGTGTGGTAAAAATCTCCCTGAGAGGCCCTGCAACAACAATCATGAGAAGTAAGCCCGTCATGGCTTTCAGAAGGGGCCAATCCATGGAAACGGCCAGGGTAATCATAACGAGAGAGAGCAGAACGGCATAAATGTAGCGCACCTGCTTTGCCGGATCAATCGTCAGTTCAGGGTAGATTGCGGCTGTCAGGTAGCGGTTGAGAATCAGAATGGCGAGGTTGCCAAATCCGATAAAAAAGAGATAGGGGTGAAGCTTCAACAGAAACATATTCCCCATAACTGCTCCAGCCGCACCCAAAAGAGATGCAACGGCAATAACGGTCACAGAAACAGAGAGAAAAAGCCTGGCAACACTGCTTAACTCTTCATCAAAACGGTTCGGCTTCATTCAGGTCATATTTTTTAATTTTTTCAATTCCAGCACGGCGATTACAGAGAGCGCAATCAGCGAAACATTCAGCGTCAAGGGATTGAATGGTAGAGAAAACATTGTTGGCTCGAACAGGGCAACAAAACAAAGAAGGCCAACCAAAGCCCCCGCATTGAGCCAAAACACCCAGCTCCATCGGGCCACAAGCAAAAAAAGTCCGAAGAGAATCTCTGCAACCCCCATCCACAGAACCGCTGTACACGCCCACTGATACACCGGAATGATGTGGCCAAGCAGATCTGTTTCTCCCCTGCTCTGACAAACTATTTTAGGAACGGCACCCTGATAAACCCATGAAAAAGCAAGTGCAGCACGGCACAACAACAGAACCGTAGTCTGATTGGAGAAAAAGTGCATTCCCGGCGCAGGTTAATGAAATTATAAAAAATGGCTACACAGCCCGCTTCATCTTCAGCTTTGAAAATTTGCCTCGCACATTGTCGAACCAGACATAAACAACTGGAATAACCAGCAGTGTCAGAAACATAGAACTGAAGAGACCGCCGACAAGAGCAACGGAAAGCCCGGACTTCCATTCTGATCCAGAGCTTTGAGAGAGCGCAATAGGGAGAAGCCCGAAAATCAGGGTCAACGTGGTCATGAGAATGGGACGCAACCGCTCTCTGGCTGCCTCAAGAATAGCCGCTGAAAGTTCCATCCCCTCCTGGCGAAACTTGTTAATGAAATCTACCAGGAGAATCGCGTTTTTTCCAACAAGCCCGACAAGCATGATAATACCAAGAATAGTGAAAATACTCAATGATTTACCGGTCATGGCCAGCGCGAAAAGCGCCCCGATAATGGCCAGCGGAATAGAAAACATCACCACCATCGGCCAGATCCAGGAGTCATACAACGCAACCATGGTAAGATAAACAAAGATAATGGCAACAAGAAAAGAGAGCAGAAAGGTTGAATTTGACTCCCCCTGCCTTTTGAGATCCGATTCATAGGCATAGCTCACGGTGGAAGGCATGAGAGCATTTTTTTTCATATTCGCCATAATCCGCTCAATCTCCTTGCCAATACTTCCTACAGGACGGCCAACAGCCTGTGCCTTGACCCATACGGCATTGTTTCGATCCTTCCGCTGCAACTGCGTATAGCCCCGATCCTGTTCAAAAGTGACAAACTGACCGAGACGCACCATATCGCCCTGCGGAGTACGGAAGGTAATCTCTGAAAGCGTCGAGGTGTCCTGACGATAGTACTTGTCGAGCATGACTCTGATATCGTATTCATCCCCTCCATCACGGTATTTGCCAGCTTCATCACCGGCATAAGCCGTCCGCAATGCAGCTCCCACATCAGCAATAGAGATACCAAAAGTGGCCATTTTTTCACGATCGACGATAACGCGCATTTCGGGACTCCCGATCTGTGAGGTCAATTTGATATCGGCTGTTCCTGAAACGGTTTTGAGACTGTCTCGTAATGCTTCGGCCACACGGGTTACCTGACTTCTCAGGGGGCCGCTGATAATAACAGCAACCGGCGTTTCATTGGCTGTTCCAAAAATTCCGATAGGGTTGATGCTTGCCTTGAGGCCAGCAATATCCTGCAGATTGAGGCGAATTGCCTGCATAATAGTATCGGTCGATCGGGTACGCTCCTCTTTGGGTGTAAGCCTGACATTGATCTCTGAAATATTGTCAGCGCTCTGGTTGAAAAAGCCTTCAGTTGAAGCCCCAACATTAACCATCACCTTGGTCACTTCAGCCATTGAGGTGAGACGACGTTCCACACTTCTGGTCAGCCGGTTAGTCTCTTGAAGAGGGGTGCCCGGTTCAAGCTCCAGCTTGACGGCAAACTCCCCTCGGTCAGACACGGAGATAAACTCTCCACCGATAAAGCCAAAAAATGGAAAAAGAAAAGAGAGAAACAACAACAGTATTGCGCTGAAAAAAACTTTTCGGGGATTGCGCAGGCTCCACTGAAGGAGATCGATATAGCTCTGGCGCAGGCGATGAAAGTTGCGTTCAAAAGCAATGGCGAACTTTTCCACAGCGTTTTTTCCGGTAAACTTTTCAACGGTAGAAAAGCGTGATGCCAGCAATGGTGTCAAAGTAAAGGAGACAAAAAGGCTGACCAGAGTAGAAATCACCATAACAAGGGAAAACTCCCGCAGAATATTTCCAACAATGCCACTGACAAGCGAGAGCGGCAGAAAAACCACCACATCAACCATCGTAATGGAGAGAGCGGTAAAACCAATTTCGTTTCTGCCAGCCAGGGCGGCATTCCGTGGCTCTTCGCCGCGTTCAAGGTGGCGGTAAATATTTTCAAGCACCACAATGGAATCGTCAACCAGAACGCCCACCACCAGTGACAGTGAGAGCAGCGTCATGAGGTTCAGGGAAAAACCGAAAAGGTACATCCCGATAAAGGTCGTCACCAGAGAGGTTGGAATGGAAACAAGCACAATCAGTGAGTTCCGCAGACTGTGGAGAAAGAGTAGCATGACGAGCGCTACAAGCAGGACGGCAAGCAGCAGGTCATGCTGCACTGCGGTAACGGCTTCAAGCGTAAAGGTCGAAGCATCCTGTGCAATGTCAAAGTGGAGGTGGCGGGCGCTGTAGAGCGTCTCAAGCTTTGAAAGCGCCTCTCTTGTAAGACGACTGACATCAACGGTGTTGGCATCGCTCTGCTTCATGACCATAATACCAACTGCACTTCGACCGTTGACCCTTGTAAGGGTGGTGATCTCCTTGAAGCCATCCTCAACTTCAGCAACATCCCTCAATGCAACCGTCCCGGATGCAGAAGAGCGCAAAACAAGGTTTTTCAGCTCTTCCAGAGTGGTGAACTTGCCGGCAAGCCTGACCACAAACTGCTTGTCGCGGTCATCAATTTTGCCGGTCGGAAAATCACTGTTGGCCTTTCCAACCTCTTTGAAAACATCGGAAACGGTCAAGCCATAGCTCTGAAGCCTTGCCAGATCAATATTAACCCTGATTTCCCGCTCACGGCCTCCAAGCAAGTACACCTGCCCGACCCCGCCAACACTTGCAAGGAGTGGCTTGATGTCATCTTTAAGCATCTGGTAAAACTCAGCATCCGGCAATGATGAGGTTGCTCCTATGCGCAGTACAGGAACCTCATCGAGTGCAAAACGGGTAATAACCGGTGCTTTTGCTTCGACGGGAAAGCGATCACGCACCTCGTTGATCTTGCGCTGGGCATCCTGCAGAGCCTTTTCGATATTGGCCGAATTGGAAAACTCGATGGCGACCACCGACAGCCCTTCGGTGGAGGTTGAGGTGATGGAAGATATTTTTTCAATGGCTGAAACTGCTTCCTCAACAGGTTTGGTAAGCGATGTTTCAACCTCCCCCGGCGACGCACCGGTATAGCGGATGGAGACGGTGACTACCGGCGGGGTCATCTTCGGCAACAGCTCATACTGCAACTGCTGGTAGCTGAAGAGACCAAGAATACCAAGCACGGTAAAAAGCACAACAATAAGCGTCGGCCTTTTTATGGATAGCTCAGTCAGCGTCATGGTCGTACAGAATTCTTCTGCTGGTCGATGACGAGAACATCGGCTCCGTCATAAAGCTCGTTCTGGCCACTTGTCACCACACTGTCGCCCTGGGCCAATCCTCCAAGAACCTCAAGGTGCTTTTGCAGCTCCACACCGGCAAGAAATGACTTTAAATAAGCCTTGCCGCGACGAACAACAAAAAGTTGAGGGTTTCTTATCCCTGAAACAAGTGCGACGCGTGGAACCAGAACTGCCTGCCGCTCCCCTTCGCCCGAAGAGAGTACCCTGGCAAACATTCCTGACCTGAAACTCGCTTTACCGGTATTCTGCAACAGTGCTTCTATCCTGAAAGTATGATCTCGACCTGACTTGTCGCTCACTGAACTGACCTTGCCACTGAAAATCTCTCCAGGATAAAGATCGCTGGTTACCGTCAGGGTTGCGCCTTCTACAAACCTCCTCATCTCTCTTTCAGGCACATAAATGATGACCTTTACTTTCGACATATCGACGATATGGGCCACCTTCATACCTTCGTGAACAAGTTCCCCCTGTTCCACAAGACGCGAGGTAACAAGACCGGAAAAAGGCGCTTTGACTCTTGTGTCATTATATTTTCTCTCAGCCGCAACAAACTCCGCTTCAGCCTCTTCACGCTGCAACTGCACGGTTTCATAAGCTGAAAGTGCCACAGCACCCTCTTTGTAGAGGTTTCGGTAGCGTTCGACATCCCGTTTCGCCTGCCTGAAATGGGCATCTGCTTTTTTTTGCCGGGCAGTAGCCAGTTCATTATCAAGAATCAACAACGTTTCTCCCTCCTTTTTCTGCTCTCCCGGTTCTGCAGAAATCCTGCGCACCTGACCCGCAGACTCAGAAAAGATATCCGCCTCCCTGAAGGCCTCAACTGTTCCTGTGATGCTGAAACTGTCACGAACAGCCGCTTTCGAAACACGGGCAACCGAAACCGGAATACGGTCAAGAACCTTGGCTTCCACTTTTTTGTGCGTTTCAGGACGCTGGGTCAGCCAGAACAATCCCATAAGAAGCAGCATCAACAGCACAGAAAAAATGAACTTCTGTTTATTCTTCATTTTCAGGAATTCGACGGTGTAATGAAAGCAAGCTCAACGACAAAAAAGCGAACCGAGGCTCGCTTTTTTGTATCAATAAAACAAGGGCAATCTCAGCAGAAGTGACTGGCAATAGAACAGGAAATATCTGCCGAAGCCTTGACATGTTCAATAATCGAAAGAACACCGGTGAGATTGATAATATTCTGGTCATTCACCGATGCCTTGATCTTTGCTACCGCACTGTCATAAAGTGCCTGTATCTCACTCATCATCACCAGGGTTTCACTGGCATGTTTCGAGTTGCCGCTCACAAAAGCCTCAACCGATTTCTTGATCATTTCAGCCGTAATATCGCCCATCGGCTTCAGTCCGTACTCATCCTTGTGCAGATCCTCAACATTGGCAAACGTCACATACTCAGCCTTGTCCGCGATATTGAGCGCCAACTGGGCCAGTCGTTCAAGGTCGCGAAGAATCATCCTGGCATATTTGATCGCCTTGAGATCTTCTGCGCCCAGATTCTGGAACGATGCGTAGGCAAGGGTAAGATATTCAACTTCAAACTTTCCTTTCCTGATATAGGCCTCATCAAACTTGAATGCCGAAGAGGCAAGTTCAATATTTCCCTTTGTTGATGCTCGAATGCTAAGCATCAGATTATTTTCAACATTCGATGAAAGTTTGGTAAGCTTCTGCTTGAGGGATTCAAGCTGCACATAGACCGTTCCCTGCGGTTTTATGGAAAGAGCAAATTTTGCTGGATCAATCTTGATGGTAAAAGCTTGCGGAGTTTCTGTTGTTTTCGATGAATCGCCAAAAAATTTTCCTAACAGGTTAGCCATAGGGTTCAAACACCATGCTTATGATTTAAAAGAATACAAAGTGTCCTTAATTTAGCAGACCTGCAAGGTTAAATGCAAGAAAAAAACAAAAAACAATTCCAGGATTCCCCAGACACCATTTATAAGTAGATCAGATTGGCAGGCATGTCATTATAACTTTACAATGCTGTCAGGGGAAGAGAGAGAAAAAGTCCTTTTATGTTGTAAGCCGATCGAACTTGTTCTTCCGTAAAAGGAATAGCATTGTCTGTACAGATAAAATCTCCGCCAACTTTTTTCAGCCCACAATTCAGAGTTGTCAATTGATTACCGGAGCAATTAAAATGTCCTTTTACTTTTTTCGGTGCACCCTTCAAAGACGTTATCTGATTCCCTGAGCAGTCAAAATCCCCCTTGACTTTTTCAGGCCCCCCTTTGAGAGATGTAAGCTGATTATTTGAACAATCAAAGCCTTTGACTTTTTCAGGAGCGCCTTTGAGCGAGATCAACTCGTTAAATGAACAATTAAAATCCCCTTTAACCATTTCCAGGTATCCCGTAAGGTTGGCAAGTTTATTCTTTGAACAATCAAAGTTACCCTCAATATATCGAGGAGCGCCATCCAGTGAAACAAGCTGGTTTCCGGAACAGGAAAAGTCTCCGCTAATCACAACGGCACACTTTTCAAGAGAGGTCAATTGATTGTTTGAACAATCATAATCTCCACCCACAATATCCGGCGAACCATCAAGGGTTTGCAACTGGTTTCCGGAACAATTGAAATCTCCCTCAACTATTTCAAGACACCTTGCCTCATTGATACCGTTTCTTGAACAGATCTCTCCTTGAAGCGTTGTCAGATGGTTTCCTGCGCAAGAAAAATCACCAGTCACAAAAAGCGGACAATACTCCAGAGTTTTCAATTCATTATTTGAACAGTCATAATCGCCGTAAACTTCATCCGGTCCCCCTTGAAGAGTTGTCAGCAAATTGACCGAACAATTGAAATCCCCTTTAACCTTTTTAGGAGCCCCTTCAAGGGTTGTGAGTCTGTTCCCTGAACAATTGAAATATCCTTTAACTTTCTCCGGACAACCCTCAAGCGATGTCAACCCCTTATTGGAACAATCAATATCAGCCATTCCATCAACAATATCCATCACATCGGTAAAGGTTACTGCCTGAAGTGGTTTAGTCATTGGAACCCTTTTTTTTGACAAGTTCACCAGTCACAAGATAACTTACCTCTTGCGCAATCCTTGAGGCATGGTCAGCAACACGCTCAATATTCCTCGACACGCTTAAAGCATTGATAAGCTGGTTAACATCAGCATCTTCGGTTTTCATTAAAGCAGTCACTTTATTATATGCCCTATGATGCATCGCATCAACCTCATCATCCTGAGCACAAACCTGATCAGCAAGATTACGATCATGTAAAACAAAAGCATCAATCGACTTTTTAACCATAACACCGGCCAGCGTAAACATCAGCTCAAACTCCAGCAACTCCAGCATGGCAGGGGTTAATGCAAGCATAGAATCAACGATGTAAAGCGATATTTCACCTATACGTTCAAGTTCATCACTCATCATCATGACAGCAAGAATAGTGCGCAGGTCCTTTGCAACCGGATGCTGAAGTGCTATAAACTGAATACATCGCTCTTCAATGTCAATCTCCCCCATTTCCAGCTCATTTTCAACATTTTTAATACGCTGAACGCTATCATAGTTCTGGAATTTAACGGCATATAATACGTCGGACAAATTGTCAACTACTCTGGAAGAAAGGTCAACAAGAACCTGCGAAAGCTCTTGTATTTGCACATGAATCGGTCGATTTGGCATAAGAGTAAATTTATTTCGTTACATCGATCAGACAAAAGATTCTGATTACCTGCTGCATCAGGGGAGAGTTACAGTATGCAACACGACTATGCGCAGCATTTCCCCGGTGTCCTGGATCGTGTACGGAGTAACAGGTTTGAAGGCAATGAGGGACACAATCACTCTTTAATCGATTCTATAAGCTTTTCATAAAAGCCCCCCTTATGACGGACAATTTCACCAGTCACGAGATAAATGACTTCATGGGCAATTCTTGACGCATGGTCAGCCATACGTTCGATATATCTCGATATGCTCAAGGCCGCTATGAGCTGGTCAACATCCGAATCCTGTTTATTCATTAACGTGGTCACCTTTTTAAAGACCAAACGATGCATCACATCAATCTCTTCATCAAGGGCACAAACCTGATCGGCGAGCATACGGTCTTTTGAGATAAATGCCTCAATCGACTTTTTAACCATCTCGGCAGCATGCATACCCATATTCTCAAAGTCAAAAGAGTCGAGAGTCTCTGAACTAATATCCGGCATACGATCGATAATATGAACCACCAAATCGCCAATACGCTCCAGGTCATCATTGATCTTGATAATAGTGACAATTGTTCGCAGATCCCTTGCTACCGGTTGCTGAAGAGCAAGAAATGCCAGACAGCGCTCTTCAAGATTAACTTCAGCCACATCGATTTCATGATCGACAAACCTGATCTGGCGAGCACTTTGCTCATCCTGAAACTTCACCGCATAAAGGGCGTTAAACAAATTCTCCACTACTTTATCAGAGAGTTGGACTAGAACCTGCGAAAGTTCGTTTATAAGCACATGAACTGGACGTGAAGACATATAATCTAATATGGTTTCGTTAGCTGAATCTTCCGGTGATATAATCTTCTGTTATCGAGTCTTTAGGATTGGTGAAAAGCTGCGCGGTCGGAGCCTGTTCAACCAGAATTCCTTCATAAAAAAACATGGTAGAGTCTGACACCCGTGATGCCTGCTGCATATTGTGCGTAACAATCATGATGGTATAACTTCCGCGCAACTCCTGAATAAGATCTTCAATTTTTGCGGTGGCTTTGGGATCAAGCGCAGAGGTCGGCTCGTCAAGCAGGAGCACCTCTGGTTCAACGGCAAGCGTGCGGGCAACACAGAGCCGCTGCTGCTGGCCACCGCTCAACCCGAGAGCATTTTTGTCGAGACGGTCGCAGACTTCATCCCATATTGCGGCTTTTCTCAGGCTGCGTTCAACAATTTCCATCAACTTTTTCTTGTCGTTCACCCCATGAAGACGAGGCCCGTAAGCAATATTGTCAAAAATTGATTTTGGAAAGGGGTTTGGTTTCTGAAAAACCATGCCGACTTTCTTGCGAAGCAGCACTTCGTCGGTGAATTTTCCATAGATGTCTTCCCCATCAAAAAGGAGGGCACCGGTAGTGTGACAGCTTGGAATAAGGTCATTCATACGATTTATAGCCCGTAAAAAAGTACTCTTGCCACAGCCGCTCGGACCAATAATTGCGGTAACATATTTTGAGAGAATGTCGACACTAACCTTCTTTACAGCTTCGAATTCACCATAGTAGATGGAAAACTCCTTGGCAGCGATATGAGCGGCTCCTCCTCCGGTTATTGTGCTGCGTTGAGGCGGCAGATAGATCTCACGTGTTGATTTCTGTCCTTGCACACTCTCTGAAGTTTTTCTCATATCAGTTGTCATGAGCATTGATTGTTAGCATTTTAATTTTTTCGAAATACGAGCCCGCAGAACAATTGCTGACAAGTTCAGCAACAACACAATAGTGACCAGGGCGAGCACCATACCATACTGGACATGTCGGAGTTGAGTCGCCGCCTCATGTTCGCTGGCAAGATTATAGATGTTCCATGAAAGAGCTGGTGTCGGAGAGGAAAAAACATCAGCAAGACCAATTGCCGAACCGACACTGACCGCCGCTGTAAAGATAATTGGAGCCGTTTCGCCTGCTGCCCTGCCGAGACTTATCACTCCGCCGGTCAGGATACCGGGAAGGGCTGCGGGAAGAATAACGGTTGCGATAGTATTCCATTTGGTGGAACCAAGACTGAGCGATGCCTCTCTGTAGGTTTTAGGGACAGCAAGAATGGCCTCTTCGGAGGCACGAATAATGGTCGGAAGAATCATAATAGCCAGCGTCAGCGCACCGGCAATCACACTTTTTGATTCAGAAACCTTCATGGTATTAATAAAAAAAGCAAGGCCAAACATGCCAAAAACAATACTCGGCACACCAGCAAGCGTGCTGTTGGCACTGCGCAGCATACTGTTTAAAAAACCAGGTTTGGCATATTCTGTAAAATAGACCGCAGCAACAACACCGAGAGGAAAAGCAAACAGCATAGCACCGATGGCAAGAAAAAAGGTGCCCTGAATTTCCGGCCAGATCCCCCCGAAAAAGTGCGAATCAACTGAGCTGTCGGTAATAAATCCCCAATAAAGGGTAAACTCGGGAAGGAGCATCTTCTCCAGATTGTCCTTGAGATAGGGAAAAAGCCTGGCAAGCGAGGTGCCCTCAAAACCAATGGCACGACTTACAAAGTACTCCTTGCCCATGACATTGGGATTGGTGTTATCCCACTTTGACTCATAGAGCAGGTCATGCAACTTCTCCTGCGCCTTTTCCCATCGGGTCTGACCATATTTAAACCTTGTCAACATCGGTTCATGCTCACCCGGAAGGGGGCCAAGCAGGGACTGCAAGGCCGTCCGTACCTGGGAATATTTTGACTGGTATTCTGCCTTTTTTTCGGGTGCCATCGTTTCAAGTTCCGCCTCAAAACCGGTAAGCATATCGTACGCTTTCGCCCGATACCGATTTGATGAGGCAACCTCACTCGAAAGCTCCTGACTGTCGCCCCTCTTGAACTCAGCATGTAACATTTTGCGATGTTCAACCGTGCCGGTAAAAAAAACTGCACCAATACCATTGAAGACTATCGGCACCACAACAATCATCAGGGCCAAAGCCATAACAACGATGGAGCCGATACCAACAGCGGTAAACGATCGATCAAGTATCTTTCTGGTTCCGATATTCATAACAAGGGTTTTGGTGGGCAAATATTACTGACCTGAGAGAATTTTACGCTGGCGGACCACAATTCTCTCACTGACAAGATTGCTGATAAAGCTGATAATCAACAGAAGCAGACCCATGGCAAACAGAACATGAAAACGGGCCGATCCGGTCACCTGATCGGCTTCGCCCATATCACCGGCAATGGTCGCCGTCAGTGTACGAATTGCTTCGAGATAGTTGAACCAGGGCTCGGGAATATGGGAGGAGTTGCCCGAAGCCATCCAGACCACCATCGTTTCACCGAGAGCCCGCATAATACCGAGAATAACCGCAGCAAGAATACCGCTGCTGGCCGCAGGAAGTATAGTTTTTATAATCGTTTCAGCCCTTGTTGCCCCAAGCGCATAACTCCCCTCACGAATATCGCGCCCGACAGCCTGCAGAGCATCCTCGGAAACACTGACAATGGTAGGCAGAGCCATAAAGCTCAAGATAATAGAGACATTCAGCGCGTTGGTGCCGGTCAGAATCTGGATACCATTGAGCACAGAACCAACCTTGAACAAGAGAAAAATTGAGGATAGGCCAAGAACAATCAACAACATCCAGTTCCGTTGCTGACGACGCTTCTCATCCTTGATGTCCGCAGTCAAGAGATCAGCAATGACAATCACAGAGAGCAGCAGAAAGGGTGAAACGAGAATCCACCAGGCCCACATCAGCAGAGGGCCACCATGATCCTGCATAAGCGGAGCCAGAACAACAAGTGCAAAAAAACCGAATGCTACCGAAGGAATTGCGGCAAGCATCTCAATGACCGGTTTGGCGTACTGCCGAATCGAAAAAGGAAGAATATCGCTGAGACATATTGCTGCCGCAACACCCATGGGAACAGCAATCATGGCAGAACCGAGTGTCACCATCAAGCTGCCGTAAATAATGGCAAGAGCGCCAAACTCACCAGGTTCACCAGCCGGATACCAGTTCGTGCTCGTAAAAAATTCGCTGAACCCGCGAATCTGGAAATATGGAATGGCATCACGCGCCACGAAATAGAAAATAAAAAGAACGATAACTGCCACAAAAAAGGCTACCAAAAAGAGCATTCCTTCTCCGGCTGTTCTGGCAACCTTCTGCAAGGTGCGTTTGCGAGCGCTTACCACAAAGACATTCGAGCGGTTACGCTCCCCTACACTCTCTTCAGCCATAGTCTTGAATGAGTTCTTTGATCAATTATCAATTACCTTCGGCATCAACGTGACTTAATTTTGATGACGCTAATCTATGGGCTTTCAGGATAGAAACCAACACCGCTTATGTTACAACTATGAAACATTTGATAATACAACAGAAAAACAAAAAACGGCTCATTGGTCAACCGGCTTTGTGACTAATTCCCGGAAAAGATAATCACCAGCGAGTTAACTTTGAAATTTCATCTACTTCGCTCTTCTCCGTTTGAATCGACTTAACAGTGTTACACTCGCAGTTTTCTGTTGGTATCTATCACTTTATTTTATAAGTTGCTTTAAAAGCGGCGATTTACCGTTTTGCACCTTCGCAGTATCTTATGCGAAAAGAATTTTTTCCCAAAACACTCTTACTCTCTAACATTTTAAATAATAACAACCATGGCAAACGAAACAAATGATTTCTCGGTAGCACTCAACAACCTTCTTGATACCGCAGGCAAACTTGCACAACAGCAGGTTGACCTCTTGACCACCGGAGTCAAAGCTGTTACACAGATTGTTGAGCCACTTGCTAAAACAGCAATTGATCTTGTCGGCAGTGCATCAAACACTCTTGGACAGGTATTGCAGAGCGCTTCATCAGCAATAGCTCCCAAAAAGTAAGCTGCTGACATCGAATCCTGGCAAAGCGCTCTATACGTCTGGTATAGGGCGCTTTTTTTATACCACGAAAGCACATCAACATAATTACGAATCACTCAAAACCAGAGAATCATTCTCATGATCTGCAATGCTGTTATCTTTGACCTGGACGGAACCCTTCTTGATACCCTCCAGGATCTTGTCAATACCCTCAATACGGTTCTTGCCCGGCACAATTATCCCGTGCATACCATTGATGAGTGCCGTTTTCTTGTCGGACACGGAATGAGAGAGCTGGTCAGAAAAGCACTTCCTGAAGGAGTGGGTACCCCGGAAACAATTGACCTTCTATTGCCGGAATTTATGGCACACTATACCGACAACTGGAATATGAACTCACGCCCCTATCCAGGCATCGGCACCATGCTCGACGGTATCACCGAACAAGGAATAAAAATGGCTATTCTTTCGAACAAGGCTGATCACTTTACCCGCCTTTGTGCAGAATTTCTGCTGAAGGAGTGGAAGTTTGAAGTTGTCATGGGCCACCACAGTGGCATCGCACACAAACCCGATCCTGAAGGAGCCCTGCTTGTCGCCCGGATGCTGGGAGAAGAACCTTCATCAATTCTCTATGTCGGAGACAGCGGCATTGACATGCTGACCGCAACAAGAGCAGGAATGTTCCCTCTCGGAGTACTCTGGGGGTTCAGGCCAGAAAGCGAACTTGTTCAGTTTGGAGCAAAAGCCCTGGTTCAAAACCCTGAAGAAATTATTGACACCTATTTCACCCCCAAGAGGAAACGAATTGTTCGGTGATACGATTTTTTTTGATATCAGGCACCATCATACGATATTTCTCAGTATTATAGCATATACAGCCTGAACGCCCTGAAAGAAGGAATGTTCCATTTAACGCAAGCAACGAATGCGCTCCATACCTAAAACATTGTACTTCAAATCAGGTCATGCTGCATCTGTCGAGTCGTTGCCCGAAAACATCCTTAATGTCCTTTCATCAGGATGGAGCCTTAAGGCACTTGGCTCATCGAATGAGCGGCGTGAGTTCTACGATACGTTCGAGTGGCAAGCTTTCGAAAAAGGAATTATCATTGTTAAAAAAAAGAAAACTCTTTTTCTTGCTGACCTTGATACCGGTATGGAAACCGCCTCTCTCCCTTTCTCCGGAAACCCGTCCTTTTTTTTCCCGGACGCTCTTGCGCCTTGTAACCTGAAAGAAAAGCTTTGGTTATGCAGTACTGTCAGGGCATTCATAAAGCTTTGCTCAGTTGATGCAATGATGCGATCATACCGGGTTCTTGACGAAAACGAAAAAACTATAGCTCTTCTGACATCGGAATCCTTACGCATTGTTGATCATCACGTGCGGGAACCCTTCACCCATTTTTTTGCTCTCTCTCCCTACAGGGGATATGAAGATGAGATAGCACACCTTGAAAAGTCCTTGATGAACAATGAAGATATTGACAGTATTTTTGAAGCCAGGGAGCTTTTCAAGGTCACGATGCTGGCTGCAGGACATACTGTTCAGGGCTACTCTTCGAAAATCAGTCTCACTCTTGATCCGAATGCTCCCATTCATGAGAGCGTCCGACACCTGCTGCAATTCACTTTTTCTGTCATGCGTCTGAATGAAGCGGGAATCAAAAAAAATATTGATTCCGAGTTTTTGCATGACTATCGGGTCGCCATACGTCGAACCCGTTCGATTCTCAAGCAGCTCAAGGGTGTTTTTGACGCAGATGAAACGGCATATTATCTCAACATATTCAGGGAGCTTGGCAAACGAACCAATGAATTACGCGACAAGGATGTCTATCTGCTTCAGCAAACAACCTATTTCAACTATCTTCCCCCTTCCCTTCAGCCATCACTGAAGATATTTTTCAAGACCATTGCCGCATCCCGAAAAATGCTGCACAAACGATTTTCCCGATATCTTTCATCCGATTCATACAAGTCATTTCTTGAAGAGTGGGGAGCCTGTCTCAACCGACCGTCGGCTCCTGAACAAGAACAAATTCCATACGCCTCCCTTTCCACCAGAAGTGTGGCCGTAAAGACTATAAAAAAAGCATGGAAAAAAGTTATCATTCATGGCCGTCTTGTCAGCCAGGAGACAACTGATGCTGAACTTCATGGATTGCGCATCGACTGCAAGAAGCTCCGTTATCTCCTTGAATTTTTCGCTTCGATTTTTCCTCAACAAACTATTACCCCTGTTATCCGGCAATTGAAGAGACTGCAGGATAATCTTGGTGACTTTGTTGATTTTACCGTTCAACTTTGTTTTTTGCATGAACAGCTTGCCTTGATGCCCACAGACAAGTTACTTGCCGCAGCGACAGGCGGCCTTATGGCTGTTCTTTTTCAAAAGAAGGAAGAGTCGCGCCTCAAGTTCCACAAAACTTTCATGTCATTTGACCAGGAACAGACCCGCACACTGCTTCACGAGCTCTTAACGAACGACTGACCATGAAAACAATTGCGTTGTACAGTATCAAAGGAGGTGTCGGAAAAACGGCTGCGGCGGTCAACCTCTCCTATCTCTCTTCCCTGCTCTCGCCACCAGCTCTGATCTGTGACCTTGATCCGCAGGGAGCAAGCTCTTACTATTTCAGGATTACCGCATCCAAAAAGTACAACAGCGACAAATTTCTCAAGGGGAACAAAAAGATATACCGCAATATCAAGGCAACAGATTTTGCAAATCTTGACTTGCTTCCCTCCGACTTTTCGTACAGAAATCTTGATATTGAACTTGCCGAGGAGAAAAAGCCGCAAAAAAAACTTAAAAAAAACATGGACGAACTGAGCGACGATTACCGTTATGTTTTTTTTGACTGCCCTCCAAACCTGACACTGCTTTCTGAAAGTGTCTTTGCAGCTTCCGACGTAATTCTTGTCCCATTGATTCCAACAACACTGTCGATTCGCACCTACGTTCAGTTAAAAGATTTTTTTGAAGCAAATAAACTTGACGGCTCAAAAATTCGGCCATTTTTCAGCATGGTGGAAAAACAGAAAAAGCTCCACCGCGACATCATCAATGAATTCGGCAATACTCCGGAATTGCTCAGACAAATGATTCCCTACAATTCCGAAGTTGAAAAAATGGGCATTTACCGGGCTCCATTGAATGCCGTTCTTCCAAACGCTCCAGCATCAAAGGCCTACCGTAACCTCTGGGAGGAGCTTCGAGCGCATCTGGAGCCATAGTTTAACCTGCGTATATGCCTTGACGGGCCAGGTATCGGGTTCTTTTTTGTTGATCTTTTTTGTACCTTTCCTTGCAGGGCTTTCATGCTTGCCGGTTTGTAGTTTGCATTATAACCGATACTACTCAGTATTGAACATTAAACGTAAACGCTGAGGCTTTTTATGATCAATCTATCGGTTTAGATATATACAAAAGATGTATTACAGCAGATCAGATCCCGGGTCGGCACAATGTTCACTTGTTTACTCTGCTGCTTTCCAAAACTCTATCCATTGATGCCCCATCATGTCATTAGATCAAACAGAACAATGGACGCTAAAGTACAACAGTGTTCTCTATCGTAGAGTAAAGACCGCTTTAATATTGCTGACAGGAATAGTCTTTGCTGTGATGATGTATTTTTCTATCAATCTCGCTTTTCTCTATTATTCAGACAACAACAATGTAAACGCCAAGGCAATCAATGCAGCCAAGTCTGACTCCCGTAAAATCGAGACCATGGCCAGGGGCATAGAACGAACAGTCAGAGATATCACTCTTGTTACAGGAAAGAAAGATTTTAATGAGAATGACCTCATTGGTATTCTCTCGGACAAGGGTAAAAATGTTCTGCCCCGATATTCAATCAGCTTTTTATCTGACTCTGAATCATCGGCAGTATACAAAAGGCTGTCGAGTCAGGGCCGCATTAGTAGTATGATGGATATGACGGTTTCCGGCAAGTCCGACACTGGCGCAGGATTGCTGCCAGCGGAGCTGAATGGTATGAAAGAAGGGTGGCAAAAAGCTGCCTGGAACAAGAGTGACAAAGCTGTTGTACTGCACTATCAGCAGAGGCTTTACACAACCTCGGGTTCTGGCGAAAAAATACTGATCGGAATTGTTTCGGCGAAAATTTCAGTAGATGATTTGCAGAAATCGCTTAACTATCAGACGTTGGGACAGCAAAGCTATCGTTTTCTTGTTGATGGTGATGGTGTAATGCTTGACCATCCTGAGAAGAATCTTGTTATCAATAATTTCAAACTGCTGGATCATGCCAAAAGAACTTATTCGGCAGAGAACAGCAATAGCCTGCTGCACGCATTCAAGGCTAAAACCAGTGTCAGCATCTTTGAAAAAAGCATCATTACTGGTCAGAAAACCCTGTTTCGGCTTGAACCCGTAGCATCAACAGGATGGTTTACAGGCATTGCACTGATCGTCGATGAAGTAGCAATGTCGAATGGCTTTCTAAAACAGCAGTTGATGCAGTTGCTTTCCATATTTATTTTTTTTCTGCTCATCTCGGGGCTCTATTTCGTTCTTTTGTCTTCATCATCTGAAATTTTCCATAAACGAATCAAGCAATATTCATGGGTTATCAGTTGTATATTTATAGCTGGCCTTGTTGGTATCCTGGCGCTCTATATCACCAAAGGAGCAAGTTCTCCCTACGAAGACGACTGTATTACCACATTCTCTCAAATTGATCAGTACAAGAAAGAACAGACCGACAAGGCACTGCGTACTCAGTCTTCGCCACCGCAATTTATCCAGACAGGTATTACGGTCAATTCTCTTTCTGTTTCCGAACCAAATGAAATGGCAGAGGTGTACGGAACGATGTGGCAACGGATTCCTTTGGGTATGGATCCAAAGCAATTTGGGGGCATACTGTTTCCTGACCAGATTGAAACCAAGATGTACGAAAGTTACCGAATGGAAGAGAATGGCTTTCTGGTGATTGGATGGAATTTCTGTACCCGGCTCCAGCAAGATTTGAAGAGTTCCCTCTACCCTTTCGACAGGTACAATATCAAAATCAGGATGTGTCAACCCAAGAAGTTCGAATCCATTATTTTTGTTCCCGATATTGCATCGTATAAAATCGCCTCCCCGTCAACCAACCCTATGGTCAGTGATGGTTTCTCTATTTCCGGCTGGAATGTTAACAATACCTATTTTAATTTTTCAGAACAACCAGACAATATCGATTATGGACGCCGCACACTGATGGAGAGCCCCATTGTCAAAGACCTTTCCCTGAACATCACCATTGAGCGCGACTGGCTCAGCAGCGTTATGTCCATGATGATTCCAATATTCATCATTATGGTCATTCTGTTTTCCGGTGTCTATATGATCACTCACGAAAGCGATGCGGAATCATTCAGCTTTGATGCCAATGAAGCGACAGCTATTGGAACCGCTTTTACGATGTTCCTGGTAGTCACCATACAGAGTGTCAGGATACAGGTGATACCGCAAGGTATTCTCTATATCGAAAAAATCTATTTCATGATTTATTTAGCAATGTTGATTAATGTGATTTTTGTAGTCGCCATTACCAAGAAAAGCGGATTTCTGTTTACTTACAAGCATGGAATATTTTACAGGTATCTGTACTGGCCATTATACTCAGGCATTTTTTACATTATTACTTTGGTCAGCTTTTATTGACAGGTTTTTGTTACCTCTTGCTGTGTTGATTGAGAGTTTCGCAACCCTCATCACTTGTTTCAGAGAATTTGCATGGCGAGAGAGAGCTTCATTGGTGGGTACGAACAGATCGGCACGATGGTTAAAGGCGAAATACATTACTCAGAGCGGAGTATCAAATACGATGTACAGTTTTTATGAAGTACGTCAGTCTCCCGTAAATCGTAACGGACGACTGACGGTTAAAACAATAGCACGAGCGACTGGGCCGCTTGCCCTTTTTTGCATAATTTCTGCATCTTCCCTTCAGGCGCAGATCATCCCTGATGCTGGCAGCATTCTTCGTGATCAAAAGCCTGTTCAGGAGCAGCAGCGGCAACTCCCGCTCCCTGAAGAACAAAAAAGAGTTCCAGCAAAAGCTGACGATGGCCTCAGAGTAGAGGTCAAAGGATTCACCTTCAGTGGTTACGAGGGCGTTGCAACCGAAGCACAACTCAGAGAAACCGTTGCATCAGCCATAGGCAAAACCCTCTCATTTCGAGAGTTGCAACTTCTGGCCGACAGCATTACGGCACTCTTCAAAGAAAAGGGTTTCTATCAGGCAAATGCTTACATTCCGTCGCAGGATATCACCCCGGGAATCATCCATATTGCGGTCATACAGGTCAAAAGTGACGGACGTATTGGTGTCGTGCGCGACAAAAGTGTCAGGATAAACAACAACATTCTTGTCAAGATTGGCCGCCCGGCCGTGAATAATGCACAGCCAGTCAACGAACATCAGCTTGAGCGCTCACTCCTGCTCATGAATGACCTGCCGGGGATTACAGCGAAAGCATCTCTTGTTCCCGGAACAGAGTCAGGTACAAGTGGAGTCGAAATCGCCGTCACCGAGGGGCCACTCTTTTCAGGAGCAGCCTGGAGCGATAATCAGGGCAGCTATTACACCGGTTCATGGCGAGGCAACGCCTCACTCTCCATCAATGACCCTCTCCATAATGGCGATCAGATTTCCCTGCTTCTGACAGAATCTTCGGGTCTTGTTCAGGGGCGCATCGCTTACAGTGCCTCTCTCCCGTTCAATGGCATCAGGGCAAACCTGGCTTACACCGGGATGCGCTACGAACTTGGCGGGCAACTGGCTTCTCTGCAATACAAAGGAGTGGGCAACAGCATTGATGCCGGCTTGAGCTACCCGTTGCTCCGCAGCCGCACCTCCAATATAACGACAAGCCTCTCGTACTGTTACAGGGCTTTAACCGACAGCAATTTCGATATTGATACCTCTGGCAAGCAACTCAACAACGCCACCTTCAGTGTCAGCGGTGATCGGTATGACCGGCTTTTCGGCGGTGGCTATACCACATTCAATCTTGGTGTCACTAAAGGTGCCCTTCATGAATCCATTGCCGACATAAGCCTTATCGGCACAGAGGGCAGCTATACCCGCTTTAATGTCGGCCTAGCACGTCTGCAGCGTCTCTCCGGGCAGCTCAATATGAATATCTCGGGGACAGCCCAGGTGGCAACAAGCAATCTGAATTCCAGTGAAAAGATGACGCTCGGCGGCCCCGGCAGCGTGCGGGCCTATCCTGTCGGCGAGGCCGCTGGTGACGAAGGCCAACTTTTCAGCGCGGATCTGCGCTACACGATTCCGTTCTCCGCCACCTGGTGCAGCTTCCAGCTCGGCGCTTTTTACGATGCGGGACATATCACTCTCAACCATGACCGCTATATCGACGACGTTTTCAATGCGTCCGGTCGCAACAACTACTGGCTGCAGGGTGCTGGCATAGGGCTGGACTGCAGCTTTGCGGGGCGAGGTTCTTTGCGTGCAAGCTGGGCTTCTGTAATTGGTGACAACCCCGGACAAGACGACTTCGGCAACAACGCGGATGGCCGGAGTAACAGGAGTCGGGTATGGCTGCAGGCCATGCTCTCTTTCTGAAGCGCAACCTGTCATGCCGAATCAGTCAATGAGGTATCGGCTTTTTTCCATAGTCAAGAATTTGAATTATGAACAGGATATACAACATCATCTGGTCCAAAACAAAGGAGAGATGGATTGTTGTTTCCGAAAAGGTAAAGGGTAATGGAAAGGTGCCCTCATCTCCCCTTCGGAGCATAGCTCTTCTTGCCACAATGTTTGCCACCGCCGGGCATGCTTATGCCATTGACCCCGGGGCTCTTCCCGCTGGTGCCCGGATAAGCACTGGCAGTGCAACCATCGCCACCAGCGGTGCCAAAATGACAGTGAACCAGTTCAGCCAAAAAATGATTGCCAACTGGCAGAGCTTCAACATTGGCGAAAATGCTTCCGTCCACTTCAACCAGCCGAACAGCGCCGCTGCAGCGCTGAACCGCATCAGCGACCAGAACCCGACACAAATCATGGGTTCGCTCTCGGCCAACGGTCAGTTGTTTCTGCTCAATCAGGCAGGCATTATTTTTGGTAAAACCGCAACAGTCAATGTCGGTGGCCTTGTGGCCTCATCGCTCAACATGCTCGACAGCGACTTTCTTGATGCCAAATACAAGTTCACCAAAGGAGGCAGTGCAGCTTACATCCTCAACCAGGGTGCCATCAATGTTGCTGATGGAGGCATCTTCGCCTTTATTTCGCCCAAGGTTACGAACGAAGGGAGCATTACCGCCAACAGTGGCAACGCTCTTTTTGCCGCAGGCGATCAGGTATCCCTTGACTTTAACGGTGACGGGCTCATCAGCTACACGGTCGATCGGGGAGCAGTCGACGCTCTAGTGGAAAACAAGGGCATCATCAAGGCCGACGGCGGAGTGGTTGTTCTGACCGCAAAGGCCGCCGATGCCCTGCGGATGGCAAGCGCCAATAATATCGGGATCATTGAGACCCGCACCATCCAGAACAAGGGCGGTCGCATTATGATCATCTCCGACATGAATAACGGCCAGACAACCGTAAGCGGCACGCTTGATGCTTCAGCTCCAAACGGAGGCAGTGGTGGTTTTATTGAAACCTCAGGCAAAGAACTCACCGTTATTGATGGTGCCATAATCACCACCCTGGCACCTTTCGGTAATGCAGGCACATGGCTCATCGACCCGGTTGATTTCACGGTCAGTGCAGGAGGCGGCGCATTGGCCACTAATGGCATTGGAGCCACGACCCTTTCCAATAGTTTGTTAACCACAGATGTCACTATTGCCACGGATCCTTCGACTCTCGGAAATGGGGATATCTTTGTGAACAGCACCGTCAATATTTCCTCGCATACTCTGTCGCTTCTGGCTGATGGCGCGGTTACCATCAATGCCGGCATTTCGGGTCCCGGGGGTCAACTTGTCCTTCAAAGCGGCACGAGCGGAGCAGTCAACAAAGCGGTTACCATCAACAGCCCTGTTTTACTTGGTGGCGGCAAACTAAAAATCACAAGTACTGGCGGAGTTCAATCTTATGCGGAAATCCAGGCCATGGGTTTGCTCGAATTATACGGAACAGGTGACTTTAATCTCAATTATACAGGGAATACCAGCGATTTTGACAAGATCACAGCAAATGTTGCCGGTTCGATCAGTCTTTATGAGAAAAGTGATTTCATTGCTATTCAACCGGCAGGAGTAACAGCTACCGGTGATATCACCCTGCGATCAGAACAACAAATACAGGTAGATGGTCCAATCGCCATAACCGGTACGGGAAATCTTGTGCTTGCAATCTCTGGAAATAACCCTGACCCTGAAAATAATTTTATAACAACCACGTCGCCGATTACGCTGAACAAGGGTTCTCTGTCGTTTGTCACTGAAACAGGTGCAGGAACTTATACTCTTGGCAGTTCCATAACCGCCTCCGGTGCCGGTATTACCTTCGACCAGCCGGTAACCCTCAGCGGCAGCCCGTTGATCTCCTGTAACGGACTGCTGACCTTCAACAGTACGTTAACGCCATCAGCCACCTCGGATACCATCCTCGAGGCCAATGACTTTTTGTTTAAGGGAAGTGTGACAGGAAACAATAATCAGCAGATAACGCTGATGCCGTACAATGTTTCCGGCAATATGACCTTCGGTACGGGTGGTAACATCGATACCGCACTTCCCAGTATCAGCGGATTCACCTCTCTTACATTTGGCCGTGCTGACGGTACAGGAACGATAACGTTTGGTGGCTCAGACCCAGAAACGCCTTACTCGTTTACAAGTTCAATCACTCTGCAATCGGGCGGAACAGGTGGCGCAGTGGTTATCGACAAGGCGATTTCCACGACCGACGCACCATTGACTTTCAATGCCGGTGGTCTCCTGTCAATCAACCAAAGTGCAGGAACTCAAACCGGCACCGTTTCACTGACGGGAGATACCATAACGATTGCCGACACCAAATCGGTCTTCAGCTCGTCAGGCGGTGCCATCACCATCTCTGCCAATACTCTCGCACTCTCTGGTACTGCTACCCTGTCCAGTGCGGGGTCGCTTGCCGTCACTCCTAAAACCACAGGAACAACCATTGGTATTGCAGGGGGGAGTGGCACATTGGCTTTGCCTGCAAGCTATTTCTCTTCCAGTTTCGCTGACGGGTTTTCCGATATTACCATCGGCAACGCAACAACAGATGACGTAACCATCGGTGGCAATATCTCACTCCGGGATAATTTCTCTTTAATCAGTGGAGGTGCGATCACCATCAATGGAGCACTGGTGGCGACCGCAAACAACCTCATTGCCCTTCAGGGGTCAGGCTCCGTCACCGAAGGCACGAATGGATCACTGCTTGCTGATAAACTGGTACTGCTGGGTGGCAATGTCACTCTGGACAACACCGGCAACAAGGTTAGCACACTTGCCGCCAGTGGCGTTGACAATCTGACCTACCTCAACAGCGAAGCCCTGACTATTGGTACTGCAGGCGATATCAATGGAATCAACACAACTGGCACAGTGAACGTGTCAACACTAACTGGCAACATAACCATCTCGCAAACTATTGCCACCACCAACGCATCAACGAGCGCTGTTACCTTGAATGCCGGAAGCAATACTGATGCAAAAACATCCTTAGGTGGAGATATTATTATCAGCGGCGGCAGTATCACTGTTGGCTCTGGCGGTTTGGCCAAGCTCTATACCGGCAGCATCAGTGGCAGTACGGGACTGACATCGCTTATCGAGTCTGGTATTGACCACTTTCGCTATGCGAGCGACGAATCAACCACAAATTATTCGCTGGCTCTTTCTGCAGGAACCTATGCAATCTACCGCGAACAGCCATTGTTGACTGTAACGCCTGGCAGCAAAACCATTACTTATGGTGATACAACGCCTGGTATTGCGGGCACCTATGGCTCTTACGCAAACGGCGACACTTCGCCGGGAACCGTTACGGGAACTGCAACATGGACGATAAATGGAAGCACACCAACAACGTCCTATACCGCAGGAAGTTATAATGTAGGCTATAGCAATGGATTAGAAAGCAGTCTTGGCTACAGCTTTACTGATAACGTCTCAAGCATCAACGAACTTACTGTCAACAAAGCACTGCTGACGGTGACGGGAACCAGGACGTACACGGGCACAAACGGCTTTGATTATACCCAGTTGAGTGTAACGGGCGCACAAAACAATGAAACGATAGCGCTGAACACCGGCACTGGCAGCAGCGGCAGCAACAGAGACGTTGGCATCTACAGCGGCAGCATACTCAGCGGCCTGTCGATCAGCGTCAGCGGCGGTAACGCAGCGGCATCAAACTATGAGTTACCGAACACTGGCACGCTGAGCATAACCAGAGCCGCACTGAGCATCACGGCCAACAGCACCACCAAAATGTACGGTCAGGCACTGACCTTTGCGGGCGACGAGTTCAGCAGCAGCGGCCTGCAAAACGGTGAGGCAATGAGCGGCATAAGCTTGAGCAGTGATGGAGCCGCAGCAAATGCGAACGTTGGCAGCGGCAGCTACAGTATCGTGGCCAGCACGGCAGAGAGCGGCAACGGGTTCAAGCCTGGCAACTACGACATCACCTACAACTCCGGCACATTGACGGTGAGCAAGGCACTCTTGACGGTGACAGGCACCAGAGCGTACTCGAGCACAAATGGCTTTGATTATGGCCAGATGAGCACTATTGGCGCACAAAACAGTGAAACGATCACGCTGAACGCCGGTGCAGGCAGCAGTGGAAGTAATGTTGATGTTGGCAGTTACACCGGCAGCACACTGAGTAGCCTGTCGATCATCGTCAGCGGTGGCAACGCATCGGCAGCAAACTACCAGTTGCCAGCCACTGGTACGCTGAGCATAACGCCAAAAACGGTAACACTCCAGGCAAGCAAAAGTTATGATGGCACAACAAGTCTGGCCGATACAGTGACGATTGTGACCGGTGTCGGCAGTGAGACCTTGACCTACACGAATGCTTTGGCGAGTGATGCCAATGTTGCCACAGCGAACAAATCCATCAGCACAATCACGCTTGCTGATGGCACCGGGCTGGCAAGCAACTACCAGTTGCCGACGCTGAGCAGCGCCACTGCACCGGTGACCATCAGCCCGAAGACAATATCACTTTCAGCAAATAAAGCCTATGATGGCACAACAAGTCTGGCCGGTGCGGTGACAATTGTGACCGGTGTCGGCAGTGAGACCTTGACCTACACGAATGCTTTGGCGAGTGATACCAACGTTGCCACAACAAACAAATCCATCAGCACAATCACGCTTGCTGATGGATCAGGTTTGGCAAGCAACTACCAGTTGCCGACGCTGAGCAGCACCACTGCACCGGTGATAATCACCCCAAAAACAGTAACTCTTTCGGCAAAAAAGAGTTATGATGGCTCAACAAGTCTGGCCGGTGCGGTGACAATTGTGACCGGTGTCGGCGGTGAGACGCTGACCTACAGCAATGCCCTGGCCAGTGAAACCAATGTTGGCACAGCAAACAACTCCATCAGCACCATAACGCTTGCTGATGGCACCGGGCTGGCAAGCAACTACCAGTTGCCACCACTGAGCTCCAGTACCGCACCAGTTACCATAATCACGAATCAGACCACTCTTAATAGTTTAGCCAACAGAGTGAGCGGTTCAGTGATCAGCAGTATACCACCGACCATCAGTGCGCCCACTACAACCGGGACGGCACAAACCAGCGCACCCATTACAGGAACGGCCACGACAACAGGAACGGCTGAAACCAGAGCGGCTACGACAACAGGGACGGCTCAAACCAGTGCTGCTACATCAACAGGCACGGCACAAACCAGCACGGCTACAACAACAGGCACGGCACAAACCAGCACGGCTACAACAACAGGGACGGCTGAAACCAGCGCGGCCACGACAACAGGGACGGCTGAAACCAGCGCGGCCACAACAACGGGGACGGCTGAAACCAGCACGGCCACGACAACAGGGACGGCTGAAACCAGCACGGCCACGACAACGGGGACGGCTGAAACCAGCACGGCCACAACAACCGGAACGGCTGAAACCA
>JBMOIS010000025.1:0-44583 GCA_049317185.1 Chlorobium sp. | reverse complement strand
AGCGCCGGATGCTGCCAAAACGGCGGAAGGGATATATCCGCGAAGCATACGTTGGCGGCCACAAGGTGTTTCTCAGAACAGGGGAGTATGATGATGGATCTCTCGGCGAAGTCTTTATCGACATGTACAAGGAGGGTGCCTCATTCAAGGGGCTGCTGAACTGTTTTGCCGTGCTTGCCTCCAAGGCGCTGCAATATGGTATGCCGCTTGAAGAGCTGGTTGACAGCTTCACCTTTACCCGCTTTGAGCCTGCAGGTGCTGTTCAGGGGCACAATGTTATCAAAAATTCGACCTCCATTCTTGATTATGTTTTCCGCTCAATCGGCTACGACTATCTTGGCCGCAAGGATTTTGTGCATGTCAAGGCTGTTGACGAGTTGCTGGAAAGCAATGGCGAGAATGGCCATGCTTCTGTTGTTGAGCCATCACTGGCCGTGCATGTTGAGCCTGCGCGCATAGCAACACGCCAAAGCCAGGTCTATCAGGCCAAAGTGCAGGGCTATACCGGAGAGCAGTGCGAAAATTGCGGTTCCATGCGCGTCAAGCAGAATGGCACCTGCAAAGTGTGCGACGATTGCGGCATGACGACGGGCTGCTCGTGAAGAGTGCTAACATGACGGAATATTTTTCGCCACACCATAAAAAGGAGTGCTGATAAATGTTACCTTTAACCCAACACGCAAAAGATAAGATTTGTATTTACGGCATAGAAGAAAATGAGGTGGAAGCTGGACTTGATCAAGTTATTTTTTATTGCGAGGATGTTGTGGAGAAATCTGGAATTAAAGTAATTGAGATTCGGAATGTATTATTTGTTGTTGTTCTATCTGCTGAAACAAAAAAAATTATAACAATTTACAGGACTGATGCTGCAACTATCGAAAATCGCAGGAGGGCCGGAAGATGGATATGTTATTAAATATCAGGGGATTAGAAAAAAAAATTGATCCAGAAACAGGGAGCATCCTGTTTTATCGGAAAAACTTTTCAGGTATTCCCGAGCAAGTCTTGCACGGAGAGGGGTTTACCATTGAATGTAGTGGAGACGAAGTGGTAATGATTGATATTTATAATGCAGATTTGGTGTTATCGAAATTGGCAAAAGAGGTGATTGAGTCGAAAGCATCATAGCTCTTCACCCCTTTTCTGGTATTGTGGCTTGAAAGAAGGCTTTGATTTCTTATACTTGTTCTGAATATGATCTTCTTGAGAATCACCCAACAATTATGCCATGGTCTCCATAGCTGAAATCTATGACCGGTTGTCGCCGGAACCGCTACAGGGCGACGATCTGCAACGCTATTACGTCGATTCATTTGCGGGCAGGGGTGATAACCCGATGATCTCCCTCAAACGGCTGTTGCTGGGTAAGCCGGATGGAAAGCTCCAGATTCTCTTTTCTGGTTATCGAGGATGCGGTAAAAGCACTGAATTGAACAAGTTGCAGCGTGAAATCAGCGACGATTTTATTGGGCTCAATTTTTCAGCAGTCAAAGAGCTTGACCCGGTGAACATCAACTATGTTGAGCTGTTTGTACTTGCTATGGAGAAACTTTTCGATGTCGTTGGTACGAACCATATCAGGATTAATCCGCAATTGTTTGAGAGCGTTCGCCAATGGAGTCGTTCCGCTGAAATTGAAAATATTCGGGAGTTAACTGGCGAAGCGTCGCTGGAGGCTGGCGCTGAAGTGGAGGTAATCGCGCCATTGTTTGCTCGCTTTTTTACGAAAATGCGGCTTGGTGCCAATGCAAGCACCACTACAAAAAAAACAGTTATCCAGAATATTGAACCTCGTCTTTCTGACCTTATCAGCCACTGCAATGCTTTGATTCGTGAAATCAAGAGCAAGCTGCCGGAGATTGGTAAAAAAGGTTTGATTATCATTATTGAAGACCTCGACAAATTGAGTGTTGAGAAAGCCGAGGAGCTGTTTTTCAACCATAGCCATATTCTCAGCACCTTGCAAACCCATGTCATTTTTACCTTCCCTATTTCCTTGCGCCACCATCCAAAAGCAAACGTTATCAAGGGCAATTTTGATGAGGATTTTGAGCTGCCGATGCTCAAGGTGCACGACAAGCAGGGAAAGCCATTCAACGGTCGGGATGCGATGCGCGAGATTGTTACCTGTCGGATCGGAACAGCGTGTGTTGAGTCTCCAGCCTTGGTGAATCAATTTATTGACATGAGTGGTGGTTGCCTGCGCGATCTTTTTCGCATGATTCGTAATGCTGCCGATAATGCCTTGAATAACGAACGCGAGGTAATAACGGAAGCTGATTACACCAAGAGTTTTTTTAGGCTTCGCCGTGATTATGAGAATACCATTGCTGAAAAGAGGGTGGAGAATACGGTTATTATCTCTGTCGCTGAATATTACGACACCTTGAAAACGCTTGCGTTGAGCAGCACTAAAAAGGTGGATAATACGGAAGCGGTGCTTGATTTGCGCCAGAATCTTTGCATTCTTGGCTATAATGATGAAGGGTGGTGCGATGTGCATCCGGTTGTCCGAACCATTTTGTGTGAACGTTTTCCTCAGGAGGTAATGCCGCTGACGTTGGAGGCATAGTTATGACCGGATTGAATTCTGCTTCTGATGAGTATGCCGATAACCTTAAAATTGCCGAGCGTTTTTTTTTAAAGACATCCCGAAGTGGTTTTCTGTTTGCGGTGTGCAATGATGAACTTGTACAGAGAGAGGTTAACAGCACCCTGCAATTCCTTTTGCAGGGAAAAGGCAAAACACTGCATGTCCACATCTGGCAAAAGGGAGATGATGCTGTTCATCCCCTTGAACAGTTGCGTCTCTTGAAGAAAAGCGTTCCCAATCTTGGTGGTTTTATTCTTGCTGGTCTGGATTCTGCTCTTTTTCAGAATCCAGACCTTCTGGTACAGCTCAATTTTGGCCGGGAGGCGCTTTCCGAACTCGGCCTCCCAATACTTTTTTGGCTCAGCACTCGCACCTTGCAACGCATCAGCCAAGAAGCCATTGATCTCTACAACCAGCGGGTTGGCGCAAATCTCTATTTTGAGCAAGCCTCAGAAACGACGGATACCGATAATGCTGCACGCCGTTATGTGGCGCAGGAGACGGTGCGCTCCAATGACAACATCCGCTATCTTGAAGCACGCATGAAGCTCTTGCAGCAGCAGCTTGACGAGGCCGAGCAACAGCAACGTGATCCGGAGGTTATTGCTAATGAGATTGTGCTGGATCTTCTTGATGTTTATGCTCAAATTCCGGGAATGACGCTGTTGATACAAGAGTTGATTGACCGCTATAACAGGTTTATTGATCTGGAGAAACCGGCAAACTGTACGATTGTTGCCATTGCGTCCGAGTATGTTGGCGAGATTGGAATGTCTTGCGGTTTATATGAAAAGGCGCTGAACAGGTATCGCGCCCTTGCTGAAACAAACCCGCAGGCCTATTGGTCGGATTTAGCCATGACCCTGAACAATCTGGCTAATTTGCAGTTAGGTAAAAACGATTATGCACGAGCTGAGGAAGGTTACCGGGAAGCGTTGGGCATCTATCGCGACCTATACAAAATGAACCCGCAGACCTATCTGCCTGGATTGGCAGCGACGCTGAACAATCTGGCTGCTTTGCAATCAGACAAAAACGATTATGCAGTAGCGGAGGAAGGCTATCGGGAAGCGTTGCAAATCAGGAGAGACCTTGCTAAAATGAACCCGCAGACTTATCTGCCTGAAGTGGCAGCAACGCTGAACAATCTGGCTGCTTTGCAATCAGACAAAAACGATTATGCAGTAGCGGAGGAAGGCTATCGGGAAGCGTTGCAAATCAGGCGAGACCTTGCCAAAACGAACCCGCAGACTTATCTGCCCGACTTAGCAACGACGCTGAACAATCTGGCTCTTTTGCAAGCAAAAAAGAACGACTATGCAGTAGCTGAGGAAGGCTATCGGGAAGCGTTACAAATCAGGAGAGACCTTGCTAAAATGAACCCGCAGACCCATCTGCATTACGTTGCAGGAACGCTGAACAATCTGGCGAATTTACAGAGAGTTAAAAACGACTATTCAGGAGCGGAGGAAGTCTATAGGGAAGCATTGCAAATCAGGCAAGACCTTGCCAAAACGAACCCGCAGACCTATCTGCTTGACGTGGCAGCGACGCTGAACGATCTGGCTCTTTTGCAAGCAGAAAAGAACGACTATGCAGGAGCGGAGGAAGGCTATCGGGAAGCCTTGAAAATCAGGCGAGGCCTTGCCAACATGAACCCGCAGACCTATCTGCCCGACGTGGCAGTGACGCTGAACAACCTGGCGAATTTACAGAGAGATATAAACGACTATGCAGGAGCGGAGGAAGGCTATCGGGAAGCCTTGCAAATCAGGCGAGACTTTGCCAAAATGAACCCGCAGACTTATCAGCCTGACGTGGCAGTGACACTCATTAATTTGGGGTGGTTTTATTACGATGCTGTGCCTGAGAAGCAGAAATCTCTGGAATCTGTTTCAGAGGCATTAAGCATCATTCTGCCGTTGACTGAAAAACTGCCTTACACACAACATTATGCAGAATCAGCTTTCAAGCTTCTCAAAGCGTGGGGCATTGACCCTGAAGAGTTTGTCAAGCAGTTGGCTATGCACGAATAACAATATCCTTCTATGCCGTTAAGCCCGAAAGAGATACGTGACAATGCCCTGCTCTGCCTGTTCTTGGGCGTGTGTTGTTCGAGAGTGTGCTGAGGCCCAGTCGTTCTTGAATGAGTTTTTCATGATTTTCGGCATTTTATCCTTTTTTATGCCGAGCTGGAGCTCGGCGCTCCCGGTATCACGCAGGGCTGTTGCTCGCAGCCGGCCGAAACCCGGTTGCCGACTGCTCCATGGTGCTCTCCACAAGGTTAAGCCCGGCAATTTGCAGGGTTCTGAAAGGGGAGTGCCGTACCAGCTCGTAGTCGTGAGTTCCGATCACCACGATGATGCCCTTCTGGTTGATTCGCTTCAGATAGTCAAGAATTTCCAGTGACGTATCGGGGTCGAGGTTGCCGGTTGGCTCGTCGGCGAGGATGACGAGTGGCTCGCGCACCAGCGCACGGGCGATGGATATTCTCTGCTGCTCTCCTCCTGAAAGGCGCAGGGGCATCACTTTGGCGGCATGTTCCAGTCCGACGCTTTCGAGGGCGTGCATCACCAGCTCCTTGACGAGCTTCTCCTTTGTGCCGGTCACTTTCAGCACAAAAGCCAGATTATCATAGACGTTACGGTCTTCAAGCAGGCGAAAATCCTGGAAAACAATGCCAAGCTTCCGGCGCAGAAGTGGAATCTGCCGCTTTTTAATGGTGCGGGAGCTGTATCCGGCAATTCGTATCTCCCCCTTTTTCGGACGAATATCCATGTAGAGCGACTTGAGCAGTGTTGACTTGCCCGTGCCGCTTTTTCCGACAATATAGACAAGCTCGCCCGGCTGAATGGTAAGGTTCAGATTGGTGAATATCGGTTTTTTATCAAGTTCGAGGTCAACGTTACTGAATGAGATCATAATGGTTATTCTGTTTGTTTATTTCTGTTCCGGGCGATGGTTATGGCAAGCAGTGTCGCTTCATAACAACTTCTTTCGGAGGCAACTCCTTTTCCTGCAATATCAAAGCCGGTGCCGTGATCGGGTGAGGTTCGCACAATTGGCAGCCCGAGAGTGACGTTTACCCCGGTGTCGAAGGCAAGCACCTTGAAGGGTAGCAGCCCCTGGTCGTGATACATTGCAACCACAATATCGTAATTGCTGTACATTTTGGAACCGAAAAAACCGTCGGCAGGAAAGGGGCCCTCCACCCTGAAGCGGGGTGAGGCTCTTTCGATCCAGGGACAGATAATCTCCTCTTCTTCGCTACCCATGATCCCGCCGTCGGAAGCGTGGGGGTTGAGGCCAAGCAACGCTATGCGGGGTGAGGCAATGGCAAAATCGGTGTTCAGTGACCTGGCGAGGGATTCAATATAGGCATCAAGGTTTATCGTGCGGATCAATCCTGGCACCTTTTCGAGAGGTTCGTGGATAGTGGCAAGAGCTACCCTGAGCTCCGAGACGGGATCAAAAAACATCATGGTTGGTGAAGGTATCCCGAAAAGCCTGCCGAGAAACCCCGTATGGCCGGTATCGGCACAGCCTGCTTTTGCAATGGCTCCCTTGTGGATCGGCGCAGTGACCAGCGCATCGCAGAGGCCACTGCGACAAAGTTCAGCGGCGGCATTGATTGACTTCATCGCGATTTGACCAGCTTCAGCCGATATGGTGCCGGGTATAATGCTCTCCGGTTCAGCGACACTCAAAACAGGCAACACGCCGTTCCGCGCTGGCACCATGCCAGCGACACTCTCGATCAGTTCCAGTGTTACCGGCAGATCCAGCGCGTTTCTGTAATAATCCATAACGGCATACGAACCGGCCACAAGAAACGAATGACCGGATCGCTCAAGCTTCAGAAAACTTTTCATGATGATTTCCGGCCCGATGCCGTGAGGGTCACCGATTGACCAGACAATCTGCATCTTCAGAGCCTTTTGTAAGCATTGGCAATTTTATCATCCGTTTTAACTCCTTTCAGGGCAAGCATGAGCAGGACGGGTTCCGGAAGCATGATAAAGAATCCCGCTTCGGGCCTGTGCGTAATGAGAGCGCGAATGCTTTCGAAATGCTGGTTCATCAGGTGTGCCGCAGTAAGGCCGGAGAAAAGATCGGCAACAAAGAGCAGTATGGCCAGCAGAATGAACTTGCTCTGCAGCGTACGGTTTTTGTAGAGAAAAATGGCCGCAGTTGAGATGATGGCGGTCATAATTGAAAAGATGCCGCCAGCATAAGATGCAAGCGTATACTGTATGTCAGCAAACTCCGATGCACAAAAATCGGAGACGAGCAAGAGATGGCCTGCGCTGAAACTCCAGAAAGGGAAAAACATGCTCGCTACGGCAAGCAAACCGGCAAGAAACAGGTAAAGATTTTGAATTCTGGCTACCATGGCGGTGTGCGGTTTAGTGTCATTGAAACAAGTAACTGCAATATACAATAATCATGAGAAAAGAGTGCTGGAGGAAAAAGCAGTTGCGTTGTTCGGGTCTTCTCTCACCTCATTTGGGCATGGAGAATACCGCATTCACGGGATTTACTTTAAGCTTCTTCTGTGAGATATTGTTCCTGAAAAACTTCTTGACATGTCACGTCTGCCTCTGTTACCACAAGAAAAAAGGTGGAGAGGCTTTTTCTGCGACCAACATGCCGCTTCTCCGGGGCAGGAATTCAAGATATGACGCTGGTTTCTTAAATGCCGCAGGCGTGGCATATCCAAAGAAACCATCCGTTTTTTGAGGGTGTATTTAATCTCTATGGGCTCTATTTCTTTAAGCTCTGCCTTGATGTCGTTTATTGTGATAACAGTATCATTATATTTAATCTTTGGTTCAGCAGTTAATGGTAATACACTCATTTTTTAATCAGCATATATATTTAAAATATAACTCAATTATGGTATACAATATCCCGTTTAAATGGGATTTGAAAAGTTTTAATTATTGTTGATCTTCATCACAAGACATCAGAAACAATATCTTAAGAGCAATTATTATTATGAAATCAAATATTCTATCAAATATATTTTCTTGTTGTTGTTGGCTGCAAAAGCATTCCGACATTAAATATATTGCTCCAGAATAATACTTGATATACTGTCAAGTTTATTCGAAAGCCGATTCTTAATGTCAAAGAATCGGCTTTTTTATTTTAAAAAATTTGAATCAAATCATCATGAGTAAAATAAATATTGGAATAATTCTTCTCGGAAGTTTATTGATTGGTAATGCCAATCTGCAGGCGGCAGAGAGAGCTGATACAGATTCGCAGGCATCTGGATCACACCAGCGTGTTGCCGTTTCGGTTGTTGCCGTCGATGAACCGGCAGCAGCAGGAGAGCCGGTAACCAGAGAAGAACTCGAAGGTGTCAGGGGTGAGGTTGCAACACTTCAGGAGTTGTGGCAAAGGACACTGGAAAATAATACGGCACGAACGCAGCGCTCCCTTGTGTTTACCGGCATTGCCCAGCTCAGGTATTCGACGCAGCAAAATGCGACAAAAAACGGCTTTGACCTGAATGCGCTGGTGCTCAATTTTCAGGGAAGTCTCAAAAGAGATTACGAGGAGGGTCGTAATGTCAACTACCTTTTCAGCCTGGCCTCTCCCAGTGGAGCAAATGCTGATGGTTCTACCGATTTCAGGGTAAGCCCGCTTGATGCTTACATCAGCGCCTTTGTTCTCCCTTCTCTGAATCCTGAAGATCCGCTTTTAAGTATCACGGCTGGCCGGCAGAAAAAACCGTTTGGTCTTGAAGCGCAGGCGGGAGAAGATAAAAAACCAACGATCAGGCTTGCCCAATCTGCGCGAGCTGGTTCAGGAATCGATCTTGATGCCCGCGATATCGGTGTGGTCATCAAAGGTGATCTCTTTCCCCATTTTGACCCTGGTTTCCGCTATCGTGTTCCTGCTTTGGAATATGCTGTCGGTCTGCTCAATGGCAGAGGATCGGATGCTTATGGTTATACCAATCTCTCCGACGATAATAAACATAAAGATATATCGGGCCGGGTTGTGCTCAATGCTCCTGTCGAATATTCATCGCTCTTTCGTGGATTATCGCTGGGAGGGTCTTATTACTCAGGAAAGAGTGGGTCAGTTGGTGATGTTGATAAAAACCGAAGTGGACTGGATCTCTCCTATGTCAATACTCCGGTGGGCTTCACGCTTGAATATGCCAAAGGAGCAGATGGCAGCACAAAAAAGAGTGGCCGCACGCTGACCATTTTTTACAATCAGGGCGAACAGTTTGTTGGTGGATATAAATCCCAGGACCGCTACGATGACTGGTATCCTGTCACCTTTCAGCCTTTCGTCCGGTTTGACCGATGGGATCCTGACACCAGCATAGATGGCAACCGGAAAGATATAACCACCATTGGGCTCAACTGGTTTTTTGCCCAGACCACCAAGCTTCAGCTTAATTACAATATCATCACTGAAGAGAGCAACAAAATCGCAAACAATGAATTTCTTGCTCAGCTTCAATACGCCTTTTAAAACATCAATTCAATTTTCTGGAGAATATCATTATGAAACACACCCTGGTTATAATTTTTGCAATAATTACCGTGTTTATTTTTGGCGGGAATTCATCGTATGCGGCACAACATAAACCTGATATTATACGTATAGGATCGGCGTATTCCGCCGGGTATGGAAAGCCTTATAGTACCGGCATTCTTGGTATTGTTCACGCGAGAGGGCTCCTTGAAGAAGAGTTCAAAAATGATGGCATCAAGTTAAATTGGTACTTTTTTAAGGGTGCAGGGCCGGCAACAAATGAATCACTTGCAAATAACGCAGTTGATTTCGCATTCATTGGAGATCTTCCTGCAATTGTCGGTAAAGCTGGTGGACTGAAAACTAAATTCATTGCCGGAGGTTCGAAATACACCAACGTCTATATCGGTGTTCCAAGTGATTCAAAAATCACCTCTATCCAGGAGCTGAAAGGCAAGAAAGTTGGCCTTTTCAAGGGAACAAACGCGCACTTGACGTTAGCTCGAATTCTTGAAGCAAATAACATGAAAGAGAGCGATCTGAAGATTTACAATCTTGGTATTGCTGATCTTGATGCCGCATTGAAAACTAAAAATATTGATGCTGCTGTTGCATGGACAAATTTGTTGCAGTTGCGCAGTCAGGGTAATGCAAAAATTATTTATTCAACAAAACAAAGTCCCCAGGATTGGCGGAATACTGGCGGCTTTTATGTGACTGAAAAATTTGCACAAGAATATCCTGAGATAACAAAAAGAATCATCAAAGTCTATGCACAGGCTGCACGATGGGCTTCTGATGAGAAAAACAGGAATGAAGTTATAGCACTTGAGGGCAAGGCAGGAACGCCACGGGCTGTAGTGCTTGAAGAAATACAAGGCCGGACACTCAAGGATGTTTATGATATAACGTTTGATAAAAACTACGTGAATCATTATGTCGGAGGAATTGCTTTCGCCAAACAAAGAGGTCTGATAAGAAATGTTTTTGACGTCAACACATGGATCGATCGGAGCTATCTGGATGCGGCATTAAAAGAGCTGAAGCTTGAAAATTTCTGGAAGTAATCTAACTCATTCTGCAGGAATCTGCTGACTGATGGCGTGGATTCCTGCAAACAATTAATAAGGAGTATTGAGGTGAAATTGAATAATGAATTGGGGCTTGATGCCCTTGTTGAGAAATATTCTGATGTTCCCAAGTCTGTCATTCTGAAGCTTGATTTGCAAAGACGGGGTATAGCATTTACCGATGCAACAACAGAAGCGACTTATGCACCCTATTACCGTGGTCCGGCGCAGACAGCATTCTCCGGAGGAGCAAAACTGGAACGTCCTTTTCCCGGCCCACTGCTTCTTCGTGATGGCACAAGCGTCCTGGCTTCGCCGGTGAAAAACCAGTTTTCTGATCCTTATACCATTGATCACCTGGAGGGCAAATTTTATGTGACCGATAAAGGCAAGCTCATTGATGAAGTGGATTTTACACCAAGACCTGATTTTTATGGAAAAGTTACAAGTCGAGGTGTTCCGATGGAATCAATTGCCTGGTCGCGACCACAGCGCCTTGACATCATTCCATACCGTTACTGCCATTACTGGGACACCAAAGATCAATGCAAATTCTGCGCTTTCTTTACGGACTTGAAGCAACAGAAACAGGCTGCCGGTGATAACTATGAGAAGATCATCCATCCTGAAGATATTTATGAGACCGTCCATGAAGCTCTCAAAGAGCCTGGTCGATATTCCCAGATTAATCTGACCGCAGGAACGGATTATTCAGGTGAAGTTCCTTTCGATAAAGAGGTGACGCGTTACATCGAGGTGCTTCAGGCGATCGGAAGAAACTTCAGAACAAGAAGATTTCCCAGCCAGTTAATCGCTCCTGCCTATACAAAGCAGCAGGTGAAAAGGCTTCATGATGAGACTGGTCTCTCCTCGTATTGCCCGGATATTGAGGTGTGGGACAAAGAGCTTTTTAAATGGATTTGCAGTGGGAAGGAGAAGTGGTTTGGGCGCGATTACTGGATCAAAAGTGCTCTTGATGCGGTTGAAATATTCGGCAAGGGCAATGTCTATACCAACTTTGTGGCAGGCGTCGAATTTGCAAAGCCATACGGCTTCACAAGCATAGAGCAAGCGCTCGAATCCAACTTCGAGGCTTGCGAATTTTTTGCCAAAAATGGGGTCGTATACCTGAGTCTTGTCTGGACGCCCTGGAAAAGCACGGCATTAGCCGGGCAAGAGCAACCCCCGCTCGAATACTATGTCCGCCTGATTAAAGGGCTTGTTGAAATTCGTAAACACTATGGTCTTGCATCTGATAACGATGATTTCAAACACTGCGGCAATCACGGCGACAGTGATCTGGAACGCTTAAACTAAAAGAGGGAGGAACACTGCTATGAGTAAACTACCGGAAGAACTGCTTGAGCTGCTTAAAGATACAGGGAGCGTTAAAGTGGTCGCAACCATTGATGGTGATGGCGTTCCCCATGTTGTTTTCAAAGGGTCGCTGACAACGTTTGATGATGAAACAATTGTGTTTGCGGAAGGAGTAGAGAGTTCCCTGAGCAATAAAAATCTGGTCAGAAGTATCTGGTTCGACAAGAAGGTGGCGATCAATATTACAAAGGGGCTTATCAGTTATCAGATCAAGGGCTTTCCCTACAAATACTTGATTACTGGCACGATTTTCAGAAAGATGCTCGACAGGGCACGTGAGCGGAGAGGGCCGGAGGCTGATATCGCCGGTGTCTGGGTTATTACCCCTGACGAGATTCGTAACGAATCGCCCGCTTACCGAAGCGGTCTTGCAAAAGAAGAGCGTGGATTGTTTCACAGCCATCTTGATTTATTGAGGTAAGCGACATGAAAGAGACTATAGGTGACAACAAGCTGCTGGTGCAGTTTATGTTTCTCTCGGTACTTGGCGGTATGGGGATGGGCGTTGCACAGATCGCAGTAACACTGTATGCGGTAAAACTGGGGGCGACAAGCTCCCAGATTGGGTTGATCGGGGGGGCGCAGGGCATAGGCCTGCTGTTTACTGTTTTACCGATTGGCTTTCTTGTCGATCATGTTGGCCCGAGGAAAGTGTTTGTTTTTGGAGCTGTTGCAAGTGGAATCCTCTATCTCTTTTTTCCCTGGGCGAACTCTGCTCAGACGCTTTGCTACTTCGTGGCGATCGTCGGTTTTTTTACAGCCTTCAGGTTTATTCCAATGAGCAGCGTCTTTCTGGAATTTGTGAGGAGTGTTGGCAGCGACAAGGCCGGGTGGCAAAGGGGCTCACATTCATTCGGCCTCGTTTTTCTTGGCCCGCTGTTTGGGGCATCCATAAGTAAATACTGGGGTTTCACTACCACATTTTATCTGGTCAGCTCCTCTATTGTACTCCTTATTTTGGGGGCAATCGCCATTTTTCCTGACGCGAAACGTTCTACGACAAGCACGCTTGCTGAACGATGGACGCATGTGAAGGAGCTTTTCAACGATCAAAACATTCTTGAGGCATCCGGCGCTGAAGCCCTGGCACTGGCGACCTTCTCCTGCTTCAATGCTTTTATCATTGTTATTGCCATTCGTGTTTTTCATATCCCGGCACAGGCGGCATCACTGTTTGTTTCACTGGAAGGGTTGATATTTATCGCCACACTCTTTACCCTCTGGCGACTGCTTGATCGCCTCGGGCAGCGTCGCTTTTATCTTGTCAGTATTGCCTTTGTTGTTGCCGGATTGATACTTCTCTCCTGCATCTGGCATCCTGTGTTTCTGGTTACAGGCACCGTATTTGTGGGAATCGGTCTTGGCATGTTCAATCTTGTTAATGTGACCCGTATTGCCAACGCTCATGTTGACAAGGGAAAAACCGCCGGTATTTTTGCCATGTTTACCGTGGCAGGCTCAATTATCGGGCCGGTCATCGGTGGATTTGCCGGCGAGCTTTTCGGTATATGGTCGGTCTTTCTGCTGTTTATACCACTCTATCTGGCACTGGCCGTCAAACTCTCTGTGCGTCAACATGTTCCATCTGGTGACGTGTTTCTGCTTCAGGCTGTCAACAAGGAGTATCGCAATGAACAATAATAAAGTTGCACAGGTAAAAACCATTGCAATCGGGCTGATTGTGCCAATAGCGCTCGTGCTGGGCCTGGAGGTAATCTGCAAGTTTGAAATTTTACCTCCCCAGATCGTTGTAGCGCCGCACAAAGTACTGATTACGTTTTTTGAATTGATCAGCACAGGAGAATTGTTGGACCACTTGCGGATCAGCATGTTTCGGGTTTTGTCCGGATTTGTGCTCGGTGCTACCCTTGGCTTTCTTCTTGGCACCGTGATGGCTCTTTCGGCAAGGTCTGAACGTCTCATAGCGCCGCTCCTCAGCGCGGTAAGTCAGGTGCCGCTTTTTGGCTGGATTCCTCTTCTCATGCTCTGGTTTGGGATTGGAGAGACCTTCAAGGTTGTTTTTATCTCCTTTGGGGCATTTTTCCCGATGTTGATCAATACGTTTGAAGGTATTCATGGCGTTCCCAAATCATACCTTGAGGTTGCCCGTGCGTTTGAATTCAGTACAATAAAGTTGCTGCATAAAGTCCTCTTGCCTTCGGCGTTACCATCAATCTTTACAGGAATAAAACTGGCGCTTGGCATGTCGTGGATGCTTGTCGTCGGAGCCGAACTTATCGCTGCTGGTGAGGGCGTCGGCTACCTGATTGTCTGGGGACGGCAGTTGTTTCAAATGGATATTGTTTTTGTCGGGATTGCAGTCGTTGGATTTATCGGCTATCTGATGTTTCTGACACTTACGTCCCTTGAAGTTTCTCTTGTACGCTGGCATCGTCCAACATCAAAAAAATAACAACATGCTTGTTTTATCGATAAAAGGAAACAAAACAAAGATTCTTGCCGTGCTTGAAGGAATTCTTCTTCCCGTAATAATTCTTGTTGCCTGGCTGATCTGTTCTACACTCAATATTTTGCCAAAGAATTTTTTTCCCTCACCAAAAGAGGTGATTAAAGGTTTTTATGAAGTGATGGGTAACGAGACTTTTATTGATAACCTTGGAATCAGTGTCATAAGAGTTTTGAAAGGTTTTGTGCTTGGATCAACAACCGGTTTTGTTATAGGAATAACGCTTGGAATGTCCAAAATTCTCGAAAAATTGATAACGCCGGTTTTTAATGCAATACGACAGGTTCCTTTACCGGCCTGGGCTCCTTTATTGGTTCTGGTCAGTCTTGGTGAGATGTCGCGGGTACTTTTTATAGCAATTGGTGCCTGTTATCCTGTTGTTCTGAATACATTCGAGGGAGTGAAAAATGTACGAAGCGATTATGTTGAAGTTGGTAAGGTTTTCAGGTTCAGCAGGGTGCAACGATTTTTTAAAATTATTCTTCCGTCAAGCTTTCCTGCAACGCTTACCGGACTTCGACTGAGTTTGAGTATTTCGTGGATGCTGGTTGTTGCTGCAGAAATATTTATGACTTCCGGTGGCGGAATAGGTGAAATGATGTGGTCTTGCAGAGAAGATTCAAGAATGGATCTGGTTGTTGTCTGTATTATAACCATTGCTTTGATTGGCTTTATGATGAATGTTATTATGAAAAAAATGGAAATGTTTTTCTCTTTCTGGAGAGTGACATTGAAACAATCAAGATAAATCAATGAAAAACACAGGAACTCTTTCAGTAAAGAATGTGAGTAAAAAATATCGTGTTAACGATAATGAAATTCATGTTCTCGATCATATTAATCTTGCTGTCAAGGCAGGAGAGTTTATCAGCATTATTGGGTTGAGCGGATGCGGAAAAACAACACTCTTGCGACTCATTGTCGGGTTGGAATCTGACTATGAAGGTGATATTCTTCTGGATGGCCGCAAACTGAACGGACCAAGTCTTGACAGGGGAATTGTTTTTCAGGATCATCGACTTTTTCCATGGCTTACAGTTGAAAAAAATGTAGGGCTTGGGATTGTCGGTAAAAGTGAAACAGAAAAAAAAGAGATAATCAGCAACCATATTGAACTGGTAGGACTGAAAGGATTTGAAAAAAGTTATCCCTATCAATTGTCTGGAGGAATGTCACAAAGGGCAGCAATAGCCAGGTCTTTGGTCAATCAACCTGAAATATTGCTTTTGGATGAACCGCTTGGTGCGCTTGATGCTTTAACAAGAATGTATATGCACCAGGAACTTGAGCGAATATGGAAGAAAGAAAATATTACCATGATCATGGTCACGCATGATGTTGAAGAGGCCCTTTATCTCTCTGACAAGATTGTTGTCATGTCGGCTCGACCCGGTAAGCTGCAAAAAATCATTCCGGTTCCACTTGCGCGGCCACGTGACAGGGCCAGTGTAGAATTTGCTGAAATGAAAGAAAAGGTGCTTGAGGAGTTTATGCTGCATACCGAGCATACGTTTACCTATACGATATAAGAAAGTTGTTCAATAATCTCAATCAATACAAAATCAAGGAGTCGATAGCATGAGTAATCTTAAAGAAACATTGTACCAGGAATTGGAACTGAAAATTTTAACGGGGGTCGAAGGTATCAATTTTGATCCTCGTATTTTCAAACATCTTGATCTTGGAGGACGCTATCAGGAGGAGGTGCACTGCCTGTTTGAGGGTGACCATGAAACCCATGTAGGAATAAAGTTTCCTGCCGGATACCGTTCTCCCCACGGTCTAGTCTACACGGTCAAATGGGATCGGCGCTCTGCCTATTCTTTTCTCTATGAAAAGGGCACCTACTATCTGGCCCATCATGGAGAAATCATCTTTCCGGTTGAATTTCTGGAGCGGCCAAACTATTACAAACTCAAAACTTCTGACGGAACAAGCATGGCCAACCTGGCGCTCTATGTGCAGGATGGAGTGCTGCTTATCCCCTACAGTAATGAGTGCGCACTGAAAGACAAGGGTCAGGACTGCAAATTCTGCAACATCAATGCGACGAAAGATACCTATGGCGAAGCGGAAGGTATCGGGTGGAAATATCCAAAGCAGATTGGAGAGACGGTTGGTGCCGCATATCGTGATGGTGCGCGTCATCTCACCATAACAGGAGGGTTTGTGGCCGAGCGTCGTGAAGTGGAGTATTACCTTGATGTGGCAGACTCCATCAAGGAACACACCGGACTGGATGATTTCAACGGCACAGCCTGTGTGGGCGCTCCTCATGACCTGAGTATTATCGACAAGTACAAGGAGGCTGGGTATCGAACCATTGCAACCAACATTGAGGTCTGGGACAGAAATATGTTCAAGGCAATTTGCCCTGGAAAAGAGCAGCAATGTGGTGGCTGGGAGCATTGGGTGAAGGCTCTGGAGTATGAGGTGCAGGTGTTCGGGAAAGGAAAGGTGAGATCAAATATTGTGGCGGGTATTGAGCCAAAGGATTCAACTCTTGAGGGGATTGAGTATCTGGCCTCGAAGGGCGTTATCTGTTTTGCAACAAGCTGGAATCCGAATCCGGGGTCAGCTTTTGAGGGACATCGATCACCTGAAGCTGCCTGGCATTTTGATCTCTACAAGAAAATTGCCGCAATCTACAGAAAGTACGGTTTTACCTACGACCAGATTTTTGACTGCTACGCGGCACCGATAACGATCATTCATGACATTTACCGGATTGAGGATGAGATGCTTCCGGTTAGCAGGGGTCTGGTGGCATGACAAAAGTATTAGTCATTACAGGAGGGGCCAGCGGCATTGGCGCCGCGACGGCAAGGCTTGCTGCTGAAAAAGGGTATTCGATAGCCATCAACTACCGTACAAGGGAACGCGAGGCAACCCTTCTGGTCGAAGAACTGAAGGGTGCCGGTGTCTCTGCCATCGCTGTGCAGGCGGACATTTCGCTCACTGAGGATATCAAACGGCTGTACAGCGTCGTTGACGAAAAACTTGGCCCCGTTACCGCACTGGTTAACAGCGCCGGAATCGGTATTGGCCCCACTCGTGTTGATGAGACGGATGAAGCGGTGCTGCATCAGCTCTTTACCACCAATGTTTTTGGATTGATCCTCTCAACTCGGGAAGCCGTGCGCCGGATGTCCACAGCTCATGGCGGCAAGGGCGGTGTGATTGTCAATGTTTCATCCATGGCCTCCACAATAGGAGGCCGTCCCGGTGCCAGCCTGTACGCGGCCTCCAAAGGAGCCGTCGATGCCTTTACCGTAGGGCTGGCAAAGGAAGTTGCATCCGAAGGAATCCGCGCAGTTGCTGTTCGTCCCGGTTTTACCATCACCGAAATGACCTCAGCATATTTGGCCGATCAGCAATTTCTTGCAGGGATTTCTTCAACCATCCCGATTGGCCGTCCTGCGCTTGTCGATGAAATTGCCAGGCCTGTTGTCTGGCTGCTTTCTGAAGAGGCCTCCTTTATTTCAGGAGCCCTGGTGGATATTTCCGGTGGAGGGTTTGTCCTGGGAGCTTCGGCTCTGCCATCGGCAAAAAGGTTTTTTAGCGCCGTAGAAAATTAATCAAAAACGTCTTTCAATGAGTGAAAAGCAAGGCAAGCATATCGCCGTTTATGGCAAGGGAGGGATAGGAAAGTCCACCACCACCTCCAATATCAGCGCCGCTCTGGCAGAGGCCGGGTACCGGGTGATTCAGGTTGGATGTGATCCCAAAAGTGACTCAACGACTATCTTGCGTGGTGGTAACGATTTGCCGACCGTACTTGATACTCTGCGTGAACAGAGCAAGGTTAAAATTGAAGATATTTCAGCGATTGGGTTTGGAGGTGTTCTCTGCATCGAGGCAGGGGGGCCTGTGCCGGGTGTTGGCTGCGCGGGCAGAGGGATTAATGCCGCCGTGGAGCTGTTACAGGAGTTGAAGCTTTTCGAAGAGTACAAGCCGGATTTTGTGCTTTATGATGTTCTGGGGGATGTGGTTTGTGGCGGTTTTGCCGTGCCGATCAGAGATGGTATTGCCGATCGCGCTTTTGTAGTCACCTCGTCAGACTTCATGGCCATTTTTGCCGCCAACAACCTTTTCAAGGCCATCAATAAATATGCTCCGTCCGGTGGCGCACGCCTTGGGGGAGTGATTGCCAACAGTATTCAGGCTCCCTATGCCAAATCACTGATTGATGATTTTGCTACAAAAACTGGTACGTCGGTTGTTGGTTATGTGCCCCGCTCCTTTACGGTTGCTCAAAGTGAACTGTATGGAAAGACTGTTATTGAGGCTGTTCCAACGTCAGAGCAGGCGCAGGTCTATCGGGATCTGGCCAGATTCATTGACGAAAATGAGGATTCGGTCATTCCAAAACCGCTTAACGCTCCGGAACTGAAAAAGTGGGCCAGGCTGTGGGGAGACAGAATCTTTGAGGTCGAGACTGGTGTCGTTCATGATATGGAATCAATTTAACCGATAATCAAGAAAAGGAAACAAGCTTATGACTCTTTTAAAAGCCAGGGCCTCTCGTTCTCGTGAAAAGCGACTGGACTCGTTAAATGCCTGGCTGGGCAGCGCCGCCTCTGCCGTGACGGAGTTTTCGGAGGGGGAGCCTGTCCAGCGTATCCGTACGTTTTCCCAAAGCACCCAGGACGATTTGTTGTACGCCTTGCGTCTGCTTTCCGGTATTCGCAACAGTGTTACTATTATTCATGCCTCTCGCGGTTGTGCCGCAGCCGCTCTTTTCTATAGGGCGACGAGAGGTCGTGGCCGGTGGATTGTCACCAATCTGGACGAGAGAGATACCATCATGGGAGCTGACCTCAAATTGCGCAAGGCGGTCAAGGCAGTTCATCAACGCTACAAGCCGGAAGCGCTCTTTATCGTCTCAAGCCCGGTGGTGGCAATCAACAATGACGATATTCTGTCCGTCGTTGAGGAGCTTCATGAAGAGCTGGGGCTGGCGATCGTTCCGATTTTCGTGACCGGTTTTGCATCCTCTCATGCCGTGACCGGTTATGACACCACCTTTCATGCTCTCCTGAAATATTTGTGTGCAAAACCTGAAGCCCTTCGACCAGATCAGAGGGTTAATCTGCTGGCTGTTGCGGAGCATCCTGACGATCGACATGAGGCCGAACGTCTCCTGTCGGCTCTGGGGCTGGAGTTGAATACTCTTCCTGATGGCGCTTCACCCGGAACATTCCGTCAGGCGGTTTCGGCGCGCCTCTCTCTTTCACTTGATCAGGATAGCGCGAATTACCCGGGCGTCATCCTGCGGGATGAGTATGGAGTGCCCTATCTGGAGGCGCCGAGGCCCATAGGTATCAGCGCCACAGGGCGATGGCTGGCAGCGGCAGGGAGCGCGCTTGGGCTTGATCAGGCAGTTCAGGCGCTTCACGAACAAGAGTCAGAGCGGGTGAAGCGAACTCTTGGTAATTTTTCATTGGACGGGTTGCGGGTTTATCTGGGTCTATCATCTGCTACCGCCTTTGGTGTTCGTGATCTTGTCAGGGAACTTGGAGGAGAGGTTGTTGGCATAACGGTGAATCGCCTCGACGAACTCCATAAAGGGCGGCTGGAGGAACTTGCCTTGCAGAGTGCGGAGATGCAGATACATGTGGGAGATGGTCAGCCCTTTGAAGAGATAAACATCATCAAACGTCTGAGTCCGGATCTTTATCTGGGTGACGCAGCACATCTTGGGCAGATCGGAAGAGTTGGCATTCCTGTTGTCTCACTGGAAGAGACTCCCTTACTTGGATACAACGGAGTGATTCGCCTGGCACGGCGTTTGTCAACGGCCCTGCAAAACCGTTCGTTTGGCGCGACACTTGCTCATACTCCCTTGCCCTATCATGAGGCATGGTTGCAGCGCAGTCCCAACTGGCACATCAAAAAAGAGGTAAAATAGAACATGGCACATCATATTGACGGATCGCGCAACTCCTGTGCCCTGCATGGAGCACTTCAGGTTATTGGTGCAATTGAAGGGGCAATTCCTGTTCTTCATAGTACTGCGGGGTGCGGGGCGCAGCATTTTCTTGGAGTGAACCGACTTGATGCCAGCGGGGATAGATTTGGAGCCCCGCCGGTTTCATCGAGCAATATCAGTGAAAAGCATGTTGTTTTTGGCGGTGGTTCCCGTTTGCGTGAGCAGCTTAAAAACACGATCAAGGTTGTTGAGGGGGAACTCTATTTCATTGTGACAGGCTGCTCGACTGAAATGGTGGGTGATGATATTCCAGCAATGGCAAAAGAGGGGCGTGAACAGGATTTTCCTGTGATCTATGCCAATACACCAGGATTTCGGGGTGATGTTCATCAAGGATATCAATTGGCGATAAAAGCCCTGATTGAACAATTGCCCCCTCTGGGCAAAGCCGTTGAAGCTCCGTCAAAAGGAGTGGTCAATATATGGGGAATTGTTCCTCATCAGGACCCGTTCTGGTCAGGAAATCTTGAGGAGCTTGGACGGCTGCTGAAGGGTATTGGTCTTGAACCAAATCTGCTCTTCGGCTATGGACAGGGTGTTCCCAGTTGGCAAAAGCTCCCCGATGCCCTTCTTAACATTGTTGTCTCCGTCTGGGGAGATGGAACCGCAAAGCTGCTTGAGGAGCGTTATGGAACACCTCTGCTTGCTGTGGAAGGGTTGCCTGTCGGTGCCGCAGCCGCTCGATTGCTGCGTGCAGTCAGTGACCGGCTGGCTCTCGACCAGCAGCGGACAGAACTCTTCATACAGTCAGAGGAGAAGCGTTTGCACACCGCTCTCGCTGCCCTGGCAGATACCTATTACCGTGCCGGCTTCCAGCGCGAATTTGCGTTGATTGGTGAGAGTGCCCAGGTCGTGGGAGTGAGTGAATTTCTGGCAGGAACCCTTGGGCTGGTGCCACGAACCCTGGTCATCACTGACAATCCCCCTGAGTATGCCAGAGAAGCGTTGTCAACCCTGCTGAAGGGACTTGTTCCAGGTGAACGCACAGAGCTTTTTTTCAGTGAGGATCATGCTGAAATTACTGATCTTGTTTTTCGTGGTGCCGCAGAACTGGTGTTGGGAAGTGCCCTTGAAAAGTCGGTGGCGCATGAGTTGGGTGTGCCGTTTTTGCAAATTTCATTCCCGGTGGCGGACAGGGTGGTGCTGAACCGCTGCTATGCTGGTTATCGTGGCGCGGCAACCCTGCTGGAAGATCTGGGAAGTGCAATACTTGCCCAGAGTTATCGCTGAGCCTGTACCAGGGAGCGCCGAGCTCCAGCTCGGCATAGTATCCGTTTTTCTGCCAAGCTCCAGCTCGGCGCTCCCTGGCAGCTTGCAAAACAGGGTATAGAAGCCATTTTCTTTTCCCCCTTTATCATTACAGAAGAGAAGTTTCGGGGGAAGGATTTTGATGATCCTCACTTGAGGTTATATATTGAAGCCGAAGAAGCCCGGAGAGCAGATGAATATGCCGGGACCAGGGGATCTACCCATAAGTTTCACGAGTATTTACACGATATGGCCCGAACTTCCATACATCGAGAACAGCAGCATGACAGCGATCAGGAGCTGGTTGTCAGGGCCATTCAAAATAAAGAGGCATTTGCCGCAATCGTTCATCGTTATGAGGCGCCTCTTTTGAGATATATCGTTCGTTTGGGATGCAAGGATTTATCAGCAGCGGAGGATCTTCTCCAGGAAATTTTTATCAAAACGTTTGTTCATCTCAATGACTACGATATCTCGCTCCAGTTTTCATCATGGATTTACCGAATAGCGCATAATGAAATCGTCAGTTATTTCCGAAAGGAAAAGAGTCGTCCAAGCGTATTAGTACAGGGGGATGGTAATTTTCTTTTTGAAAATATGACTGATGATGCCAGCTTGACCGAGCTGGAGGACCAGCGGCATACAGCAGTGGAAATTCAGGCGGCTGTTGACCGGCTTGAGACAAAGTACCGTGAGGTTATTGTCCTGAAATTTTTTGAAGAAAAAAGCTATGAGGAGATATCAGATATTTTGCAGATCCCTCAAGGAACAGTAGCCACACTGATTAACCGTGCCAAGAAAAAATTAAAGTTTCATTTAGAAAAGAGTAAGCAGTGAAGCCTCATGCAGAAGGACAGATCAAAATTTATACTTGATGAAATTGAGAAAAGACATGCTGAGCTGATTCCTCGTTGGCGCTTTCTTGTCAAACGACTCGGTTTTTGGTTGCTTGCCGCAATTTCGGTTGTAACGGGCGGCCTGGCGATGGCGACGGCTATTTATGTTTTTATTGATAACGATTTCATTGCTGATCACGATTATATCGACCGTTTTTTTATTGAGCGTCCGCTTGTTGAGGATATCATCTCCAGTATACCCTATGTTTGGCTGGCTGCTCTTGCGCTGTTTACTCTGGTTGCATTTTTCGGATTCCGGCACACCAAAAAAGGGTATCGTTATTCTGCGCCCAAGGTTATTGCGGCTTCCCTCAGTGCAAGCCTTTTACTCAGCCTTTGCTTGAACACGGTTGATATTGGCGGTTACATTCATCGCTACCTTATAGAAAATGTTCATGTTTACAATAATCTGATTAATGCCAATGAGCAGCACTGGACTAATTCACAAAAAGGATTACTTGGCGGCAAGGTCATTAAAACTGATAACGTTCAGCATCAGATTGTGTTAAGAGACTTTAGCAACGGTATCTGGCGCGTTGACATCAGTAAAGCCGAGGTGCGGCCAAAAACACAGATTGCGTCGGGCAGGTATCTGAAAATTACGGGTCTAAAAACTGGTCGGCGAACGTTTCAGGCACTGTCAATACAGAGCTGGGAAAAGAAGTATCATAAGCGCACACCTGCTCCGGTAAAAATTTTGCCGCCAAAAAGCACTCCAGGATCGGATATCAAATGAGTTTCAATCGGATATCAATTATAGCCCATTACCCGGGAACGCCGAGCTCCAGCTCGGCACATTCCGAAAATCAAGAGAGTATCGCTCTATACTTTCTGCAATGAGAGTCGTTGCGCCAGTCCTCTCCTGCACAAATCTTCCCGCAGACTTTCCGCTCTTTTCCCTTTGAGAGCTATCGATAGTCAGTGTTTTCAGCGCGGCACCCAGTTCCCTCACATCATGAATGATTGTAGCGCCTCCTGCGGCAACAAGCTCTTCCGCCTCAGGGGAGTTGTGACAGTTTGGACCGAACAGTACCGGAATATTATAGACAGCAGGCTCAAGCGTGTTATGCACGTTAACGCCGAACCCGCCTCCTACATAAGCTATCGATGCCAGTGAATAGAGCTCAACAAGATAGCCAGTCTGGTCAATAACCAGGATTTCCCGCTCAGGATCGAATGTATCACTCAGGCTTGATACCGGTGTGTATGCCAGAGACCGGTTTTGAAGCTCATGGTAAAGGCGTGCCATGTTTTCAGCGTTAACTTCATGCGGTACAAGAATCAGTGATGGTCGTTCTTCAAGCTCCTGCCAGGCGGGAAGCAGCAGCATCTCGTCACGATCCCACACACTTCCTGCAACCAATACTGTGCGGTTTTCAAAGAGAGGCTTGAGGTGATCAACCTTCGCACAGTTCCTGCTGCGCAACAAGACCTGATCAAACCTTGGGTCGCCTGCGGTTTCTGCCTGTTGGCAATTGAATATCTCCCTGAACGCAATGGTATCCTTTGCTGATACCGTATAGAGGTGATCGAACAGGTGAAAAATGGTTTTGTAAAAGCCTTTCAGCACTGGCTTAAAGTACTGGGCGTTTTCCCGGAGTACCGCTGCTGCGAGGATTAACGTTGTTCCTTGCCTCTTTGCTTCGAGAAGATGGTTTGGCCAGAAGTCGTAGCGCATAAGAAGAAGCACATCCGGCTTGAGCAGCGACACCAGCTTTCTTGCATTGGCGCACGTGTCTGTTGGCAGATAGAAGACTGCTACAGCATCAGGGAAGTTTTTTCGGGCGTTGTATCCGGAATCGGAGAGAAATGAGACAAAAAGAGTGAGTTCCGGGTGCCTCTCTTTCAGTGCGGCAATGATCGGGCGGGCCTGCTCAAATTCGCCGACTGAAGCCGCATGAACCCATAATCTGAATGGAGCAAGGGTTATGCTGCTGATTTTTTGCTCCAGCTCTTCAAACAGCCCTTTCCTTACCCTGAAAAAAGTTTTGAGCTTGGGGTGCAGAGGGCTGAAGAGCCTTGCTATTCCAGGAAATAGAGGGGAAAAAAAGGTATAGAGTAAAACAGCAGGAGTGTTCATGGCAACATTTTTCCTCGCTCACAAATGTTCAAACAAGTTCCAAGGTAATTAAAAAAGCGGAATGAAATAATGGATGAGTCATGCTGCTCAAATGTGTTACTGCTCATAAAATAAATTCGTCTTTTACAAAATAAAATGGTATCATCCTGAAGTTTATAACGCGTGGTGAATATGCTAAGAAAGGATGCTGAATAATTTATAGTTTTACCAAGTATAAATTTCCAGCGTTTGTGACGATTCGATGGTGCCTGGTTTTGTTTTGGGCGGCCCCGATGTTTTCGGTTGATGAGAACTCTTCTTCATTTTTTTCTTTCCTGCATTGCTGCCATTCACGCCTCATAAGAGGCTTTTTTTATCAATGATCTGGAAAGGAAGACAACAATGAAAGAACAGCAATTATTGCCGATGGATTTTCACGCCCTTCAGCTTGCCGAACCCATAATGAGAGCGCTTGAGGAGGTTGGCTACGAAAGCCCCACCCCGATTCAGGCCCAGACAATTCCCCTGATTCTCGAAGGACGTGACGTTCTCGGGCAGGCACAGACAGGCACAGGAAAAACTGCGGCCTTTGCCCTGCCGATACTCTCCAATATCAACCTTGAACAAGCTGAACCACAGGCGCTTGTGCTCGCCCCGACAAGGGAGCTTGCCATACAGGTTGCCGAGGCATTCCAGCGTTATGCCGAATACCTCAAGGGTTTTCATGTTGTGCCAATTTACGGCGGCCAGGATTATGGCATACAGCTTCGCATGTTAAGACGAGGTGTGCATGTTATTGTTGGAACACCCGGCCGTGTTATGGATCATATACGGCGAGGCACACTGAATCTCAACTCTCTCAAGTGTCTGGTGCTTGATGAGGCTGACGAAATGCTTCGTATGGGATTTATCGATGATGTTGAATGGATTCTTGAGCAGACACCAAAAGGCAGGCAGATCGCCCTTTTCTCGGCAACCATGCCGCCGGTGATTCGCCGTATTGCCCAAAAGTATCTGACTAATCCTGCTGAGGTAACTATACAGACAAAAACCGCGACGGTTGATACCACTCGTCAGCGGTACTGGATTGTTGGTGGAAGTCACAAAATCGACATTCTGACCAGAATTCTCGAAGTTGAGCCGTTTGATGGAATGCTCATCTTTGTGCGCACCAAAACCATGACCATTGAACTTGCTGAAAAGCTTCAGGCGAGAGGATATGGTGCCGCCGCTCTCAACGGAGATATGCCCCAGAGTCAGCGTGAACGTACCGTCGAGCAACTGAAGAGCGGAGTGTTGAGTATTGTTATTGCTACCGATGTTGCTGCACGGGGACTTGATGTTGATCGTATCAGCCATGTCATCAACTACGATATTCCCTCTGATACCGAATCTTATGTGCACCGTATTGGACGTACCGGTCGTGCTGGTCGTGCTGGCGATGCCATTCTGTTTGTCTCGCCTAGAGAGAAAAATATGCTTTACTCTATTGAACGGGCCACGCACAGCCGTATTGAGCTGATGGAGCTGCCTACCACGGAGGTCATCAACAACAAGAGGATTGCAAAGTTCAACCAGCGCATCACAGACAGGATTGCCGCTGAAGATCTTGGATTTTTTACCAAGCTTATTGAGCAGTACTGTCACGAGCATGGTGTTTCGGAACTTGAAGCTGCAGCAGCTCTTGCCTCAATGGTTCAGGGTGAAACGCCTCTTCTGTTATCCAACAAGCCCGAGAAGGCAAAATTTCATGAAGAGAGAGAAGGGTCAGGCAGAGAGCGCGCCGCAGACAGGGATCGTGGTAGTGTCAAAAGGCGAAGCAAGGGCGAGGCTTATGGCGAAGAGGGCAAAGAACGCTACCGACTTGAGGTGGGCAGTGAACATGGTGTCAAGGCTGGCAATATTCTCGGTGCGATTCTCAACGAGGTTGGACTTGATCCTGAGTCGGTCGGCCATATTTCGATCAACGAAAGTTACAGTACGGTCGAACTGCCCCAGGGGATGCCGGACAATGTGTTTCATGAGCTGAGAAAGGTGCGGGTTTGCGGTCGTCAGTTACGGCTCACCAAAATGGACGAGCAGGAACGTGAATCGGCATACGGCCCAAAAAAGAGTTTTAAAAAACCTTATAAACCAGCAGAAAAAGAGACCTCTTTCTTTACAGGAAACAAAAAGAAACGTAAAGGGTAGGTTCTCCAGGAAAATAATTATGTTAAATACTTCATTCAGGGAGCTTGTTCCTATTCTTCAAACTGCCATTGGCCCGATGATTCTCATATCGGGCCTTGGTTTGCTGTTTCTTACCATGACCAACAGGCTTGGTCGTGTTATTGACCGTTCACGCTCACTTCTTGATAATCTGGAGTCCTATCCAGAATCCTATATCATCAAAATCAACCAGGAGGTAGCCATTCTCTGGAAACGGGCACGCTACATCCGTACCTCGATTCTCCTGGCTTGCATGACCTGTATTGGCGCGAGCTGGCTGATTATCATGCTCTTTCTCAGCGCACTTGTCAATCTTGATCTGCCGATGTTGTTGTCGGGGATTTTTATTTTCAGTATGCTCTGCCTGAGTTTTTCGCTGCTCTTTTTCTTCATTGATGTCAATATGACTCTTTCGGCCTTTAAAATCGAAATGGAGAGCCATGACAAGAAAAGACTCATTATTGAAACAAAAGGATATTACAAGTAAAGCTTTCTCATCCTCTCGGGTGAAAGGTTTTATGCACCTCCTTGATAAATGAGCGGTCGATATGCGTGTAGATCTGGGTGGTGACAATCGAGCTGTGGCCGAGCATCTCCTGGACTGCGCGGAGGTCGGCCCCGCCTTCGAGAAGATGGGTGGCGAAGGTATGGCGGAAGGTGTGCGGGCTGATACTTTTTTCGATACCAGCAATGACGGCATATTTTCGTACCATGGCAAAAAGCGCCATGCGTGTCAGTTTTATTCCCCGTGCATTGAGAAAGAGGTAGTCATCGGAGTTCTGCTGTGCCAGTGATAATCGAAGTTCAGTTTGGTATCGTTTGACCCATGCAATGGCGGAGTTGCCAACGGGCACAAGCCGCTCTTTTGATCCCTTGCCAAAAATCCGTATAAAACCTGCATCGAGATAGAGATTCTGCTGCTGAATATTGATGAGTTCACTTGCTCTGACCCCGGTTGCGTAGAGGAGTTCAAGCATCGCCTTGTCCCGCAGAACATATTTGTTGGGAGGGATGAGGGCTTGCGGTGCCTCAAGCAGCCGCATGGTTTCATCAACAGTAAGAACGTTCGGGAGGTATCGGGCCTGTTTTGGTTGATGGAGGTTCTCCGCCGGGTTGACGTTGAGCGTTCGTTCGTTCACCAGAAATTTATGGAGTGAGCGGATCGCAGAGATGTTTCGGGCCATTGAGCTTGCTTCGAGGCCGATGGTGTAGAGTTCGGTAATGAACTCTTCAATATGAGGGGTCGTTATGGTCTCCAGCGACCTTGAGTTCTGTTGCATGAAGAGCAGGTAGCGCTTGAGATCGTTGTTGTACGACTCTCGGGTGTTTGCCGAAAAGTTGCGTTCGACAAGCATATAGCTCAGGAAGCTCTCAAGCGCTCTCTGGTAGTGGTTCTCCAGTTGGTTCATGCGATTTTATGCAGCCGCTGGCAGAACCCGCCGTCAAAGCCCGGGCGCTCACCCGGCAGTGTGAGTATGGTACCTTCGGGATCGGCGATAAACTCAGGGTGTCTCAGCAGAAATGCCTCAATCTGGAGGCTGTTTTCTTCAGGCTCGATTGAGCATGTTGCATAGACCAGCACGCCACCCTCATCAAGTAATCCTGCTGCATGTTCAAGAAGCTCAGCTTGGAGTTTCAGGAGCTCTTGCAGCATCTCCGGGCTCAGTTTCCAGCGCAGTTCGGCGCGTCGGCCAAGCACCCCGGTGCCCGAGCAGGGAGCGTCAAGCAGGATAGCTTTCGGTTGAATGTCAGGCACAAAGCTCCGGGCATCGGCGGCTACGGTTTCGATAATGGTAATACCGAGAGCGGCAGCATGGGCTTCCATTCGCAGAAGTTTTTTTTCATAGCGGTCAACGGCAATAATGTGGCCGGTGTTCTGCATCAGTTCCGCCATAAAGGTGGCTTTTCCGCCTGGCGCTGAGCACAGGTCAACCACGACACTTCCGGGAGCCGGGTTCAGCAAGAGGCAGGCAACTCCCTGAGTAGGGTTCTGTACCGTGAGATGTCCATCGGTCACGGCAGGTTCAAATCGGTTAAAGTCTTTTGAAAGAAAGAAGTTTTCCATGCCACACTCTTCGTGCTCGTCGGCAAACAGAGGGTCGGAAAAGAGCTGCTCTGGAGAAGTTTTCAACCGATTGATTCTGAAGCCAAAAAGCGGAAACTGGTTATTATAGATGAGGATGGACTCGGTTTTTTCTTTTCCGAAAGCCTCAATCCAGCGTTCAACCAGCCATTGCGGGTGCGAGTATTGTATGGAGAGCTGTTCTTCAACTCTTTTATCTTTTAGCCATACGTCAAGGGTGACGCTTTGGGGAGTGATTTTTCTTAGCACACCGTTGACCAATTTCGACAGCCGTTCTCCCTTGTATTTTCTGGCGAGTTTGACGCATTCGTTGACGGCAGCCCAGTCGGGAACCTTGTTGAAAAAGAGAATCTGATAGACTCCAAGGCGAAGAATATTTTTCAGAACAGTGGCCGCTTTTTCAAAATTGTGGTGATAAAAATGGCTGATAATAAAATCAATCTGAAGGCGGTAGCGCAGAACCCCGTTGACCAGTCCGGTGGAGAGCGCCCGGTCAATACGGTTCAGTGTGGAGCGCTGCAAGAGCTTGTGCAGAATCTGGTCAGATCGCTGCTGTCCGGTTTCAAGTGACTGCAAAACATTCAAGGCAAGTTCTCGTGCTGTGGTCATGGGAGAGAATTAATAAACATTTAACGACATTCGCTTCTTCAGGGTGTTTGTAAAATACTAATCCCTGTTGTAGATTGACAAAACAAAATGTTCTTTTCAAGATTTCAAGCTATCATCCAGAAAGGTGGAGGGACTGGCCCTGAGAAGCCTTGGCAACCGTCATGACACAGTGATCGGTGCCAATTCCATCCCGGAATAATGACCGGGAATGATGATGGTATGTATGCCTTTCTGCATGTTCATACCTCTCTTCAGACATTTTCCTGTAACCCGTTACATCAGGGTTATTTTTGCACTCCGGGAGCGATAGCGCGACCCAAGGAGGATTTGAACAAGCTTTTGCTAAACTGATATGAAGCGCATGAGAGCATATACGGAGATCATTTCTGAAAAAACGCACTATTTCGATTTCAAAGAACCTTTTAATACGGAGCTTGGCGGCGAGCTCCCTTCGGTGCGGGTAGCCTACAGAACATGGGGGGCGTTGAATCCCAAAAAAGATAACGTGGTACTCATCTGTCAGGCTCTTACAGGTTCTGCTGATGCGGATGCCTGGTGGGAAGGGATGTTTTCCAGAGGAGGCGCATTCGATGAGAGCAGAGATTTTATTATCTGCACGAATGTGCTTGGGAGCTGTTATGGCACCACAGGTCCGATTTCAATGAATCCCCTTACGGGCAGTCATTACGGTCCGGATTTCCCCTTGATCACCATCAGGGATATGATACACGTGCAGCGTCTTTTGCTTGCCGGTCTGGGGATCGGGCGGGTAAAACTTGTGGTAGGTGCCTCTCTTGGCGGGATGCAGGTGCTTGAGTGGGGATTTCTTTATCCTGATGTTGTTCAGGGGCTGATGCCGATGGGCGCTTCAGGGCGTCACTCTTCATGGTGTATTGGTCAGAGCGAGGCGCAGCGGCAGGCGATCTATGCCGATTGTGACTGGAACGATGGCTGGTACACGGAGGGTCATCCTCCCGGCAAAGGTCTTGCGGCTGCACGAATGATGGCCATGTGCACCTACCGTAGCTTTGAAAACTTTCAGTCACGCTTTGGCCGCGAGTATCAGCAGGAGGGAAAAACCTTCAAGGTCGAGAGTTATCTGCACCATCAGGGGCGGAAGCTGGTTGAGCGGTTTGATGCCAACACCTATATCACGCTTACCAAAGCAATGGATTTGCACGATGTTTCCAGAGGCCGGGGAGAGTACGAAGAGGTATTGCGCTCCATGCCGCTTCCGGTTGAGATTCTTTCCATCAATTCCGATATTCTCTATCCGAAAGAGGAGCAGGAAGAGCTTGCCCGATTCATGCCGAATTCAACCATTCTCTACCTGGATGAACCCTATGGCCATGACGCATTTCTTATTGACGTTGCAACGGTGAGCGGCATGGTGCGGAATTTCCTTGATTGTCTTGAACCGTGATTTTGGCTTTGGAACGCCGAGGCCTGGGAGCGCCGAGCTCCAGCTCGGCAGAAAAAGAGGATACGATGGCCGAGTTGGAGCTCGGCGCTCCCAGCTTTTATATCTCCTCAAATCCGGTATAGCGCTGCAATACTTCCGGTACTTTGATGTGGCCCTCAGGGGTCTGGTAGTGTTCCAGCAGGGAGACCATGAGCCGTGAGGTTGCGAGGCCTGAACCGTTCAGGGTGTGTACAAACTCCGGTTTGGACTTGTTGTCAGGCTTGAAGCGGATATTTGATCTTCTTGCCTGGTAATCCTCAAAGTTTGAGCAGCTTGATGCCTCAAGATATTTCTGTTCCGCCGGTGACCACACCTCAATGTCGTAACATTTCGTAGCGTTGGCGCTGATGTCGCCGCTGCAGAGCAGCAGTACCCGATAGGGGATCTTCAGGGCCACAAGGATTGCTTCGGCATGAGAGCGAATCTCCTCAAGCGCGGTATAAGAGGCTTCTGGCCGGGTAAACTTCACCATTTCCACCTTGTTGAACTGGTGTACCCTCAGGAACCCCCGGGTATCCTTGCCGTAACTTCCCGCTTCGCGCCGGAAACAGGCTGAATAGGCGGTGTAGGAGATTGGCAGACTTGCGGTTTCGAGCATTTCGCCCCGGTGCAGGTTGGTGACCGGTACCTCAGCGGTCGGAATGGCGTAGAGGTCATCTTCACCGATGTGGTAGACCTGGTCGGCAAATTTCGGCCACTGTCCGGTGCCTCTCAGCGACTCCCGGTTAACAAGAAAAGGCGGGAAGACCTCGGTATAGCCATGACGTTCACTATGCGTGTCGAGCATAAAGTTGATCAGGGCTCGTTCCAGACGGGCACCTTTGCCAATATATACAGGGAAACCGGCACCGCTCACCTTTGCGCCTCGCTCAAAATCGAGAATGCCGAGGGATTTGCCCAGTTCGATGTGGTTTTTAACCGGGAAGTCAAGGTCGTGAACAAAGGTTACCGGCTCTCCGAAAATCTGGTTGTCAGCAGCGCTTCGTCCGGCTGGAACCGACGGGTGCAGTTTGTTGGGGAGGGCCAGAAGAATATTCTCCATCTCTTTTTCAAGCTGGCTGAGTGCGGTATCCATTCTGGCAATCTCCTCGGAGACTGATTTCATCTGGATGATCAGCTCTTCAGATGAGCCTTTGCCGCTCTTTTTTATGTCGGCAATCTCTTTTGAAACCTTGTTGCGCAGGGCTTTCTGTTCATCCGAGCGCTGTACCAGTTGCTTGCGCTCCTTATCGAAGGCAAGCAACTGCTGCAGTTTCGGCTCTTCCACAGAGAGCTGCCGGTTGTGCAGCATGGCAACAACCTTGTCCGGGTTCTGGCGGATATAGTTGATATCAAGCATGATGGTGAGTGCGAATGGGTTATGCTGAAAGCAGTGACTTGACGATTTGCTGAACCTTGGTGCCATCAGCTTTTCCCTTGAGCGCTTTCATCGCTTCTGCCATCACTTTGCCCATCTCTTTCATGGAGACAGCACCTGTGTTTGTGATGATATCCTGTATGACGGTTGTTACTTCCTCGTCGGAGACTGGCGCTGGAAGATACTCCTCGAGCACTGCCAGCTCTGCCTGCTCGGTTTCAGCAAGGTCGAGACGATTTCCGGCGGTAAACTGTTCAATGGCATCACGCCGTTTTTTGGCGAGACTCACCAGCACCTCCAGTTCCTGCTCTTCCGTTAGTACGGCGGCACCGCCAACTCGAATGGAGACCTCTTTTTCCAGTAGTGCGGCGCGAATGGAACGGACGGCATTCAGGCGGGTTTTGTCGCCGCTTTTCATCGAATTTTTAAGATCAAGATCGATTTTTTCCTTCAGGCTCATGATGGTGTACAATCAAAATTTTTTATAGAAGAATTGGAAAGTACAGGAAAAAAACATGCTTTCCCACAAGAAAAAGAGGGGAGGAGCCTTTATCATTTGCCACCAACATGCCGCCCCTCCGGGACTTGAAGAAGTGGATTTCGAGTTCGGCAAAACCGGGAAAGGATTGCTGGCAAAGAATGTCCGTGAAATTTCCAAGAGCGGATCAGCAAATGTTCCACCTGTTCGGGTGTCGTTCGCCTGGCGGTCGTTGTCAGAGCAGGGAGCTTTCACGAAAACTGAACCAGTCGGTTTTGCTGATAATCACATGGTCAAGCAGTTCAATCTGGATGACGGCACTTGCCTTTTTCAGGAGTTCCGTGACCTGTTTGTCGGCATTGCTTGGTTCAACGTCTCCTGAAGGGTGGTTATGCACGAGTATTATAGCATGTGAACTCTCCTTGATTGCAGCCTTGAATACCTCTCGGGGGTGAATAAGGGCGGCGTTGAGCGTTCCTACAGAAACAGGCTCGGTTTTAATGATCTGATTTTTGGTGTTCAGGTGCAGGACGAAGAGATGCTCTTTTGTTTCATCAGGGATGCGGCCAGCCATGTATTCAAAAATATCTCTTGCCGCCTGGATTTTTTTATTGCTGTTTCGTGTGTAGTGCAACCGCTTGTTCAATTCAAAAATGGCGACGATTTGCATGGCTTTGGCCTCTCCGATTCCCTTGATCTCCTGAAGTTCCCCGATGGTTATATTGACAAGCTTTTCAAGAGTGAACCGGGCAATAATTTCGTTACAGGTATCAACAATATTGAGATTTCTTGAGCCGGAGCGCAAAATGATTGCCATCAGCTCGGCAGGACTGAGTGAGGAGGGGCCGCTGCTGAGAAACCTCTCTCTCGGCCGGTTTTCAGGGTCAAAATCATGGAGTCGCATTGGTTCTGTTTTTATTGAAATCGCAAAATAATTGCGATATTGTTTCGTAAAAAAAACGCATCAATGGAGTTTACAAAAAAAGAATGAGAAGAGAGCAAGTTCTTTTTAGTCGCCTTCATATTCGGCCCAATTGTTTGGTGTCTCATACCACCGGATCTGTTTAAGCTTGACCCCTTCCGGCAAATGGGGCCTTATCTGGTGAAACGCCCAATTGGCAAGGCATTCAGCCGTTGGGGGTTCATTAGTCACCAGAACCCTGGAATTGCGTTTTATGATAAAGTCAAGATCGTCATGATCATCTTTCCATACCGCAAAGCCGTGATCAAGCTTGTCGTGAATGTGTTCCACCATAATTTCTTTTAAAAACTTGAAATCCATTACCATTCCCTCTTCACTGTCACCTTTGCGCTGAATCAGTTCACCTTCAACGGTGGCGACAACCACCCCGCGATGGCCGTGTAGTTGATTACAGAAAGAAAAGCTGTTTGGAAGTGTATGTCCGTAATCAATCTCTATTTTTCGTGAAATGCGCATGTTTACTATGATTGTCAGTTACCGGTTTTCCTTGTCGACAGTGGCTGGCAAAGTGTACGCAAAAAATTACTGGTTCACGAATTTCCGCGTTCTTGTCAATTGCGCAGCCCTGTGCTCAACCAGGTAAATATAACCGCTAAAAACTTTTTATTGCCTGGGCATAGACCATGGGAATCTCGGTGGGGGTGCTTGTTCCTGAAATTTTCCATGCGGCTGTCGCTTGCAGGCTGTAGTTTTTGGCATCAAACCATTTTACCCCAAACCCGGCACCGGTCAAGTTGCTGGTGTTATTACCGGCATCGGGAAGGGGGGTGTTATGAAGAGTAGCATAACCATGGTCAACAAAAGCGGAGAGTTCCAGTTTGCCGGGCAGTTCCCCGGTTGAATTAAAAAGATAGCGCAGTTCAGCGGTTGCCACAGTGCCTTTATCGGCGCATGACTCACTTGTTTGCCATGCACGCACGGCACTGGGTCCAGTCAGTGAGAGTTGTTCCGAGCTGTTCAGATTTTTATTGCTCCACTGCCCGTAAGCGCCGGCATAAAGAGTCCAGCCGCGAGCAATTGTCTGGGTACGGGCAAGACTCATGTTCAGCTTGGCATAACCGCCATTGGTGTGCAATCCTTGCGCGACCTGGTCTCTTGAGAGCGTTTCGGCATCATTGAGACACAACTGCCCCTTGATAACACCAAGGGAGAGTGAGGTGGAACCACCGCCCAGAATGTTATCCATCTGTATGCCGGTAAGCCCTGTCTGACAAGTTACGGAAAGTCGCTGATTGCTGGAATGTGCACTTTCAATTTGATCATTGAGCATCTTGACTTCTCCGGCAAGTGTTGCATTCAGGATCAGATTTCTGCTTCGTATGATTGGGTGGGTAAGGGAAAAAATCAGGTTGTGGGCATCGCCATAGGCATTCAATGCCTCGAATTGTCCACCCATCTGATAAGTGACGTAGTTGTAGTTACATCCAATTTTTGTTCCATAAGGGGTCACTGGTATCGTGTAGCCGGTTTGCACATTCTGCAGGTTACCGATTGTTGATGTCTGTATGCGCAGGGTAAACTGATCACCAAGATGAAGAGGAGAATAAAGCTCCATACAGCCGCTGAAATGATTGGTTCCTGTTGCTTCGTTTCCATAGTTGTCAATGGTTACTGAAAAGCTGCCGGGCTTGCCTTCAATGACTTCAAGGGTTGCTTTTGTTGTGCCGGGTCTTGAGCCTGGTTCCAGCAGGATGCGTGAAGAGATATTGGGCAGCTCGTTGGTTCTCATAACCATGGAGGTAAGTGAGCCATTTTCAAGAGGCTGGTCTGAGGGTATCTGATTGGCATAATATTCAAAAAGAGATTTCTGTGTTCTTGTTATTTCAGGCTTTGTTTCCACATGGATCGTTTCCAGGATGCCTTCAGTAACGTCAATGACAAGAGGAGTGCCTGGTGTCAGAGTTTGAGGGGGAAAAAAGGCTGATGCCAGAAAATACCCTTTTTTTCGGTAGGCGTTGGTGATAGTTGAGGCTGCGTTATCCAGTTCGGCGAGTGTCAGTTCCTGTCCTTTAAAATTCGCCATGAGAACAGAAAGCTCACTGTCGGAAAAAAGGGTGTTACCAGTAAAGGTAAAACCTGCAACTTTGATGCGGGGACTCCCCAGGTTTCTTTTCCCCGTTTCAATTTGTTTCTGATGATCAGGTGGTGCTTGCCGGGGAATAACGGAGGGGAGGGCCGCGCTTTCATTGAGAAGCCGGCCAGCATCAGGCAGATTAGCTGCAAAAGTGGTGCTGGCCGTAAAGGCTGAGATGAAGAAGAGATTTTTCAATGATGCAGTCATAATAGATTCCATAAATGTCAATGGACAATGAATATCCCCAGACTTTGACAGAAATAATTATCCAATTTTGATCAGTACCACTGTAATTAGTTCTCCTCCAAACTGGTCCCTGGCGATAAGTTCAACCCGATATTCTCCTGCGGCCTCTTTTGGCGGTGTTCCGCTTATGATCTTCCGCTCAGGGTCAAACGACATCCATGACGGTATTGATGAACCATTAACCGAGGCAACTTCAAGAGATATTACCGCGTCTGGATTGCTGTGGCTGAACATGCTCTCCGGCATGGAGAAGACAAAGTATTTTTCTGCAGGTTCGGGCACCTCTATCGTGCTGCCAGCAATAAATCCACCACTTGAGGCGTTGTCGGGTTGGGTGAGTTCGTACCCTGTTGTTGACTGCTCTCCATTGTTCCAATCGTTTATGGCGAGCAAATCGGTGGTGGTTTTCTCGAGTTCAGATGTTTGCGAGATCATGCCGGGAGTGTAGTCAGGATTGACATAGATCTCACTGGCAGCATTGAAGGTTTGATTCAGGCGGAGCGTCTGCTGTTGACCGCTGCTTTGAGCATCAGCCTGCCAGTTTAACATTGGATCAACATCACCGTATATTTTGCTGAGAGCATTGGCCGAAATGTTTATCGGGCGTTTGGTGATTGAGAACGCATTATTGTCGGCCACAAAGGTAATGTTGTAGTTGCCGGCCTTGCTTCCAGAACCGAGGTTGATATCGTAACTGCCGACATTGAATCCAGTTTGCCTGCTCAGGAGGCCGGTGATGTCGCTCAGGGCATCACTCACCGTCTCGCTGCCGAGACTGCCACTGGTGATGGTTACCCCCAACGCCGGATCCGCTTCACCGTAGGTTGTGAATGCTGCAGTAGCGCTCAACGTCATTGGACGCTGATTGATGGTCAGGTTGGCTCCTGTGTAGTTGATCGCGTAGTTGCTGTTGTTCAGCGTGTTTTGGGCGATTGCGTAGTTGCTCACATTTTCTCCATCTGCCCGGCTGAGCTCGCCGCTGAAGCTGTCACCAGGAAGAAGACCGCGTCCACTGCTTTGCGCTTCGGCTGACCAGGTGAGTGTTGGATCGGAGTCCCCATAAGTTTTGTTGAGTGCGCTGGCTGAAATAGTGATGGGTCTCTGGGTGACAGAGAAGGCATTGTTGTCGGCGACAAAGGTAATGTTGTAGTTGCCAGCTTTACTGCCAGAACCGAGGTTTATGTCGTAACTGCCGACATTGGATCCGGTCTGTCGATTCAGGATTCCTGTGACATCGTTCAATGCATCACTTACGGTTAAATTTCCGAGACTTCCATCGGTAATGGTGACCTCCAATGCAGGATCCACCTCACCATAGATCGTGCTTGCATTCCTGGCGCTCAAGGTAATCGGGCGTTGATTGATGGTCAGGTTGGCACCTGTGTAGTTGATGGCATAGTTGCTGTTGTTCAGTGTGTTCAGGGTGATCGCATAGCTGCCGACATCCTCTCCTGGTTCTCTTGCAAGTTCACCGGTGAAGATGTCACCTGCGATGAGACCGTGACCATTACTTTGGGTTTCAGGATCCCATGTCAATGGCGGGTCGTTCTCATCATAGGTTTTGTCCTGATCATCTGCTGAAATATCAATCGGCTGGGGTTCAACGGTATAGGCGAGTCCGTTGCCTGCAGCAAAGGTGAAACCGCTGCTGCTTGATAAACCACTGTCATAGTTAACAGTATAATTGCCTGTGTTTGAGGTAGCTGTTGGAGTGCCACTCACCATCATGGTGCCTGTCAAACCGATATTTCCAGCATTATCCTCATTATCCGAAAATCCAGTCAAGGTATAACTGTAAGTGGCATCTGGCTGATCTCCGTAATAACTGCTTGCCTTGCCGCTGGCCAAAGTCGTGTTGACGGAAAGCTGTCCCGGAACACTGGTATAGATAAACCCGTTGCCGGATTCACTGACGTTGAGTGGAGCATAACTTGTATAGGTTGCGTCGTAGTGACGGAAGTCAGATGTCAGCATGCCTTTGAGGGTTGAACCGGGATTGGCCGAATAGACCAGCCATCTTGCTGTTCCGGCAGTTGAGAGTATTACTCCGGCGCTGTTGTTGAAATCTTTGCCTGCCAGAACGATGCTCTTGCCACTGGTTGCGCTTGCCGCAAGGGTGCCAGAAGCGAGGGTTACGCCCGATCCTGCTGTTGTTCCGTTGTTCACTGCGCTGATGCTGCCAGCAGAGATAGTGCGCAGAGTGATGTCGCCACTCTCACTGTTGGTGCGTCCTGCTCCATCGCGAAGTTCGATGGTCACGTTACCTGTTCCGGCGTTGATTGATGTTCCGGCAGCCATGGTGATGACAGCGTTGCCTGCAGATCGCCAGGCATCAACGACACCGTTTGCCTGAGTATCATTGGAAACGAGTGTCATGTTTCCGCTGTCGGTCGTGATACTGGCATTGATCAGTATGCTTTGTCCTGCATAAAGGTCAAGATTACCGCCATTACCAAGCGGGTTGTCAGTGATGATGGCCGAATTGACGGTGATGTTGTTGTTGGCCTTCAGTATGACATTGTCACCGGCATTGAGCAGCGTAGTAATCTGGTTTGGAGTGAAGGTGTTGTCTGTGTCAGGACTGGAGGAGTAACCTTCTTGCTGCAAAGACTCCTCTACAACTTGAGGTGTCAGAATCTCTACTTTGCCAGTATTGTTTGACCAGCTTATGGAACTGACAACGAAACTGCCGTTCATGCCGCTCACCGTGAGAGGTGTAATACCGCCGGAACTCAGTTGATCATCTTTACTGGAACCCATAAGACTGTTGGCTGTGCTTACAGCACCGACGAGACCGCCGTGTCCATTTCCCAATGTCACGGCTCCAACATTGGAAAGAGAGCCATTGTCAAGGGTTGAAGAGCCCGTCACATAATTGCCGTTTGGAAGGGCTGCCGTTATGGTGCCCACCTGGTCACCGGTTTTGGAACCGACCAGACTGTTGGTAGCGCTTATCACTCCCACCGTGCCGTTAAGCCCGTCTCCCCAGGTTACGGCTCCTGCATTGACCGCTGATCCCTTGTCCCATCCGCTGGATGAGACGACGTAATTTCCATTCTTCAGAGCAGTTATTCTGTTTGAGCCGGAGTTGTCTGATCCGGCGAAGTCATTTTTGGTTGAACCAACCAGACTGTTGGCGATGCTTATTGTTCCGACCGTTCCCTCGTCACCGTTTCCCCAGGTCACAGCGCCAGCCTCGGTGGCAGCACCATTGTCCCAATTGGGAGAGCCGACCAGGTAATTGCCGTTTGAGAGAGCTACGATGTTATAGATGGAGCCGTCATTTGTGGTAGAACCAATGAGGCTGTTGGTTTCGCTTATCGACCCAACGGTGCCACCAACTCCGCTTCCCAAGGTTACCGCCCCCACGTCAATGATAATACCATTGTCCCAATGAGGTGAGCCGACCACGTAGTTTCCATTTGTCAGGGCAGCAATTGTGTACGATATTCCATCATTGGCCGAAGAACCGACCAGGCTGTTGGTTGTGCTTATTGTTCCAACCGTGCCGGTTGTGCCATCTCCCCAGGTTATGGCACCCGCATTAACCATGGCACCATTGTCCCAATTGGGAGAACCGACCACGTAGTTTCCATTGGTCAAGGCTACCACCGTCGAAGACAAACCGTCACTGGCAGCAGAACCGATCAGGCTGTTCGATGTGCTGACCAATCCGACAGAGCCAGTTGCTCCATCACCCCAGGTTACCGCACCGGCATCGATGGTTGTTCCATTATCCCACGTCGGTGAATTTACAACGTAATTGCCATTGGCCAGAGCGGTTACCGACGCGCCGACCTTGTCACTGCTTTTCGAACCAACCAGACTGTTGGATGCGCTGATTGTTCCAACAAGACCACCTTGCCCATTTCCCCAGGTTACTGCGCCAGCATCGGTGGTGCTCCCATTCCAAAGCGGTGAGCTGACGACGTAGTTTCCATTCGTCAGGGCAGTGACGGTGCCAACATTATCACCACTCTTGGAACCGATCAGGCTGTTTGCGGCGCTTATTGCTCCGACGGTGCCGCCAGCTCCATTCCCCCAGGTTACTGCGCCAACATTGGTTGTAGAACCATTGTCCCAAGACAATGACGAGACCACGTAGTTCCCGTTTGTCAATGCGGTTACTTTCGAAGAAACGCCATCACTTGCCTTGGAGCCTACCAGGCTGTTGGCAGCGCTTATCACCCCAACGGTGCCAGTGGCTCCATTTCCCCAGGTTACGGCACCAGCATCAACAACAGCGCCATTATTCCAGGATGGCGAGCCAACAACATAGTTTCCGTTTGTGAGCGTTGTCAGAGTAGCAAGAGTTCCATCATTGAGTGTTGAACCGATAAGGCTGTTCGTTTCTGAAACGCTTCCACTGACACCCGTTGTTCCATCAATCCAGGTTATGGCACCGACACCTGCCACACCTGTGTTCGACCATTTTTGTGTTATGGTGACGGCGTTGTTGTTGCCGTTCAGAGCGGTTACTTTTTCACCAACAAGATCATTGGCGCTTGAACCGCTCAGCATTGAAAGCAGTGTGCCGTCGGGTTTATAGAGTCTGACCGCTCCTGCATCGATTGCGACAAAATCATCCAGGGGGCTGGCAACAATAATATTGCCGTTCAGGAGTTCGACGATGTTGCCGGAGCCATGCTGGTCACCTTCTGCCGGATTGGCATCAGGCAGCGAAATGAGGGAGAAGAGAGCACTTGTGGTATTGTTATCAATGGTGATGTTCCGTGGATCGATAAGCAATTGTCCGTTTTCGCCGTATGGTGAGGCCATGGTGATTTGGCCGCTCATGGCAAGGTTTTCATGTCCAGACACCTCGACGTTTCCGCCGTTGCCGCTGTTTGTGCCTCCCTTGGCCTCAATAGCGCCAGCGAAATCGGTTGACTGCTCGGACCAGACCACCACAGTGCCGCCGTTGCCGTTGTCAAGAGCGTTGGCATTCAGCTTGCTGCTCTTGGTGATAACGGTGGTTGTTGCGTTGGCAAGCAAGGCATCTTTGCCTTGCCAGCCACCACCAATGCGGATGCTGCCACCCCCTGATGGGCCGTCAGCCGCTATGCTGGTGCCTGCAAGAAGCGTTTGTGGTGCTGTGATGCTGATCTGGCCGCCTTGTAGCGTGCTGCCGCTTGTGCTGATGATACCGGAGAGGTAAAGGTTTTCTCCTGCCTGGATGCGGATGCTGCCGCCACTGCCGCCATCAGCCGTTATGCTGCTGGTGGCAGTTTGTTCAATGCTGCCTGTCGCATTAATGCTTATGGTGCCACCCCTGTCGATGCCGTCGGCATTCCATATACCGGAATCAACAAGATTTTTAGCACTGGCGTTGATGACAGAAGAGGTGAGCGTGCCGGTGTTGATGATGGCACCTCCTTCGATGACAATTTTGCCATCGCGTTCTGTGATGCTGCTTGCACGTATCTTGCCACTGTTATTCACCACTGAGCCGAGCAGCTCATTGGCAGCAGAAGCGTTGACGATTACAGTGCCCCCGTCAGCTTCTATGACTCCGTTGTTCGTGATCTGAGCGTTATATGCGCTCTGGTCAACCTTTATGGTAACAAGGCCGCAAGAATCCAGGCCAAGGGTAATTCCAGATCCGGCACCGAGGCCGGTTGAGCCTTTGGTGGTGATAATGGTTCCCGTGTTTGTCGTATTGTTCCCGAGCAAAGCGATGAAGCCGCCTCTCAAATAACCCTGGTTTATAACGGATGCCGTTCTGCCGTCCTGAAAAAATGCGTATTTCCCGGCAAGGAAGTCGCTGTCGTTGATGGCGAGCGTCGAGGCCACCAGTCCGCCGACATCCACGCTTGCTCCGGGAGCAAACAGCATTCCGTTCGGGTTTACCAGAAAGACCCTGCCGTTTGCTGTAAGTGTCCCAAAAATTGATGAAGGATCATTGCCCAATACCCGGTTGAGCAGGGTGGACTGGCTGGCAGGCTGAGAAATGTTGACGGCTTCTTCTTTGCCGATACCGAAAGAGTTCCAGTTGATGACAGCATGGTTGCTCTCCTGCCCTATCTGCATTGTTGTGGGTGATGGTGTGTTGATGGTGGCCTTCCCTGCAGCGACTTGTCCGTCGGAGGGTAAGGCAAAAGCCCTGCCTCCAGCGAGCAATGATTGTGTTACAGCAACAGCGATAATCAAGGAATCTTTGGCGTTGAACCAGATAAGGCGAAAAGTGGTTTTCATGGCAATAAATTTTAAAATTTCAGGTCAAACTTTTATAATCAAATTAATACCTCATTATTGCGGCCCAGCCTTTTGTTGTATTTACGCAAATTAGATGTAAAATTAAAATAATAAAGATGAATTTTTTTATTACTCACTGCTTGTTACACCACAGGAAGTGAAATTTTTAAGGATTTTGCAGGCTCAAGTGAGTATTTTTTCAGGCAAGGATGGAGATGAGTCATCAGTTTAATAGCAGACACAATATTTTTCGATATATTATTTCTTGCGTTTTCAGGAATTTTGTAATGCTGGTTAATTTCTCATTTAGTTCAATGAAGCATATTGTTATCGTCGGAGGAGGATTTGCAGGACTCAATGTTGCCAAGGAGCTTGGTAACCGAAAGGAGATCAAGGTTACTCTGATTGATAAGAATAATTTCCATCTCTTTCAGCCACTTCTCTACCAGGTTGCCATGGCGGCCCTTAATGCGGGAGAAATTGCCTATCCGCTGCGCATGGTGCTTTCGAAGTATAAGAATGTGACTGTTTTCAAGGGAGTTGTAAAAACAGTTGATCCTTATAAAAAGGTAGTCTATACGGATTTTGGTGAAATAGAGTACGACAGTCTTGTCATGACCTGTGGAGCGAAACATCATTATTTCGGTCATAATGAGTGGGAAGAGTTTGCGCCGGGTCTTAAAACCATTGCCCAGGCGGCTGAAATCCGCAGAAGGGTCATGGAGGCTTATGAAAATGCCGAACGATCTCAGGATCCTGAAGAAAAAAGAAAGCTTCTGACGTTTGTCATCGTTGGTGGTGGCCCGACCGGTGTTGAACTTGCCGGTTCAATCGGGGAAATGAACCGTTACTATCTGTCGAAATATTTCAAGAATATTGATCCAAAAGAGATTCGGATTGTTATTGCCCAGTCGGCTCCTGCGCTTCTTCATACGTTTTCACCGGAACTCTCTGCCAAGGCGACCCTTGCCCTCGAAAAGCTGGGTGTTGAGATCTTGACCTGCTGCAAGGTTACTAATATTGACGCCAATGGTGTGCAAATTGGTGATGAAAGAATCGAAGCGGGCACCGTGCTTTGGGCTGCGGGTGTCAGGGCGACAAGCATAGGGAAAACTATCGGGTTTTCTACGGATCAGTCGGGTAGAATTATTGTCGCTGAAGATCTTAGTGTGCCCGGCTATCCCGATGTTTTTATTGGAGGCGATCAGGCATGTTTTGCGCTGCATGATGGTGGAACACTTCCTGGGCTTGCCTCGGTTGCGCTTCAGGAAGGGCAGTCTATTGGAAGAAATATTTTGCTTGATCTGCAGGGGAAACGCCGAAAGCCGTTCGTCTACAACGACAAGGGTCAGATGGCCACCATAGGTAAAAACTCGGCAATTGCCGAAAGGGGTAATGTTAAACTTTCGGGACTGCCGGCATGGATTATCTGGCTGGGGGTTCACATCTACTACCTCAGCAGCGCAAAACACCGTTTATTTGTGCTCATGCAGTGGGGATGGTCATACTTTACCTTTGGGCATGGTGCCCGCATTGTCAACAAAGAGTGGAGGTTTTATCCCAATCTTCCCGAACCAGCAGAACCAGCCGAGCAGGAGGAGCTGATCGCCGATAATGCGTGTGTTCTGGATTCGAATGACCTCGCGTTTAGAGGTAACCTCGACAACTCAGAGAAGAGTTTCTGACAGTCAAAGAAGGGGAGGGGATTTTTTCAACAGGTCAGGGTCAGGCACAAAACGTGTTGAGGATGCGTTGCCGATAAAGGTCGAGCCTTTGGCGGATTTCATCCAGATGGTCGCCACCGAGCTTTTCAAGGATTGCATTGGCGATAACCGGCGCAACAACGGCTTCGGCAACGATGCCGGCAGCGGGAACTGCACAGGTGTCGCTGCGCTCAAAACGTGATGGTGTTGGCTGGAGCGTTTCAACGTCGAAAGATTGCAGGGGAGTCATCAGCGAGGAGATCGGTTTCATGGCAGCCCGCAGGTGAATGGTTTGACCGCTTGACATGCTTCCTTCAAGACCGCCAGCCCGGTTGGTTTTTCGGATCACACCTTCATGAGGGGAGAGGTGGAGTTCATCATGAACCTCTGAACCAGGCTTTCGTGCATTTTCAAAGGCGGTTCCTATTTCAACGCCTTTGATGGCCTGAATGGAGAGGATGGCCGAGGCGAGTGCAGCATCAAGCCGACGATCGTACTGTACATAGCTGCCAAAGCCAACGGGGACTCCAGTGATAAAGAGTTCGATAATGCCGCCGAGGGTATCACCTCTTTTTTTTGCCTCATCAATGGCGGCTAGAGCCTCAGCCTCAGTTGATTTGCTGAGCATCCTTACGGGGGAGAGGTCGGCCTGACGCGAGAGTGCTTCGGCACCTTCGCTGAGGAGTCCGGCAAGCTGTACATTGGCAAAGGGTTCTGCCGCCGCTCCAATGGTCGATATATAACTGCCGATTTCAATGCCGAGGGCCTTCAGAAACACTTTTGAAAGTGCTCCTGCGGCCACTCTTGCAGCCGTCTCCCTTGCCGATGAGCGTTCAATAACCGGACGAATATCATCAAAACCGTACTTGATCAAGCCTGCCAGGTCGGCATGGCCAGGTCTTGGAATAGTGATTTTCGGAACGGTGTCATCGTTTTTTTCAAACTGGGCCATAGAGGTTATCCAGTTTGCCCAGTCGCGG
>JBMOIS010000024.1:0-44818 GCA_049317185.1 Chlorobium sp. | reverse complement strand
TAAGCAGCTTCCCAAAGACCAGCAGCATTGACAAACAGGTTCTCGTTTTCCGTCAGACCAAGCAACGCAACAGGAAGAAACCCATCCTTGCCAGCATCCTCAATAAATACAATAGGATAGGTCGATGCTGCCCTGTAAAATTCATTGGCCATAATGGCGGCCACATGAATACCTGCAGCAAATACGAATGAGTTGTTTGATTTCAGCTTCAATTTGCCATGAAGCGCTGTCTGTAATGGAACAATTTTTTTGTACATGACGACCTGGGTTGTTAAGGTTGTTTTTATTGTGCCTGTTTTATGCAGGGGTTATCTTTTTTTCAGCAGAATACCATCTTGATGCATGCAAATAATGTACATTTTACTGGAATAAATTTATTGCGATTTTCTTTATTTGCACCCTATGGTTTGTCGCGCATCTGCACCAGTTACTCTATCAGAAATAATACGTTCAGGGTTTCGCAAAACTGCCGGGCAAGAACCACCATCTGCCATCCCTTGACTATCAAGTTATGTATTATACCATGAAGTGACTATTGAATCGCTATAGGATATATTCCTCGAAGCTCTGCTTCGTGCATTAATTCTTAAACATGAATTCATACCCCGTAGCTCTGCTGCGGGGTAGTTGATTACCATCTTTGATTGCGGTTCTTTTGAGATAACTACGAGCTCCCAATGGAACTGAATCGAAAACAGCAAAACAGACTTTACGGTTTAATAAGTATACAAAAGGAAGTGGTGAAAAAACGAGTCACAATACCTCACAATCCTCACAATACCTCACATTGGCATGATGGGGCTGTATTGTTTCGATGGAGAGAGAAAGTGTGTATGGAATAATCAAATGCGGATCCTGCCAGCCTTCCCTGAGCGGCTGCGGGAGATCGTGACCGGGTGCTGCGATCAAGGCGGATGCTAACCCCCATGACCAGAAATGGGAGAAGTACTTTGAAGCCCGACGGGCCACTCAAATACTGAACTCACCAAAAAGTCAGAACAAAAGGGTAATATCCAAATTATCTCAGGGTGAAACCGGGTATCGCAAGGTGCCTTAGAAGAGGCTTAAACCAGATGAAGGGAAACTTTCCAGTCCGGTTTTTATGGGGGGCGACGGCGCAGTAATGCGCCGTTGCTACCCTGCGTTTATTTCAAAAACTCTCGCCACCTTTAAGACGAAACGCTCTATAGGCATTGATAAGAGCATTGGTTGAGCAGTCATGCCCGGAAACTGTTTCACTGCCCTTGATCTCTGGATAAATAGCCTTGGCAAGCTGTTTGCCAAGCTCAACGCCCCACTGGTCAAAAGAGTTGATCTCCCAGATAATGCCCTGCACAAAAACTTTCTGCTCATACATGGCAATAAGGCTTCCGAGAGTAAAGGGATTAAGTTCGTCGACAAGGATGGTATTTGTCGGACGGTTGCCTGGAAAAACCTTGTGAGGCAACAACTTATGCACTTCTGCATCGTCGCAACCAGCGGCTTCCAGTTCCTGGCGAACCTCCTGCTCATTTTTGCCTTTCATGAGTGCTTCGGTCTGGGCAAAGCAGTTGGCAAGCAGAATGTCGTGATGCTCCCCGACCGGGTTCTGCGTTTTAAGAGGAACAATAAAGTCCGCAGGAATGACATCAGGGCCCTGATGGAGGAGCTGGAAAAATGCGTGCTGGGAGTTGGTGCCCGGTTCGCCCCAGATCACCGGGCCAGTTGCATAGTCCACAGTGCTCCCCTCACCATTGACCCGTTTGCCATTACTCTCCATATCAAGTTGCTGAAGAAATGCAGGAAAACGATGCAGATACTGGTCATAAGGAATAACCGCGTGTGATGCAAAAGCAAAAAAATTATTGTACCAGATACCAAGCAGCGCCAGCAGAACAGGAATGTTCCGTTCAAGCGGCTCGTTACGAAAATGCTCGTCCATCGCAAAAGCTCCATTGAGCAAGGACTGAAAATGGTCAAAGCCAAGAAAAAGCGCAATGGAGAGGCCAATGGAAGACCAGAGAGAGTAGCGTCCGCCAACCCAGTCCCAGAACCTGAACATGTTGGCCTCATCAATACCAAACTCGACAACTTTTGTGCGATTGGTTGACACCGCCACAAAATGTTTTGCAACATGCGATTCGTCGCCAGAATGGCTCAAAAACCACTCACGGGCGGTCATCGCGTTGGTGAGTGTCTCCTGGGTGGTAAAGGTTTTGGAGGCAATAATGAAAAGAGTGGTTTCGGGATTGAGCTTTTTCAGGGTTTCGCTGATATGAGTGCCATCAATATTGGAGACAAAATGGACCTGAAGCTGACCGTGAGCAAAAGGACGAAGTGCTTCAGTCACCATACAGGGACCAAGATCAGAGCCACCAATACCGATATTAACCACATCGGTCATGCGCTTTCCGGTATATCCTCTCCATGTTCCTGAAATAACCCTTTCGCAACAATCCTTCATTTGGGCAAGCACGTCGGCGATTTCCGATGAAAGATCAAGACCGTCAATCTCAAGTGAATACCCTGGAGGCCTGCGAAGAGCCGTATGCAGCACGGCACGCCCTTCTGTATAATTTATTGGTTCACCGGCAAACATCTCGTCACGTTTTTTTTCGAGCCCGGCATTACGCGCCAGGTCGAGCAGTAACTCTATCGTTCGGGGAGTAATCCTGTTTTTTGAATAGTCGAGCATCAGCCCTTCCCATTGGATTGAAAACCGTTCAAACCGTGCACTATCCTGAAAAAACATCTCCCTCATCTGCAGTTTTTCGATCTCAAGTTTGTGTGCCTGAAGTGTGCGCCATTGTGCGCTTTGTGACAAGTTCATGATTTGTTACCTCTTTAGAGTGTTAAGCTAAACATAGAGCAAAGCGCCGGAATAAGTCAACAGGGAATATAACGCAACGTAAGAGTAGAACCATTCAGATCCGTCTCAAGACTGATTATTTCGGCAATACTTCGGATAATATAAATCCCCCTGCCGGATAATTTGAAAAGATTCTGCTGATTGACGGGACTGGGCAATTCATCGGGATTAAACCCTTTTCCACAATCTTTGACAGAAGCCAACAGGCAGCTTTCTTCCGCAATTAACCGAATAGATACCGTCAGATCACTCTCTTCCTTGTTTCCATGCCTGATAGCATTAACAAAAGCCTCTTTCAAGGTCAACTGAAGCCCGTCAATAAACAGCCCGCTGTACCCCTCATCTTGTGCAAATGATGCAATGAACCTGTGCAACGATTCGTACTCTGAATACAAACCAGGCAACACAATATCAGCTTGTTTCATGAGACAGAACTCATTTTGTCATAATCTTATACGTTGGACCTCAAATTGCGACGGAACGGCTAACCAGTAATACTTAAGGGCGCTGAGTTGATTTTCTTAAATTATTTATGTTATAACTAAAAAAATATTAGCTAATTTAGCTTGTTGGATAATACTTTTAACTCATTATATTGAAACCGTTTTTTTAAAGCTTATACAAAACCAGACAAAGTATAAATACAATGAAAAAAACAGCAAAACTTTTAAGCCTCGCTGTAGCTCTTTTTGCAGGATTGAGTGGCACCGCCCAGGCTGAAGGATTTAAAGCAGGTGCCGATGTGGTCAGCAGCTATGTATGGAGAGGTGGAGATTTGGGTGATTCACCGGCAATTCAGCCAGCACTCTCTTACACGTTTGCAGGTAGCGGTGTTGTTGTTGGTGCATGGGGTTCTTACGCACTGAGCGACAACACCACAAGTTCGACTCCTCCTCATAGCAGATACCGCTATCAGGAGATCGACCTCTATGCAACAGTGCCGGTTGGCCCTTTCGGTTTGACCTTAACTGATTATTATATAGCAGACACGACCCTTAATCCAAGCCCGAGAGCGTTTGATTTCAGCAATAACAGCTCCAATGTTATTGAGGCAAGCGTTTCTTATGCAAAAGATAATCTCAGCTTGTTTGCTGCCATTAATGTTGCAGGATCAGAAGAGAACGGCGCCAAAAAAGCAAAATATTGCGAAGCAAACTACAAGTTTTACGAGAAAGACGGCTATAGCGCAAAAGGTGTTGTTGCCCTGGGCAATGAAGATTTCTATGGCGACAAGGAAGGCGATAATATTGCCCTCGTCAACACAGGCATATCGGTTTCAAAAGATCGCTATACCGCATCCTATTTCTATAACCCTGACACTGAAAAATCAAACCTTGTCTTTATGGCATCGTTCTGATCCGTGCAGAAACACCCTGATGTCCCAAGGTGTCGCCCTGGGCTACCGGGATATACAGGAGACTGCCTGAAAAACAGTCTCCTTTTTTTTGTCCTGCGGGCTACAGATCAGCTTCGTAAATAACATACTCCTTGTAGGGCGTTCCTCCGATTACTTTGGCAAGCTTGCTCATTGCCTCATTGGCTTTAAGTACCCAGCTCATTTCAGCGGAAAAAACCCCGTGCTTGCCTCCATAATCAGCAATTTCTGTATTGAGAATACTGTCGATACCCTTGTTGCGATATTCGGGCAGCACTCCCATGGTTATGGTACGTACCATTGAAATTTTGCGGCTGTACCAGAGATATTTCAGCAGTCCGACGGGCGAAAACGGATTGCCATTGACATGTTTCAACGCTTGGTTGACATCGGGAAGAGAGAGAGAAAAACCTACCGTGCGTTTGTTGCGATCCTCCACAAAGTAGATATAATGAGGATTTGCGAGAGGCTTAAGACTTTTTGCAAGAAAATCAAACTCCTTGTTGGTCATAGGAACAAAACCCCAGTTTTTCTCCCATGCCTTATTGTAAATTTCCCGTATACGCTCAATTTCCCCGTCAAAATCCTTCATGTTCATAATCCGTACCGTCAGCCCTTCCCTTTGTTTAACATGCTCTGCAATACGGCGGAGACGTTTGATATCGATAATTTTTTGGTCAATGTACCACGCAAGCAGTTCCTGGGCAATATGGTGACCATAGTTCAGTACCAGGTCATTGTAGTATGGCGGGTTATAAAGCATGAGAAAAACCGGCGGGCTGTCATATCCTTTGGTGAGCATGCCGCACTGATCGTTCATGGAGGGGCTTATCGGGCCGCGCATGGCATTCAGGCCCTTCTTTTTGAGCCATTCTCCGGCGGCATCAAACAAAGCATTAGCAACACTCTGGTCGTTAACACATTCAAAAAAGCCCCAGAACCCAACCTTGTCAGCATGAAAGTCATTGTGTCGCCGATTCTCTATTGCAGCAATAGTCCCTGCCATAACCCCATCTTTCCATGCCGTAAACAGAGCAAGGTCGGCATGGTCATACAAGGGAAACACTGCCGTGTCAAGTGTTTTCATATAATCGTCAATAACCGGCGGCACCCAGTTTCTGTCAAGTTCAGGATCCTTGCGGTAAATCTGCCATGCAAACGTAATAAACTGCTTTTTCTCTTTTTTATTCCGGACTTGCCGAATCTCTATAGCCATACTTCCAAAACTCCCGTCAAAACGTTGTTAATCAAACAATAACATCACTCTATTTGTGGCAAAAATTTATCGAGCAAGCTTATGCGTGACTTCAGCGCCTTCACGCAGCATGCGTTCGGTCTCATCCCATGAAAGACACTCGTCGGTTATCGAAACCCCGTACCTGAGCTTCTCGGGATCCTCGGGAAAAGGCTGATTGCCGCAAAAGAGATTGCTTTCTATCATGACCCCAACAATACTTTTATTGCCCTCATTTTTCTGTTTCAGAATGTTTTCCCACACCGTCAACTGACGCTGGTGTTTTTTCCCTGAGTTGGCATGGCTGCAATCGACCAGAAGCGACTGCTCGAGACCTGCCTTTCCAATCCACGATTCAGCATGAGCAATACTTTCAGCATCATAATTCGGCTTTTCGCCGCCACGCAGCACAAGATGTCCGAATGGATTGCCTTTTGTTGTAATTACGCTGCTGTGCCCTTCCTGGTCAATACCGAGAAAACTGTGCGGATGCATTGCCGAACGGATAGCATCGACAGCCACATTAAGGCGACCATCGGTAGAGTTTTTGAACCCCACAGGCATAGAAAGGCCGCTTGCCATCTGCCGGTGCGTCTGCGACTCAATAGTCCTTGCTCCAATTGCAGCCCAGCTCACGGCATCGGCAACATACTGGGGCGTTATGGGATCAAGAAATTCAGTCGCTGCCGGCAACCCCATTTCATTTATTTCAAGCAGAAGCTTTCTTGCATGGAAAAGACCATGCTCAATATCATAAGTATCATCAAGATGTGGATCATTGATAAAACCCTTCCAGCCGATAGTTGTGCGTGGTTTTTCAAAGTAGACCCGCATCATGAGACAGAGGTACGGCTGAAGTTCAACGCGCAATGCTGCAAGTTTTTCGGCATATTCACGGGCAGCATCAACATCGTGTATCGAACAGGGCCCAACAATAACCAGCAGTCTTGAATCCTTGCCTGTCAATATACGCTCAACTTCACGACGTCCCAGAGTTACGGTACTGGCTACGCCGTCACTTACTGGCAACATCTCCTTGAGCGCTCGTGGCGAAGGAAGACGAATAATTCGTGAAACTCTTAAATCATGTAACTGTTCCATCCGTTTTATCACTAACTAATAACTATAAATAAAGCTCCCTCGCAGCAAAGCTTCGAGGTATTGAACTGCTCACTTCTTCTGACTTCTTTTCTCAAAAACAGAGTTTCGGATCATCTGCCCTGAAAGAGCTCTGATTTTAAAGGTGGCAAGATAAAAAACTAACGGATAATATAATGAGCATCCGCTCCTATAAATTCCTGAACGACGATTCAGAAGTTCCAAAGAGATGGAGCAATAAAATTTCTTTATATTCAGATTAATTTATAAAAGTCTGGACAATCAATAATCAAGAAAGTTAACATGAAAGTACTGATCACTGACGGTGTTGATCTTCAATGCGGTCAAATCCTCGCACAAAGCGGTTTTGAAGTTATCGAAAAGCCGAAAATCAGCAAGGAGGAGCTCAAAGAGATCATTGGCGGCTTTGAAGCGCTGATCGTCAGAAGCGCAACCAAGGTTACCGCAGAAATTCTTGAGTGCGGCACGAGCCTTGAGCTTATCGGAAGAGCTGGTGCCGGTGTCGACAACATCGACCTTGAAGCCTCTACCCGCAAAGGTATTATTGTGATGAACACCCCGGGCGGGAACACAATTTCAGCAGCGGAACATGCCTGTGCCATGATGCTTTCCGCCGCACGACGTATTCCGCAAGCGACCGCCGACCTGAAAAAAGGCAACTGGAACAAGAAAAAATTTACCGGCGTAGAGCTCGAAGGGAAAACCCTGTCGATTATCGGCCTTGGAAAAATTGGACGTGAAGTTGCATCCAGGATGCAGGCATTCGGTATGAAAACAATCGCCTATGACCCGATGATTCCCGACGAATACGCAGCACAGCTTAACATTGATCTTCTTCCCCTGCATGAAAATTTCATTCGCGCTGATTTTATTACCCTCCACTCATCACTCAACGAATCGACTCGTAACCTTATTGCAAAAGATACTCTTGACCTGATGAAGCAGGGTGTTATCATTGTCAATTGCGCAAGGGGCGGAATAATTAATGAAACTGACCTTGCTGAAGCAATAACATCGGGCAAAGTTGCCGCTGTGGCGCTTGATGTGTTTGAAACGGAGCCGGGCAACCCCGACAATCCGCTCCTGAAACTTGAGCAAGTTATTGCAACCCCGCATATTGCCGCGTCCACTAACGAGGCACAGGAAAAGGTTGCCGTTCAGATCGCAGAACAGATTGTTGCCTGGAAACAGACAGGAAAACTTGAGGGTGCCGTCAATGCCTCGGCTGTTGAACTGGCACAGGCACCAGGGGTAAAATCCTATCTTAACCTTGCCGAAAAACTTGGTGCTACACTGGCGCAGATGGCTCCGGTTAATGCACACAACATGACCGTCAGAACCTCCGGTGAATTCCTTCATAAATTCAATGAAGTCATCACGGCTGCTGCTCTCAAGGGATTTCTTGATATCCGGCAATCAAAAGATACCAACTATATCAATGCGTTCACGATGGCAAAGGAGTGCGGCATCATCCTGAACCAGAAATTTGAAAAGGAAAATCTGGACTATACCAATCTGATCCGCATAGAGCTTGAAAGCGACACAACAAAACGAATGATTGGCGGAACTGTCTTTGGCGACAAAGAGGTACGGATTGTGATGATAGACCAGTTTCTCGTAGAGTTCAAACCGGAAGGCAATATCATAATTTACAATAATATTGACAAACCCGGTGTCATCGCCAATGTCACTCAGCTTTTGTTGCAGCACAACCTGAATGTCGCCTATGTGGCACTGTCGAGAGATGAAGAGAAAACAGTAGCTATGACAGCAATCGTAGTCGATGGCGATGTGACAAACGAGCTGCTTGACGAAATAAGAAATGTCAATGGCGTTAGCATTGCCAATCTCGTATCGCTCTGAGTAATTACAAATACCAATAAAAAAACCTGCTCGTGAGTGCAGGTTTTTTTATTGGTACTACTTTGATTGCTTCGCAAGCACGAAATTATTTAGACTTCGCAAAATCAATGCTGAGCCACTTGTCTTCATAAGAGGCACCTGTAGACTCCATACCAGCAAGGAAAATCGGCAAGGCAACAATTTTCTGGTAATCGCCGATGCGAATCGTAAGGTCATCTCCAAGCTTGAGAATTTTTGGTTCAAGCCCCATGTGCTCCATAAACGGCAACCTGACACGCACCTTGTAGTGACCGTCTGAAACCTTTTTGATATCAATGGGATTTTCGTTGAAAAATATATCAAGCGGATTCGTATCTTCGTAGACTTTTTCACCCACTCTGCGAAGCATGGCCAGCCCGACAACTTCATCATCAAACAACGGAACTTCAACAATTGGAATCGGAGCAAATGCTTCCTGAATCTGCACAATATACTTCTGCTGAATAGCACGCCATTTCTGGAAATAGGGATCCGGGCTCTGATCGGGCATGACACGGTTAATGGTAATCCTGTCTACGGTAATACCATAAAGGTTAAGATAGGTCAGGGCGCGCATAGACTCCTTGATAACCATCTTTTCAGGATTCATGACCAGGCGCATGGTTGTTTTGGAGCTGTCGGCAAGCAGGTCAATAATTCCTTCAGTTGAAGAGAATAGATTATCAACCTTGTCATAAACCTCCACAGGAGCAACAAAATCGTTGATCTTGTTGACTTTTTTTGCAAGAGGCCTGATCACCGGCTTGACCATAAATTTTTCGACATTGCGAATCATCTTGATAAACCATCCGAATGTTTCAGGCAGAGAGAGAAGACGAAGGGTTTCTCCGGTAGGAGCACAGTCAACAACAAGAAGATCGTACTCATTCTGTTCATTATAACGCTTGATATAGGAAAGCGAAAAAAGCTCTTCCATGCCAGGCAGCACCCCCATCTCTTCAGCATAAACACCTTCAATACCGCGAGCTTCCATCAAATGAGCAAAATGCTCCCTGACAACATCCCAGTTCAGATTGAGATCACCAAAAACACTGACCTCCTGACCCCAAAGATTTTCTGCAACTTTGACAGGTGAAGGCCCTAACTTAACATCAAGCGAGTCACCCAGACTGTGTGCCGGATCGGTAGACATGATCAGGGTTTTGTACCCCATATCTGCCGCCCTGAGCGCTGTTGCAGCAGCAATAGAGGTTTTACCAACGCCACCCTTTCCGGTAAAAATGATATTACGCATACGATTTAATGATTTCTCATTTAAAGAATTATTGAATTACAGCGGTTTCTGCCGACAATTATTCTGCGTCAGTTGACTAACATAAACCTGTGAGCTCAAAGATAAGAAAATTATCCTTTATTGAATATCATGAAATAACAATTACCGCTCCAAAATTGATGTTTACGGCACTGGCTTTGAAACATCTCCCTTTCCGGATACCGTCCGGGATGAAGCACCATAGCCGTCATTAACAAATACAATGAGTTTTTGACCTGGCGTTACCAGCGAATCTTTCAGATTGTTAGAGACCATGAGCTGGCTGACAGTGGTGCCATACATCGCAGCAATGGAGCTGAGGTTTTCGCCCTCCACGACAACATGTGTTATATATACTTGCCCTTCAGAATCGGGCTCTGCCAGCGGAGCGCGGGATACTGTTTTTAAAGCCGGTTCTGCTGGCGGAGCGCTGGACAGTGCTTCAAGAATAGGTGCTGCCGGCGAAACACTGGATAGCACTTTACGACCCTTATGACTTTCTACGAGAACAAACTGCTCATCTCGCTCAACAGTTTTAGCAAGCCTTTCCGCAACGATCTCTTTTGCCTGAAGCTGTGACTGAGGCTGCGACGGCCGCTGAGCATTGTATTTTTTCTGAACAACGACCTCTGTTTTCAACCTGCGACTTCCTCTCTTTTTCTTTACACTTCGTTTTGAAACTTTGGCCTGAGAAGAAATACTCTTGTCGGATCCCCCAAAAACGACAAGCTTCTGACCGGGCGTGACATCAGAGTCCTTCAGACTGTTCCATGCGATGAGCTGGCTGATATAGGTGCGATACATCCTTGCAATGGAGCCCAGGCTTTCGCCCTGCTCGACGATATGGATCTTCTGAGTTTTTCCTTCAGCGCCTGACTCTCGATACTTGCGGGCTGAACCGGCATGAAGAGTTTCAAGACGAGCAAACAGTGCCTCGCGTTCAAGAGTTTTCGCAGACTTGTACGCATAGATCTCCTGTTCCCGTTTCTGAAACTGGGGAATAAATTTTTTCGGAAGCCTGATAACATTGCCGGAATTCCCCGCAGCAGGAATAATACCAAGCTTGTACTGCGGATTAAGAAACTGAAGATTAGCCATCGGCACTCCGATAGTTTCACTGATCTGCTCAAACGACAAAAGACGGGAGGTTCTCAAGGTGTCGATATCCTGATACAAAAATCCCGGTTCAACCGGCCGGATATTATGCTCGTTATAATAGCTCATAATATAGTTAACGGCAATAAATGCAGGGACATAGCCTCTCGTTTCGGCAGGCAGATAATCCCATATTGCCCAATAGTCTTTTACCCCGCCAGCCCGCCTGATTGCCTTGTTAACATTTCCCGGACCAGAATTATATGCCGCAAGCACAAGGAACCAGTCCCCATAAATTTTGTAGAGATCCCTCAGATACCTGCTTGCCGAATCTGAAGCCTTGTAGGGATCATACCGCTCTTCAATAAAAGATGATGACTGCAATCCATACATTTTACCCGTTCCATACATAAACTGCCAAAGCCCTTTTGCACCTGCAGGAGAAACCGCCGTCGGATTAAGCGCCGATTCAACAATGGCGAGGTACTTCATCTCAAGCGGAACATTGTTTGCATCAAGTTTTTCCTCAAAAAGCGGGAAATAGATTTTGCTCAATCCGAGGATTTTGGCGGTCATGCTTCTTCTTTCGACAGCATAAAGCCTTATAAATCCCCTGACCTGGGCATTGTAGACAAAATGGAGGGGCGTTTTGCGGTTCAACGTGGCGATTCTTGCTGTATAGACAGAATCACTGTACTGAGGCACAAACGTGGAAGGAAAGCCAAACTTTTCAGACTCTTTGGAAATGGAAAAGTGCTCATCCCTGAAATATGTAGCGTTCACAAGGCTGTCAAGAATATCGGAAACCGATGACTTGCTGAACTCTCCCCGGATATTATTTGCCACAGGATCGGCGGCAAGAACCGGTTGAGCAAGAATCTGAAAAGCAAGTGCCGACAACAACACCCCGAATATTATATGATAGAAGCTGATTTTCACAAGCGGCTGTTTGATTTAGATGTAATGGTCGCCAAACGATCAATGCTGCGACAGCAAAAATCCCTGTTGAAATGTCAGAAGCAACATAAAAACAGTTCTCCACTATTGCAATAACCGATTTTTTTTATGTCAGTATTTCACTTCCCAGAGAAACAGCCCACCCGGAGAAGCAGGATTCAGTTGACTCGTCATGACTCCGGTTTCAAGCATTCGAAGAAACTCCCGGGTTGAAAGCCTCCCTTTTCCTGCACTTATCATGGCATCAACAAGATAGCGTACCATACTCCTTAAAAACCTGTTCGCTGAAATCTGAAAAACCAGGAGACTATTGTCGCGATACCATTCGCAAACATTCACATGGCAGATGCGATCCGGATTATCCCGATTTTCCTTTGAAAAAGCAGAGAAATCATGGGTCCCCTTCAGAAAACCGGCCATCTGCTGCATAACCGCAAGATCAAGGGTCCCATAGGAACAACCCGCAAACCGACCATAAATCGCTGAAGGCCTCTCAATCAGAAAATAACGATAATGCCTCTCTTTCGCACTATGCCGGGCATGAAAATTCTCTGGTACTTCAACGGGATTACTGATCCGGATGGTATCGGGCAGCAGAGAATTGAGCGAATGCACCATTCTGGACGGCTCCATTGATGAAACAGTAACAAAGTTGGCTGTCTGTTCCCTGGCATGAACACCCTTGTCGGTTCTCCCGGCAGCAGCAAGCGAGATCTTTTCCTGCAAAATTGTGCCAAGTGCAGCCTCAATCTCCCCCTGAACTGTTACAATTCTTCCCGACTGCCTTTGCCAGCCAGCAAAAGAAGTGCCGTCATATTCAACCGTAATTCGAATATTTTTCATGCTGAAAGATTTTTCATGCTGCCCGGTTACCTTGCCTTAAAAGAGAATTTAGTACATTAAATTTCGTATAATAGTTATCTACCATCTTGCCGAAAAACACAGCACAATATTGCAGACAACTCATCTTGAATCGCTTCTTCTGGCGCTGAAAGGCCTGCCTGGGTGCCTGGCCGAAAGCTCCTACCGGGTACCCGGTATCTGGACTGGCAAAATGACCGGTGCCGAACAGGTCAATCCTGGCGCATACTTCGGTCACATCATCGAACAGATCCTGAACAACACCGGGCCATCTTTGCCAAATGATGTAGACTGGAAAACCAATGCGGTGGTCTACAACCTTTTTATACGCCTCACTGCCGCATTTGATCATAACGGCGACGGAGTCATCAGCGCAGAACCGCTCGAATCGGGGTTCAGGGAAACAGGCACACTCCTGAAAGCCATTGCACTCCTGCCTTATATAAAAAATCTTGGCGCAAATACACTCTATCTTCTGCCGGTCACTGAAATAGGTTCCCAAAGCAGAAAAGGCACTCTCGGCTCTCCTTATGCCATTAAAAATCCACGAAAACTTGATCCACTGCTCAACGAACCAGCCCTCGGACTCTCTTCGGAAATATTGCTCAAGGCATTTGTTGAAGCCGCACATCTTCTTGACATGCACGTTGTTCTTGAATTTGTGTTCAGAACGACATCCGTTGACAGCGACTGGATAAGGGATCATCCTGAATGGTTTTACTGGCTGAAAAACAGTACCGGCAACTTCGGCCCGCCACATTTTGACCATGATACGCTCAACAGAATTTATGAGGTTGTCCACCGCCACGAGTTCCACAACCTCCCAGCGCCACCGGCAGAGTACCGCGAGCAGTTTGTTGCTCAACCTGTCACGGTACAGCCAGAGGGAGACCAGCTTTCGGGAACCACAGAAACCGGCACGCCTTGTCATATCGCAAGTGCCTTCTCCGACTGGCCTCCTGACGACCGTCAGCCTGCATGGAGCGATGTCACCTATCTGAAAATGCACATCCATGATGCGTTCAACTACATTGCCTACAACACCATCAGGATGTACGACAGCGCCCTGGATAATCCTGAAACTTTCAATTCCGGCCTGTGGAACGAAATTTCTGATATTATCCCCAGTTATCAGACGGAGTATCAGATTGACGGCGCAATGATTGATATGGGCCATGCGCTGCCTGCTCTTCTGAAACGAACTATTGTTCTCAAAGCCCGGGAACAAAACGCGGATTTTGCTTTCTGGGATGAAAATTTTGATCCAACCTCTGAAGTACGCAATGAAGGATTTAATGTGGTGTTCGGCACGCTCCCGTTTGTCATCCATGATGTTGTTTTTCTCCGGGGATTATTAAACAACCTGAACAAAACCGGCATTCCACTACCATTTTTCGGGACAGGAGAAAATCACAACACCCCGCGTGTTTGTTTCCGATATCCCCGTCAGGAAGCCGGACGAAACTATTCGATGTTTATCTTAACCCTCAGTGCCATACTGCCAGCCATACCTTTTCTGCAGTCGGGCATGGAGATCTGCGAATGGTATCCGATTAACCTCGGCCTCAATTTCAGAGATGAAGACCACGCTCTTTATCCTCCGGAAAAACTTCCGCTGTTCAGCGTGTTCTGCTACGACTGGGAAAACAGTAATGGGTTGACTCCCCTCAACAGCTATATCCGCAAAATTTTGGAGATACGTTCACACTACCTTGATCTGGTACTGTGCGGAGAACCCGGTTCGATAACCATCCCCTATACCAGCGAGCCGGAGCTTTTTGCAGTAATGAGAACAGTTGCTAACCAATCACTGCTTTTTATTGGCAACAGTAACCTTTACGACACCAAAACCGGTTTTCTTGAATTCAGCATGGAAAATGGTATCATGCACGATATGATCAGCGAACAACCCTTTTTGATCAGCGAACACCGGCTTGGGGTGAGCTGCAAACCAGGGCAATGCATGCTTTTTGAACTTTCGTAAGTTTTCATTAACCAAACATTACTAACCCTATGTCTCTTCTCATTGTTGGCTCTCTTGCCTTTGACGATATCGAAACGCCTTTCGGACATTCCGACAACACCCTGGGCGGGTCATCGACCTATATCGCCCTGTCGGCCAGCTATTTTACCGAAACGATACAGATGGTCGGTGTTGTCGGCTATGATTTTGAGGATGAACATTTCGCTCTGTTGCACTCCAGAAACATAGACACAAAAGGTGTCCAGAAGATCGATTACGGAAAAACATTCCGCTGGGCCGGACGGTATCATTACGACATGAACACCCGCGACACGCTCGACACCCAATTGAACGTCTTTGCCGATTTTGATCCCGTTGTACCCGGTCAGTATCAGAATGCTGAATTTGTCTGCCTCGGCAATATTGACCCCGTATTGCAGATCAAGGTGCTCGACCAGATCAAGAAACCGAAACTCGTCATCTGTGACACCATGAACTTCTGGATTGAGGGAAAACTTGATGCGCTTAAAAAAACTCTGGAGCGTGTCGATATTTTCATCATCAATGATGGCGAGGCAAGACTTTTGAGCGGCGACCCAAACCTTGTCAAATCAGCAAGAATCATCCGCCAGATGGGCCCGAAAATTCTGATTATCAAAAAAGGCGAGCACGGTGCCCTCCTTTTTACCGACAATGGTATCTTTGCTGCTCCAGCCTTCCCGCTTGAAAATATTTTCGATCCCACTGGTGCTGGTGATACCTTTGCCGGTGGTTTTATCGGTCACCTTTCGAGATGTGAAACCATAAACGATGTTGAGCTGCGCAGGGCGGTTCTGTACGGCAGCACCATGGCAAGCTTCTGTGTGGAAAAGTTCGGCACCGAAAAAATTGCCTCGCTTGATCTGCTTGACATCGAAGACCGGTTCCAAAGCTTCCGTGAACTTTCAAGAATTGACGGATAAGTGATGCGGAAAGGACAATACTTCAGGAAATAAACAGATATGCAGCTCAACATCCTTGATTACAGTTTCATCGTCGGCTACCTTTTGCTGACGCTTGTTATTGGCCTTTGGTTCTCCTCACGCGCTTCAGAAAATGTCGGAGAGTTTTTTCTTTCGGGGCGCAAGCTCCCCTGGTGGATTGCCGGTACCGGCATGGTAGCGACAACCTTTGCCGCCGACACACCTCTCGCCGTCGCGGGATTTGTGGCCAAAAACGGCATCGCGGGCAACTGGGTGTGGTGGACCTTTGTTTCTGGTGGAATGTTGACCGTTTTCTTTTTTGCCCGTCTCTGGCGGCGGGCAGAAATCCTTACTGACCTTGAGTTTATTGAGCTGCGCTACAGCGGTGCAGCAGCCCGTTTTCTGCGCGGCTTCAAGGCCATTTATTTCGGGCTCTTCATCAACGCCGTCATTATCGGCTGGGTCAACCTCGCCATGTTCAAGATTATCAGAATCATGGTGCCGGAGCTGAACCCTGAAGTTGCCATTGTCATCCTCGTCCTGCTGACCACCTTTTATTCTGGTCTCTCAGGATTATGGGGGGTATCCATTACCGATGCTGTACAGTTTGTCATTGCCATGACAGGCTGTATCATTCTTGCCGTCCTTGCGGTTCAGTCACCTGCCGTGGTCTCAGCCGGAGGCCTCACCAAAGCCCTTCCGGCATGGATGTTCGACTTTTTCCCCACGTTCACCTCCTCTTCATCAGGCAAAAGCATTTCCGGCGCAGTGGCTCTTCCCTTCATCTCTTTTGCTGCTATGGCGTTTGTCCAGTGGTGGTCATCATGGTATCCCGGTTCCGAACCAGGCGGCGGCGGCTATATTGCCCAACGCATGATGAGTGCCAAAAACGAGAAACACTCGTTCCTTGCGACACTCTGGTTTACAGTCGCCCATTATTGCCTGAGACCGTGGCCATGGATCATTGTCGGCCTTGTGAGCCTCGTCATGTTCCCCGACCTGCCGATGAACCAGAAAGAGGACGGCTTTGTCTACGTCATGAAAGCTGTGCTGCCCCCAGGTCTGAAAGGGCTGCTTATTGCCGCTTTCCTGGCGGCCTACATGTCAACCCTGTCGACCCATTTGAACTGGGGCACAAGCTATCTGATCAATGACTTGTACAAACGGTTCCTGAAAAAAAACGAAACTGAAAAGCACTATGTCGCAGTTTCAAAAATCACCACATTCCTGACCGCAGCCTTTGCTCTCTATATCACCTTCTTTGTGCTCGACACCATCACCGGAGCATGGGAGTTCATTATCCAGTGCGGAGCAGGCACAGGCTTTGTTCTCATTCTTCGCTGGTTCTGGTGGCGACTGAATGCGTGGTCAGAAATTACCTCCATGGTAGCGCCGTTTATTGCGTTCACCTGGATACAACTCTTTACCTCCATTACCTTTCCCTTCTCAATATTTTTTATTGTCGCCTTTACCATTGCTGCAACCCTTGTGGTAACTTTTTTTACACCTCCCACAGAAACTGCGCAATTGGAGACCTTCTACCGAACCACTCGAGTGGGCGGTGTGCTCTGGAAAAAGATCTCCATAAATCTGCCCGATGTTGTAGCCGACACCGGCTTTGTCATGCTCTTTGTTGACTGGGCACTCGGTATTATCATGATTTACTCTCTTCTTTTCGGCACAGGAAAATTTATCTTTGGCGACATTCTTCAGGGATCGCTTTTTCTTGGTGCGGGAGTAATTGCCGGATCGCTTATCTTTGCAGACCTGAACCGACGGGGCTGGAACAACCTGAACTAACGAACAACCATGGGTAAACCAGCCCTGATTCTTGCATCGCAGTCACCCAGACGACGCGATATTCTCTCATTGATGCTTATTCCTTTTGAAACTGTGGAGGTTGTCACCAATGAGACACTTGACACGTCAAAGTCAATTGAAGAGAATGTTACCCGAATTGCCCTCGAAAAAGCCGAAGCCGCAAAGGTATTCCTGCCAGATCAGGGTCGCAACTCCATTATTCTTGCTGCTGACACTGTCGTGACAAAAGGGAATCGCATTCTTGGAAAACCGGAAGGATTCGAAGAAGCATTTGGTATGCTCAAAAGTCTCCAAAATCGCTCCCACCGGGTCTATACAGGCTTTGTGCTGGTTTACGGCGACAAAACCCATACCGAATGCGTGAGTACCACTGTAGAGTTTGAGCCAATGTCCGACAATGAAATAAAACGCTACATCCTGTCAGAAAAACCTTACGACAAGGCTGGAGCTTATGGCATTCAGGATCCCCTGATAGCATGTCATGTGAGGCGCATTGAGGGGTGCTACTATAATGTTGTCGGGCTCCCGATCTCACGGGTATGCAAGTCGCTGAAAACCTTTTATCAGCATCAGCCCCACGGATAAACATGCCCTCCATAGCAACAGCACAACCACCCGTCATGGTGATCCTTGGCCCTACAGCTTCCGGCAAATCGGAGCTTGCCCTTGCCATGGCAAAAAAAACAGGAGCTGAAATCATCTCTGCCGATTCTCGACAGATATACAGGGAACTCGACATCGGCGCAGCAAAACCTTCGCCTGAAGCGCTTCAGGAAGTGACACATCATTTTGTCAATGAAAAAAATATCGGGGAGTCCTTCACTGCCGGAGACTTTGCCACAGAGGCCATCAAGAGAATCCACGATATTCACCGACGGGGAAAACGAGCCATTATTGCAGGAGGCTCTACCCTCTATCTTGAAGGAGTTCTCAAAGGTTTTGCGAATTTACCTCCGGCAAACCCGGAAATAAGAGCGCGACTGTTGAGTGAACTTGACAATGTCGGAAAAGAGTACCTCTATGAAAGGCTGCTCCAGCAAGATCCTGAACAGGCCGCAACCCTTGACCCCACAAAAACACAACGACTGATTCGAAGCCTTGAAATCATTGAGATCACAGGATTGAGTGTTACTGAGTTGCAGTCCAGGGGAAAACAGCAGACCGACCTGCACTTTTTGACCACAGGGCTTTCAATACCCCGTGAAACGCTCTATCGGCGCATCAACCAGCGCACTGATGAGATGCTTGAAACCGGTCTTTGTCACGAAGCTGAACTGCTCTATAACAAGTATCATAAACTTCTTGCCGACAAAAGAACATCCGCACTGCAATCGGTGGGATATCAGGAACTGTTTGAATATTTCAAGAACACCATTGACTTTGCTGAAGCAGTCAGACTCATCAAGCAGCATACGCGCCACTATGCCAAACGCCAGTTGACTTTTTTCAACAACCGTCTTGCCGTTAACTGGGTGGATGCTGATATTCTTTGGAAGGAGCTGGAAAACAGCAGATTTTGTGCTTAAAAAAATATTAACAATGAGGTTTTTTTTTACTTTAGGTATTAATAATATTTTTGCATCCAGCTCTGCCAGTTTTTTATCATTGAGAATCAAAACCCACGGATCAAAAAGTTTTTAATATGTTGTAATAGCAATATTTTACAGGTTCTATCGCAGGGATTTACCATGAAACATTCAATATCAACGCGCAAAGAGTTAACTATTCTGAAAATCGAGGAAGAGGTCTTCGATTTTCGTCATAGCGAATCGTTCAAGCAGGAAATTGACAATATGGTTAACAAGGAGTGCAGCAAAAACCTGATTATCGATTTTTCCCAGGTAAAAGCTATTGATTCCTGTGGTATCAGCTCCATGCTGCTTGCCCATCAACTTGCCAATCAATCAACTGGACTTGCAATTTTCGTTTCTCTCTGCAAGCAGATCAAAGATCTTCTGAAACTGACCAATCTGAACAAACAACTTTACATTTTTTCATCAATCAATGAGGTTATGACCCTCATCGAACCGGCAATGAAAAATAAACGTGGTGTCCGAGGAAAATCACCGACACCAACAGATGAAATAATTGACGAACTCCTCTGCGATGACCTTGACCTTATTGTAGAACCCGATCTTCATGATGAAAACCTCGATGAACATCTTGTAGAATCAGATGAGATATCCAATGACACCGAAATAGCAGAGCCACCGGTGGCGAAAGAGATCAGCTTAAAAAAAAGAGGACGCCCAAAAAAAATTGACACGCGGGTTACTCAGGGATAGAGATAGTGACGAGCCAGAGCGCTCCGGTTGAACTTCTCAATCTGCCGGCGGCTCTCCTCCATAATCGTTTCAAGAGGCAACTGATTTTTGATCATCTCCCTGAAAAGAGGGGTTCCTGCAAGCTGGTCGAAAAACTGCCCTCTTCTGTCGAGACCAATCTCTGCGGGATAAAGGCGCTGAAGTTCAAGCAGCAGCACCGTTGCCGTTCTAAAGGGGCTGAAGGCTTTCCGGTCGGTGAGCGAGAGCTTCAAGCCATGACAACGCTCTTTGCTGAACTTTCCTGAGTTCGGCTGAAAAACGACTGCGGTGAACGACACTCCCGCCAGATGGTATTTTCCGAGAGCAGCAACCAGTTCCCCGCTTTTGATGAACGGAGCACCAAACTGCATAAAAGGGGCATCAGTACCCCGCCCTTCGTTGACCGTTGTCGCTTCAAGAAAGACCGTGGCAGGATAGAGTATGGCAGTCTCAACATTTCTGATGTTCGGTGAAGGGCTCCTGAAGCTGAACCCCTCGTACTCATCACCAAACTTCTGGCGCCCGTACCCCTGCATCGCAATTACCCTGAGATCAAGTTTCTTGAAGCAACGATCCTTCAGCAGCAGGGCAATTTCGCCAACCGTCATCGAATGAACAAAGGGAATATCGACCGCCCCAACGAATGAGGCATATCCCGGCCTGAGCATGAACCCCTGGGGAGGGAGAGGAATGACCGGATTGGGGCGATCGAGCACCATAAAGGGTATGGCAGCCTCTTCACAGGCCTCCATAGCACTCTTCATGGTCGAAATATAGGTATAGCAACGAGTGCCAACATCCTGAAGATCGAACACAAGCAGGTCAATTTGACGCAACTGCCGAATATCGGGTTTTTTGGAAGCTCCATAGAGCGAAACAACCTGCAGTGTATCTGAAACCATGCTGCGGCCAACTTTTTTTCCAGCTTCAATATCCGCCGAAAAGCCATGCTCCGGGGCCATAAGAAATTTAAGTTTGACACCGTTGCGAAGCATGAGGAGGTAGCCTGGCTCCCCTTTTTGACCAAGGCTCGCCGCGTTGGTGATGAGCCCGACCCTCAAGCCCGAGAGTTCCCGGAATCTGGAAGCTTCAAGCCGGTCGATACCGCAAAGTAAGGGTTCCGCAAAAACCGGAAGCACCACACAAGAGAGCGCCGAGAGAGCAACAAGAGAGGCCAGAAGCTGTGAGAGGCCCTTTTTCCTGAAATGGAAGAGCCGTTTGAAAGAGAAGTGGTTCATCGTCATCAATGCCTCTGAACGAAAACGCGGTTTATCACTCAAAACAAAAAAGCCGCCCTTTTTTTGAGGCGGCTTTTACTGGTGGTGGGGACAGGACTTGAACCTGCAACCTTCGGGTTATGAGCCCGACGAGCTACCAATTGCTCCACCCCACGATGTTTGTCCTCCAATGTAAGCAATATATTTTCTTTTCCAAACATTTATTGTATCTGTTTGCCATTTATTTCATTTCCTTCGGGCTCAACCAGAAATAATCGTCCATCCTCACCCTCCACAGCAAGAATCATACCCTCCGAAACTTCGTCACGAATGGAGCGTTCGGCAAGATTGGCAACCAGCAGCACATTTTTGCCGATCATCTCTTCCGGGGTATAATGCTTCGCAATACCGGCCAGCACCTGTTTTGTTACCGAACCGACCTGCAGTTGCAGTTTCAGAAGTTTTGCCGCTTTATTCACCTTTTCGGCAGCAATAACTTTTGCTACTCTCAGGTCAACTTTGAGAAAATCATCAAAAGTGATCACCGGCTTGAACTCCATACGGCTCTCTGCAACTCCAGCTTCCCGTTTATCCGCTTCAGCCAGCAATCCTGCAATTTTTGCAAGTTCCGGCGCAATATCGTTCTCCTCAATTTTCTTAAAAAGAATTTCAGATTTCGCCCTGATATGGTCTCCCTTTTTAAGTGCGGGCAATAAAAGCTCGGCAAAAAGAGAGGTTCCTGGTGTAACACAATCCTCTATACGCCCTTCAAAGCCGAGCATGGCATGAATGCGATTGCAGGTTTCAGGGATAACCGGAAAGAGCGCAACAGAAAGCGCATGACAGAGATTCAGGGAGAGAGCCATCGTTCTTGCCGCAGTTTCACGATCTATCTTGATTGTTTTCCAGGGCTCCGACACGGTCAGAAACCGGTTCGCCGCCCGGGCAATATCCATCCCGACTGAGGCCGCTTCCCGAAAATGAAACCCTTCATAAGAGAGGTCAAGCTTTTCAAGAGTATCCAGCCAGTCAATACCGAGAGCGTTCCACTCTTCAGCAGTAGAGTCACAGGGTACTTCCCCGTCAAAGCGGGCATTGGTAAAATCAATCGAACGTTTGATAAAATTGCCAAGCGTATCGGCCAGTTCGCCATTGGTTCTGTTCTGAAAATCATGCCAACTGAAATCGGTATCCTTGTTTTCAGGATAATTCATCGCAATACTGTAGCGCAGGGTATCAGCGGGAAACTTGTCAAGGAACTCGCCAAGATAGACCGCGTAGTTCCGTGACTTCGAGAACTTTCTTCCCTCAAAATTCATGAACTCCGAAGCAGGCACATTGTCGGCAAGATTGTAGAGGTCACTGTGGTGCCCTTCATTCCATGCCAGCAGAATTGCTGGAAACATCAACGTATGAAACACCACATTATCCTTGCCGATAAAGTGAACAAGGCGACACTGAGGATCCTGCCAGTACGTTTTCCACAGTTCGCTCTCTCCCCGCTGTGCCGCCCACTCCCTGGTAAATGAGATATAACCCAGAACCGCATCAAACCAGACATAGAGTACCTTTCCAAGAGCTTCTTCGCGCTCCAGGGGCACTTTTATACCCCATGACAGGTCACGGGTTATCGCCCGCTCTTTCAATCCCTGCGTAAGCCAGCTTCGTGTATAATTCACCACATTCGAACGCCAGTCATCCTCATGACTTTTTACATAACCTTCAAGCTGCTCCTGAAAGCGCCCAAGCGGAAAATACCAGTGCATGGTATCACGCAGTTCCGGCGTTGCATCCGAGAGTTTGCTTTTCGGGTTTATCAGTTCGAGCGGGCTTAAATGGGTTCCACACTGTTCGCATTGGTCGCCGTTAGCCTCGGGGTTATTGCATATCGGGCAAGTTCCTGTCACATAACGGTCAGAAAGAAAACGCCCGGCTTTCCGGTCAAAAAAAAGTTTTTCCGTTTTTTGTTGAAAAATGCCTTTCCGTTCAATATCAAGAAAAAACTCCTGGGCAGTTTTATGATGCCCCGCCGAAGAAGTTCTGCCATAATAGTCAAACGAGATGCCACACCGAAAAAAAGCATCCTGATTCATTCTGTGGTATCGATCGACAACATCCTGTGGTGAAATACCCTCTCTCTCGGCTGTAATCGTGATAGGTACTCCGTGTTCGTCCGAACCTCCGATATGAATGATATCCTCCCCCTTGAGCCGTTTGTAGCGAACATAAATGTCAGCAGGAAGATAAACACCGGCAAGATGGCCAAGATGCACCGGACCATTGGCATAAGGAAGGGCTGACGTGACAAGGGTTCTTGTAAACTGACGCATAAGGGGAAACTCTTATTTTTTTACAAACAGCGTATTGAATTTGTCGACAGGTAACCTGCGTGTCTGGTCGCTATTCTGATAACGAAGCCAGACAAGTTTTTTCTGGACATCAAAGCTTTCGACCATGGCAGGCCCCTCGGGAGTAGAAACCATGGTTCCCACTGAAGGAACAAGTGACTGACCTGACGCGTGAGAACGGCAACCCTTCTCCTGTTTCGAATAACCAAGACAACATTTTGGACGGTTACAGATACCGGTGATATTGAAGGCATGGCTATCATTGCCGGCGACCTCAGAGTATTGAGATTTTTCAGCAAACGGATTGGCATGAATTTTCTGCAGCCAGCTCGAGCAACACAAAAGGCACCCACACGGTCCAAAAGCATTTGCCCTTCTGGCCTCTTCTCGTGTCGTAATTTGAACCATCTGAATTCTTGCCTTGAACTCTCCGGCAAGATCACGCACAAGTGTCCTGAAATCAACACGGTGTGACGACGTATAGTAGACCGAAAGTTTCTGCTGATCCATGCGCAATTCAACATCAACCAGCTTCAGATCAAGTTCATGCTTTTTAATCTTGTTCATACAGACTTCCCGGATATCCGACTGCCGTTTTTTCAATTCAATAATTGCCTGACAGTCATTTTCGTCAGCAATCCTCAACACGGCTGTCAACTCCTGGCCATTTTTATCCAACCCCTTGAGTTGAAATTTTTTGCGGGCAATCTGGCCTGTCGAATAGACTACTCCGAAATCATATCCTCCATCCGATTCAATAATAACCTGCTGCCCGATACTGAAAGGGATTCCTGTATTATTGACAAAAAACTCACGTCTGCAACCCTGCAATTCAACTTCACAGATATTGTCAGTATCACCATCAGAAGAAGCCCCGTAAATCGATTCCATCTCACTGTGCAACAATTGTGAAAGCCGCAGCCTTACCTTTGCATTATCACCCAAAAGACAACTGCATATAACATTACTCATGAATAGGGGAACGTTGTTGTGTATTTACCACTTCTTGCCGTTCCGCGCGCACACAGAGTGAGCGCAAGAGGAACGTTTTTAATTCTCTATAGTTACAGCCTCTTGCGAAATGATCCTGCGCTTATGACCTGTTCTCATGATTCGGTAACTTTTTTACCACTGTCAAGACGAATGAAGCTCCGGAATGCTTCACTCCTTCGGTTAACGGATGCACTCCCCCTGACAAGAGTCACAGCGTCATCAAGCTTTCGGCTCCGAATCTTCTCGCTGAGTTCATCGAGATGACTCTCCGTCATCTTCTGCATATACGCATTAAGATCACTGGCACCCGCATACTCCTTCCGGGAAACCAAACGCGGCTCCCTGAACGATAAAAACAGCTCCGGTTTTTGTTCTTCAAGATATTCAATCCGACTGACAATTGAAACAACGTAAAGCTGCGGGATCTTTTCAAGCACCCGGGAGGCAATGGAAGCCGCCCCTTTAAAAAAAACAAGCGGCCGCGTATCGACATGCTCTATCTTTCCCTGGGGAAAAATCCAGAGGGCATTCTGCCGCTCATTGTCGTCAGTCAGCAATTCAGCGGCATAACGAAGTGTGGCTGGCCAACTTTTCGGATGGGAACGATCAAGAGAAAAGGCTCCTATACGGGTAAAAAAACGATGTTTCCTTAACTGCTGGAACTCAATGATAATATGCAGCCGTTGGCAAAAAAAATCTTTCGTGCACAGGGGCGACCAGAAGCCATCCCACCAGTACGCATGATTGGCAAAAAATATAACCGGAATACAAAGATCCATCTGCTGTACTCCGGGCTGCATAAAAACGCGTACCGAGTTAAAATATCTTCTGAACTGGCGACGGGAATACCACTCAAACCAGAACGTATACAACCGACTGCGGCGGACTTTCAGCATCGGCACCCTATTTGAAAGCTCTCCTGATACGATTGACCGCTTCCTCAAGCGCGGCTATTGAGGCCGCATAAGAGAGACGCAGGTTTTCAGGTGCTCCGAAGGCATCGCCCGGCACTGTAGCTACATGATGCACCTTCAGAAGATATTCTGCAACATCTGCGGAGTCTTTCATCACCACACCGTTAAAGGTTTGGCCAAGCACACCGCTGATATCAGGAAAAATATAGAACGCACCCTGCGGCAAGGCTGTTTTAAAGCCGGGAATACTGTTCAGGGCCTGGTACATATAATCGCGCCTCTTTTCAAATTCAGCACGACGTTCCTCAACAATTCCCTGGTCACCATTCAGCGCAGCAACAGCCGCTTTCTGTGCGATGGCATTGGGATTGGAGGTTGTCTGTGACTGTATCTTGTCGCAGGCATCAATCAGCCATTTCGGCCCCGCAAGATAGCCGATTCTCCAACCAGTCATGGCATAGGTTTTCGACACACCGTTGCTTACAATAACCCACCCCTTCATTTCAGGAATCCTTGCCGGAGAAAAAGGACGAACACCACCATAGACAATCATGTCGTACATTTCATCAGAGAGCACAAAAATTCCGCGACCTTCGACAACCGCCATCAGCGCACGCACCTCCACTTCACTATAAACAGTGCCGGTAGGGTTCGATGGGGAGTTCAGGACAAGAATCTTTGTTTTCGGGGTAATGGCGGCCTCAAGCTGAGCTGGAGTCATTTTGTATTCACTCTCCAGAGTGGTATGAACAATAACCGGTATACCACCTGCCAGACGAACCATTTCAGGAAAGCTCACCCAGTAAGGAGCGGGAACAATCACTTCATCGCCCTCTTCGCAAAGCGCAAGAAAAGTATTGGCAAGAGTCTGCTTGCCGCCATTGCTGACAATGATCTGGTTTTCCAAAAACTCCAGGCCATTATCGCGCCTGAACTTTTCAATAATTGCCTTTTTAAGATCCGCAATACCAGAATTTGCTGTATAGCGGGTAAAACCGGCATTAATGGCATCTATTCCCGCTTGGTTGACATGAGCGGGCGTGGGGAAATCAGGTTCACCTGCTGAAAGGCTGACAATATCCATACCGTCAGCTTTCATTTTAGCAGCAAGATTGCTGATTCGCATGGTTTGCGATTCCTGCATACCAAGTACCCTGCGGGTGAGATATTTTTCTTCAGGTGAAAGTGTTGTCGTCATATAAAAAATAGTTGGTTATAATTATTTCTGGTTCAGTTCTTCACGTTTTTTATGCATCATCTCCAGGACACAGGGATGCACAAACTTGCTGACATCACCGCCAAGCATGGCCACTTCCTTGATTATTGACGATGCAACATAGGTATATTTGACATTGGGCATCAGAAAGACGGTTGTCACATCTGGATAGAGTTGACGGTTGAACAGCGATATTTGAAATTCATATTCAAAATCCTTGACTTGCCGTACACCCCGAACAATTGCTTTTGCGCCAACCTGCCGGGCATAATCAGCAAGCAATCCTTTTTGAAGCACCTCAACAGTAACACCGGGGTACTCTCCGGTTACCTCTTTCGTCATAACCTGTCGTTCCTCAATCGTGAACAGCGCATGTTTCTGGCTGTTCTCGGCAATAACGACAATCACCTCCTCAAAAATATTCAATGCCCGCTCAAGCACATCAAGATGACCATTGGTAAAAGGATCGAACGTTCCGGGATAAATAGCTTTTGATTTCATCGTCATTCAAAGGTTATTGCTGAAAAAAGTAACTCTTGTCATGCCGTAATCCTTGTGAAAAGAGTATTGCGGCGACAACCTGAAATCAAAATGTGTACTATGTTCGACAAGAAGCATACCACCTTCAGAGAGAAGTGCGCCTCGGAAAATCATCTCAATCAACTGATCGTAATCAGGCCAGGAATAGGGCGGATCACAAAAAAGAAGATCAAATTGGCCGGTCGCACGTCTGAGAAAAGCCAAAACATCGGCATTGACTATTTTTACGTTCTCCTGTACTCCGAGCTGAAGAGCCGTTACTTTCATGGCTTTGAGCGCATCAACATGCTGATCGACAAAAGAGACTGAGCCTGCACCACGACTCAGTGCCTCGAAACCAAGAGAACCGAACCCGGAAAACAAATCAAGAACAGAAGCACCTTCAAAGTCAATTCTTGCTGCCAGCGTATCGAAAATAGATTTCTTCACCCTGCTGCTGCATGGACGTATAGCGTGCGACGATGAGTTCCTTATTTTTCGTCCTTTATATATACCCGCCAGAATCTGCACGAAACTGTTTCGGCCTAAAAATCACCATATACGGTCTCGCCAAGAATGGCAAGAGCCTTGAGGGCATCATCCTTTGATGGCGGCTTTCCATGCCAGTTGCTGTTGTCGGGCATGGAACCCTCAAAAAAGTGAACACCTTTTCCCATAATCGTTGTCGCAAGAACAACCGTTGGGCCTTTGCGTTCTCTGCACGACCGGATTTTTTCGATTGTCACCACAAAATCTTGCATGTCATTGCCATCACATTGATAAACATCCCATCCGAATGCTCGCCATTTATCGGCAAACGGTTCCACGCCCATGATTGAGGAGACCTCGCCGTCAATCTGCAGATTGTTGTAATCGACCACGCCGATAATTTTGTTGAGCTTGTAATGAGATGCACTCATCGCCGCTTCCCATATCTGCCCCTCCTGACACTCACCATCACCCATCAGGCATAAGATGTCATTCTCCTTGCCATCCATACGAAGACCGAGGGCAGCGCCAACTGCGGCAGAGAGACCCTGACCAAGAGAGCCCGAGGCAATTCTGATACCAGGGAGCCTGGACTCAGAGGCTGGATGGCCCTGCAGGTAGGAGTTAACCTGCCGCAGGGAGTTCAGTTCGCTGAGAGGGAAATATCCTGAACGGGCAAGGACGCTGTACCAAACCGGCGCAATATGACCATTGGAGAGAAAAACCATATCCTCGTCATGATGATCCCAAAAATCATGAGGCTTGTGCTGAAGTACCCGAAAATAGAGTGCGGTAAAAATATCGGCCATGCCAAGCGAACCACCAGTATGACCGGAATTGGCCATTGCAAGCATTCTGATAATATCCCGACGAACCTGACGGGCCATCTCCTTGAGATCATCAATTGATTCAAGCTCAAGCAACACGCCTTTTTTTTCAGCAGGATAAATTTTTACGTCTTTTGCCATAATTAATAAATCTATGTCAACAAAATTCTTGTGAATTAATAAAATTTATTCATTCTTCCGCTTTCTTTCCCTGAGAAATTTCCATAAAGAAAAACAAAGCAGCAAAACAAAAACAATCGAGACAGGAACAGTGTATACCGCAACATAACGGCCAATATCCTTCCAGTTGCTTCCAAGAAAAAAACCGCCGTAAAGCAACAATACATTCCATACCACCGAGCTGGTCAAAGCAGCAAGAAGAACAAATGGTGTCTTGAGATGCATCAAGCCTGCCATAACCGAAATAACTGCCCTGGACCCGAGCAGAAACCTGTTCGCCAGTACCGCAAGGTAGCCATGAGCCGCAAATTTGTGGCGCAAGAGGACCATATCGGAAGGCGGAAAAAAGCGGTGAACGCTTTTCGAGAACCGGTGCTGCGCGGCAGTATCACCGGTGGCATATAATTTAATGCCAAGATGCTTGCTGAGCATATAGATCAGCATAAACCCTGCCGTGGAGCCCAGCGAAGCCCAGAACACTGCGCCAACAAACGTTAGCTGACTGCTGTATATCAGATACCCTATTAAAGCTACCGGAATATCACCAGGTATCGGCGGCACAACATTTTCAAGAAAAGCTATCAGAAAAAGAAAAACATAGACCGCAAAAGGATCTGCGTGCTGCAGCCAGAAAATCGCAGATTCAAGCATTGCAAACCCCGTCTGTCGTTACAGTATCAGTCAAGATCAAGAGCCCTTCCCAGTGCCTCACTACAGGCAACTTCAACACTCCGGGGATCCAACTTGCCCTGTATAACAGGATTGCTGTCATCCGTCAAGAAAACTTCTATAGCCTCTCCTTTGCGGAGCTGTGTCGTTTTTTTCATAGGGAACATTTTGATATTTCATTGGCTGTCACAACCGATAACCATTTATACTCTGAAAAATTTATCAACTCACCCGGAGTGATCAGACACCGCCTGCTGAACCGCGCCGGTAAGCACAATAGTAATCTGATCGTCAGTCAACCCCTTGTCCTTCAAAAAGTTCATGAATCTGAACACACCAAGATCCGACAACATGGCTTTCGGTTGATCCTGTTCACTCAGCCCCCTGGTACGGCTGTACTCTTCAGAGGTTTTGATCCAGTCATCAATGAACTGCTCCGATCTCCCGTTCTCAAGAAAAAAACCGGTCACAATCTCTTTAACCTTTCCGGCTTCCGGTTCCGGATGAGCCAGAATAAGCAACTGCATCTCTTCGGAAATCCTTGCCAACACAATAACCGCCTCCCTGTCAAGGTTTTCATCGAGGATATCTTTCGCCCGCTCTTTGACATCACTCTTGTGGGTCATAATGCTTTCCGGATCGTTTGAAAATAAAAATATTGATAGCTTGAAAATCCCGATTAAGTTACATAATCATTATGGTAAAGAAAAAAAATTACATAGAAAGAGATGATGCGAACATTACTCTGTTACTTTTTTCTCCTCTTCGGCACTGCTGCTTTGATTTCCCATCCTTCGGCAGGAAATCCAAAGGCAGAAAAAAGTGTGCTTTTGCTGTGGTGGAACATTGAAAATCTGTTTGATCCACAGAATGACCCATTGACTGACGATGACGACTTCACCCCGGAAGGAAAACTACAGTGGACAGAAAAAAAACTTGTTCTCAAAGAGATGCGCATCCGCCACCTTCTCACGGCAGTAGAGGCGCACCCGGACTACAGGAAATATCCAGACATTGTAGCGTTTGCTGAAGCAGAAAACCGAAACGTGTTTGAAGAAACGCTCTCCCGAATTCAGGGAATCAGGTACAAAACCATTTATTTTGAGTCATCCGACCCGAGAGGCATTGATATCGGCCTTGGCTACAATCCGCAAACGATCCGCCCAACATTATCGAAAGCGTACTCCGTTCCTCTTGCCCGGCAGACAAGAAAAATCATCGTTGCCGGGTTTTCTGCTGCCGGGCATCCGTTTCACGTTATTCTGAACCACTGGCCATCACGCTCGTTTGATACCGGATGGACCGAACCAAAACGGGTGGCAGCAGCAAAGGTCACCCGGCACATTCTTGACAGCCTTCTTGTCGGCAACCCAAAAGCAGATATTATCGTCATGGGTGATTTTAATGATAAGCCAGACAACCGCTCCATAAAACAGGTTCTTGGTTCGTCATTCGATGCTGCAAAAGTCAAGGCAAACAGCAGCACTCTTCTCTACAACTGCTGGGCCGGCTACCAGGGAATCGGCAGCTACTACTACAACAGGCACTGGCAGCAGATCGACCAGATCCTCCTCAGCGCAGGCATGCTTGATAACAGAGGGCTCAGTGCACCAGACAACGCATTCCACTGCTTCTCATTTTCACGGATGCTGGACGATTCAGGGAAAAAGCCTTACGCGACTTATGAGAAAAGAAAATATATCGGCGGCTACTCCGATCACCTGCCTCTCATCCTGAAGGCACGCATTGCCAATTAACGTCTGTTTCTGCTGTTGTTCCAGAGTTTCCAGCCCTCTCTTCCTGAAGTGTCCGTACACTCCAGGCCACGCCAACCTTTCAAACCAGAGGAGACTTCCACTGACTGTAGAAAGATCCGAAAATCCTTCCGTTTTTATGACGTTTTTCATATTCGAGTTTCGATAAATCAAAGAAGAGTCACCCGAAAAAATTGATCAGGCTGATGAAAGTCGGCTGGCGAAGAGGGTCTCTGCCACCAGGGAAACAACCCAAACTCTCCCCTGCCGGAAGAGGCCGCACACTGCAAGGCAATAACCTGCCCTTCGCTGATTAAAGGCTTGAGCAGTTGCAAAGAGAACTCCATACCGAAACACTTCGCCTCTCGCACCAGGGAGACCTCTCTGCTCCATGGTTCAGCGGAAAGAACCTCATAACCTTTCACCCTCTTTCTCGGAGCATCGAAGCGCAGCGCAACCCAATGACCCTCCGGAGTCATTTCAAATTCAAGATAGCCTCCACCCGGATCTCTGGCAATAAAGAGTTCAGAAACACCATACTGCCATAATCCGTCAGTAAACCCTCCTGAAGAAGGTGCTTTCAACGAAAAAAGCACCGACTCATTGCTGCGCGTTGTCCAGCGAAGAAAAGGAGCTTCAGGGGCAGCAGCAGCATCCTCAAGCGAACACAACTGCTCAACCTCCACCACAACACCCGCAGGAAACTCCCTGTCGAGACCAAAATAGCCTGACAGTGGCCCCCGCATGAGCGTACGGGGAAAAAACGGCTCCTGAATGCTCTTTTCCTGTTGCACCGGTGCCCACAAAAGTCCAGCCCATCCCTGTGAAGAGTCCCGATGATCAGCGGCAAACCCTACACCACAAGAAGCAAGAAGTTCAGCATCAAACAGCCCGATACACTGTACTTCAAGATCAAGTTCAACGCCTGCCTGTTCCAAAGCAACAGTCCTCATCCGTGCAGCAAGCGTGAGCACATCTGCTGCGGTAGCCGCTCCCTTGTTATAGATAAAATTGGCATGATACTCACTGACCATGGCACCACCCACCGACTGGCCCTTGAAGCCAAGTTCCTCAAAAATCATGCCACTCGAACGACCAACAGCATAGTTGTTCTTGAAGGTTGAACCGCAACTGGGAAAATCAAAATGGTGCTTTTTGGTGCGTTCCTCCTCATGCTCACGCATCACGCGCCTGATCTCCTCAACCGGAGGACTTTCGGGAAACCGCAAAACGACAGCAACCACTATTTCCGGATTGCCCATCAACGAGGTCTGCTTGTAACCAAGAAAAACTTCATCAGGCAACCGCCATCGCAACCTGCCATCAACCGACAACGTCAAAATACCTGACGTGATTGCAGATACCTCACCCCCGAAACAACGGGCATTCATTCTCACCGTTGCCCCTATCTGGCCAGGAAGCCGATAAAGCCACTCTCCCCCTCCCTTGCCAACGGAAAAAAGCTTTTCAGCAATCAGGGTGTTGTCCACACCAGCCTCGCAGAAAAGTTCGTCATCCGAGAGCCAGAAAAGACGTTGCATCCCCTTCAGCGAAATTACAATACCAGGAAACTCATGATCAGAAAAGAGAATGTTGCTCCCACTCCCCATAAGCGCAAGCGGAAAACGGTAAGTACGATTCCAGTTCAAAAGATTGGAGAACTCTGAAAGAGAGGCTGGAAAAGCAAGAAAACGGGCGGTGCCACCAATTCCATAATAAGTTTGGGCGGCAAGCGACGCATCAGATTCAAAATAACAGGGCAAGGCAAGGTCGAACATAACGCCATTATTTTATTCTAATTGAACCTTGATCATTTCAACGTTTCAAGCAGGATGGCAAAATCTGCTCTGGATCAATGTTCCCAAGTGGAAGCCGATTAGCAATACAACCCCGGTAATTTGGTAAAAAACACAGAAGCCCGCTCGTTGCGGACTTCCTGGGTGCCAAAGTTATTTTAAAATAACATTGGCGTTATGGCGGAGAGGGAGGGATTCGAACCCTCGGTAGCCCTATAAGAACTACGTCGGTTTAGCAAACCGGTGCCTTCAGCCGCTCGGCCACCTCTCCTGATTGTGGTGCGGAGGATGAGGGACTCGAACCCCCAAGGGCGTGAGCCCGGCAGTTTTCAAGACTGCTGCCTTACCAATTAGACTAATCCTCCAGGTGTATTGTAAAGAACAGATTTTGAAGATAGTCAATCCTTCTGAAAAAACCAGAAAAAAAGATCTCTAACGCAATTTTCCTGGCGGAGAGGGAGGGATTCGAACCCTCGAGGGCTGTAACACCCTACCCGCTTTCCAGGCGAGCGCACTAGACCAACTATGCGACCTCTCCGTAAACAATAAAAGGTTCGGAATTTACATTCTATTTTAGAGTTTAACAAGCATTCTGTTACAAAAGAACCTTTCAAGACTCTATTTTACCCTCTCTTTTCGACTTATTTTCTCTTTGATCGATAGTAACCATGATTAATATTGTCATTCTACGCTCACATTTTGTAAATTGGCGAAATTGATTTTACTGCCATCCATTAATTTTGCTCTACCCATGACGAAGATTCTCTATGAAGCGCTGACGTTTGACGATGTTCTTCTTATCCCTTCATATTCAAGTGTTCTGCCAAAAGAGACGACCACCGAAAGTCGGCTCACCAAAACCATTATGCTGAAAATACCATTAGTAAGCGCAGCAATGGATACTGTGACGGAATCAGCGCTGGCTATTGCACTGGCTCGTGCGGGAGGGATCGGCATTATCCACAAAAACCTGACCATCGAAGAGCAGGCACGCGAAGTAGCAAAGGTCAAGCGATATGAGAGCGGTATCATTCGCAATCCGTTTACCCTTTATGAGGATGCCACGATGCAGGATGCACTTGATCTGATGCATCGTCACTCCATTTCCGGTATCCCGGTTATCGGACGGCCAGAAGGTGAGGGTGATCAGAATATGAAGCTCAAGGGAATTGTCACCAACAGGGATCTTCGCATCAAACCAGAGCCTGACGCGAAAATAGCACATATTATGACCAGCAAAAACCTCATTACCGCACGTGAGGATGTTGACCTTCAACATGCCGAGGAGATACTGCTTGCCAACAGGATCGAAAAACTGCTCATCACCGATAATAACGGAAACCTCAAAGGGCTGATTACCTTCAAGGATATTCAGAAACGTAAACAGTTCCCCAATTCCTGCAAGGATAATCAGGGGCATCTGAGAGTAGGTGCCGCCGTAGGTATCAGCGCAAATACGCATAAAAGGGTGCGTGCTCTGGTTGATGCGGGTGTTGATGTGATTGCGGTCGATACCGCTCACGGTCATAGCAAGGCCGTCCTTGACATGGTTAAAAGCATCAAAAGTTTCTGGCCAGAGCTGCAGGTTATCGCCGGTAATGTCGCCACCCCTGAAGCCGTCAGAGATCTTGTCGAAGCTGGCGCTGACTGCGTCAAGGTTGGTATCGGGCCCGGCAGTATCTGTACAACCCGAATTGTGGCCGGCGTGGGCATGCCTCAGTTGACCGCCATCATGAACTGCGCGGAAGAGGCGGCCAAAACCAACACCCCTGTTATTGCCGATGGCGGTGTCAAATACAGCGGCGATATTGCCAAAGCTCTGGCGGCAGGTGCCGATGCGGTCATGATTGGAAGCATTTTCGCCGGAACCGATGAAAGTCCAGGCGAAACAATTCTCTATGAAGGGAGAAAGTTCAAGGCCTACCGCGGGATGGGCTCCCTTGGCGCCATGTCTGAACCAGAAGGAAGCAGCGACCGCTATTTCCAGGACGCTTCAAGCGAATCGAAAAAATATGTGCCCGAAGGAATTGAAGGGCGGATTCCAGCAAAAGGTTCGCTCGACGAAGTGGTCTACCAGTTAATCGGCGGTCTGAAATCCTCTATGGGCTATTGTGGAGTCACCTGCATTGAAGAGCTGAAAAACAACACCCGGTTTGTGCGGATAACCTCGGCTGGTCTCAGGGAGAGCCATCCTCATGATGTCAAGATCACCAAAGAGGCACCGAACTATTCGACGACCATGTAATCGATATCGGGACTTATAGCGTAATAACAGCTATAAGTCCCGCAACACAGGGCTATTTGTCGTCGTCCGTCATGCCTTCCAGCCGGTCTTCAAGGTCGGCATAGATCTCCTGCAACTCATCGATCATACTTTGATCAGCTTTCCACATACCACGGCCGTGCGCTTCGAGCATACGACCGACAATATTTTTGATAGCCTGCGGATTAAGGGTTGCAAGCCGTTCCTTCATTACCGGGTCAAGCGCATAAGTCTCGGCGGTTTTTGTATAGACCCAGTCGTCAACACTCTTGGTGACCGCATCCCAGCCAAGCATATAGGTAACACGGTTGCTGATTTCTCCAGCACCGCTGTGACCATGTTTGAGCATCCCTTCAAACCACTTTGGATTGAGCAGCTTTGAACGATACTCAATACGGAGCGATTTTTCAGCATCGTCAACCTTGATGTCGGAAGTAAACGATTCAACGTAGTTGAGCTTGATATCGCCGCCCTTCGTGTTTCTGCGGCGTGCAGCAAGCTGCAGTGACCCCGACGAAGAGAAATAGTGATCGATATCAGAGATACCAAACTCGGTAGAATCGACCTGGTGCACAACACGGTCGACCGAACCAAGCATTTTCTGCAAAATCGCGGACTCATTCTCCCCTTTCCTTCCCCCGCCATAAGCGCTGCTGTTGCGACGGATAAAGAGATCATCAAGATCGTTCTCAGACTCCCATGCTGAATCCTCAATCATATCATCGACATAGGTACCATAAGCACCCGGCGCCTGGGTAAACTGTCGGGCTGTGGCACTCTCAAACTCCATACCGGAAGCAAGTGCCTCATCAACATGTTTTTTAACATAATTCATCTCAACCGGCTCATTAACCCTGGCAGCCTCCTTGACAAGCCGGTCAAGCTGATCCATGAGAAGACCAAAAGCATCGCGGAAAATAGGGCTGAGCTGCATCAGCACATCAATACGCGGACGGCGCAACTTTTCAAGCGGCACCAGACTGTAGTGGCTGATTTTACCGAACGCGTCATAAGAGGGCTCCGCGCCGAGCAGCCTGATCACCACTGCAACAGCTTCGCCCTTGGTTTTAATGGTGTCGAGCCCCCAGAGCACCTGAGCGATAGTTTCAGGATATTGTCCGTCATTCTCCTCAAGATGCTTTTTAACAATGCTGTCGGCAATAAGCGAGCCACGCTTGAATGCCAGCACCGACGGAATTCGCCACGGATCAATGGAGTGGATATTGCGGCCCGAAGGAAGCACATTGACACCATCACGCACCAGGTCACCACCCGGCCCAGAAGAGATATAACGCCCGTCAAGCACCTTCAAAAGCGCATCCATCTCTCCCGTATTGTCGCGAAGCGCAAAGAGAAGCTGCGATCCCTCCCTGATCAACTGCTCAATAAAAGGCATATAGTCGGCAGGAATCCTGGAACCTCCTGTTATAGAAGAAAACGCAGCCATGGCACCCTTCCGGTCAAACACTGACTGCTGAACAAACTCCCGGCACGCCGTATCGACCCACTCACGCAGTCGGATGGCATCCTCATCGCCCTTTCTCGACCGGCTGGCCACCTCCTCAAAGCTGTTAAAATGTCCATTCTTTCCCGAGGCGGTCATCAGAAGAGAGGGCAGCGTTCTGGTTTCCTCCTCACGATTTTTAAGGGTTTCTGTAACCGTGATAATCTGGGCTTCGAGTGGACTCGCCTCACCGAACACATGAAGCGAATTGGAAATAAGACGGTTTTCAAGTTCGCTGACATACATATAGAGCCTGCTGACATAGTCACCGAACCCTTCACTCTCACGACGAGGGCAATCATCAGTCAAATTGAGCAGCTCAGCTTTCTGCATAATAGCCTCTTCAAAGCCGGAACCATCCCCCTGCCCATCACCGGCAACAGAGGCAGAAGCAGAGAAATTTCTTTCACGGAAATCGACCAGCAGCTCTTTCAACGCAGGCAACTCCTTGTAGAGACCAGCACGTGACAGCGGAGGCACCACATGAGAAACCATGGTAGCAAGACCACGCCGCTTCGCAATAGTAGATTCACTGGGGTTATTGACCGGATAGATGTAGATATGCGGCACCTCGCCAAGCAGGGCATCCGGCCAGCAATCGCCGGTAAGACCCGTCTGAAGTCCCGGCATCCACTCAACCGAGCCGTGCATACCCACATGCACCATGGCATGCGCCTGAAACTGCCGGCTTATCCAGCGGTAAAAGGCGATATACTGGTGGTGCGGTGTATTTGACTTGTCGAACAACAAGCGCATGGGATCGCCCTGCACCCCGATGCGCGGCTGAACCCCAATAAAGATATTACCGAATTGAATACCCCCGATAAACACATCATGATCTCCGATCGGCACAATTTCACCGGGAAATTTCTGCCACCGCTCCTCAATGCGTTCGCGCTCTCTTGAAGAGGTCAGCTCCCTGAAGCTGTCGTAACTGACTTTCAGCGCATCAGGCTGGTTCTGCTTGATCTGATGATCGGTCGCCTGGTCAAGGGCATGAAAGAGAGCGTCAGGAGTTGCTGGCAGTTGACCAACATTGTACCCCTCTTTTTTCAATCTCTGGAGGGCGGCAAAAAGAGTTCTGGGAACATCAAGCAGCGCGGCACTGGCCTTCTTGCCCAGTCCGGGAGGATAATCATAAACGATAAAGGCAACCTTCTTGTCGCGATTGGCCGTCGCCCGGAGCCTGAGCCACTGCTTGACCAGAAGTGCAAGCCGCTCAATACGCTCGGGAACCGTCTCAATTTTACCATCCTGCAAGGCACCAAGAATAACCGGGCATATTGCGCCATCCATTTCCGGAATAGCGTAGGTAAAGGTAATCTGCATCGGAGAGACACCGAGCTCTTTCCATGATTCAAAACCCTGGGTCAAAAGAGGCTGAGCAACAATGTAGGGGACATCAAGTTTTGTCATAATCTCGTGACGCGCATCAGCGGCTGTTCCCGGCTTGGTCGATCCCGCAGGGCCACCCACAAGGCCGAAACCCATCATATTGACCAGAAGATCAATATTCTCTTTTATCAGCCAGTCACGCACCAGCACATGGCCTTCAACCCCCATCACAAAGGCGGGAAAAATATGAATCCCCTGCTTTTCAAGCACACGAATGGTATTGTCGATATAGGTTTTTTCCTGCAGCAGATGTTTGCGGAAAAACAACAGCGCGATTTTCTGCCCCTTGTCAATATTTATCCCGCGCTTTTTCATCCAGTTTTTATAGCTCTTGACATCGGTAAAATATGCCGGAGCATCAGGATGGTAGAGCCCCATATTCGGAACATCAACAATTGCCCCGACGGTCACAGGCTCATCAAAGTATTCGCGAAGAATCAGCCGGAACATGTTGGCGATATTCTCCGCCGTCGGCTGCATCCAGTAGGAGTAAACCATCAGCCAGTTCTTGAAATCCTTCGCCTTGTTGGGCACAAGCGGCAGAATGGTGCGCATGATTTTCATGAGCTTCATGTAGCCGTAAAGGGCATCCTCATCGCGCCCCTTCACCAGCATTTTCGCCACTTTTTTGACCATGTCAGGCATACCGGCCTTGCCATCACCAACAGAATAATTTCCAACCTTGGTCAAGGCCATGGCTTCCGGCATGGACTCAAAAATAAAAATGGTCTTTTCATTATTGCCCAGTTCGAGCTGCTGTTTAAACCAGTCGATCTGCTCTTTGAAGTTGATCATGCTCATGAAGACACAATCAGCCTCCTGAATTGCTCTGGCTGCTTCAGGATTCTTTTTTTCCAGGTCAATATCACTCAACTGGGTCAGTTCGGCTTCACGGGCAAGAAGCCCCTTGATCTTTTTCCAAAGGCCAGCATTGTACTGCTCAAGGCCGACAATAGCCACAATTTTACGAAGATCAGACATGGTGTACAAATTAGATTGTCACGTTCATAACGCGAAATTAAATCGGCTTAACTCTAATGTATAAAAGAAGGGGAATAATTCCGAAAGAAGAAGCTTTGTCCGCCGGGCAGCAGCATCACCTGCGCCGACATTACCTTGTGCCATAGAATCCAGTGCTTGCAGGGTTTGTTGCCAACGTTCTTGCTCGACACTTTGTCGTTCAATGTATTCTTTAAGTGCCTGGTTTATAAGCCAAGCTTTACTTTTTTGAAGTAAACTGGTCATCGCCTGCAGGCTTTGCTCAATTTCTGGTTGTAAATGAATAATAATTGTACTCATAGAAATCACCTTTGTATTCGGAAGCTCAAGATCGGAAAATCCTGAATATTATTGAGCCAGGGATATTAATCATAATGAAATCTACACTTTGCTATCAGGATTTCATCATCTTTTGCTTGATAAATCAATCTATGTTCATCATCAATTCTCCGAGACCAATATCCTTTATATTTGTATTTTAACGGTTCTGGTTTTCCAAGCCCGGTAAACGAATTTCTTGAAATGTCTTTTAACAAATCATTTATTCTTTTTAGCATCTTTTTGTCGTTTTTTTGCCAATACAAATAGTCTTCCCAAGACTCATCTACAAATATATATTTCATTAGTCCAATAGTTCTTTTTGAAACGAAGGACCTCTTTTTAACTTATCAATTGCAGAATCAAGTCTTTTTTCATTAATCCTGGAAGATAACTCATGTTGTGTTGAACATAACGAGTTATATTCATCTAATGAGATAACGACAACAGCGTTATTCTTTCCACGGTTAATAATCAATGTTTCAAAGTTATCTGTTACGCTATCAAGATATTTTCGAATATCCTTCCTGAAATCAGTAATTGATGTTGTTAACATATCTTTACATTTACTGTTGTATGAAATAACCTACAAATATACGCACAAAATATCGGCCACACAATTGCTCACGGCATTTGTTTTTACATAACACCCTGGGTAATAAAAAAAGACGCTGCCCTTCACATCAAGGCAACGTCTTTTAACTTGTAGATATGTACCGCCGCGCCTAAAAGCTCATTGCTGCCTCAACAATCTGTTCGGCTTTTGCATTCGGCAGATAAAAATAACGTCCCCCGAGCTTCTGGGCGAGCTTGGGCGCTTCACCCCTCGAAAGATAGTTCATTTGCGTATCGATAACGATAGCGGCCACACCATCGGCCTGGATTGAGAGTGAGAGCGCCTCAACCTCCTTTTCAAGCTCCTCCTTTGTAGCCTTTTCCGCCGTCGGGTCAAAGGTTGCCTGAAGGCCGATGTTACCACGTCCATCAGTAATCAGTACAAACATCACCTGTGTAATTCCTTTTGTGCGAGCCTGTTTGGCAGTCTCCCAGCCAAGATAGAGGGCAGATGCAAGAGGCGTTCCCCCACCAGTCGGAAGAACATCAAGTTCACGTTTTGCGCGGTCAACACTCTGTGAGGGCGGAAGAAGCACCTGGGCCTGCTTGCCACGGAAAGAAATAAGAGCTACCTGGTCGCGGTGCACATAAGCATTCTGCAAAAGACTGGCAACAGCGCCCTTCGCCTGGCGCATACGGTTCAACGCCATGGAACCTGAAGCATCCACCATAAAAATAAAAAGCGTGCCAGACTTGTCGCGGAACCGCTTGATCTTGACATCATCCTTGGTGATAAGAAGCGCGGTTTTTGGCCTGTTTGCCATCTTGCTGTCGCGACGACGAGTCTCCTGCCACGGAGCAGCAGAAATCAGTGTCGGAATAAGCGCCACCTTGCCACTGCGCATTTCGCCTGGCTGGGCTCTCACAAAACGGCCACGCTTGAAGTTGAGTGCCTCACCACGGCTTCCTGTGGTTGTCTTCTTTTTCGATGCCAGGGAGATATTAAGAATATTGTCAGGGAGCTCCATCGTGATAGCATCCATCATCAGCTCCTCAATCATGTCGGGAGTCTCCTTCTGTTCCTCCTCCGCCTCGGCATCAGGAGTGTCCGACGGCGCCTCCTCGTCCTCAGACTCAGGCGCCTCCTGCTGAGGGGGTTCCTCCTGGGGTGGTGCTTCATTCGACTCCGCTTCCCTCTCAGGCATACGGGTAGCACGGGGAATAAGCACCAGCTTGATGGCCTGCTTCATATCCTCCTCCTCGACATCACTGCGCTGGGCAAGTGCCGCAGAAGCAATGGCTGCACGAACGGTAAAGATATCAACACGATTTCCCTCAACCCCAAGACTGATTGCCGTCTGAATCAGCGCCCGAATCTGCTCGTCTGTAATTGAAACATGCGGCAATTGCTCCCTGGCTGCCTGGATAAAACCGGCAAGCATGTTCAGCTCATCACGGGTATCCTCTTCATCTCTCGTTCCGAGAACAATATTGACTATTTTTTTGCGTGCCCGGTAATCGTTCTGCGCCGTAAAGGGGACAATAATGCCTATCCGGTCGAGCAGCCCCATACGAACCTCTCCATCGGTGGGATCATACGTGCCCACAAGCATGAACTTTGCCGGATGCACCTCACTGAGCCCCTCACGCTCGACAAGAACCTCGCCACGCGATATAGCGTCCATAATGTGCGACACCGCCGAGCTGTCGAGAAGACTGATGGAATCGACATAGAGCACCCCGCCATGCGCCTTCGAAAGCACGCCATGCTGCACCACACGAACACCAGTAGCAAGAGTTGCCTCAAGATCAACACCGCCGATCAAACGATCTTCGGTCACGTTCAGTGGAAGTTCCACAAAAGGAGTGCCTGGGGGAAGAATATCAGCAAACGCCCTGGCAAGAGTTGATTTCCCCGACCCTACAGCCGAAGGGATAACAACTCCGCCAAGTTCAGAATCAACGGCCAGCAACATCAGCGCCTGCTTGGCCAGATCCATCCCTACAATATCGGTAAATGCTATCATTATGCGGCTTCCGCTTCTCCGAGAAGTTTAGCAAGTTCACGATCAATTTTCTCACCCGCATCAAGGGTCTCAAGAGGATCCTTGCGCAGACGGTGACGCAGACAGAGAGCTGAAACCTCCTTGACATGCTTCATGGTCACAATTGTTTCACCAAGGAACGCTGCATGGGCAAAAGCGGTACGGGCAATGGTAAGTTCACCACGGTGACCGTCAATACCAAGATTCATGCAAAGCTTTGCAATATCGGTAAGCACACTGTCATCCATGGTCACGGTTGGCAGCAGATCTTTCGCGGTCTGAATCTTTTTCTGGAGCTTCTGCTGTTCGCGGTTGTACTTTTTCATGAAAGCATCCGGATCTTCATCAAACTCACGACGGCGTTTGACAATATCAACTCTTTTTGCAACATCAAGGATCGTGATGATACGGGCATGCAGACCAAAACGGTCAAGAAGCTGGGGACGAAGCTCGCCCTCCTCCGGGTTGCCGGAACCGACAAGCACAAAACGGGCGGGGTGGCGGATACTGATACCTTCACGTTCAACCACATTCAGGCCACTTGCTGCCACATCAAGCAGAACATCCACCAGGTGATCGTCCAGAAGGTTAACCTCATCAATATAGAGAAATCCACGGTTCGCCTGGGCAAGAAGGCCCGGTTCAAACGCTTTGACACCACTGGTAAGCGCCTGCTCAATATCAATAGTACCGCAAACGCGGTCTTCAGTAGCGCCAAGAGGAAGGTCAACAACCGGCACCGGAATTTTCTCGGTTCTGAGGGAAGCGGCATCAATGGCTTTCCGTCCCTTTTTAGCCTCTTCACCCTCAATATACTGCTCAACAGTACGATTGTAGGTATCACCTTCCACCCTGTCAATAAATGGAAGCACTTCGGCAAGCGCCCTGACGGTGGTACTTTTTCCTGTACCCCTGTGGCCCATGACCAGCACACCTCCGATTCTCGGATCAATGATATTGAGAATCAGACTGAGCTTCATTTCCTCCTGACCGACAATTGCTGTAAAAGGAAACGCCTGGCCGGATTTCTTTTTTGCAGCAGGCTTTACTGCTTTTATTGGTTCCGAAGTTGCCGTCACATCAGAACCAGCCTTCGCCTTTGCCACAACTGTTTTTCTTGGTGCAGTTTTTTTTGCAGCCGTTTCAGTCTGAGTCATAATTGATCATTTAGTTGATACCTTCACCCCGTGAACCATGAATCTTATTCACCGAAAAAGGCTTACTGTTTTTAAGGAGTTAAATAATTGACAGTGAATTTATGCTTTTAGAAAGACAATAGAAAATGGTTTTCAAAAACCTTGCTCATGCAGAGCATTTTCTGCGGGCTCTTTTATACATTCAGATACTTTCAGAGAGGGTTGGAGGTTGCATGGAAAGCATAGCAGATATGGCAGGGTTTTGTTATACTGACTCCACAAGTGTTCTGGCGGTAGTGTTCAAGTTTCGGAAATTGCAAAAAAAGTTGATAAAAAACGAATTGGAATCAGGGATAGAGGCTCCTCTTGAACCAAAAAAACTCACCCTGCAGGTCAGTCGGGTGCAGATGCCGATGCGCATTGACCAATACCTGACACGCCAGGTCGAAAACGCCACGCGCAACAAGGTGCAGGAGGCCATTGAAGAGGGGCGGGTGCTGGTCAATGAAAAAATCATCAAATCGAACTACCGCATCAAATCCTGCGATGTGATTCAGATGACCTTTCTTCGCCCACCCGCCCCTGAACTGGCACCGGAAGATATTCCGATTGACATTATGTATGAAGATGATGATCTGATGGTGATCAACAAAAAGCCAGGCATGGTTGTCCATCCGGCATTCGGCAACTGGACGGGGACGCTGGCCAACGCGATTCTGCACCACATCGGCAAGGATGCCGAGGCGCTTGACAAGTCTGAACTGCGCCCCGGCATTGTACACCGTCTCGATAAAAACACCTCCGGGCTGATTATCGTCGCAAAAAATCCTGTGGCTCTCCACCGTCTTGCCCGCCAGTTTGCTGATCGCAAAGTGATCAAGATCTATAAAGCAATGGTGTGGGGAGTTCCCAATCCGCCATCAGGCACCATAACAACCAATATCGGACGTTCAAGAAGAGACCGTAAAGTGATGGCAAATTTTCCCTTTGAAGGAAAAGACGGAAAAACCGCCATCACCGACTACAGCGTCACCGAAAATCTCCACTGGTTTTCACTCCTCTCGCTGACCCTGCATACGGGACGAACCCACCAGATCAGGGCACACCTGCAACACCTTGGCCATCAGATCCTCGGCGACGAAACCTACGGAGGGGCATCGCTGCGCACTCTTCCCTTCAGCAAAAGCGAAGGCTTCGTCAAAAACCTGCTGGAACTGCTGCCGCGCCAGGCGCTGCACGCCGAAACCCTCTCGTTTCAGCAGCCAACAAGCCGGGAAACTCTCACTTTTACCGCACCACTGCCGGAGGATATGGAACTTGCCCTGGAGAAAATCCGGGGCATGGTAAGCTCTGTATAACGTCATCGAAACTTTCCGTTGTCTTGCGTTCAACGTTGCCGATGAGTCTCAATCTGAAAGACAATATCATCCAGTGTAAAGCCTTCAGTTAAAAAAATTTTGCTTCTCTATGCGAAGAGTAGCATATTTTCGGTACAAAGTATTGAGCATTGATTTTTTTACAAAATCACCACGTTTCAGAGCATGGCACCAGCATCTATCGACACAAGAAGTCTTCCGCTTCCGGCCTCTTTGGTAGGAACCTGGTGTCGTTTTGGCTTGTTTGGTCCCGTTTATGAGATTATCAGCGTTGGAGATAAACTGGCGAATGGCGATAACTTGATGCGTGTTCGTATCGTTGAATCCGGTGAAGAGTTGGACTATCGCTTTGCTGACATTCTTGATGACCCCAAGGAACGCTGATGTTTGCTCCCGGCCTCAAACACGACAACGGAAAGATTAGTAACACTTTGTAAATTATCGTTATAATACGTAACTCAGATCGTAACGCAGATTGGCAGAGAAATCCCGTCATCAATCATTCAGACAACGTTTATCATGAAAATTCAGCTTCAAATTGATGATGTCATCAGCACAGATTTTATGAATTTTTTAAAATTACTGCCACAAGATAAGGTGCACATTATATCTG
>JBMOIS010000023.1:0-45683 GCA_049317185.1 Chlorobium sp. | reverse complement strand
TCACGACCAAAGATTTTGTGGTGCAGATCACGGGCACCAACGATGCGCCGGTGATAGGAGCTGGAACGTTTGCAGGATCCGTGACAGAAATCACTGACTTGGCGGCAGGAGAAAACACGACAAACCTTGTGGTGTCGAACAGCTTTGCGGTGACGGATGTCGACCTGACCAATACTCAATCAGTTGCGGCAGTGGCTGCCGGAGCTGGCTATCTTGGGACATTCACGCCAAGCGTTTCCGATCAGACGACAACGGACGGAACCGGTACGACAGGCTGGAGCTTCACGGTAGCGGACAGCGCTGTGGATTATCTGGCAGCAGGTCAGACACTGACGCAGACCTACGCGGTGACCGTGACCGATACGGCAGGTGCCACAGCCACGCACGACGTGGTGATCACCATCACCGGCACCAACGACGCACCGATTCTCACTCCCGCCAGCCACAGTGGCACAGAGGAGAACAGTGTTACCCTTACAGCCGTTGATTTTACGAGCCATTACACCGATGCAGAAGGTGATGCTTTTGGCAAAATCATGATTACCTCATTGTCGGCAAATGGCACACTGTACTTGAGTGGCAATGCTGTAACAGTCAATCAGGAAATCATACTGGCCAACCTCGGCAACCTGACCTTCACCCCGACACCCGACTACAATGGCAGTACTGCTTTCAACTGGAAGGCTGACGATGGCAGCAGTTATTCAGCGCCAACAACCTTTACCCTGGCAATTGCTCCGGTTAACGACCCGATCACCGCTGTTGCCGATACCGCTTCTGCCACGGAGAAGGGGGGCTTCATCGACAGCGGCGGTGTTAACCCAACCGGGAATGTTACCACGAATGATGCTGATGTTGACACGGGTGACAGCAAAACAATTACGGATTACTCCGCAGGCTCTGCTCATGGTATCATAGGCGGTGCACTGCCCGGTGCCCACGGCACTCTCTCCATGTTATCCACTGGCGATTACACCTATACTGTCAATAACAGCGACACTGACGTTCAGCGCCTGCGCACCAGTGACCAGACCTTGACCGACACCTTCAGCTATACGGTCATCGACGGAGGGGGCTCTACCTCAAGCTCCACCTTGACGGTAACCATCCATGGGGCCAACGACAATCCGGTTGCCTTTGCTGACACTGGCAGTGCGTATGAAGCAGGTGGTCTGTCGAACGGGACGGCTGGCAGCGCCGCCACCGGCAACGTGCTCACAAATGACACTGATCAGGATAGCGTTGCCAACGGCGAAACCATGGAGGCGATTGGTTACACTCTGTCAGGCATTTACGGCACCCTGATACTTGGCAATGACGGCGCTTACATCTACACCGTCAATGATTCGCTTGCGTCGGTACAGGCCCTCCGCACCTCGGGCGATACTCTGACCGATACCTTCACCTATACCGTCAAAGATGCTTCCAATGCCTCCGCTACGGCACAAGTGACGGTAACTATCCATGGGGCCAACGACAACCCCGTCGGAGTCAACGATACAGGCACGGCTATAGAGTCCGGCGGCACCGCCAATAGCACCGTTGGAAGCAACGCCACTGGCAATGTGCTCCAGAACGACATCGATGTTGACAGCGGTTCCACCCTTACCGTTTCTACAGTGCGGGCTGGAGGCACTGGCACCGCCGGAAATGTTGCAGGAACCACCGCTGGCACCTACGGCGACCTTATTCTCAACACAGACGGTTCCTGGGTTTACGCCCTCAAAGAATCTGATACCAATGTCCAGTCGCTGGCAGCAGGGGCCTCCGTTAACGAACGGTTCAACTACACCTTCCGGGATGAACAGGGCTCCACTGATAGCGCCGTGCTGACCATTACGGTTAATGGCAAGAACGATGCACCGGTTTTCAGCACAAGCGCTGCAAGCATCAGCCTTTCTGATACAGCCATCTACAATACCTTCTCTGACAGCGCCGGTATCATCAGCGGCACCGACGTTGACAGCCTCAGCACCAGCTTCGACATTCGCGGCGGCGTTACCCATTCCGGCACCAGTACTCTCACCGGCCTCTATGGTACTCTCACCCTCACCACCGGCAACGGTTCATGGAGCTTCCATCCTAACGATATTTCCATCAACGCCCTGCGGGGGGGAACCGACGTGTTGGAAACATTCGAGTTCCGCATCACCGATACGCAAGGTGCTTATGCGCTACAGGCTCTCACGGTCAATATTACCCACGCCAACGATACACCCCTGGTGGCGCATCCCCTTGCCGACCAGATCTATGGCGGCAGCGGCCTATGGAGTTTCCAGACACCTGCCGAGTCATTTACCGATGCAGAAGGAAGTTCACTGGCCTACACTGCACAACTGGTTGATGCTGCTGGCGCTCTTGTTGATCTGGACGGGAGTGGGGAAAATCCGGCGGGTACGCTGCCCGGCTGGCTCACGTTCAACGCCGCAAATCGTACCTTCACCGGTACGCCTCCCGAAAGTGTCAGTATCTACCTGCAGGTGACCGCCACCGACAGCGGCATCGGTACTTTAGCAGTATCTGACATTTTCCAGCTCAGCCACAGCAACCGCGCTCCATCCGGCGTGGCAACAGCTACCCTGATAGCAGGAACCGAGGACATCGCCTATACGGTCAGCGCAAGCCAACTGCTGCAAGGATTCAGCGACGCTGATGGCGACACCATGACGGTGAGCACACCCACCTCCGACCATGGCGAAGTCGCCGACAATGGTGATGGCACGTTTACGGTGACTCCTGCCACCAACTACAACGGCCTTGTCCGGCTTGCCTATGACATCACCGATGGTCATGGTGGCTCCATTACCGGAGTGACGCGCAGCTTCAATCTGGTGGCAGTCAATGATGCGCCTGCATTGACGGGTACTGCGGCTACGCTGGCTGCTGGCACAGAAGACAGGGTTTACAACCTCCTTATCGCAGATTTGAAACAGGGCTTCACCGATGCCGAAAATAATACGCTGACGGTTGCCAACCTTTCAGCAAATCGTGGCACCGTTGCGCTGAATGCGAATAACATCAGCTACGACATCACCCCTGAAGCAAATTACAACGGACTGGTATCACTCTCCTTCACCGTTGAGGATGGTCATGATGGCAGCACTACCGCTACGCGCAGCTTCAATCTGGCATCAGTCAACGATATCCCTGTTCTGACTGCTGCCCGTACCAGACTGGCTGCTGGCACAGAAGATACGCCAACACCATACACTGTCACGGCGGCTGACCTTAAAGCTGGTTTCACCGATGCCGATACTGGTGACACGCTGACGATTACTGGCCTTACCGCCAACCACGGTTCATTTGGTGCTGCAGTCAATGGCGTTTACACCTACACACCGGAATCGAACTACAACGGCCTGGTTACCCTCAGCTACGGCATTTTCGATGGCACGGTTACCATTAACACCACCCGGACCTTCATGCTGGTCGCCGCCAACGATGCACCAACAGGTCCTGCCACGGTATCACTGATCGATGCCACCGAAGATCGGAGCTATCTCATCAACCCGGACGATCTGCTGGTCGGTTTCAGTGATGTCGACAGCATCACTCTGTCAGTTACCAACCTTGTTGCGACCAGAAGTGTTGATGGTGCAACCGCTGGAGTCCTGGTGCATAACGGTGATGGCAGCTATACCTTCACCCCGGAATCCGATTTCAACGGGGTCGTCAACCTTGGCTATACCGTTACCGACAGCTTTTCCGGTACACCGGGAACAGTGTCCGGCAGCCGTTCATTTACGGTGAATCCGGTCAACGACCCGCCAACGGTGACCAGTAACAACCTCACCCAGACAATTCCGACATACACTCAAGGCACTGCTTCGGTGGCTCTTGGCGACATTGTTGTGGCGGATGTGGATGCGAATGACATCATTACGGCCGTTTTGGTACTCAATACCCCGGCTGCTGGTTACCTGAGCGACAGCAGCACAACATCCGACCCGGTCACCGGTATCTGGATAAAGACCGGTACTGTTTCCGAAGTCACTGGTGCCCTGGCCGCCGTCAGTTTCCACCCGAATATCAACTGGAATACCAGTGGTGTTACCATCACCACCATCATTCGTGATGCTGCAGGCACCGGACCGACTCAGGGCCAGATCACGCTGAATGTGGCTGCGGGGAACGATCCGCCGCCCAATGACAACCAGGCACCAACGGCAACCAATCTCACCCCGGCCCAGCCAATCGGATACCATTCGAGTCCCACACCCTCCCCTGTGGCGCTTGACGACATTGTCGTCACGGATGTGGATAGCGCAAGCGTTACTGCCACCCTGATACTCAACACGCCAGCGGCGGGTACATTGACCACAGGCACTTATAATGGAGTGATGTCTACCTATACAGGCAGCACCGGCATCTGGACAGTCACCGGTTCGGTTGCCAATGTCAACATGGCGCTTGCTGATGTCAGTTTCACCCCGGTTGCCTACTGGGGCGCTGATACCACCATCACCACGCTGATCCGTGATTCCTCTGGCACAGGCCCGGCACCGGGAACCATCACGCTGCACGTAACGGTCGTCAATCAAGCCCCCTCTTCATCCAGCGATTCGGTGTCGGTACTCCAGGGAATGCCAAAAATCATCTCACTGGCTGACTTCGGCAACTATGCCGACCCTGAATACGGGAATGAACACTGGGTCATCATCACCCAACTGCCGGGCATAGGCACACTGCAATCCCTTATTGGTGGAGCATGGCATGATGTTGTGCTGTCAGTTGATGATACTACCTCAGGCGCAAGCACTCATTCGCCCCTGACAGGCAGTTGGATTACCGTCGAAGAGATCACTGCGGGTCATCTGCGCTATCTGCCTGTTGCAACATTATCGACCGCAGTGTTTGACGTTGCTGACGATGCGCTTGCCAATACCGCTGCCACCTTCTCGATCACGATTGGGGGCTATTCGGTTACCAATCTGAATGTCTCGACAGCAGAAACCGGCGCTGACCTTGCTTCGGCAATAGCCTCTGCTATTCATGCGGCAAATGCCAGCCTCAGCAATGTCACGGTTGCATACACTGCAGGGCAACTGACCATCAGCGATGCGCTGGCGCGTGAGATCACGGCACCATCGTTGCAAAATGGAAGTGCCGCTGAACTCGACGCCACCATCACCATGGTGAACGGGAGTCATTCCGTCGTCAATACATCACTGCTTTTCAGAGTGGAAGAGAACCCCATCAGTGCCGACTATTCGCTGGCCATCGATATGGTAGGGGTGAACGATGCGCCGGTTAATACCAGCGCACAATTGAATTTGAGTGTGGTGGATGAAGACACCGTCACGAGTATCAGTGAGAGTGACTTGCTGTGGGGTTACACCGACCCCGAAGGGAACACGATACACGTCTCCGGTCTGACGGCGGATCACGGCACCGTAACGACATCGGATGGCGGGTTGAACTATACCATCACACCAGAGGCCAACTGGAACGGCACGATGGCGCTCACCTACGACATCATTGACGGCAATGGCGGCGTTACACCTGCCACACAGAGCTACACCGTTACACCGATCAACGATGCCCCGCTTCTGACCACAACCCGCGCCACGCTGGCCAACAGTACTGAGGATACGCCCATCATCTATACCGTTACGGCGGTTGACCTTGCAGCAGGCTTCACTGATGCCGACGGCACAACTCCCTCTATCGCAGGTAATGCGGTAACTGCCGACCATGGTATGTTGACGACAGGAGACAACATTACCTACACCTATCACCCGGAGTTAAACTATAACGGAGCGGTCGTCCTCTCCTACAGCATTACTGACGGCATCGCAACTATCGCCACGACGCAGACTTTTACTTTGGCGGCGGCTAACGATGCGCCGGTTTCCGGAACAGCGCTTGTTGACCAATCAGTCAACCAGGGGGCTTCTTTTGCCTTCACCATTCCGGTTGGCAGCTTTACCGATGTGGATTCTGCAATAAGCTATAGTGTTGTACGTGTGGCGAATGATGCTGGTGACGCAACTGAATTTGCCATACCCGGTTGGCTTTCATTCAACCCTGCATCCCTCACCTTCAGCGGCACTCCGGGTAATGGCGATGTGGGTGATCTCTTCCTCAAGGTTATCGCTGGCGATGGTTCTTCGTACGCCAGCGATGTTGTCAAGATTCATGTTGCCAATGTCAACGACGCTCCGACAGTGGTAACGCCCCTGCAGAACCAGACCTATACCGGATCAGGCATCTGGACTTTCAGCATAGTCGGCATCTTCATCGATGCCGATGCTACCAGCGGTTACCCGGGAGCTGATGGTGTTAATCCGGATACCATCACCTGCTCGGCTACCCTGGAAGATGGCACTGCCCTGCCGGGCTGGCTTACCTTTGATGCGAACGCCAGGAGTTTCAGCGGCAACCCGACCGGTGGCACGCCGTACATCATCATCAAGGTTACCGGAACCGACAGCTTTGGTGCATCGGCCTTCTCCACTTTTACCCTCAACTTGACGAATGCCAATGGGAATGCCTTTGCCGCCAACAATCCGGGGACGGCATCAATTTCCTCCGACAACAATTTCGCCTCCGTCCCATTTGCCGAAGGCGCAACACTGACCGCTGATTTTGCCGATGTCGAAGGTATAACATACGCCACACCATCGTATCTATGGCAGGTTGGCCAGTATGTGAGTGGTGAAGCAAACCAGCAGGCATCCTATTCCTGGACAGACGTTGATGACCTTCGTGATCATGCCGCTACCTTTGTCCTGACGCAGTCGGAAGTTGGTATGCGGGTGCGTGTACAGGCATTCTTCACCGATGACGGCGGCACCCCTGAAGCACCAATTTCAGCAATGACCTCTCCGATTGCCAACTTCCCAAATGCAGGTTCTGTCGTCATTACGGGAATTCTGGTCGAAAACTCGGTACTCACGGCCACGGTGACTGATCAGGATGGTTTGCCCGGCACAATCGGCTACGTATGGAGTTCATCAACCGACAACTCAAACTGGAACCCCGTAATTGGGGCAACGAGCAGCACGTATATTACCACCACGAATGAAGGTGGCAAATACATGAAGGTTGTAGCCACCTACACTGACCTGCAAGGTGGCCAGGAAACACCCTCTGCCGTTACGGCTCAAATAACTGCAGGTGCGTTTGCTCCCCAGGCGGAGAGTGTTGGGGGCAGTGCGACTGAAAAAGGGGGTACACTCAACGGCACCGACGGCTCTGTTGCCAGCGGTCAATTGATTATCGGTCATGTCATTGATACCCCGGGAGACCAGCTCACCATAGCTTCTGTCGAGTCGGGCAATACTCCTGGTCTGGGTGAACTCGCCATATTGTCCGCTTCTCTCTTCACCATCGACGGAACTTATGGGACGTTGACGGTTCATACCGATGGGAGCTATAGCTATGCCATCAACGAAACAGACCGTGCTGTTCAGGCTTTGGCCGATTTCAGCTCCTCCATTGAAGATCAATTCAACTACACCGTCACCGACCAGACCTTGCTCACGGATAGCGCTGTGTTGACGATTACCATTCATGGTGCCAACGACACGCCAGTAGTAACCAACACATCAGAGCAACTCGCAGGCTCTGTCACGGAAGCCGGGAACCTCGACGACGGTCAGACGGTACTCAGCGGTATGGGTACCGATGGTTTGACACATATCACCGGCACGTTGAGCGCCACAGATGTCGACAACAACGCAACGAAAAGCTGGAGCATTGAGGGCACGCCGAGTGCCACTTATGGGACGATGACGATCAACTCCGATACCGGAAAGTGGGACTATGCGCTGAACAACTCCTTGCCCGCAACCCAGGCACTGCGGGAGGGGGATGTTGTTACAGAAACCTTTTCTGCTCGTGTCACGGATGACTATGGCGCTTCCGTTGACCAGACCATCAAGATTACAATCAATGGAGCCAATGATGTTCCTCTTGTAGCCAACAACATGTCGGCATTGTTTGGTACGGTAACGGAAACCGGTAATTTTGATAATGGCACCGTTGCTTCCGGCACAGCAACCAAAAGTGCCACCCTGATCGCGACTGATATGGATACGGGCGCTACCCAGGCGTGGAGCCTTGTCGGACAAGTCAGCACCACCTATGGTATCATGTCGATTGACACGGTCACAGGAAAGTGGACGTACATACTTGACAATACCCTTGCGGCAACTCAATCGTTGAAGGAGGGCGATGTTGTCACAGAAACCTATACGGCTTGCGTCCTGGATGATTATGGCGCTTTTGTTGACCAGAACATTACTATTACCATCAAAGGCAGCAACGATTCGCCGGTAGCAGTTGCCGACACAAACGCCACATCCGAAAATGTGATGCTGACGGTCAATGCTGCCAATGGCCTTCTTGCCAACGACACCGATCCGGATACTGACGCTACACATGCTGTCAGCGCAGTCAACGGTATCACAGGCAAGGTCGCAGCCGCCGTATCCGGCAACCATGGAGGTATCTTTACCATAGCCGCTGATGGCTCGTATACCTTCAATCCCGGCAGCAATTTTGACTACCTGGCGATTGGTGAAACAGAGAGCACCAGCGTAAACTATACCATCATAGATGACAAGAGCGCCACGAGCAGCAGCACGGTGACGGTAACAATCACCGGATCCAACGACCTTCCGTCGATTGCGGGTGCATCAACAACGGTCAGCGGAGCATTTACCGAAGTTGCCTTGACGAGCGACTCTGCGACAGTACACACGGTGAATGGCTCGATAGCCTTTGCCGATGTCGATTTGACCGATACACACGTCGCCACAGTAACTGGCTCAACCTTTGTGCGATCAAGCGGAACTCTGACAGGTATCCAGCAGAATACACTGTTGGCAGCCTTTCATCTTGATACCAGGATAGACAGCACGAATACAGGAAGTGGAACACAGGCATGGCGTTTCAGTGCGGCAGACTCGACCTTTGATTTTCTGGCCAAAGATGAAACGCTTACGGCAACGTACAGCGTAACTATTAATGACCAGCATACCGGCGGTATCGTAACCAGGGATGTGGTGATTACCGTGACAGGAACGAATGATGCGGCAGTTATCAGCGGCACATTGACGGGCAGTGTCACTGAAATGACTGGCACACCGGCAGCACAATCCACCCTGACGAGTACCGGGACGATGTTATTCAGTGATGTTGATGTTGATGATACCCATACGCCGGGCGCAGTAACAGCATCAACCGGCGTGTTGGGGACACTGACCATCACAAAAACTGCGGATACAACAGCCGGTTCAGGTGGTGTGCTGACATGGAACTACAGTGTTGATGCGGCTGCCGTTGAATATCTGGCAGCGGGAGAGACCGTGTCTGATTGCTTTACCATTACCCTGGACGATCATCAGGGCGGAACGACAGAGCGCACGGTGATCGTCACCCTTACCGGAACAAACGACGTGCCTGTAGTATCTGGTTCCTCCGAAGCCAGTGGCACATTTTATGAGGCATCCATGAGTACTGGCTCGTTGAACCTGGATACGGCAAGCAGTTCGATAGCCTTTTCAGATGTCGATTTGAGCGATGTGCACGGAGTCACGGTAACGGGTGCCAGCTTTGTGTGGTCAAACGGAACACTGACGCAGAGCCAGACAGAGGTTTTGCAGGGAGCCTTTACTCTTGGCACAAAGGTTGACAGCACCGCGACAGGCAGTGGTTCTCAGGTATGGCTTTTCAGTGCGCCTGATGCTACGTTCGATTTTCTGGCAAAGAATGAAACGCTTACGGCAATCTACAGTGTAACATTTGATGACGGTCATACCAGCGTATCAAAAGATGTCGTCATCACTGTTATCGGTGTAAATGATGCTGCGGTTATCAGCGGTGCCAGCACGGCAAGTCTGACGGAGACCAATGCGGTGCTGACGACGAATGGCACACTGTCAGCGACGGATGTTGACGGCGCTGCGACCTTTGTTGCGCAGACGAATATTGCGGGTTCGAACGGTTACGGTCACTTCAGTATCGGTTCGAATGGAGTGTGGAACTACACCACTGACAGCGCACATGGCGAGTTTGTCAGTGGCACAAATTATATCGACAGCTTCACCGTAACCACTGCTGACGGAACGCCACAGCTCGTCACGGTGACGATTGCGGGCAGCAACAGCGGCGCGGTAATTACCGGCACGAGTAGAGCAAGTCTGACAGAGAGCGATGCCGTACTAACGGCGACTGGGACACTTACAGCAACTGATGCCGACACTCCGACGACCTTTATTGCACAGACAAATGTTGCAGGCAACCACGGCTATGGCCACTTTACTCTTGGTGCCAACGGTCTCTGGAGCTACACGACCGACAGTGCCCATAACGAGTTTGCGTCTGGTGCTGACTATACTGACAGCTTCACCGTTTCAACAGCAGACGGGACAGAGCATGTTGTAACCGTTACGATTGCGGGAACAGACGATGCAGCAGTGCTTTTTTCTGCTATCTCTACTTTGTCAGAAAGCAGTACGGTTCGCTCAACAAGCGGAAAGTTGACTATTCTTGATGTTGACACGCCGTCACCTATTGTTGTGACCCAGACGGGAACTCATGGCACTTATGGCACCTTTGAGCTTGGCACTGATGGTGTCTGGAGTTATACGTTTGATCCTGAGATGGTGTTCACTCCTGGTTACAGCTATAGTGATGTCTTCAATGTTTTCGGCACTGAAGGAACATCAGCGACCGTCAGTATTTACAAAACCAATGGCGCAATTTCGCTGGGTAATGAGGGAGGCGTTTCCCTTGTTGATCTCACCGTTCCCGTTGGCATAACGTTTTCAGAGGAGCACTCTGCTGAAAGCAACCCTGCCACCCTGCACAATCAGCTTGCAGAAGCTTCAGGGTCGAAGCTTGATGAGGAAGCGTTCGCAGGCATTGATGCCTACATGCTTGCACTTGATCAGCCACTACAGCAGGTAACGGTGCGTAACCTTACCTTCGGCAAGGATTCTGCCGGTACGACAGCCTCCTCCGATCCCATTATCATCACCGGTGCATCAGCCACAGACGAGGGTGGTACAGCAAATCCAAACCATCATGAGGCACTGATTGTTGATGTGACCAACTTGCCGTCAGGATCTGTTATTAACTTTAATAATGTTGAGTTTGCCATTGTTATCGGTGCTGTGCGGCTTACGGGCGGTGATGGAAATAACTTTGTCATTGGTGACAGTGCAAGCCAGTGGATTGTGCTTGGTGCCGATGACGACACGCTCTATGGTGGTGGCGGCGATGATATTATTGGTTCACTTGGTGGCAATGATGTCATCTTCGGTGACGCAGACAATGATACGCTGTTCGGAGGTCTCGAAAATGACACGCTATGCGGGGGCAGTGGCGACGATGTAATTTATGGCGACGAGTCGACGACTGGTGGCAATGGTGTCGATACGGCGTTGTACACTGATGCTCTTGCAGGGGTTATCGTTAATCTTGATACCAAAATCCACTCGGGAATTGACCCGGGAACAGCCTGTGACGGGATACTTTACACAACAAAAGAGGGCGATACGAGAACTGGTTACGATACACTGTACGATATTGAGAACATTGTTGGTGGCACTTATGATGATATCATGATCGGAAGCAATGCAGCCAACAAACTTGAGGGAGGTGCCGGCAACGATACCCTGACGGGAGGTACCGGCAACGATACGCTGGATGGCGGTATCGGAACAGATACAGCAATGTTCAGCGGCAAGTATGCTGATTACAGTATCAGCTATAATGAAGTTGAAAACACTTACAGGATTATCGACAATAAAGGCAGTGATGGAACGGATACGGTCAGTAATGTTGAAAGCTTCCAGTTTACCGACGGGACGCATGATGACATCATAAAACCAGCAATAAACACTTTCAGCCCGGGCAACGGGGCTACCGGTGTTGCTGTCGGCAGTGATGTTGTGCTGATATTCAGTGAGTCGATCCGTCGTGGTTCGGGCACGATAGCTCTCCACAGTGGATCAGCCAGTGGCCCGGTCGTAGCCAGCTCTGATGACGCAACAAGTGCTACGGTTTCGGTTTCGGATCATACCGTAACCATCAACCCGACCCATGATCTGGCGTACGGCACACACTACTACGTCACCATGGCTGATGGATCGATTCAAGATCTTGCAGAGAACAACTTCGCCGGGACAACTGGCTACGATTTTTCCACAGGCGCAGATCCCTATGCAGGCGACAGTCCTGGAGGCAGTAGTACTGGAGTCGCGTTATTGGGATTAGGTGCCCTTGGTGTTCTTGCCTGGATAATATTCTAAACAAGAGAGCCGCATTGCTGCGGCTCTCTTGTTGTTGCATCCTGCCAATCAGCAGGTAACAAACTGACGTTTAGTGTTCGTCCACCTTGATCCTCATGGAGAAGAAGGAGCGGTGCACAAAAACCAGCGAGAGAGCAAAGAACACTGCGGCCAGGGTAATCGCTACCTGTGGAGCAAGCTCAATGGCAAGTTCAATAGCAAGGAGACCAAAGAGTGTGGTGAACTTGATGATCGGGTTCAAAGCAACCGAAGAGGTGTCTTTGAAAGGATCTCCGACGGTATCACCAACAATAGAGGCATCATGAAGCGGGGTGCCCTTGGCATTGAGTTCGGTTTCAACAATCTTCTTGGCATTGTCCCATGCACCACCGGCATTGGCCATGAAGATGGCCTGGTAGAGACCGAACAGCGCAATGGAAATAAGATAGCCGATAAAGAAGAACGAATCAAGACAGGCAAAGGCAAGTGTGGTGAAGAAAACGGTAAGAAAGATATTGATCATACCTTTCTGCGCAAACTTCGTACAGATTTCGACAACCTTCTTGCTGTCCTCAATCGAGGCTCTTTCAACAGAGCTGTCAAGCTTGATATTTTTCTTGATGAATTCAACGGCAAAGTAGGCACCTGTGGTCACGGCATTGATTGATGCGCCAGTAAACCAGTAGATCACCGCACCGCCCATCATCAGCCCAAGCAGAAATGGAGGCGACAGAATAGAGAGCTTTGCAATGGCCGACGTGTCTGCAAGACCATTGGTAAGGATCATGATAATCGAGAAGATCATCGTTGTAGAACCCACCACAGCGGTACCAATAAGCACTGGTTTGGCCGTTGCCTTGAAGGTGTTGCCTGCGCCGTCGTTAGCTTCAAGATACCTTTTTGCATTGGTGAAGTCAGGCTGGAAGCCAAACTCGCGCTGGATGTTCTGCTTGATATTCGGAATCGTCTCGATAAGCGAGAGCTCGTAGACCGACTGTGCATTGTCAGTAACCGGTCCGTAAGAGTCAACCGCGATGGTCACAGGGCCCATGCTGAGGAAGCCGAAAGCGACAAGACCGAAAGCAAACACCGAAGGTGCCAGCATGATTACTTTGTCCAGCCCGACAGTCAAAAGCCCTTGAGATGCTATCAGCTCAGGAGTCAAACCAAGAGTGGTTATGCCAAGAGTACTGAGGCCATAAGCAGCACCCATCAAACCAACAATAGCAAGGCCCATCCAGTATGCACTGAAGTTACCGGCAACAAGACCTGCAAGAATGTTCAGGGCGGCACCACCCTCTTTGGAACATTGCACGACGTTACGAACATGGGCGCACTCTGTAGAGGTAAAGCGGTTCACCAGTTCAGGAATAAGCGCACCGGCAATCGTTCCGCAGGTGATGATCGAAGCAAGCTTCCACCACATGGTGCCATCGCCAAGGTTGCTGATCAGATACCATGATGCAATGTAGGTAAGAATAATCGAAACAATTGAGGTAAGCCAGACAAGCGTGATGAGAGGCTTCTCAAAGTTCATCTCGTCAGCATTGCTGTACTTCATCTTGGCCAAGGCAGCATTCGCCCAGTAGGAGAAGGCGCTGGCAAGAATCATCACAAGACGCATGGCAAAGATCCAGACAAGCAGCATGATTTGCACTTCAGGAGCCTTGATGGCAAGCAGAATAAACGAGATAAGGGCAACACCGGTAACACCGTAGGTTTCAAAACCGTCGGCGGTAGGGCCAACCGAGTCGCCGGCATTGTCACCGGCACAGTCGGCAATAACGCCAGGGTTGCGGGCATCATCTTCCTTGATCTTGAAGACAATCTTCATGAGATCAGAACCGATGTCAGCAATCTTGGTAAAGATACCACCAGCGATACGAAGCACTGAAGCACCAAGGGACTCTCCGATGGCAAAACCGATAAAACACGGCCCGGAAAAGTCTTTAGGCACAAAAAGCAGAATGCAGAGCATGACGAAAAGCTCAATGCTGATGAGCAGCATACCAATACTCATGCCTGCTCTGAGCGGGATGGCATAGGTTGGAAAGGGTTTTCCGCCAAGACTTGCAAATGCAGTCCTTGAGTTTGCAAAAGTGTTGATTCTCATACCAAACCAGGCAACGGTATAGCTTCCGAGAATACCGATAAGACTGGCAATAAGAATTGAAAACACCTTGATAACTTCAAGGTGGCGAAGCCATCCAAAGTAAGCAACAATAATGGCACCGATAAGAACCCAAAGAACAAGAATGAATTTACCCTGCGTCACAAGGTAGGTTTTGCATGTCGCATAGATCAGCTCGCTGATCTCACGCATGGCATTGTGAACCGGAAGATTACGAATCCCCATGTACTGCACTACACCAAAGATCATCCCAAACAAGCAGATAGCAAGCCCCCACATCAGGAGCGTGTCGCCGGGTATTCCTCCAAGGAATGATACCGAGTGTAAATCCGGCAATACCAAATCGGCCTCGCTTGCCAGCGCATTGGGCGCTTGTAACAATACTCCAAGGCCCGCCAGAACTGAAACCGCTCTGGCCCACCATGTTACGTTAAACTGTTTTTTCATTGTTCTTTTTTTTTCACTGTTTTTTCTGAATCAAGAAAAAAATATTGCCAACAAAACCATGACAAAAAAACAGTTTTGCCAACAATAGTAAGCCTCAATTTGCAACTTTTTTCATGAATCTCAATGCCTTTTTGAAGAACATCTTGAGGATATTCCATTTTAGAAATAACAATGCCTGATTATTTTGAGCAAAATGAACTGTTCTTTGTATTATTTATTCCTTTATCTTTCCGGCTGTTGAAGATGAGAAACCCTAAACCACTCCGCCTGATTTATTTTTCGTATCTATGAAACTTTTAGTGGGCCTTGGGAATCCTGACTCCCAGTATGTCGGTACACGGCACAACATCGGCTTTTGTGCGGCCGAAATAATTGCACATTCTTTCAATGCTGGATTCAGTAAAGGAAAAGGAAAATATCTGGGGGCTAAAATCAGGCACAGGGGGGAGAGCATCATCATCATCAAACCGATGACCTATATGAACCTCTCGGGTCACGCTGTCGTCGCGGCAATGAATTTTCACAAAATTGATCGAAGCGAAATTCTGGTACTCTGTGATGACCTTAACCTCCCTGCCGGATCTATACGCATACGTCCAAAAGGGTCGGCAGGCGGGCAAAATGGATTGAAACACATTATAGAATGTCTCGGAAGCGATGAATTTGCTCGTCTGCGGATTGGCATCAGACCAGGTGAACAACCGCTGAGCTCCTTTTCGTCGTTTGTCCTGGGAAAATTCAGCGAAGATGAAAGGATAGTGATGGACAGGTTACTGCCTGTTTGCAGGGATGCTGCGCTTGATTTCGCCATCAACGGCACAGGACATGCTATGAACAACTACAACAAGCCTGTTGTTTAGCAGGCAGCAAGCCGAACGCCGGCTTTTTCAGTGACCGCACCTCTGGATGGTGAGTTTTTTTTCAAAAAGAGTATGGCGCGTGCGTTAAACTCTCTCGGCTGGTCAACGTTGCAGACATGACCGGAATTATTGATTACCTCAAGCCATGAATTGGTATGCTTGGTAATGATATAACGAACTGCAGGCAAAAACATGTGATCTTCCTCGCCCATAAGATAGAGTGTCGGAATGGCGGTATCTTTCTCTTCAAAGTATTTTAGGAGCGGAGTGATTTCGTAGGTCAGAGTAAACCAGCGCATAAACTCTTTCTGTGCGACCTTTTTGGCCTCATTGACAAAGAGCAGCCTCGACTTTTTGTGGCGCTCGCTGGGCATGATAATCCAGGCAAAAAAGCTGTAGAGCCACATGTAGGGGATAACACTCTTGAATATGTTGCCAAGGGTAACAAGAACCTTTGCCCGGATGTTAAGCCTTATGATGGCACCACCCATAATCATTGATGTTACCCTTGTCGGCGCTATTTCGCTGAGATTACGAATCAGAATGGTTCCAAGTGATATACCAATAAAGTGGGCTTTCTGGATGTTCAACGAGTCAAGCACATCAAGAATATCTTGAGTAATATCCGCAAACTCATAATGACGCACTCCCTTGGTGTCGACCATCCCCTTCGACTTGCCATGTCCTCTGAGATCAACAAGCAGAACATTAAAATGCTTGACGAACTCCTTTATCTGAAGAAACCATATCGAAGAACTTCCGCCAGCCCCATGAACAAACACAACCCAGGGAGCTTCGGTGTCATCCAACTCGTATGTCTTGTAGTGAAGCATTGAAGAGAACAGTTATATATCGTTGAACCTGTATGTAATCAAAACAACATCAAAAACCAAAAAGTTACATGCCATGGCGAAGAACACGCACCAGCTCAAACATGGCTATACCCGTTGCAACTGCGACGTTCAACGAATGTTTGGCACCGTACTGAGGAATTTCGAGTACATCGTCACACAGGTTGAGCACCTCGTCTTCAAGACCGTCAACTTCATTGCCAACGACAAGGCAAAGAGGAAAATCACTGCGATTCATGGTTGTATAGGAACGACTTCCTGATGCAATCTCCAGTCCGCAGATTCGCACGCCCTCTTGCTTCAACCTTGCAAGGGTCTCCAGCGGTTCAGCATGATACTCCCATAAAACGTTTTCCTGGGCCCCCAGCGCTGTTTTTTCAATCTCTTTTCTCGGAGGTGTTGCTGTATAGCCGGTAATGATTATTTTTTCAATGCAAGCAGCATCTGCCGAGCGAAACATGGCACCAACATTCCACATACTGCGAATATTATGGAGCATCAGATAAAGGGGATGTTTCGGTATCGACGAATACTGCTCCGCACTCAGCCGATTCATTTCGGTGCCATGTAACTTTCTGAACTTTCTGAACTCCTGCATACTAAAGCGACTTGAGCTTTTCGATAATCCGCCGATTTTCCTCAACCAGCCCAATGTTGAATCTCAGACAGTTCTCCATGAGGTGATAGCCTGAAACATTTCGAACCAGAATCCCCTCCTCACGAAGACTTTGGAAAACAGCCCCAGCATCGTTGACCCTGATAATCAAAAAATTGGTATCACTCAGGAACGGCACCACCCCTTCAACAGAAAGGAGTTCGTGATAAAGCCTATCCCGTTCATGCAGGATATACGATACCGCATCGGTAACCAGCGAATAATTCGCCAACACTTGTATGAGCGTGATTTCGGCCAGCCTGCTTGAAGCAAAAGGAATTTTCGGCTTTGCCAGTTCAGCCATCAGCAGTGGATTTGCAACGGCAAAACCAATCCTTATCCCCGCAAGAGCGAGCGCTTTGGACATGGTTCGGAGCACAACAAGATTGGGGTGTTCGTCGAGAAGCTCAAGAATGGAGCGCTGACGTGAAAACTCGATATAGGCTTCGTCAACCAGCACAATGGCATCAGAAGATTCCACAATCAACCGAACTTCGTCAAAGGTAAGTGATTTGGATGTTGGATTATTCGGTGTGGAAAGAACGATAACATCAACATCCTCGTCACGCGCCGCCCGAAGAATTGCATCAGTATCAAAATCAAGATCAGGATGCATGGGCACACGGACAATTCGAGACTGCAAGAGCAGTGCTATTTTTTCGTAAAGCGAGAACGATGGCTCGGGAATGAGCACCTTTCTGCCAGGACCAAGACAAGCAAGAAAGATCGTATAGAGCATCTCGTTGGAGCCGTTGCTCATCATTACCGAATCAGCCGAAATGCCGAGAAAATCCGCATAAGCCTGCATCCCCCTGTAGGGTAAAATATCTGGATAACGGTTCCAGGGTTCCTTGATAAACTCTCCGATAATTGCCTCTTTAAGCCACATCGGCACATCAAAAGGGCTTTCGTTCTGATTCAGCTTTATCTCTGCCTGCTGTCCTCCCTCAACCTTGTATGTCGCAATATTCTTTAATGCCGGATTAAGAAGATGCCCTATAGCTCTTTTCATAATAACACATTTCGTTGTTGCTGTGAATCGCTCCAACCCGCAGTCCAAACTGGATAGACCAGATCTGGCGATTGTTCTTCTTGAAAAAACATCTTTTTATTGACAATTCATGATAAAAAGTCTGGATAATCCTCATTTTTTTTTATAAATTAAAACAGGATAAAAAAAATCCAACTTAATGGAGGCGACATGACAAGCACAGAAAAAACATCTCTTGATATTCTCAACGATGTCTACAGCATTGCCTGGTGGATGACCTGTAGTGAGCAAGATTCTCAAGACCTGGTCTACAAGAGCTATCTTCATGCGGATACAACGACAAAAGAAATTGAGCTCCTGAAGGCATTCAGAGAGCACTATATTAACCAGTTCGGACAATACACCGATTTCTGTATCAGCAAAAATATATGCCAGCGACACTTTCAGCTTCTTGATTCACTGAAGCATTGTGCGGCAGACATCAAGTTCTCTGTTCTCTTAAACGAAATATCGGGACTTCAACATCGGCAGATAGCAGAAATTATTGGCAAACCGATTGACACCATAAGAACATGGCTGCTTTGGGGAAGACAACTCCTGATCAATACCAGCCAGCTTAAAGCTTCCGCTTGAATTAATCTTTTTTTGAAAGGTCGCTTGTATATCAAGAAGGCCTTTTGTTCTTTATGCCCACCTGTTTATATTCGCTTCCAGGCGCAATAAATTCCTATACTTTTTTTTACATGATCATTATCACCGGCGGGGCAGGATTTATTGGCAGTGCCATGCTTTGGGAACTTAACCGAAGGGGTGAAGAGAACATTATAATCATTGATGATCTTGGATCGACAACCAGTGAAAAATGGCGGAACCTCTCCGGACTTCATTTTACTGATATTATACCAATAGATCTTTTTCCCGACCTGCTTGAAAGAGACGCTTTTGAGGGAATTTCGGCCATCTTTCATATCGGCGCAAACAGTTCGACGACTGAAACTGATGCTGATCATCTTCTGACAAACAATTTCTGCTACTCAAAAACAATTGCCTCTTTCTGCATGGCACATGATGTACGACTTATCTATGCATCAAGCGCGGCAACGTACGGTGATGGATCAAACGGATACAGTGATGATATTCAGCAACTCGACAACCTCCGGCCACTCAACATGTACGGTTACTCAAAGCAGTTGTTTGACCGATGGGCTATCAAAAACCGCATTCTCGACAAGGCTGCTGGCCTCAAATTCTTCAACGTTTACGGCCCGAACGAGTATCATAAAGAAGATATGAGCAGTGTTGTCTACAAAGCATTTCATCAGATACGTGAATACGGATCAGTGAAACTCTTTCAGTCACACCGGCCAGACTATCGGGATGGTGAACAATTGAGAGATTTTGTCTATGTGGGAGATTGCACAAAAATCATGCTGTGGCTGCTTGAAAATCCCGTAGCAGGCATCTTCAATGTCGGCAGTGGAGAGGCAAGAAGTTTCAAGGATTTGGCGACCGCAACATTTTTGGCTCTTGGAAAGCAACCCGTTATCGACTACGTCCCAATGCCGGAAACCCTTCGAGACAAATACCAGTATTACACTTGTGCTGATATAACAAAACTTCGACAGGCAGGATTCGTCGAGTCACTCGTTTCAATTGAGGATGGAATACTTGAGTATGTGCAGCGCTACCTTTCCTCCGACAACCCGTATCTTGATTACAGGAGACCTTTTTTATAAATTCAATTTTAAACGGTCATGAAATTCATGCGCAACAGTAACTGCCGTTGATTTATGGCGGCACTTTATTATTAACTGAGTTAACATTTTTTTTGAGCTAAAAAAAAATCTTATATTGACCGGAGCTAATCAGAATCGTTCTTTCTATTTTTTACAACTTTTAAGCAAGGAAATTTAATATGGCACTCTTCATTACCGACGAATGCACCTACTGCGGAGCTTGTGAACCAGAATGTCCAGTTACGGCAATTTCGGCTGGCGACGATGCGTATATCATTGATGCTGGCACCTGCACCGAATGCGAAGGATACGCTGATGCTCCAGCCTGCGTTGCTGTTTGCCCTGCAGAGTGCATCGTTCAGGGATAACAAAAAAAGAAACCAATTCAATAAAAAGCGGAAGGCTGAGGTTCATCCGCTTTTTATTGTTACCTCATACCTCGTAATCGATAATTCTCCGCTCTTCGCTGGCTTCCCCGGTAAAAGGCTTTATTAGTTCATGTTCTGGATTTACCTGATACTCTGCGAGAGCTTTCCGGTCAATAAATTCGCTATACAAGACCACATCAGCAGAACTATCCGTGCGGCTGAAATCAAATCCCACTTCTATAGCCGTCATCCCTGGGATTCGTCCCTTGAGTCCCAAAAGCTTTTCCTTGATGAGAGAAGCGTTGGTTTGCCGGTCATTGCCATGCGCAACATCCTTAAGCCGCCACATTACGATATGCTTGATCATTCTTGCTGATTTGATTAGAGGGTACAACCGGCTTACAAGAAAGGGTAAGAGTCACTTTCTTTTTATTTTTCCTGACTGGTTTCGATGCTACAAGTTCGCGCTTCTTCGACTTCCGGCTGATCTTCTGCTCAGCAATAACCTGCCTCTTCGACTTCTTGCTGATCTTCTGCACGGCAATCACCTGCTTCTTCGACTTTCGACTGATCTTCTGCACGGCAATCACCTGCTTCTTCGACTTGCCGATGATCTGCTGCACGGCAATCACCTGCTTCTTCGACTTTCGGCTGATCTTCTGCACGGCAATCACCTGCTTCTTCGACTTCCGGCTGATCTTCTGCTCAGCAATAACCTGCTTCTTCGACTTTCGGCTGATCTTCTGCACGGCAATCTCCTGCTTCTTCGACTTTCGGCTGATCTTCTGCACGGCAATCTCCTGCTTCTTCGACTTATGAACTGCTTTTGCCGGGGCGACAGCTTCCGATCCACGATGTTCTTTAACGACAAGAGGTCTGGAAAGGCCTGAATCACCTCGGGATGCGGCACTGAACCATGCCGGATTCGGTCTACTGTCCATAAATGCCATGTCGAACAAGTTGGCAGCAACATTCCATCGGTCCGTTTTCGCATTCAGCATCACGAGCAGAATATCCTTGTCATTTTTTATGGCTCTGGCAATCAAACACCCGCCAGCCTTGGTTGTATACCCTGTCTTGATGCCAACTGCATAAGGATATTTATCAAGAAGCTTATTGTGTGTTTTCAGACAATAAACTTTGTGAGTTGTCTGCTCCATAAAAACGGCTTTGTCAAGACGGGCAACCTGGTTGAAGACGGGATTCCTTACGGCATACTCCGTCAGGCGCAACAGATCCTCTGCTGTCGATATATTGCCTGCATAAATGCCTTTATCAAAACCGGCCGGGTTGGTAAACCGGGAATTTTTCATTCCAATCATCTTTGCCCTATAGTTCATGGAGGCAACAAACGAATCAATATTACCTGAAAGATGTATCGCTATGGCAAATGCTGCGTCGTTGCTTGAATTGACCATAGCCGCCTTGACAAGATCGACAAGCTTGATTTTATCACCCTGTATGAATCCTGCTTTTGAAGGTTCTACCATCGTCGATTCTTTCGTAATAAGCACATCCTGATCAAGCCTGCCGCTTTCAATTGCCATAATACAAGTCAGTATCTTTGTCAGGCTGGCCGGAGAGACTGGTATGTCGATATCCTTTGCCATCAATACTTTGGAACTGCCCGTCTCCTTGACGATATAGGAATTAATTTGAACCTGAGACTGGAGTGAATCATCTCTTGTTTGCGCAAGCAGCAAAAGTGGAACGACCGTGGCCGTCATGACGACAAGAAGAGCTATGAGGGTTGATTTTTGCATAATCAAGTCAGAGAGCTTCCTGTTTGTTCGGAAGGCCTGTTTCCGTGAACGGGAAATCGCGGATATCAGGATTTGATGTGGCATGAGTGGGATATAACAGTTTTTTTCAAGAAATAAGATAATGAGTTACCTCGTTCTCAATAAAAGAATCCAAAGGAACAAATTGAAACCTTTCTTAATCTTTTTTTAAAAAAAATTTCATGACAAGGTTTTTTGAACTCCGGGCTTACCCTCTTTAACGTTCAGATAATGCCAGCTTCACCGCAAGCCCGATAAACACCAAAGCCGAGATCCTGTTGACAATTTTCTGTGCCAGGGCGGAGTTGCGAAATCTGTCGCCAAGTCCACCGGCAAAAAGAGTGATACCCCCAAAGACCAGTAACGTTGCCATGATAAAAACACCCCCGAGTTGAAAAAACTGCAATATCATCTGACCATGACGAGGATCGGCAAACTGCGGCAAAAAAGCCATAAAAAAGAACGAAACCTTGGGATTGGTCAAATTCATAAGAATCCCGCGCCGGTAAAGACTTCCCCGCGAGAGCACCTGAACCGGTTGCCGCTGAACAGTTGTTGCTGTTGCCCTGAGCGCCTGCCATGCAAGGTAAAGCAGATATGCCGCCCCGATAAATTTCATGACACCAAAAGCAAGTGCCGATGAGTGAACAATGGCGGCAAGTCCAAATGCCACAGCAACAGTATGTCCAATAAGCCCTGTAGCAAGACCGAGTGTTACATAGAGACCTGCGGCACGTCCATTCTGGGCTGACTGTGCCATGACAAACAGGTTGTCAGGGCCGGGAGAGAGAGCAAGAATGAGTGATGTTGAAAAAAATGCAAGCAATACATTACTGTCAATCATGGAAGCATACTGTTTATTGTCGGGTTTGACTGTCTGAAAGCTCGCCACCATTTCGATAAATTTGGTAAAAGGTCATTACCGACGGCATGGAAAGAAGCAGAAGATAAGTCTAAAATACTATTTGTAAAATTAGCAACTTACCAAGTATGGTTATAACTTGGGATGTGTCTTGATTTTCTGGCCTGTTTCGACGATCATTGGACACGAACCGTAAGTCTATACAAGAATCAAATATTACTTGACTAAGATACCCTTAATTGATATCTTTAACGGGATATGGTAAAATTGTGGATAGCTGTGGTGATGGTTGCGGCATGCAGTTTTTTCAGTTCAACAGGAAGGGCAATGGCTGCTGAGAATTATTCCTTACCCCAACCGGCAAAGGTTTTACTGAGTGGTGAAATCACAACCGGAGGTGTCATCTGCCCTCTTTTACTTGGTACAGATGGACAAACAATTGCGCTGGTTGGTGTCAGGCTTCGGCAGTTCGAAACAGGAACCCAACTTGAACTTGAAGGCGTACGGGTGAGTCGTTCACCCTGTCAGCAAGGAAAAGAGGCCTTTCGCGTTGACAGGATTGTTTCCATAAATGGGGTGATCCAGTGAAATTCGCGCCTTTCGGATAAGTACAGCTTATTGTACTAAAATTTTTTCTGCGGAGACAGGAGTTATGATTGATTCATTCAAGCCGAACGATCCGCTTTATACCAGCCAATGGCATCTGTCGATGATTGGCCAATTGGGATATAGTACAGGAAGCACACCCTTTTTGGGGCTCGAAAAAGTATGGGCAGACTACCGGGGTCAGGGAGTCAAGGTCGGGATATGGGACGACGGAGTACAGAAAACCCACTGGGATCTTGATGCCAACTACGACTCCAGTCGTCAAGTAACAATCTCCGGCACACTGAATAACGGCCAGCCGCTGACATCTGCAGATGGTCATGGAACATCCGTTGCTGGCCTTATTGCCGCTGAAAATAACGCTCTTGGTGGTATCGGGATTGCATTTGAGACCAAAATCACCGCAGTTCGAATCTTTGGCGGCAAAGATGACATCAACTCCGCATTGGTGCGCTACCTGCTGACACTTGATAGTCTTGGCCAGTTTGATGTCACCAATCACAGCTATGGCGGCTACCCTGATTTCAAGGTATCCAGCGATGTTGCAAAGTTTGCTAATGCTTCGGTAAACGGTCGCAGCGGGCTTGGCACAATCAATATCAAATCGGCTGGCAACAACAATATTGACGGCAACGGAGAGGCACTGGATGCATCCCGTTACACCGTGACTGTGGCAGCTCTCGACGCTACCGGCAAAATAGCTTCTTATTCAACATACGGAGCACATATTCTTGTTTCAGCACCAGCCGGTTCAGTGACAACTGACCTGCCTGGCACAGGAAAGGGCTATGATGGCCTCTTGAATAACGACTACACTAATCAGTTCAGCGGAACCTCTGCTGCGGGACCTGTAACCGCTGGAGTGGTATCACTGATGCTCAGCGCCAACAATGCACTCGGCTGGCGCGATGTGCAAAACATACTTGCCTACTCCTCGGTCGGCGCAGGCAGCCTCTACGGTGGCCTCTCAACAAACGAACATTTGTCATGGAAATGGAACGGTGCCAACAACTGGAATGGTGGCGGACTGCATTACAGCGAAGACTACGGCTACGGGATGATCAATGCTTTCAACGCTGTACGAATAGCTGAGGTGTGGAGCATCCTGAATCCCGTCGCAGCTACCTCGAAAAATGAATCCGTTGCCTCGACAGGCACACTCCTTGCCGCCAGGGCTCTGGCAGATCTGGCGACAACAACCTATTCATTCAGCGTGTCACAGAATGTCATTCTTGAACACGTTGACCTGACACTCAATCTGACTCACTCAAATTTCACCAATCTTCGGATAAGCCTGATGTCGCCCGACGGCACAACAATGAGTCTCTGTGACGGCAGCACTGGCACTGCATCAACATCAGACTATGGAATGACTTACACCTTTGGTATTGATGGACTGCGTGGAGAGTCCAGTATTGGTACCTGGACATTGAAGATTCAGGATGTTGTCAAGAGAGATTCTGGTACACTGAGTTCTGTTGCTTTCAATGGCTATGGGTCGACCGTCACAAACAATGATGTTTATCACTATACTGACGAAGTGCTGACCGCCCTTGTTGCTTCAGGCCAATCATCGCGCTTGACACTTTCAGACACCAATGGGGGAACAGACTGGATTGATGCTGCTGCAATGTATCGTAATCTTGATCTTGACCTTAATGAAACACATTCCTCAACACTGGCCGGGACGACCTTTCTTGCCATTGCTTCAGGGACACAGATTGAGAACGCTATTGCCGGTGACGGCAATGATCAATTGACCGGCAACGCGGCTGACAATATACTGTATGGAATGCGCGGTGACGATACCATCTACGGCATGCTCGGCAACGATACACTGGATGGAGGCCGCAGTATAGATACAGCCGTTTTTGCAGGATCCAGGGGAGATTACACGATCACTGCAAACAACGGAATAACCCTTGTATCAGGTACTGACGGTAACGACCGACTAATCAACTTTGAATACTTGCAATTTGCTGATATTATAGTTGCCGACCCATCAGTGGGTGTGACACCAATCGACACGACGCATCCCCTGCTGTTGGGTGTCTCACCGGCAGACAATGCCGCAGCCGTTGTTGTAGGGTCAAATATTGTGCTGACCTTCAGTGAGTCGGTACAAGCCGGAACTGGCGCTTTCAATATCTACAATGCCACAGGGGGACTCTGGAAATCGATCAGCGCAACGGACACGACACAGGTTACTATCTCAAACGACACCGTCACTATCAACCCGGCCAATGATCTTGCCTTTGGCACTAACTACTCTGTGTTGATCGACAGTACGGCGATCAAAGATCTTGCGAACAATAGCTTCGATGGCATATTGGATAAAACAGTGTTCAATTTTGAGACCGCTTTTAACTTCACCTCAATCAACGGCACAAACGGTAACGACAAGCTGAATGGAACTGGCGGTGATAACCACCTTTACGGTCTTCCCGGTAATGACACGCTGAGCGGCAATGCCGGCAATGACCTCCTCGACGGAGGAAGTGGCAACGACACGCTCAACGGTGGAACGGGCAACGATACGCTCACAGGCGGTATCGGTTCAGACCATTTCCGATTTGACAGCGTGCTGAATGGATCAACAAATGTCGATGCAATCACCGATTTCGCGCCATACATTGACAAAATTGAGCTCGAAAACGCTATTTTCAAAATATTTTATCGACCAGGTGTGCTGTCTGCTGCAAATTTTCATGAACGTACCGATGGGACAGCCACTCACCCAAACGACTACATCCTCCACAACACCACAACCGGCGCACTGCTCTATGATGCCGACGGAAGCGGAGCCGGTTTGGCTGTACAGTTTGCAACATTGATTGGAGTACAATCGGTTACGGCAGCAGATTTCGTCGTGACCTGATGTAGAGGCTATTAAAACATAAGCAAGTAAGGGTGAGTGATTTTCGTTCAATCAAGGATTCAGTGCAGCAGCCGGATAACGGTGAGTTCAATACGCCATTAAGTGTCCGTAAGCTGGTTCATTCCAGGCCGATGCCTCCCGAAAATCTCTCCCGGCTTGCATTGGTTATACGATTTCTCAAACCGGTCACCTGGATTCCGGTTATGTGGAGCTTTCTCTGCGGCGCTGTGGCAAGCGGCTCTTTTGGATGGAAGGAGGTTTCAGGCATGAAGTTTGTGCTCGGCATGTTACTTACCGGCCCTCTGGCCAGTGGTACCTGCCAGATGCTGAACGACTATTTTGACCGTGATCTTGATGAAATCAACGAACCAAACCGTCCGATACCCGGCGGGGCCATATCGCTGAAAAATGCCACGATCCTGATTGCCGTCTGGTCGGTTCTTTCGGTCATCATCGGCTATCTGATTCATCCCCTTATCGGCTTTTACGTTGTTATCGGCATTGTCAATGCGCACCTCTACAGTGCCAACCCGATCAAACTGAAGAAACGGCTCTGGGCAGGCAATATTATCGTGGCGGTTTCCTACCTTGTCATTCCCTGGATAGCCGGAGAAATCGCCTATAACCAGGGCGTTACACTCTCTTCGCTTCAGCCGTCGCTGATTATTGCCGCTCTTTTCACTCTCTCCAGCACTGGCACCATGACCATCAATGATTTTAAATCGATCGAAGGCGACAGACAGGTCGGAATCAGAACGCTGCCAGTGGTCTTCGGGGAGACCAATGCGGCCAAAATTGCCGCCGTACTCATCAATACCGGCCAGCTTCTGGCATCATGCTATCTGTTCATGATAGAACAAACTACCTATGGAATAATGGTCGCCGCTCTCGTCATTCCCCAGTTTTTTCTGCAGTTTTCCCTGGTAAAGTCTCCGGGAACAATGGATGTGCGCTATAACGCCATTGCGCAGAACTTTCTGGTTGCAGGCATGTTGATCTGCGCCTTTGCCATCAGGGCTGCAAGGCCATGAGATTGAGCTAAAAACCGGATATTTCGATCATAACAGTATCGCCCTCAATTGCTGCCGCTGGTGGATTTTAACTTTTCAACCCAAAGAAAAATAAGCCGCATTCCTCTCCGCTTTTTTCGATAATAGGGGAATGCTTCCTGAAGAGCCTGGATGACAAGACCCATTGCCGGTTTATGCCATCTCCCGGGATGCTCCTCAAGCCACTTCCCCACCACAGCACAGACCTGCCCCTGAGTGGTTCCCTCGGGAGTTGTAAATAACCAGCGGTTACACACATCGCACACTCCCGCCACATATCCCCTGTAATCACCAATATTGAGATCGACAGCTACTTGACCACTTTCCAGCTTCCTGTACTCTCGCCACACAGCAACCAGATCATATCCGCTTATCATATCGATAAAACATTAGAACGAGTGTCGCAGGTGATTTTGTGCACTTACGAAAAATCAATGAGCCTGAAAGCGCTTCTGATAAATATGGCAATAGGGCTGATGACCCGTTTTTTGGTAATAGTCCTGATGGTACTCTTCAGCATACCAGAATATCCCTGCCTTTTCAACGCTGGTCACAACAGGATATCCATTGCTCCTTAACTCACCAATAAGCTGTTCAGCTCCATTTTTCTGCTCCTCATCGGTATAAAAAATAGCTGAACGGTATTGTGTTCCAATATCAGGGCCCTGTCGATTATGCTGTGTGGGATCATGAATCTCAAAAAAGAGTTTGGCAAGGGTTTCATAACTGACCAGGGCGGCATCGAACTCAACCTCCACAGCCTCAGCATGTCCTGTTTTGCCGCTACAAACCTGCTTGTAAGAGGGATTATCAATGACACCCCCCGTATAGCCTGATGTTACGGAAAGCACACCCTTTACTTTTTTGAAATGGTACTCAACACCCCAGAAACATCCGCCTGCAAAAATCGCCTTTTGCGTCACCACAGCCGAAGTTGTTTCCGGCTGAAAACCCAGGGAAATTGAATTAACACAGTGACGAACATTTTTCCCGGTCAACCCCTCCCTGAAAAAAACATGGCCAAGATGAGCACCGCAATTGGCGCAAACTATTTCCGTACGCCTTCCATCCGCATCAGGAATCTGCCTGACTGCGCCTTCGATTGCATCATCAAAACTTGGCCATCCGGTGCCTGAATCAAACTTGTCAGAGGATCTGAACAGTGGAGAATCACATCGGCGACAGAGATAAGTCCCCGACTCCTTGTTCAGATAATACTCGCCACTTCCGGGCATTTCAGTTCCTTTCTGCACAATCACCCGTTCTTCTTCGGGAGTCAACCGATTATAGCTCATAGCATCTTTATTTTTGTGCCGCTGTCAACTTAACAAGCGCCATTATTTTCTTTCGTTGGATTCAGCACACCCGTCAGTGCGCTGACCGACTTGACAACAAGAGTACCGACAGCAAAAAGTCCAAGCCCCGCCACAGCAACACCAGTTAACGCATGAAGAGCAGGGAAACTGATTGGGGCAAGTAACGCTGCACCTCCCGCCATCCCGACGGCATTTTTAATTGTTTTTACCTGATCATTTTGTTCCATGATAACAGTTTTGAATTTTGCAAAAAAATAATGTTTTGTAAACGTTGCAAAAATGGCCTACAAATCCTATACTAAGGCTCATCTTTGGACAATTAGCTCAGTTGGTTAGAGCGTTCGCTTCACACGCGAAAGGTCATCGGTTCGAATCCGCTATTGTCCACATTGCCATTCTTCCACACCTGATTATAATTTTGCAACTTCCCAGTACAGAATCCCGGCATTTTTTCGGTCAAGCCTCAGAACTCCTCAATATACAGCTCACCGGGATCATCCGGATGATGCCTTGTATAGCCAAAATCATGAAGCCACTCTGAAACATGACTGACCATTTCTGGTTTCCCGCTGACAAAAAAGTGCGTCCGTTCAGGATCAGGGGTGATGTTAAACTCATTCTGCAAGGTATCATTTCTCAAGAGTTCCTCTATACATAATCGAAAACCATCCCAGCGATCGTCGGCATCGGTCAGTGTCGGAACGTAAAAAAAGTTTGCAAAGTTTTTTTCAAGAAAGGTTAATTCACTGTAATAACCAAGATCCCAGCGATGGGCAGCGCCCTGTACCACAACCATTTTGCTTTCCGGCCTTTCAACAATGTGGGAACGCAAAAAACTGATATAAGGCGCAATACCAGTTCCGGTTGCAACCATAACAATATCACTGCCGTCAGGTGTTTCGTCAAGTCGAAAAAGTCCGCTTATCTTTGAGCCGACATAAACCCTGTCTCCATTATTCAGGTTGAACAGCCTCGAAGTTAACTGACCAGACTTGACCTGTGAAATGTAAAACTCCATCTGCCGGGTCTCAGTCTTCGCCGAAGCGATTGAGTAGGGCCGCTTGATAAGCTTGTTGGCTTCAGCAGGGAGTGACTCGGGTTCCGAATTGGATGAGCGCATCTCGTAGCCATAAAGCCCGAGCAGAATATTTTGTCCCGCCTCAAACTCTTCTCTGGCTTCATCAGTATTTATTCTGAAAATCATGATATCCGGAGTAACCATGATTTTACCGATAACCGTCGCATTATATAATGGGGTGTCCATAAATGATCAAACTTCTTTATCCTGTAATTTATAGGAGCCGTGTCACAAGTGATAAAAATAATAATTGTTATCACTATAACAAGTTATGATAGAGAACAACATTTTGGCAATCTATCTTTTTATAGCCTGATAACCGGTACTCTACAAAGCCTGCCTCCATCCTCCACCAAGCGAACGGTAAAGCTCAGCCATGGCGGCAAGGTGCTGACGCCGTATATCAGCAAGGGTGAGTTCCGCACCAAGCGCATTTGTCTGAACAACAATAACTTCAAGCCAGGTTGCCATCCCGCTCTTAAAAAGCATTCCTGCATTGGCGACAGCATGCTGCAAGGTAACAACCCGTTCCTGTGCAATAACTTCCTGCTCCTTTATCTTCTCAAGTCGCACAAGGGCATCAGAGACCTCCGCTACCGCCTTTACCATCGATTGCTTGAAGGCAAGTTCTGCCTGATCCCGCTTTATTTTTGACTGCCTAAAGTTCGCTTTCAACTGACCACGCTGAAACAGCGGCTGCAACAACGATCCCTGAAGCACGCTAAAGAGGGAACCCGGAACAGTAAACCACTCACTCGATTTCAGTGCACTCACTCCTCCCTGAGCCGTAACAGCAAGCGAAGGATAAAACATTGCTCCAGCTTCGTCCACATCTGCATTTGCTCCCCTGAGAGCAAGTTCGGCAGCACGAACATCGGGGCGATTCTGAAGCACTGCGGCAGGAATTCCGACAGAAAGATCATCGACGACTTTTTCTCTAAAAAGCAATTGATGACGTCGAATCGGACCAGGCATCCCGCCGCAAAGTGTACTCAACGCATTTTCCTGCACGGCAATGTTTTGTTCGATAAGAGGAAGGGAACCGGCTATCGACTGCCGTGCTGCCTCTTGCTGCCTGATGGCAAGATCATTGACCTGCCCGGATGTATACTGAAGCTGAATCATCTTCAGGGTTGTATCGGCAAGAGCAAGATTTTTCCTTGAAACAGCAAGCTGTTCATCCAGCATAAGAAGATTATAATAGCCTGTTGCCACATCCGCCACCAATCTGGTACGAACCGCTTTGGCTGCTTCCTGTGTCTTCAGATACGAAGCAAGTGCTGATTGGCTCCGACTGCGAATCTTTCCCCAGATATCGATTTCCCATGAAGCAGAGGCAGATGCAATATACTCTTGAGGAGTTTTTTTAACGCCATTATCAGACGAATTGTTTCGAATATCCTGCGCCCCGAGAGTCAGAGAAGGAAGAATTCCAAGCTTTGCAGAATTAAGCGTTTGTTGTGCATAATCAATATTTTTCAAGGCTATCTGCAGGTCAATATTGTTCACCACCGCCGTATCAATCAAGGCACACAATGTTTTATCTGCAAAAAAACTTTTATAGGGAAGCCTGGCTATAACGGTATCAGCAGGCGCAACAGATCCCGTCGGTAATGTACCTCGATAACTTGCCGGAAACGTTCCATCACGTAGCACTGACTCACGGCTGCCACTGCACCCGGCCATACAGCCGACAAGAAAGAGCGTCCCTGTCACAAAAAAAACAGTTGTTCCTTTTTTCATAACGATCTCTTTACACATCATAATAGTTTCTGTGAGCGTTCTTTCTCCTCAATGAGAACCTCTTCAAGAAGCTCCCCAGCCTCAACAATTGGAGATGCAACTCCGGTAATGCGCTCCTGCAGATACTGGAAGGTGATAAACAACACCGGAACAACAAAAATACCGAGCACCATGCCAACCAGCATTCCACCGATAGCCGCTGCACCAATCGAGTGGTTGCCCTGAGCCGCAGGGCCGGTAACAAAGAGAAGCGGCAACAGACCTGCGATAAAGGCAAGGGAGGTCATCAGAATAGGACGAAGCCTCGCCTTTGCTCCTTCAATAGCCGCAGCAGAGAGCGTACTGCCGGAAACCCTCCGCTGAAGGGCAAACTCGACAATCAGAATGGCATTTTTGGCCAAAAGCCCGATCAGCATGATAACGGCTACCTGGACATAGATATTGTTCTCAATACCGGCCAGTTTGATGCCAATAAAAACGCCAAGCAGCCCTGTCGGTATCGAAAACATCACCGCAAGAGGAAGCAGATAGCTTTCGTAAAGAGCTGCCAACAGGAAGTAGACAAACAAGATCGAGAGCAGAAAAATAAAGAGCAAACCACCGGTTGACTCAATCTCCTCCCGGCTCTGTCCTTTCCAGTCGTAGCTGTAGCCTGAGGGTAACGTACTCATGGAGACCTCTTCAACCGCCTTGATTGCCTGACCGGTACTGAATCCCGGCTTGACAACAGCATTGATTGAAATGGCGTTAAAGAGGTTGAAATGGTCAACCGACTCTGTGCCATACACCTTTTTAAGAGTGATTACCGATGAAACCGGAACCATATCACCTCTGGAGTTTTTGACAAAAATCCCGTTCAGTGACGACGGCTCAGTGCGATCCAAAGGCTCAGCCTGCATCACCACACGATAATATTTACCAAAGCGGTTGAAATCGGATGCCTGCATACTGCCATAATAAGCCTGCAAAACGGTCATGATCTCTTTGACATTCACCCCAAGCTGACCAGCCTTGATATTATCCACCTCAAGCTCATACTGCGGATAGGTGGCTTTGAAGTTGGTAAAGGCAAACCCGATTTCAGGGCGCTTCATCAATGCCTCAAGAAACCCCTTCGATATACCGCTGAACTTGTCGATCGAGCCACCACTGCGATCCTGTAGCACAAGCTCAAGACCACCAACTGTACTGAAGCCCGGAACAGTAGGCTGCGCAAGGGCAAAGAAGGAGCCATCCCGGTTGCTCAACTTCTTTGACATGGTTGCAAGAATCTTTTTGATATCCCCTTCGGCACCCCGATCCTGATTATCTCGAAGTTGCACAAAAAGCAGACCGGATGAGGGCGAAGAGCTTCGGGTGAGAATGTTTATACCAGCGACCTCAATCACTTTGCGCACGGATGGCATCGAGCGCAACGTCGTGGTTGCGTTGTCGAGCGTCTTCTGCGTACGCTGCAATGAAGCTCCCGGCGGCAGGGTGACGGAGACAATCACAAAGCCATTATCCTCATCAGGAATAAAGCCTGTCGGCATGGTTTTAAAGAGCCAGAACGAGAGCGCAATCACCACGCCAAGAGCGCCAAAGGTGAGGCGCTTGTTGCGGATGAGAAAAACAAGAGCACCAAGATATTTACGCTTCATTGCCTCAAAACTGGCGTTAAAGCTGGTGAAAAAGCGCTGTCCGAAGCCGCCAAATCTCTTGAGTTTATGATGGTTGCCAGCACCACCATCAGAATCGTGCAGATTGGTCAAAAAGAGGGCGCAAAGCGCGGGACTCAGCGTCAGGGCGTTGACGGCTGAGATAAGAATGGCAATGGCCAGAGTAAAGGCAAACTGCCGATAAAAGACACCCGTCGAGCCTTCGAGAAAACCGACCGGTAAAAACACGGACGACATCACCAGCGTAATGGTGACAATGGCTTTCGTAATCTCACGCATCGCCGAGACTGTGGCAACTTTGGCAGGGTAATGCTTCTGCTCAATTTTGGCATGCACCGCCTCAACCACCACAATCGCATCATCCACCACAATCCCGATTGCCAGCACAAGACCGAAAAGCGTCAGAACGTTGATGGAAAAACCAAAGAGGTTCATAAAGAAAAAGGTGCCAATAATGGCAACCGGAACGGCAATGGCGGGAATAAGAGTGGAACGCAAATCCTGCAAAAAGATAAAAACCACCAGAAAGACCAGCAAAAAAGCTTCAATGAGCGTATGAATCACCTGGGTAATGGACTCATCAACCACCTTTTTGGAGCTATAGGGGATCGAATAGGTGATACCAGTCGGGAAAGATACGGAAACCTTTTCAAGCGCCTTGCGAAGGCCAATTTCAACCTTGTTGGCATTTGAACCCGGAGCCTGAAAAACCGCAAGAACCACGGCTGGCTCGCCATTGGCTTTGGTGTTGACCGTATAGCGGTAAGCGCCAAACTCTACGCGGGCAATATCCCCAAGCTTGAGCAGTGAGCCGTCAGGATTTGAGCGAATCACCATATTTTCATACTCACCAGGATAGCGATTCTTCCCCTTGTACTTCATCACATACTGCAGGGCCTGGCCGCTGTTCTCTCCAAACGATCCGGGAGCAGCCTCCAGATTCTGGCTCTGGATAGCAGCAGCAACCTCTTGCGGCGTTACCTTGTAAGCTGCCATCTGCTTCGGCCTCAGCCAAATTCGCATGGAATAGTCAAGGTTGCCATAGACCGATACCTGGCCAACGCCCGGAACCCTCGACAAATCATCAACAATATTGATTTTGGCGTAGTTCTGCAGAAATATTGTATCAAACTGGGGAACCTTGCTCGCCAGATTGATCAGCATAATCTGGCTGTTCTGGCGCTTGACTGTCGTCACGCCAATCTGGTTCACCTCGGCAGGCAGGCGGCTTGTCGCCTGCGACACACGGTTCTGCACGTTCACCGCCGCCTGGTCGGGGTTGGTGCCCTGCTTGAAAAAGACGGTAATCGAGAGAGAACCATCATTGGCGGAGGTGGAGGTCATGTAGGTCATGTTCTCCACACCGTTGATCGCCTCTTCGAGTGGAGGCGCAACCGAGCGGCCAACCGTCTCTGCGCTGGCGCCAGGGTAACTTGCTGTTACCGAAACACTTGGAGGCGCAATATCAGGAAACCTTGTGATAGCCAACTGGTTCATGCCGACAAGGCCGAGAATCACCAGAATAACCGATATGACCGTAGCAAGAACCGGTCTGGAAATAAATCGTTCAAACATCAATAGATACGTTTAGCTCAGCCGTTTGCAGCGGAAAAAATCTCTTAACCAGTTTTTCTCTCATTTTCGTGGCTCCCCTGCACCAGGAGTACTCCTGACAGGCCTAATCACAGCGCCATCCTGCAATTTGTCAACACCTACCATCACAAAGGTATCGCCTTCGTTCAGGCCTGCACTCACCACATAGCTATCGGTATTTCTTGCCGCCACGGAAATTGCCTGTTTCCTCACCTTGTTGCCCTTGTCAAGCAAAAAAACAAAAACCTTGTCCTGCAGTTCAACCGTTGAAGCCTGCGGCACCATGAGCGCCTGATGATACACCGACTCCATCACCACGGTACCGGTATTTCCTGAACGCAAAAGACCCTGGCGATTGGGAAATACTGCCCTCACCCTGACCGACCCCGTTGCCTGATCAAACTGCCCGCTGACCGTTGTAAGAGAGCCTTTTTCGCTGAAACGGGTACCATCAGCCAGCAGCAGCGAAACCGGCGGAACCTGGTGCAGCGTCTCTTGCATTGACGAGCCAGCATACTGCTTCCTGAAGCGAATATAGTCGAGCTCACTCATGCTGAAATAGGCATAAACCTCGCTGACATCACTGAGCATCGTCAACCATCCCGCCTGATTTTTCGTGACAAGGCTCCCGATTCTAAAAGGAATTTTTCCGATATAACCACTGACAGGAGCCTTGATAACCGTATAACCAAGATTAACCGAAGCTGAACGGAGAGCCGCCTTCGCCTGCTCTGCCGCAGCCTGGGCGACCTGATAATTTGCCTTCGCACCTTTAAGCTGAATATCCGCGACCACATTGCTCTTCACCAGCGGCACAAGTTTCTCCATATCGATCTTTGCAACAGCAAGCCGTGCATCTGCCGCATGTTGGGCCGCCAAAGCGCTGTTATACTGCTCGCGGTAAAGCTGATCTTCAACCTTGAACAGCGACTGTCCCGCCTTGACAAAAGCTCCTTCATCAACATAGATATTCTGGAGAGTACCATCAACCTGTGGACGAATTTCAACATTCACCTTGCCCTCAAGCAGGGCTGCATATCCGGTTGTTACGGTTGCATCCGAACGCTGAACCGTCGCGACCGACAAGGTTGGGCGCTCCTGCTTCTTGGCATCTTTACCTCCATCCTTAGCACCGCAGCCACAAAAAAGCAAGGGCAGTAAGACGCTGATGATGATCGGGAGTTTGAAAAAGCTCGTTCTTCTTTGGTTATCCATTATTGCGTTTTGATTTATCACTTTGTACCTGAACCGACGTATGGTTAAGCTTTTGGGGCATGGAGACATGATGGTTTGCCGAAAATAATGCGAGGAGAATCGGAATGCTGAGACTGACCTGGTCGAGTAAAAGTCTCATCATCAACAGATCCAAAGAGAGCTGCAAAATCCGCAGAATAATGCGGTTCAACGTCATTTTGCATTTGCGTTGCAACAATCACCCAGCCATCTGCTTTATGCTTTTCCTGCCGAGCTATCAAGTCGGCATAAATGCGATCCAGGTCATAGCCCATACTGGCAGCATGTTGATCGCGGATGGTGCGAACTTCTTGAATAATAGAATCACTCATTTTCGTTTCCTCCTATAAGTTTTTCTGGTGTACAAATAAAGGGTAAAAACAAACCTTTGAATCGAAAATTTTCGGCAATCCAAGCCTGAATTTCAGGGTTAGCGATGTGCTTACAGTTCCATGTCAATAAATAGTCTGCATGATGCACGGTAGCTATCGAAATGTGCAATGCGTCCTCACTTGCTTTGATCTCATTGCGTTAAATGGTTTTTCTCCTGCCTGAAGATAAAGAGGCGAAAAAATTCTCACCCTATTCTAACCAATTTCTCCCGCATTCCCCACCAAGCACCATAAAAATCTCCTTAACCTGAATTATTCATGATGGCTCGCCATACTGGCTATTTGCAGTAAAAAATAGAGGCATCAGAGCAGCTCAAAGGTGTGCAGATCAATAGAACGAGGCTGCAGTGGTGATGGCAAGCAAAAAGTGGATGATCGGCCACTAAATTCTGTCAAAACGATTATCGGGGCGAAGTAATAAAGCGCTATAAATATTGATGGCACGCACAATCTTTTGCTGCCATTGGGTGTAGCAAGCAGCTAACCTTTTTTATATTATTTTTCGACCAACAGCCATTTTCATCGCAGGATCCGTGCGTAAACTGTTGCAGTCATTCCCATCCTCATAGCCACAGGTAATTTGAAAGATTCGCTGAGTCAGCAGGTCGTTGACTGAATGAGTAATCGAAGAAAAACGTCGGGAATCATGAATGCTCTTTGACAGCCTTGAGATGATACTCACCTCAGACTCGGTTTCACTCAACAGCAACACGCCACCATGGAAATCAATGGCAACTTTTTTCCTTTGATCGGTGCAACGGACGACGTATAATCGTAATGAAATAATGTTTGTTGGGTACTCTTTGGTTTGAGTATATTCTGCTCTAAGGACTGCATTGATATAGCGTCTTATTTGTTGACTTTAACTACCAATAATATAAGCAATTGCGATGTCTTTACTTCCTTTTTTTATTGCTTTGATGAATAATTCAGGTTAGACATCATAATATTTTCTGTGAGCGCTTATGCAGTCCTGTAAAATAGTTGCTATTGAGGTTACTCCAATACTGATTGCAAATTCATCAAATTCACATCTCGCAAAATTGTTAGAAACTCAACCACAACTGAAGTAATCTTTCCAAAATCCTGAAATTCCTTTCATACTTGACATTTATATGACTGGCCACCTCTCAATATCGCTCTTTTTTATGTACGGTCAAGTCTATTGTCATTTTTTTACCACATAAGCTTGTAGAACGGATATTGCGTTCGATCAAATATGAGTATACTTATAGTATTCATTTTTTTCACCAACCCAAGGAGCAGGACTGTTTCATTGCTTAAAATCGGGTTATAGAAAAAAATGCGTATCGGTGAGATCAACGGTTTCAGTATATGTCGTTAGCACAATGAGCAAAAATCATCAAGAGATATCATGAGCAGGATTTCCATCAAATTAGTAATTTTTTTTTGTCATAAAATACGGCTGTAGTTCAAACATCTGGAAACTGAAGATTATTATAGATGACAAGTAACATTCGAATTATTCACAAACAAGCTTTTACTCTGTAAATTTTTTTCATAGGACTTATCAAGATGAATTTCACCATTGTAAAGGCTTCGCCTGAAGATTATACGGCTATTCTAAACGTCATGGAGCCTTGGAACATGCATCATGTTCCATCTTCAGAAATGGAAAGTATTGATCTTTCCTGCTTTTTTATTGCACGTATTGACGGTCATATTGCCGGAGCATCAGGGTATAAACTGTTATCAGAAACGGAAGGAAAGACCACTCTTCTTGGTATCTTGCCGGAGTTTTCAGGTATGGGTATCGGCAGGGCGCTTCAGGATGCAAGACTGGATTCGATGTTCTCAGCAGGAATCAAACGAGTCATTACGAATGCAGACAGGCCTGAAACTATTCTATGGTACAAAAAGCATTACGGTTACCACGAAATCGGAACCCTAAAAAAAACATGTGATTTTAGCCTCTCTGCTGTTGACCACTGGATCACTCTTGCCATGGATCTTGACGCATTTATGCAGTCCAGACAAGCACGTGAGGCTTTGAGAAAAACATATATCGAACTCAATGATCCCCATCCACTTTCGCCCTATCCTCCATTAATCATCAATGCCTGCCTAACGGGGATGATTCCAACAAAATTCAGTAATCATCACGTTCCATTACACACTGATGAAATAATTGAGGACGCTCTTCGTGTGTTTGATGCTGGCGCAAGGGTTGTTCATCTTCATGCAAGAGATGCGAAAGGAGTACCAACATCAGAGGCAAGACTGTATGAAAAACTTATTTCTTCAATTAAAAAAGAGAGACCGGGAATGGTCTGTTGTGTCACTACATCGGGCAGAAACGGACAGGAGTTTGAGCAACGCTCCGAAGTCCTACATTTAACAGGCCATGCAAAACCGGATATGGCAAGCCTTACACTTGGTTCTCTTAATTTTTACACCGGGCCAAGTATCAATTCTATAGAAATAATTGAACGCCTTGCGATGACCATGAAAGAACGTAAGATCAAGCCAGAAATAGAGGTATTTGATACAGGAATGATCAATCTTGCAAAATATCTTGAACGAAACCACCTAATTTCTGGAAGAAAATATTTCAATATTCTTTTGGGCAACATCAATACAGCACCAGCAACCATCACAAATCTTTCGGCAATGATTCAATCCCTTCCGGATAATTCAATCTGGGCTGGAGCAGGTCTCGGACAATTTCAGCTCCCAATGAATGCTGCTGCGATTGTTGCCGGGGGCCATGTACGGACAGGAATAGAAGATTCTCTCTATTTTGATTATGGCAGGGAAATTACAGCAACCAATGAAAATCTCGTCAAAAGAATTGCCCGTCTTGCTGAAGAGATGCAACGCCCACTCGCAACGGTAAAAGAAACAAGAGAGATGATGGGATTGGAGCCATAGCATTTTGTACGAAACATAATGGTTATCCCCCGATACGATGTCTCCTATCTGCCTCAATCATCGCTTCGGTAATGGTAAAAACCATCTGAAGTGGAGAAACTGCGCTTTTGAGCAATTCTTTTGGCAAGAGTTCAAACGGAGTTTGAGCAACCATATCTGGTTCTGCAACAATAATCACTTTATCGACACAACCAGGAGAACAAACATCGAAAAGAGTACGCAAACGAGTCGCTTCAGGTAAATCGGGATGTGAATCTGGAGCAGTAATATGTGAGCCTGCAACGACAAGAAGATCAAATCGGTCAAAGGGCAAACCAGTACGCACAATACTCATATCATTGATACATAACAATAAAGCCTTTACACCTTTTTCCCCCGCAAGAACTCGTCCGGACATATATGGACTTGCCTCATTCCCTGCAATAATTTCTGTTCCAACAAACACTCCCTTGTGGTCGCTCCAGCCAGGTGTCAAACCTGCCTGACTCAATCTGGCCGCAATTGCTTCAGCCACATTCAATTTTGGAGAAGCACCAATAATAACTGCAATTGGAATACGACCACGACCATTAAGCAAATTGCAAAGAATCTGTAGATAAAGATGTGTTGCTGTTGTTTCTCCGATATTAGGCTGCGCATTTACTTCACATACCGCAGCACCACTCTCCAACCATGATCTGCTGATATCCGGTATCAAAAGATCTATCCCCGCCAAGTCAAGGTGTAAAGCTGCTACGGCACGAATCGCCAGGAGACGATTATCAGGGTGAACCTTTTCAAAAACCGCCACAGGCGAACCGCCATTAGCCACATTTGCTGTTCGACGAAGACAAATATACTCACCATGTTCAGGAACACTCTCCGCAGTGATCCCCATTTTTGACAAGAGCGATTTCGCCTCATCATCCAGTACAAGCCGTTTCAGTGGAGAATGAGCGCCGTTACCACGTCGAGGATCTTTGTTAACTTGTTCCACCAGAAGCTGTATCGAACTCTTGCCATCACCCGTTACTCCACCGGGAATACGCTCGACCGCCCAGATAAGCTCATTCTGAAAAACCGTCAAACGGTAGTCACGACCATAATGATGCTTCTCAACCAGAATGGTTTTCGATTTTTTGCCAGCGATAACAAAGGCTTTACAAACCTCTTCAGTTGTTGTTAAGCCAGCCGAAACCCCTACTCCACCATCCAGGTCTGCTGGCTTAACAACAACAGGAAACCCAAGCTCACAGGCTGCTTTTTCAGCATCCTTGACATCTGATACTACCTTGTGATCAGGCACAGGAATACCAGCAAGACGTAAAAATCGTGCAGTTAGTATCTTGTTTCGGGCAACCCAGACACCTATACGCGAAGTTTGATCAGTAAAGGAACTGTCGAGTAATCTTGCACTGAAACCATATCCAAACTGATAGATATGGTTCGTAATTTCCGAGTAAGGAATGCCATTTGTAAATGCTGCTTTTAAAAAACGGGGCATATTTGAGGCAGGTGGTACCATTTGTTCCTGTTCCTTGATAATAAGAGGCAAATCCTTAAGCAAAAGGTGAACATCCTCGCCTGCATAAACGCCATTAAAAACCTTCAGAAGCCAGAAAAACAATTTTCCTGTACTCCGGTGCAAAGAAGAATGCGTTGGTATTGCAATCCTCAACGAAGAGGTTTTTGAATCAAAACCAATCACTTTTGCTGGCTCAAAAACGGGAACCTTAACAATCTGCTGAAGCTTGCTCATCCAGAAAAACAGAGAATAAATCGCACGCTTCTGTTCATTATCAGCAGGCATGAAGTGCGGAGTTTCATGATCACCAAAATCTTGTCGTATGACATCTGCGAATGCTTCATTTACCTGTACCAGCCATTGCTTATGATTTTCAACCCTTACCACCAGGCGCACAACAAGAGAAGGATGTCGTAATCCATTCACGAATCCAGGAATCTCTAAGGGATTCTCCAGCACACTGAAGGCAACAGGCGTTTGATATGTCTTGTAATTGCTCATAAATACACCAATTGGCTTAATAAATAGAATAGAGCTGCGATCGACCAATGCGAATATGCTGCACCTGACATAACAGTTAAGTCTCACCAATTCCGTCTACCCTATAACTCTTCAAGTTACACTGCTTCAGAATTGTCTGGCATCAGGCTAAGCATTTTTAGTATCCCGCTTACACTCAAAGGTTTTATCAATTCAATTTCATTCATCATAATGGTTTCCGTGCACGCAAATTTTCTTCAATGAGAACCTCTTCAAGAAGCTCCCCAGCCTCAACAATTGGAGATGCAACTCCGGTAATGCGCTCCTGGAGATACTGGAAGGTGATAAATAACACCGGAACAACAAAAATGCCGAGTACCATACCAACCAGCATTCCACCGATAGCCGCTGCACCAATCGAATGGGTTGCCCTGAGCCGCCGCTGGCCCGGTAACAAAGAGAAACGGCAACAGACCTGCAATAAAGGCAAGAGAGGTCATCAAAATAGGACGAAGCCTCGCTTTTGCCCCTTCTTTCCATAAACAAGTTCAAGGTCCGTGTGCGGTAATCGGTCGGATACGGATGGCTCATGAAGAGAGCCTCAATATTTTCTTTATTACAAAAAAAACGCTTTTTATTGCATTATTTTCTTCAGAGCACATTATTCTGACAAATGCTCCAATGTCACCGATGTCCCCCCAATTTGACTTTACCAAGAATTTTTCTAATGCTTTCGATGCTGATAATTGATGTTTTTAGTGGTTGAAGGGCTGTATCTTCGCCAGTATCCCCAGCGATGCTGGCCTGAACGGGGTAAATGAGGATATAGCTGTTTTTCTGGAAATACCTGTTCAGGTAGACTGGAATCCTGGCCATCTTCGTGTGATAAGATGTGTGATTTTTACGGCTCATCACAATAATGAGGTTATCGTCATGCTTTATCTCTCTTGACAGTACCAGAAAATCATCCCATTCCTTGAACACATGATACTCGGCATTAGGAATATTTTCAGCATAAACTTCTTTCAGACAGGCAATGGTTTGTTTTGATGCGTAAACCATCAGTTTGCTGCCAGTATTTTTCATAAGGTTAATGAGCCTTTGCATCCAGAGCACGAAACCGATCTCATTTTCCGCACTCTCAGGAATAACGATAATCGTCCGCTTGATAGTGGAGAGTGGCTGACAAGGCTTATAGATATAGGTTGTGACATTACTTCTGCCAAGATTTTTCTCTGATGAACTTCCGAGAAAACTGTCGGTGAGAAGGCTCTGGTGGTGGAGTCCCAAAATCAGATCGGTGATTTTCTGCTCTCTTATTACGCCAGCAATGCCATTGACCACATCGTTGTCATAACGAAGCAACCCGGTCAGCACATTATCGGTAGAGGATGCAGCAACGGCCGCCATTTCAAGAATTTTTGCAGCATTCTTTTCTGCTGTTTCGTCGGGCAAACTGTTGTCGGCAACATGCATGGCATAAATAGCATTACGGGTTTTACCTGATCTGACGGTGACACTGAGATTGACCAGCTCGTCAACGGTGTTCATGTCGTTCGTATGAATCAGTATCCGTTTTTCAGCAGTCGGTTGTGCTGGTTTTGCAGCATCACCGGCAGCATCAGCCAACGCAATATTACGAGCCCCCTTTTCACCAATCACTGTAGCAAGAGTGCAGGTGACCAGAATAAAAAGAATTGTCCCATTCAGAACACTTTCATCAAGTAACCTGACGGGTGCGCCGGTCAGGGTATAGCCGGTAACAATATTGTAGCCGATCATGACCGTTGCAAGAGCCAATGCTGCATGAGCGCTGATCAGCCCAAAAATCAATCTGCGCTGATCAAGCGAAAATCCGAAAAGTTTCTGGGTAATCCATGCTGAAAGATATTTGGCCACTGTAGCGGCTAACGTAACAACCAGAGCTACCTTAATGGTTTCATACCCTTTGAAGAATGCCTGGATATTGATCAGCATGCCAACACCAATCAAAAAAAAGGGAATAAAGATAGCATTGCCAACAAATTTGATTCTGTTCATGAGTGGTGATGTTCTCGGAATCAGCCGGTTCAGGGACAATCCTCCGAGAAAAGCGCCAATAATAGCCTCAACGCCCGCAGCTTCGGCAAGAAAACCGCTGAAAAAGACCATTGCCAGCACAAAAAGATACTGCAAGACACTGTCATCAACGCGCTTGAAAAACCATCGTGCAATCACCGGAAAAAGCAAAAGAACAACCAGACCGAAAAGCGTTACTCCAATAACAAGCCGTATCCAGAATCCGCTCATCAAATCCCCTGATGACATTCCAACGACAACAGCCAACACCAACAGCGCAAGGGTGTCGGTGATAATGGTACCACCGATGGCCACATTAACTGCCTTGTTCTTGGCGATACCAAGCTTGCTTATGACCGGGTAGAGAATAAGCGTGTGAGAGGCAAAGATACTGCCGATAAGTATTGATGAAAGCAGGGAGAACTGCAGAATATAGAGCGCCACAACAATACCCAGCCCAATGGAAATCAGAAAGGTATAAAGCCCGAACAAAATACTTTTCGTGCTGTTTTTGCAAAAATCGGCCACATCAATCTCCAACCCCGCAAGAAACATGATATAGAGCAGACCTACAGTGGCGAACAGAATAATACTGCTGTCGCGCAGCATCAGATTAAAACCATGAGGACCAATAACCGCGCCGGCAATAATCAGGCTGATCAGATTCGGAATTTTCAGGCGACTCAAAAGAAGCGGCGCAAACAGGATGATAAACAGTATCAGTGAAAACTGTAATACGGGACTTTTCAAAGGCAACGATAAATCAAGGAGGGTCATCAACAGCATGGCGTATATTGAATGTTATGTCGCCAGATACCCAGGAAAGCAACTTCAGGAATAAAGCCCGCCAAGGTAAAACACGGTTCAATTCTTCCCGAAATATGCATATCTTTTCGGTCGAACACAAACTGTCACTCTTACTGTCATTCATCAAACCTTTTACCCGGCTTCCATGCACTGGCTCTATCTCATTATCGCTATCCTGCTTGAGGTCTCAGGCACAACCTGCATGAAATTTTCTGACGGGTTCAGTAAACTTGTGCCAACGCTTTTTATCTTTATTTTCTACGGGCTGAGCTTTACCTTTCTCTCGCTGGCACTCAAGGTACTGCCCATCGCATTGACCTATGCTATCTGGTCGGGTGTCGGAACAGCGGCAATTACCGTTATCGGCGTTCTCTGGTTTGGAGAGGGTATCAATGCCATCAAAATTATCTCCCTGCTGCTGATTATTATCGGCGTTGCAGGGCTTCACTATGGTCAGGAACAGCTTCACTAAACGATGAAACAGCAACTCCTTTACAAAAAAATTGTCGTCAAGGTCGGCACCAATGTCATTACCGGAAAAAACGGCGAACTCGACCTTGAGATCCTCAACAGCCTCACTACCCAGATTGCAACACTGCAAAAACAGGGAATCCAGGTGATTCTCGTCTCATCAGGCGCAGTTGGTGCCGGACGTTCGCTTGTCAAGCTCTCGGGTACCATTGCGCCCGTAGCCGCCCGGCAGGTGCTCTCCTCAACCGGACAGATCAAGCTGATCAGCACCTATAACGACCTCTTTCTGCAGCATGGACTCATCACCGCACAGATTCTGGTCACCAAAAGCGATTTCAGCGACCGTCTACACTACCTCAACATGCAGACCTGCTTCACCTCCCTTCTCCAGCAGAACATCATCCCCGTCGTCAATGAGAACGATGCCGTTTCGGTCACCGAGCTGATGTTTACCGATAATGATGAGCTCTCCGGTCTTATCGCTTCCATGATGGATGTTGAGGGCTATATCATTCTCTCCCATGTTGATGGTCTCTTCGACATGAAAAGCGGCAATGGTGCCATCATTCCGGTCATTGATCCCTCAACCAAACATTTCCACCAGTACATCAATCCGGGAAAATCGGAGTTCGGCAGAGGCGGGATGCTGACCAAATGCCACATTGCGCAAAAGCTCTCGCGGCTTGGCATCACCGTCCATATCGCCAACGGACGCAAGCCGGATATTCTCCTCTCTATTCTTGAGGGAGAAAAAACAGGGACAACATTTCTGCCCCAAAAACCGACGCACGGCCCGAAACGGTGGATTGCCAACAGCGAAGGGATGGAGAAGAGGGCGGTCACCGTCAACATGGGCGCAGAAATGGCACTGGTGGCAGGCGAGCGAGCCAACAGCCTGCTGCCGGTCGGGATTGTCTCAGTTGAAGGGCGCTTTCTGAAAGGTGATATTATCAAGGTGTGCGCCACCGATGGCACCATCATTGGTTACGGCATGGCTCAGT
>JBMOIS010000022.1:0-45709 GCA_049317185.1 Chlorobium sp. | reverse complement strand
GCTTCGGGAAGCACGGGAACGACTTGGATGAAACAAGCAAGATTTTTACTGCCGGTTGAACATGAGATGCTTGATTCCATGTTGTATTATCAACATCAGGCAGAAAGGCTTGGGCATGATTTTCTTGACCAGATAACTGAGGCTGTTCGTCGTATAGAAAATATTCCGGAAGCATATCTTACGACCTGAAGTAGCGGGGAAGTGTAAAACGAGCTTATCGGGCTGGAGCTTCCCGGGAACGCCGAGCTCCAGTTCGGCAGTTAAAGTTAATGTGCCGATTTGAAGCTCGGTGTTCCAAAAGAGGGAAAATAGCGTAATTTTCGTCAAAACCAACATTTTAAAGGATTTTATCATGTCAAAACTCTACACACCGGCCACTCTTGGATCGCTCGTGTTACAGAACCGTATGGTCATGGCGCCGATGACGCGCAGTCGTGCCATCGACAACCTTCCCAATGCGCTCATGGCCGACTATTACGCACAACGCGCAACGGCAGGGCTCATCATTACCGAGGGGGCCTCTCCCTCACCGAATGGTTTGGGCTACGCACGCATACCGGGCGTATTCTCCACGGCCCAGGTTGAGGGATGGAAAGCCACTACTGAAGCGGTGCACAAGAAGGGAGCAAAGATATTTCTGCAGATCATGCACAGCGGGCGCATTTCTCATCCTCTGAATATGCCTTCTGGTGCTCGCGTCATTGCACCATCAGCCGTCGCGGCTACCGGAGAAATGTACACGGATGCCGGTGGTATGAAGTCTTTGCCGGTTCCGGAGGCGATGACCCTTGAGGACATTAAATCCACTGTTGGCGAGTATGCCCAGGCAGCTATAAATGCCGTTGCAGCAGGGTTTGACGGCATTGAGCTGCACGGCGCAAACGGTTATCTGCTTGAACAGTTCATTCGTCCGAATTCGAACCTTCGCACGGACAGTTACGGTGGCTCGATTGAAAACCGTGCGTGTTTTGTGCTTGAAGTGGTCAACGCGGTCATTGCGGCTATCGGCAGAGAGAGGGTTGGCATACGGCTTTCTCCATTCGGTGTCTTCAATGACGTGCCGCTCTATGACGATATGGCGGATGATTACACCTGGCTGGTGCAGCAGCTCAATCTTGCAGCTCCGGCGTATATTCACATCGTGGATCACTCTTCAATGGGGGCACCGATTGTGCATGACAGCATCAAGGAGACGTTCCGCAATACTTTCAAGGGTACATTGATTCTTTCGGGAGGTTATGATGCCGTGCGAGCCGAAAGTGATTTGGCTGCCGGGAAAGGTGACCTCATTGCCTTTGGAATGGCTTTCCTTACCAATCCTGACCTTGTTCAACGATTTAAAACCGGCGCAGCCCTGAACGCTCCCGATATGGGTACGTTGTATACCCCGGGGCCCAAGGGATATACGGACTATCCGGTGTTGCAGGAATAAATTGTTCCTTTGATCGTTTGAATCGCGGGACTGAAGAGAGTTTGTTCAATTCTCCACCTTTCGGGGAGAGAATTGGACAAGCTTTTTCTCAGGCTTTGATGATGCTTTCTGTTGGGCATATAGCGACGCATGCAGGAGCATCATTATGTCCGACACAGTCAACACAGACGGCTTCGTTGATGATATAGGTATCATCTCCACCTGAAATAGCATTTACCGGACATTCTGGCTCGCAGGCTCCGCACAGGATACAGGTATCAATAACTTTATGTGCCATAATTGTTTGTTTTGTTTATGGTTATGATGAAAAAAGGCATTGTGGGCCCTTGGATGTGCGCTGAATATAGCGATTTGTTACAAGCAAGCCTAAAAGACGACACAACAAACATCAACAAGACAACTAAACCATCGACCTTTGACATCCTGACCAGACTTTCCAGACAATCTTAATTCGGCATAAAATCACGCTGTTTCTCGACATTGACCAGCAGACCAACTTGGCGACACGCAAACCGACCCAAGAAAAAATAAAACACCCCGCCGCACAAAAAATTGAATTTCTGCCACCGCACAAGTGGCACATTTGGCTTTGCCCAACACGCAAGCCAACCCTTCTGCAAAGCCAAAAGAGCCACGTTTACCCTACGCACCAGAGACAGCAGAGACAAACAATATTGTTTTTGTAGAATGCCTACTTAAAATTAATTTCAGAAAAGTTTGGTAATTTGAAAACTTTTAATTACTTTTGTAGCTTCATTACAAAGGAATAAATTTTGAAAACACTAATAAAAGATATCACACACATCCAAACCGGACTATTTGCAAAGCCTTCGGGCATGGGCGAATTGGTGTATCTACAGTCGAAGCATTTTGACGAATATGGTCAGTTGCATGCTGTTTTACATCCCGACTTGGTGGCTGAAGGTATTTCTGAAAAACACTTATTGAAAGATGGTGATGTGCTTTTTGCTGCCAAAGGCACCAAAAATTTTGCAGCCGTTTTTGAAAACCAGAACGAACCTTCTGTGGCTTCTACTTCATTTTTTGTTATCAGACCAACCGACAAAAAATTGTTGCCTCAATATTTGGCTTGGGTGCTTAACAGCCATACAACGCAAACCTTATTGAAAGGTCAGGCAATCGGCACTTCCATCCCTTCTATTTCAAAACAGGTTTTAGAAAATCTGGAAATAGCAGTTCCAAACATTGAAACGCAAAAGGCGATTCTGCAAATCACAAAACTCCGCAATAAGGAAAAATCTTTGAAACAAGAAATTGAAACACTCAGAGAAAAACAAATTCAACAACACATAATCAACGCAATAAAATAAATAACATGGCTAAAATAACTCAGAAAGACATCAACGATGCAGTTTGGAAAGCTTGCGACACCTTTAGAGGTAGCATTGACCCAAGCGTTTACAAAGACTATGTGCTTACCATGCTGTTCCTGAAATATCTCAGCGATGTGCATGACGATAAAATGGAAGGCTATTTAGCAAAATACAACGGTGATGTGGAACGTGCCAAACGTGCCATGCAACACGAACGCTTTGTTGTGCCGGAGCATAGCCATTTTAAGTTTCTGTACGATTCTCGTAATGAAGCCAACATTGGTGAACTCATCAATATTGCGTTGGCAGATTTGGAAGAAGCCAACCGTGAGAAATTATACAGTGAAGACGGTGCAGGAATTTTCCAAAATATTGACTTTAACAACAGCAAACTGGGTGAACCAAAAGACAAAAACACCCGACTGAAAAACCTGTTGCTTGATTTCAACAAAGATGCTTTGAACCTTCGTCCTTCGCATTTGGATGGCAACGATATTATTGGCGGTGCATACATGTTCCTGATTGAAAATTTTGCCAGTGATGCCGGAAAAAAAGCGGGTGAATTTTTTACACCAAAAGAGGTTTCCACACTTATTGCCAAACTTACCAAATCAAAACCCGGTTCACGTATTAGTGACCCAACCTGCGGTTCGGCTTCTCTCTTAATTAAAGCAGGCGAAGAAGTTGGTTCAGATAATTTTTCACTTTACGGACAAGAAGCTAATGGAAGCACCTGGGCTTTGGCGGTGATGAATATGTTTTTGCATGGTTTTGATAATGCTACTATTCGCTGGGGCGATACCATACGCAACCCTAAATTGAAAGAAGGCGATACGCTGATGAAGTTTGATACTGTTGTAGCAAATCCGCCATTCTCCTTAGATAAATGGGGAAAGGTAGAAGATAAAGAAGGCGACAAAACCACTATCAGCTACGATCCTGAAACCGATAAATACAACCGTTTTTGGAGAGGTGTACCACCCAAGAGCAAAGGCGACTGGGCTTTTATCAGCCACATGATAGAAACGCTGAACGAACATGGAAAAGCAGGTGTGGTAGTACCTCATGGTGTATTGTTTCGTGGTAGCAGCGAAGGCCGTATACGCCAACGCACCATTGAAGAAAATCTGCTCGAAGCAGTAATTGGCTTACCTGCCAACCTGTTTTTTGGTACAGGTATTCCGGCAGCTATTCTCATTTTCAACAAGCAAAAAACTAGCAACAACTTTTTGTTTATAGATGCCAGCAAACATTACGAAAGTGCCAAAAATCAAAACAAGCTACGTGAAAGCGACATTGAACACATTGTAAAAACATACCGTGATTTTGCAGCCGGAAAATTACAATCTGGCGTTGTTGAAGACAAGTTTAGTTATGTGGCCATCCCCGATGAAATTCAAGAAAACGACTTCAACCTGAACATCCCTCGCTATGTTGACACCTTTGAAGAAGAAGCAGAAGTGGATATTGCAGCGGTTCAAACTGAGATTAACAAGCTGGAAGGCGAATTGAAAGTGGTGCAAACAGAAATAGAAAAATATCTAAAAGAACTCACGAACTGAAATGACTAATCAGACACCTACAAAGCACAGCGAGTTCATTCCAAACTTGAAAATAAGTTTGGAATTTGTTGAAGCATTCTTCAAGTATTTGCCATATAAGAAAAAAGGTGAACTGAAATATTCATTGACTTATTATTATCAGGACACACTTCCATTTAATAGCGTAATGGAAATTGTTTCAGAAGTTGAAAGCTGCATCCAATATCAAACAAGCGAGAAAAAGGAAATAGAAATTCCTGCAGAAATAGTTTTTGAGCAGGAAGTAAGTATCAATGGAAAAGAAATCAACTTATTCTATCACGGGAAACTCATTGTTCATGAAACAATAGCTCTCATCTCTTGGAATTGGTATCAGAGCACCCCAATAGTGGAATTGCAATTAAACGATACAATACCACCGAGCAAAATACTTTCTCTTTTTGAAAATTTTCAAACCGCGATTAACGACATCAAAACGAAGCATGACTAAGCAAACTAAAAATACCAAAGCATTTTACAATACCGAAATTCCGAGTGAATGGACAGCACCAGAGTTTGGAAACATTTTCTTATTCTTAAAAACGTTTTCGTTTTCTCGTGAACAACTGACAAGTGAACCAACAAATGATGCAATAAGAAATATACATTACGGAGATATTCACGCAACATATGAAAGTGAGATACTTGATTTACAATTGGAGGAAACTGTTCCTTACTTGATAGATGGTCTAATTGACCCTAAGAGTTTTGAAGATGAAAATTTCCCAGTTTTAAAAGAAGGAGATTTGATAATAGCTGATGCTTCTGAAGACTATGAAGGTGTTTGCGGTTGCGTAGAATTGAAGAATATAGATGGTGCCAAAATCGTTTCAGGGCTTCACACATTTGCAGCTAGAACGTCTGAAGGGACTGTTGCGTTGGGATATCGTACTTATGCTTTGAGACATGAACAAGTCGTGAGAGAATTAAGAAGAATTGCAACTGGTACTTCTGTGTATGGGGTTTCAAAGAGTAGTCTTTCCAAAGTAAAAATCCCCCTTCCCCCACTCCCGGAGCAAAAAGCCATAGCCCAAGTGCTCAGTACGGCAGATGCCGCCATTCACACCACCGAGAAACTCATTGCCCAAAAAGAACTCCGCAAAAAATGGCTCATGCAGCAATTGCTTACGGGGAAGAAACGGTTGAAGGAGTTTAGTGGGGACTGGAAGGAAGTTAGGCTAAAAGATGTTACTACTAATTTCTCAAGGAGGAATAAAGATTTAGTTGATGCAAAAGTATATTCAGTAACGAATAAAAGCGGATTTGTTTTACAGTCAGATCACTTTGAGGGTAAGGTAGCTGGCGAAGACTTGTCAAACTATAAAATCATAAAGAAGAATGAATTTGCTTATAATCCTGCGAGAGTAAATGTTGGCTCATTGGCATATTTTGAAGAAGAAATCGGTGTAATTAGTTCGCTTTATGTATGTTTCAAAACAACAAAAGATGTTTTGGATTATTTCCTATTGCAGTTTTTACAAATTGACCATACCAAACATAGAATTGAAGCTTTAGGTGAAGGAGGTGTACGTGTCTATTTGTGGTATGACCTATTCTCAAAAATCAAAATCAAAATTCCATCCATCGAAGAACAAACCGCCATTGCCCAAGTGCTGCAAGCGGCAGATATAGAAATCAGCTTGCTAAAAGCCAAAGCAGAAAAGTTGAGGGAGCAGAAAAAGGGGTTGATGCAGCAGTTGTTGACGGGGAAGGTGAGATTAAAAATAAACGATATTTAACATATGAATACATCGGAAATTTTTAAAGAGTTTTTAACAAACATAAAGATCAGCGAAGAAAAAGCTGAAGATATATCGTACCGATATGGTCGCATTACAAAATCATTAAATCAAGAGTTTCGTGATACCGAATCCAAAACAGCCAATAGCTTACAAGTAGGTTCTTACGGAAGGTACACTGGTATAAATGGAATTTCTGATTTGGATATGATTTTTATTTTGCCAGCTTCAAAATGGGAAGCCTACAATAAAGCAGGAGGTCAAACGAAGTTGTTGCAAGATACAAAATCTGCAATATCCAACACATACTCCAGTTCAGATATTAAAGTGGATAGATGTGTTGTAACTGTTAATTTCATAGATGCACACATTGATGTTCAACCTGTATTTGAAATAGAAGACAAAGATTATACATATCCCGACACCTATGGAGATGGAACTTGGAAAACTACAAAACCAAGAAAGGAAATGGATGCCATGGTTGAATTTGAAGATAATAAGAATAAAAATCTCAGACGTCTTTGCAAAATGGCAAGAGCATGGAAGAATAAGCATGGTGTTTACATGGGAGGTCTATTAATAGATACTTTAGCGTATAATTTTTTGAAATCCACTGGTGTTTATAATGAAAAAAGTTATGCTAGTTATGAGGAAATGTGCAGAGACTTTTTTAAGTATTTATATGACCTGCCAAAAGACCAAAAAGAATACGGAGCATTAGGAAGTAAACAAAGAGTAAAAGTTAAAAAATCATTCAAAAGAAAGGCTAAGAAAGCATACGATTTAGCAATTGAAGCAATTGATGGAACTTCTGTTAGGGTGAAGCATAATAAATGGAGAGACATTTTTGGAAAAGATTTCCCTAAATATGTTAATGAAGATAATGAGGCTAAGACTATTAATGAAAGCTATAGAAACACTGAAGAATTTATTGAATCATACTACCCCGTTGATATTACGTATGATTTAAAAATAGATTGTGATATAAAGCAAAGTGGTTTTCGTGAAGGTTCACTGAGAGAATATCTATTTAAGAAGATTAGGTTGTTGCCAAATAAATCTCTAAGATTTCACATTGAAAGAATAGATGTTCCACATCCGTATAAGGTGAAATGGAAAGTAACCAATAGAGGCGAACAGGCAATTAAAAGAGATTGTCTTAGAGGTCAAATTTTAGATGATTTAGGTTCTAAAGAAAGGAAAGAAAGCACAAATTTTAAAGGAAGTCACTTAGTAGAGTGTTACATAATAAAAAATAACATAGTGGTAGCAAGGGATATAATTGATGTTCCAATCTCTGAATAATTAAAAAATAAAATCATGAACGAGCAAAAAAAATTAATCGAATCACAAATAAGAGAAATTTATGGAAGGGTGGTTTATACTCACAAAACGCATGAAAAATGTGCTGATGTTCTTAAGGAAAGAAGTGATTACATGAAGTTTGCTGAAATATTTCTCTCAGCCGCAACTACCACCAGTGTACTGGTCGTTCTATTTGGAGACGGAAAATTATTTCAGCTTTTAGCTGCCCTGTTCTCTACACTTCTTCTTGCACTGACACTTTATTCCAAAGATTTTAATTTATTGGCAATTGCTGAAAAGCACAAACATGCGGCATTAAATATTCTTGAAATAAGGGAGAAGCTACTTTCATTACTTATCGATATCAGAATTGGTAATATAGAAATCGAAATACTTCAACAAAGAAGAGACGAATTAAACGAGGAACTTATAAATACATACAGAGGTGCACCCAAAACAATAAATAAAGCTTATCAAATTGCTTCTAAAGCTCTAAAAGAGAATGAGGAATTTACATTTTCTGATGATGAGATTGATAAATTTTTACCGGAAAGTTTAAGAAGAACAAACTAATATATGCCACTCAAACTCCAATACGCCTCCGACCTTCACATAGAATTCCCTGCTAATAAGGAATATCTAAAACAGCACCCTTTGCATGCAGTGGGTGAGGTATTGGTATTGGCAGGTGATATTGTGCCTTTTGCTTTGATGGATAAACACCAGAATTTTTTCAGCTATGTAGCAGATAATTTTAAAACCACCTATTGGCTGCCAGGTAATCATGAGTATTATCATTTTGATATAGCTGAAAAAAGCGGTGTACTACACGAGAAAATCCGCAGCAATGTGTTTTTGGTTAACAATACTTCGGTGGTGCATGAAAATGCAAAATTGATTTTCTCTACCCTTTGGAGCCATATCAGTCCCGGTTACCAATGGCAAATTGAACGCAGCCTGAATGATTTTCATTTGATTAAGCACAAAGGTTATCGTTTCTCGGCTGAGCAATACAACCAACTGCATGCAGAGAGTTTGGCGTTTATTCAAAACGAATTGAAAACAGTTCAAAAGGAAAAAATAGCTGTTTTTACCCATCACTGCCCAACTTTTTTAAACTACCCTGAGCAATACAAAGGCGATGTGCTGAATGAAGCCTTTGCCGTTGAACTATTTGATATGATTGAAACATCCAGAATTGATTACTGGGCGTATGGGCACCACCACAGCAATATTCCGGAATTCAGCATTGAAAATACCAAGCTCATTACCAATCAGTTGGGCTACGTGCAGCAAAACGAACATCGGTTATTTGAAACAAATAAAGTGATTGACTTATGAGAATCAGAATAATAAACCTATATTTGCACAATAAAGTTAATAGCTTTATCAAGCATAAACACGTTTATTATGGGACATGAAATGAAGAAAACACTAAGATATATTGAGGAAACAATGGGCATTCAGCCAACGGCAACTCCCTTAGCCAAAAGCTATTTGGAGAGGCTTCCTATGTATATTCACGAGACGTTCAAACTGTACAGTATAAACTTATTCAACACGGGAATCATTCTGGCCGAATTGAAAAATGAGGATGAACTCAGCATACAGCAAACCGAAAAGCAGGTGCAGCAAATTAAAAACCTATTAAACTTAAAAGTGGTGGTGGTGCTGGAAAACGTACAGGCATACAACCGTAAGCGATTGATTGAAAAGGGCATCAACTTTATAGTGCCGGGTAAACAACTGTATATGCCCGATATGTTGATAGACTTGAGGGAAAGTTTCGTTCATCCAAAGGTGAAGCAAAAAAATGAGACACTGCTTCCATCTGCTCAATTCATATTGATTTATCACATGATTCATCGAAACCAGCAATGGAAACTGGAAGAACATCCCTTTAAAGAGATTGCTCAGAAATTAGCTTACACCCCGATGGCAATCACGAATGCCATAGACAACTTAAAATACCATGAGTTGATAGAAGTTGAAGGTGAAAAAGAAAAATTCATCCGTTTTCGATATGACAGGCATGAGTTGTGGAACATTGCCCATCAACAAAACCTGTTGGTAAATCCTGTTATTAAAACTGTGTATGTGGATGAAAAGCCCGAAAGCCTTTTTCTGTTGCAAAGCAACGCATCTGCCTTGCCCGAATACACAGACCTGAATCCAAGCAGACAAGAATACTTCGCCATTGAAAAAACAGTTTTTTATGGTTTGCAAAAAAGCAATGCATTGGTGAATCCGAATGAATATGAAGGCAGGTATGCCTGGGAAGTTTGGAAATATAACCCTTTGACCTTGGTGGACGAGTTGCCCAATGATATGGCAGTTGTTGATCCACTTTCATTATACCTGAGTGTGAAGGAAAGCCGAGATGAACGGATTGAAATGGCATTAGAACAAATTTTAGAGAAATTTATATGGTAAGAGGATTAGACATTTTTAAAAAATACTTTGAGCAATACCCAAATAACTACGTTATTATCGGTGGTACGGCATGCGATATCATTATTGATGAAGCAGGCTTTGTTCCCAGAGCCACAAAGGATATAGACATCATTTTGGTGGTAGAAGCACTTAGCTCAGAATTTGTTAAACAGTTTTGGCAGTTTATAAATGACGGCAAGTATCAGCAAAGAGAAAAAAGCAATGATGAAAGAGAGTATTACCGATTTATTAAACCGGAGAATGCAGATTTTCCGCATCAGATAGAACTGTTTTCGCGAACTCCCGATGTGATTTTTTTAGAAGGAGGAGCACATCTAACACCCATTCCAGTTGATGATGACTTGTCTAGTTTATCAGCCATACTATTGAATGATGACTATTACAATTATATGATTGAGCATAGTCAAATTGAAGATGGCTTGCATCATGCCAATATTGAGGCATTGATATGTTTGAAAGCAAAGGCATTTTTGGAAATAAAAGAAAGAATAGAAAACGGAAGTAAAGAAGAGGCAAAGCAGCTAAAAAAACACAAAGCCGATGTATTCAGATTGACTGTAATGCTTACACCGGAATCAATATTTGACTTACCCGAAACTATTCAGACTCATGTTAATCAATTTGCTGCATTAACTGCCGATGATTTACCTGACAAAGCCATTTTTAAAGAAATGGGCTTGGGCAATACAGACCCGAATGCTGTATTTGAGCAATTCAAAAAATCATTTAAAGTGAGTACCGATGAAGTATAGAAATTGCAAGAAAGGTTTATGTAAAGAAAAAGCCCAAAAGCTTTACATGTCAAAGCCAACATGTAAAGAAAACCGCACTTTTCAATACATGTACCCCGCTTATAGTTCATCATTCATAGCTTATAACTAATAAATTATGGACACACCAAGTTTTAAAGAAGACCATATCAGTCAAATTCCGGCATTGCAGATGCTGGTGAATTTGGGCTATACCTATTTGAGTCCGGCAGATGCAGACAGGCAAAGAGGTGGCAAAACCACCAATGTATTGCTTGAAGATGTGTTGAGGAAGCAATTGAAAGAGATTAATTCAGAAAAAGCGATTAGTTCAACAAAATCAACTTATATAAGCGATGCAAATATTGAAAATGGAATTCAGGTTTTAAAAAATCTGCCAATGAACGAAGGCTACATTGCAGCCAGTGAAAAGGCTTACAACCTGCTCACTTTAGGTCAAGCATTGGAGCAAAGTGTAGATGGTGACAAAAAGAGTTTTACGCTACAATACATCGACTGGAAAAACATCAACAACAATGTATTTCATGTAAGTGAAGAATACAGCGTTATGCGAAGCACAAGCAAAGAGCATTACCGCCCTGATTTGGTGTTGTTTGTCAATGGTATTCCGCTTTGCATCATTGAATCCAAACGACCTGATATGAAGGAGCCATTAAAACAGGCAATCAGTCAGCATTTACGAAATCAGCAAGAAGATGGAATCAGAAGTTTGTATGTGTATTCACAACTTACTTTGAGTATAGCCACACAAGAAGCCGCTTATGCTACCAATGCCACACCTGAAAAGTTTTGGGCAAAGTGGCATGAAAAGTTTAACAGCTATGAAGAAGAACGCAACATCAAAAACAAATTACAGGAACTAAAAAACAAGCCGCTGCCAGTTTCAATAAAGGAACAATTGTTTTCTGATCGCTTCAAATACGTTCGCCAATACTTTGATGCATTAGAACAAGAGGAAATTTTACCAACCGAACAGGACAACTATCTATTTGGCCTTTGTCGTCCTGAACGGTTGATGGACATTGTTTTCAATTTTGTGTTGTTCGACAATGGAGAAAAGAAAGTAGCCCGCTATCAGCAGTTTTTTGCCATTAAAAAATCCATGCAACGCATAAAGCATGTAGAAAATGGAAAACGCAGGGGCGGTGTAATTTGGCACACACAAGGAAGCGGAAAATCTTTAACGATGGTGATGTTGGCACAAGCGATTGCCATGGAACCAAGTATTCGCAATCCCAAAATTGTATTGGTAACAGACCGAACGGATTTAGATAACCAAATAACAAGCACATTCCGTAAGTGCGGCAGTTTTGTAGAAAATGCTACCACAGGTCAGCGTTTGGTTGAATTATTAGAAAACAAAAGCGATGCAGTAGTAACTACAATTATCAACAAATTTGTGGCAGCTGTAAAGAAAATTAATAGGCCACTAGAAAGTCACGATATTTTTGTTTTGGTAGATGAAGGACACCGAACACAGCATGGCACATTCAATATCGACATGCAAAAAACTTTGCCAAATGCCTGTTTTATAGCCATGACCGGCACACCACTTTTCAAAAAAGATAAAAGCACAGCAGAAAAATTTGGCGGGATGATTGATGCCTACACAGTTGATCAAGCCGTAAAAGACAAAGCTGTTGTCCCATTACTTTATGAAGGAAGATTGGCGTTGCAGACTGTAAACGCAAGTCCGATAGATACCTTTTTCGGAATGGTTTCAGAGCCATTAACCGAATACCAAAAAGCCGACATCAAAAAGAAGTTTGCCCGAAACGACCATTTGAATTCAGCCGAGCAAAAAATGCGAATGATTGCCTGGGACATCAGCTATCATTTTCGTGACAACTGGCAAGGTAGAACACCTTTCAAAGGACAATTGGTTTGCGATAAAAAAGTGAATGCTATCAAATACAAAGAGTATCTATATGAAATAGGCATTGTAAGTTGCGAAGTATTGATTTCTTCCATTGACGAAAGAGAAGGTGAAGAAAGTGCTTATGAAAAGTCAACCGAAAAGGAGAATCAGTTTTGGAAAAAAATGATGGACGAACATGGCAATTCAAAAAGCTATGAAAAAAAAATCATCAGTCGTTTTAAAAATCAGAAAGACCCCGAAATCATTATTGTAGTTGATAAATTGCTAACGGGTTTTGATGAACCTAAAAACACAGTTTTATATCTCACAAGAAATTTACAAAGTCATAAACTATTACAAGCCATTGCAAGGGTAAACCGGATTTATCCTGACAAAGAATTCGGTTACATCATTGACTATTATGGAGTAATTGAAAACTTGGATGATGCCTTGCAGTTGTATTCTTCCCTTGAAGATTTTGATGATGAAGATTTGGCAGGAACAATGACCAACATTTCGGATGAAATCAAAAAACTACCGCAAAAGCATTCAGACCTTTGGGATATTTTCAAAACTATTACCAACAAACGAGATGCGGAAGCATACCAGCAGTTATTAAAAGATGAGGCAATCAGAGTTCTGTTTTACGATAAACTGGCTGCATTTGCAAAAAGTTTGAAACTGGCTTTATCATCTATTCAATTCCATAAGGAAGTTGAAGAAAAGGTAATCAATCGCTACAAAGAAGATTTGACCATGTTTTTGAAATTGCGTTTGGCAGTTGTTGAGAGATACAGTGATGAAATCGACTACAAGCAATACGAAGGTCAGATTCAAAAACTGATTGATACACACATTACCACCGAGAAAATTGAAACCATCACTGAACTGGTTAACATTTTTGACAAAGATAAATTTCAGCAAGAAGTAGAAAACACCACAGGCAAAGCAGCTAAAGCCGACAAGATTGCTAGCAGAACAGCAAAGCACATCACAGAGAAAATGGATGAAGATCCAGCTTTCTACAAAAAGTTTTCACAAATGCTGAAAGAAGTTATTGCTGAATATGAAGCCAAACGAATCAGTGAAGCACAATACCTGACTGGAGTTCAAGACATCATGAACAATGTGTTGGCTCACACCGACAATGATATTCCAGAGCTGTTGAAAGACAGAGATGTTGCCAAAGCCTTTTATGGTTTAACCGTCGAGGCACTTTCGGAAAAGATTCAAGACAATGTTGTTCGCCAAGAAGTTGCAACACAAACGGCTTTACAAATTGACGATCTGATTCAAGATGCTGTTTTAGACAATGGAAAACCGATTATCGACTGGCAATACAAAACAAACATCACAGGCAAACTGCTTATTGAAATTGGAGACTATCTGATTGATGAAGTTCGTGACAAATACAATGTTGACCTGGTATTCAATGACATGGATAAAATTGCAGAAGATTGTATTGAAGTAGCTAAAATCCGTTACAAGTAATGACAGCAACGATTCAATTTGGCAGTAGAACAATAGATTTTCGTTTGGAATATTCCGACAGAAAATCGCTTGGCATAACTGTAACACCTGAAATGGAAGTGTTGGTAAAAGCACCGACAGACACTACCATGGAAAAAGTGAAAGAGAAAATAAGAAAAAAAGCACCTTGGATAATTAAACAACAAAGCTTCTTTCTTTCCTTTCAACCAAAGACACCACAACGAAAATTCATAAGCGGAGAAACACATTTGTATTTGGGCAGACAATACCGCTTGCAAATTTCAATCGACAAAGATGAATCTGTGAAACTGAAAGGTAAATTCATTGAAGTAACAGCAAGTGACAAGTCAAGAGCAAAAGACTTATTAAACGATTGGTATTTGCAACATGCACGGACAAAGTTTCATGCCATTGCAGCACCACTCATTGACAAATTCAAAAAACACAAAGTTGAACCTAGTTCTATTGTATTGCGTGACATGCCGACACGTTGGGGAAGTTGCACAACGAAAGGAAAAATCCTACTTAATCCTGAATTAATTAAAGCACCAAAAGGCTGTATTGAATATGTTATAATACACGAACTTTGTCATTTAATACACCACGACCACACCCAGAAATTTTTAGATTTACAAACCAAGGAAATGAAAGACTGGGAAAAGTGGAAAATGAAATTGGAGAAACTATTAGCATGAGAAGCCTACACACAAAAGCACACACATTTGCAAGCCGCACAAGCCCAAGCACAGACCAAAGCTTGCAAAAGAGTGTGCTTTTCGGCAACCCAAATAGAAATTCAATTTTTTCTACCCTCCCTTCGGTGTTTTATTTTTTCGCCACCCACAGCCGACACAAAAACAGTTGGACAGAAACAGCGAAAACCCTATACTGGACAAGGCTTTCCAATGACGAAGGACAGAAGGCCAGCTTGTAACACGCGGTATAGTTAATTGCCGGTTCAGTGGGTATTCGAGCGGTACAGCTCGTATCAAAAGTAGTTGTAACTTGATAGGAAAGTGCTACGAAATCGGCAACTAACCATACCGCCAACCGTTCTTCCAAACACGCTTTCGTCGTCACCTGACAACGTGAAAAACGCCTGAATACAAATTAAGGAGCAACAGCCATGCATATTCCTGACGGATATTTAAGCCCTGCGACTTGCGGGGTATTTGGTGCAGTGATGATCCCTATATGGATGGCTGCTTCAAAGAGGGTTAAAAAAACATTGAACGTGAGGCAGGTTCCTTTTCTGGCGATTGGCGCAGCGTTCAGCTTTGTCATTATGATGTTCAATGTGCCCCTTCCCGGCGGATCGACGGGTCATGCGGTTGGAGGGGTTCTTGTTGCCATTCTTTTGGGGCCATGGGCGGCTTGTATTGCTCTTACCGTTATACTGGTCATTCAGGCACTCTTGTTTGGTGACGGCGGTATAACGGCCATTGGAGCGAATTGTTTTGATATGGCGTTTGTGCTTCCTTTTGCTGGTTATTATGTTTACAGATTGATCAGTTCCAACAGCCCGGCGGGTTCCAGGAGACGTGTTATTGCTGCTGGCGCTGGTGCGTACGTGGGTATTTGTGTGGCGGCTCTCTGTGCGGGTATCGAATTTGGACTTCAACCCTTGCTGTATCATACGGCAAATGGGCAGCCGTTGTACTCTCCTTATGGCCTGAATGTTGCCGTCCCTGCAATGGTTTTGGGACATCTTCTTGTTATTGGATGGGTTGAGGTTCTGGTGACCGCATTGGCAGTAAAATATTTACAGAAACAGGATGCTGTTTTTTTTGAAGGGGGCCGATCATGACGCTTGCCAATAAACTCTGGGCAGGAATTGGCGCTTTAATTGTCCTGTCGCCTCTGGGGCTGATTTTGCCAGATCGTTTTAAGGCTGGCACGGCCTGGGGTGAGTGGGGCATTGATGAGCTTCAGAAAATGAGAGGCTCTGTCCCGCAGGGTATTCGGAGACTTTCCGACTTGTGGAGAGCTCCGCTGCCTGATTATGCTTTTCAGGGATGGGAGGGAAAGGATCTTTTTCATTCGGGTTTTGCCTATATCGTCTCTGCGGCTGCTGGAATTGCGATCATCGCGGGAGTGGCATTGTTCATAGGCAAAGCGCTGGTGAAAGAGCATGAATAGGGCATTCAAGAGGCGTGATTTTATGGAGCGTTCACTGTTGAGCGCGGTTGCTTTTGTAAAAGAGGCAACCCTTTCTGAAAAGTGTGCCAATCGGAAAGGTTTTTTGCAGTCGCTGGATCCCCGTTTCAAAACAATATCGTTGCTGGCTTTTCTTGTTACTGCGGTCTCCTTGAAAAGCACTGGATTGATAGCCTCTCTTTATGGCTTATGTTTACTCCTTGCCGTTTTTTCCAGAATTCCACTCAAGCGCTTTTTGACAAGAACATTGCTCTTCATTCCATTGTTCTCGCTCTTCATTGTGCTTCCAGCCTTGTTCAGCTTTGTGACGCCAGGCGAGCCGGTTTGGTCGTTCCATGTTTTGGGGATCAATGGTATCATTACTCGTCCCGGTGTGGATGGAGCTCTCTTGTTTGTGGTCAGGATTGCCACCTCGGTATCGCTGGTTGTGTTACTCTCTTTGACGACCCGGCACTCGGAGTTACTGAGGGTTTTAAGGCTATTTGGTGTGCCACAGCTCTTTGTTTTGACCCTGTCGATGTGTTACCGCTATCTCTATCTCTTTGCGACAATGGTCGAGAATATTTTTATCGCAATTAAAAGTCGTGTCGGGGTGGTGTCGCATCACCGGCATGGTCAGAAGGTTGTGGCCTGGAATATTGCCAATACCTGGAACAGAACGACACATATCAGTGAAGAGGTTTATATGGCGATGCTTTCGAGGGGCTATAACGGTGAGCCTCGACAGTTGTCTGAATTTCATGCGATGCCAAAAGAGTGGTTCTGGCTGTTGTGTGCCGTGATCATCTGTGCTGGCCTGTTGTATAGAGGAACTACCCTGTGAGTGACATAATTTATGAAGTAAAGGATGTGCAATACTCTTATCCCGGAAAATTCCCTGCGCTGTGTGGTGTTGATATGACCATTCGGTCGGGTGAAAAGATTGCGGTTATTGGTGCTAACGGAACGGGAAAGTCGACCTTATTACATCTCCTGGATGGGCTGATATTTCCTCATCAAGGTTATGTGACAGCCTTCGGGGAGAGGTTGCTGGAACATTCGCTGTTTGATGAACAGGCGGCTCACCGTTTTAGACGAAGGGTTGGCCTTGTTTTTCAAAATGCCGATATCCAGTTGTTCTGCCCTTCAGTGAGGGAGGATATTGCCTTTGGGCCGCTGCAGTTTGGTGTTGCTGAGAAAGAGGTTAACCGGCGTATCCTGGAGGTTGCCAACGTGTTGGATATTCACCATTTATTGGAGAGGGCTCCCCATCAATTAAGTATCGGAGAGAAAAAGCGGGTTGCAATTGCCTCTGTTCTTGCCATTGATCCTGATGTTTATTTATTCGATGAGCCGACAGCCGGGCTCGATCCTTTAACCGTCCGGCACATTATTGATTTTATGGTCAATGCCAACCGGCAGGGAAAGACCATTATTACCGCAACGCATGACTTGCATATTATCGGGGAGATAGCCGATACGGTGTATGTGTTTGGCCGGGACAAGAGGATTGTCAGGGGTGGCTCTTCTGAATTTGTCTTGAATGACCGGGCACTTCTTGAGTCGAATAACCTGATACATATTCACCGACATCACCATGATGGCAAGGAGCATGTTCACCAGCATCTGCCGTTGGAGCAGCATGACTGAATAAGCGGTCAACAAGACATCATACCGTAATCATCAAGTTGGAACCGTATGACTGTTGAATGCTGTGCCTTGTTTTACTACGGACTCAATATCTGATGAGCGCCTAACTGGTCGCAGAGCCCTGTGGTACAGCGGTTTCAAAGATTGAACAGCGCTCCCAAAAGCCAGGAAATAGCACTGATGACCACTGAGCCTGCTACGGCCCACCAGAAACCGTCGATGTTGAATCCACTGACGAGCACTGCTGCGAACTGCAGAAGAAGGGCGTTGACGACAAGGAGAAAAAGCCCCAGGGAGAGAATGATAAAGGGGATGGAGAAAAAGAGCATGACAGGCCGAACAATGGTGTTGATCAGGCCAAGCACAAGTGCCACCGCAATTGCAGCTCCGAAGCTTTTGATATGAATGCCGTCAAGGATATGAGCGGTAGCGTAGACCGCCAGTGCGTTAATCAGCCATTGAATCAGGATGTGCGTCATCGTCTTTTCCCGGTTAGCGTTGTATTGAATCTCACCCTTGAAAGGCAAGAAAGTTTTATGAATGCACAAGTCAACACTCTCATCAGATATTCAGTTCCTCAAGAGCCTCACGCAGAGTTGAGCATCCGGCAATGGTTATCGGCAGCTTTTTCAGCGATGGCTTCAGCTCCCGTGTGTTGGCTTCGGGCAGCACGATGCGCTTGAAGCCGAGGTGTGCGGCCTCCCTGATGCGCCGTTCGCTGTCGCTGATGGCCCTCAGCTCTCCAGCAAGGCCGATCTCTCCGCAGCAGACGGTTGCGGGATCGACCGGGCGGTTCATGAGCCCTGAAGCAATTGCCGCTGCTATGGCAAGGTCTGCCGCAGGTTCTGCCAGTTTGAGCCCTCCGGCAATTTTCACAAAAACATCCTGGCCCCAGGTTTCAATGTGCAGCCTGTTTTCGAGCACGGCGAGGATAATCGACATGCGTTTCAGGTCGAAGCCGGTGCTGATGCGTTGCGGCATGGAGTAGTTGGTTTTGGAGACCAGCGCCTGAACCTCCACCAGAAGAGCCCTTGTTCCTTCAATAGCAGCAAGGATGGAGTTGCCGGGCACATCGGTTCTCCTTCCAGAGATAAAGAATTCGGAGGGGTTGCTTACCTCTTCAAGGCCGGTTTCATCCATCCGGAAAACACCGATTTCATTGGTGGATCCGAAGCGGTTTTTGACTGAGCGGATTATCCGGTAGCGCTGGTAGCCCTCACCCTCAAACTGCAAAACGGTATCGACCATGTGCTCAAGCGCTTTCGGGCCTGCAAGTGCTCCCTCCTTGGTGATATGGCCGATAATCATCAGAATAAAGTTCTGCTGCTTGGCCGCACGGATAAGCGAGGCGGCACACTCCCGTATCTGTGTGATGGTGCCCGCAGAACTTTGATACTCCTCTGAGTGAACGGTCTGTATGGAATCAATGATGACCAGCGCAGGTTTTTCATGTTCCATGAGTGTCAGGATGCGTTCAAGGTTCACTTCGGGCACGAGCCAGAGGTTATCGGCCTTGATGGAGAGCCGCTGGGCCCGTTCGCGTATCTGGTTTGGTGACTCTTCGCCGGAAATATAGAGCACTTTTGCCGGAGCGAGGCGGGGAGCCAGTTGCAGCATGAGGGTCGATTTGCCGATTCCCGGTTCGCCCCCAACCAGCACGGCTGATGCCTGCATGAGTCCGCCTCCGAGGACGCGGTCGAGCTCGCCCATGCCGGTCATGATTCGCTTGAACTCTGAGGGCACGGCATCATGCAGGTTCTGCACAACGGCAACGGCTCCTGCTGAACCCGATCGCTGTTTTTTGGGTTCGGGGTCGATGTGGGTCTCCACAAGGGTTCCCCAGCTCTGGCATTCAAAACATTTTCCCTGATATTTCAGAGAGACCGCTCCGCAGTTTGAGCAGATATATTTGGTGACAGCTTTGGCCATTCTGCCTTACAGTCCGTTCGTGCGCTGGAACGACTGAAGTGTATTTTTCAGGAGCATGGCGATGGTCATGGGGCCGACACCACCGGGAACCGGAGTCATGGCCGAGGCAACCGCTGAAACGCCTTCGTAATCCACGTCGCCGACCAGACGGTAGCCGCTCTTTGTAGAGGCATCCTCAATGCGGTTGATGCCGACATCAATAACCACCGCCCCCGGTTTTACCATATCTGCGGTGATAAAGCCCGCTTTGCCAATGGCGGCAATGAGAATATCGGCCTGCTGGGTGTACTCCGCAATGTTTGGTGTTGCCGAGTGGCAGATGGTAACCGTGCAGTTCGTCTCTTTCAGCTTCTGGAGCATCAGGTTTGCCATCGGCTTGCCGACAATGTTACTGCGGCCCACTACGACGCAGTGCTTGCCTCTGGTCTCAATGTTGTAGCGGCCAAGCAGTTCAAGGATGCCGTAGGGGGTGCAACTGACAAAACATTTGTCGAGATGCCCCATCACAAGCCGACCAAGGTTTTCGGGATGAAACCCGTCCACATCTTTCGATGGATCAATGGCAATGGTGACGGCAAATTCGTCGATCTGCTTCGGCAGTGGCTGCTGCACCAGAATGCCGTGAACCGCCGGGTCGTTGTTCAGCTCCTCGATGGCCTTGAGCAGATGCTCCTGGGTGGTGTCGGCAGGCATTTCGATAACCGTGGAAATCATGCCGATCTCTTTGCATGTTTTGGCTTTATTGCGTACATAAACTTGGGATGCGGGATCCTGCCCGACAATGATCACGGTCAGTCCAGGCACTTTGCCGGTTTGTGCTTTGTAGTTGTCAACGCTCACCTTGAGCTCGTTTTTCAGGTCAAGCGAGACCTTTTTTCCGTCGATGATAAGCATGTCTTTGCGGCTTTGTTGAGTAATGTTTCCGGGTTGGGGATGAATTTCAGAGCTTTAATATAGCTATGAAGCAGCTTATTCCCGCAGCAACCAGCGATAGAGAGGCAGAGTTGTCACCATTACTCCGTTATGCTCGAACTCATTTGAGTCGTCAAGCGTAATAATCAGGCCTTGCTTCAATCCGAATTTTTTGCAGCAATCCGTAAGTCCGCGCAGCTCTCTCGTGCGGGTTTCCACATTGCTGATACTGGCTGAAACTTGAATAGCCTCAGTTATTTCGAAGCCCTGTTTGATAATGAAGTCACATTCCGATTTCTCTTTATAAAAGTAGATCTCCTGTTCTCGCCGTTTGAGTTCCAGAAAAACGACCTGTTCAAGAGCTTTGCCGGTGTCGTCGGAAAATTTAAAGTCAAGGGCGTTCAACAGGCCGGTATCAATAATATAGAGCTTTCTCTCGCCCAGCTCCCGATCAACAAGTGAACCGGAATACTTTCTCAGTATCAGTGCCAGATAAACATTGACAGCCGCTTCAAGGTAGTCGTATAACTGATTCTTGCCGATTTTGAATCCTGAAGACTTTAATTCATTGTAGATATTGTTGACCGAAACCTGCTTTGTGGCTGATGAGATGATTCGCTTCAGAAAAAATTTCAGCGCGGGGAGATTGCGGATCTCATAGCGTTCAGCCAGATCACGGTAAATCATGACATTGAAATACTCCTGCAACACACGGTTGCGCAACGCATCGTTATATCCGATAACCTCCGGAAAACCTCCTTGCTTGAGGTATTCACCCAAATGATGGTTGATGAGGGCGATGGATTTTGTGCTGTTCAGATCAGGCGTTACCTCCCTGAAGTTCAGGTACTCAGCAAAGGAGAGTGGAAAAACCTCATAACTGATGGTTCTGCCGCGCAGGCTGGTGGCAATATCGCTGCTCAGGAATCGGGCGTTTGAGCCGGTTAGAAAAATGTTTTTCGTGCCCCGGTCATATATTCGCCGCACAAACTTGTCCCACCCTGCGATATTCTGGATTTCATCAAAGAAAAAAGAACACTGCTCAAGGGGCATGTCGGGATAGAGTTCCTGATAAGCCTGCAAAAGGAGATCAAGCTCTTCTGTTTTCAGTTCAAGCCGCTCATCTTCAAAATTGACATAGAGGATTGCTGTTATCAATGCTCCTTTGTCCAGCAGGTCACTGATGATGTTTAAGAGGCAGGAGGTCTTGCCACTGCGTCTTACTCCCACAAGGGTGATGATTTTGCCCGTATCCATAGGCACCTGCAACGTGCGCCGCTTCAACGCAGGCAGAGGAGTGACATGAAAGTCTCTTATGATCTGCTTGATTATTTCTTTCTTCATAATGAAGAAAATATATCAGATTTCTTCCTTATTGCAAAGAAGCTTTGATGATTAGCACTAATGGGTTGCTGAATCAGAATCCGTTCATCTGATTGTGATCGCTACACCGATTTCGCACTGCCTTCAAGAATATTGGCTTGAGAAAGGTATATATCGTTATTTTCAGCTATCGTTAATCGCTCAGGGTTGAATGCCCCACCGCTTGCGCTGAAGTATGTTAAACTTTTTCTAAAAACAGATACCCCACTGCTTGCGGCGGGGAGGCTCATTCAAAGGATACATGGCTAATCTGCTTTTAACCAGGAGGTGCGTCCGCACATGTCCTTACTGTTTTGCTCGTGAGCACATGAGTAAAAATGAGTTACATGCTGAGGTCAGTTGGGAAGACTTGATCTATGTTGTTGATTTTTTTGAATCATCCGGTAAAATGAGTGTGTCGAATATTTTCTGGAGCAATTTGGGTCGAAGTGTGGACCAGGGTTCAACATTTACCGACCGGACTTTGACCTTACCTTTCTGTTTGATGATGCTTTCTTGAATAGATGATGTTTTTGTTATTACCACTACCGAAGATCAGCACCGACGTGGGAGAATTCCTGGAGATTGGACAGAGCTGTGTGGTGTTACGCTTACAATATTATTATCACAGAATAATCACTTATGTCGCTGATATCCCTCGGTAGTGTTCTGATAGAAAAAGATGTGTTGAAGGCTTTTTTTTCCTGCAATCTCCATGAATGCCGTGGAGCGTGCTGTGTTGAGGGGGAGCTTGGCGCACCATTATCGCCAGCAGAGGCAGAGTTGCTTCAGGAGCTGCCGGAGGAGCTGCTCAGGATGCTCCCTGAAAAAGGGTTGCGCTATCTCCGGCGTCATGGCTCCGTTGAGGTATATCAGGGGGTTCAGTATACGCGAACGGTTGAAAATGCTGAGTGTGTTTTTACTGTTGTTCGTGACGGCATCACCTTCTGTGCCATTGAGATTGCCCGTCGCGAGGGAATTCTTGAGTTCGACAAGCCGATATCCTGCCGATTATTTCCGATAAGGGTAAGAAAAAAGTTTGGTTTGGATTATCTTGTCTATGAGCAGCACTCTATGTGTCGCACCGCCAGAAAGGCGGGCCGTGAGTGCAAGGTACAACTTATTGATTATCTCTCTCCCGCACTTGAGTTACTGTATGGACGTGGTTGGGTTGCGGATTTGAAAGCTTATGTCGATGCGTCTTTATTCCAATAATGGCTGAACTCAGGCTTCAACAGAAGCAGCAGCAACAGCTCTCTGCCCAGCAGATACTCAGCAGTCAGCTTCTTCAGCTCCCGATGCAAAATCTTGAAGAGCGAATTTATGAAGAGGTGCAGGAAAATCCCCTTCTTGAACTTGTTGAAGAGCGAAGAGAGGGTGAGGGGGTTGGTGAAGGGGTTGGTGAAGGTCAGAGTGACCGGTCAACCGGTGATGATATGTTTGACTCGGTTGAACGGTTCAGTAAAAGCTCTTTCAAGGAGCGCACAGAGGTTCCTTCATCGGGAGAAACATCTGAGGGACGGCTCAACTTTACCCAGGAAAGCCCTTCAAAAGAGCGATTTTTTCAGGCGGTACAGCATGACAGTTTTCATGAGACGTTGCTGAAACAAATGGCGTTGCTTGAAGATGCCGGGGAACGTGAGGTTATGATTGCCATTGAAATTCTCGGAAATCTTGATGGCGACGGATATTTCACCGAAAAAAATGATGTCATTATTGACAGTCTGCACTTTCAGGGTCTTGATGTCAGCGAGAGTGAGCTGGAGGCTGTGCTGCGCAAAATCAATTTTCTGGATCCGCCGGGAGTGGCGGTGCGTGATTTACGTGAGCGGCTTCTTGTGCAGTTGCAGGTTTCGGCGGAGCGATATGATGCGAGAACCTTTGAGCTTGCGACAAAAATTCTCCAGGATCATTGTAATGATTTTCTTCACCGGCGTTTTGAACTGCTGATAAAAAAGCTTGGAGTGGCCAAGGAGAGTGTTGAAGCGGCGGTTTCGGCCATTATTGCCCTTGATCCTCATCCCGGTATCTTTCAGGATGAGGGTGGTCACTATATTACCCCTGACTTTGTGGTCACTTACGATAATGGCGAGCTGACCGCAGCGCTCAATGACCGAAGCGCTCTTTCAGTCAAGGTAACTGACCGATATCAGGAGCTTCTCAAAAACAGGAAAGCGCCTAAAGAGGAAAAACAGTTTATACGGAAGAATTTGCAGCGGGCCCAGGAATTTATCAGCGCTCTTGAAACCCGGCGTCTGACACTTCTGAAGGTCATAGAGGCGTTGATGAAGCATCAGTATGCGTTTTTTATTTCCGGACCGGAGCACGTTTTGCCCCTGGGTATGAAAACCATTGCGGCTGAGACTGGTCTTGATATTTCAACGATCAGTCGTGCCGTTAATGGAAAATATGTTCAGACCCGGTTCGGGGTTTTCGAGTTGAAGTATTTTTTCAGCGGAGGGCTCTCGACTGAAGAGGGCGATGATCTGTCGAGCAAGATTATCAGGCAGTATATTGGCGAGATGGTTGGGGATGAGGATCCCAGGAATCCGTTGAGTGACGATACGATGACGGAGATGCTGGTGAAAAGAGGAGTGCACATTGCGCGCAGAACGGTTGCAAAATATCGGGAACAAATGCAAATTCCAGTGGCAAGATTAAGAAAAAAAATATTTTAATTGATGAAGAATACAGAGAGGCCTCAAATCCGTTCAACAACGGTTATTGGTGTGATACGCGATGGCAAGGCGGCGCTCGGAAGCGATGGCCAGATGACACTTGGCAATACGGTTGTAAAGCATTCAACCAGAAAGATTCGGAGATTATATCAGGGAAAGCTTGTTGCCGGTTTTGCGGGAGCAACGGCGGATGCCTTGACACTGCTTGACCGCTTTGATACGAAACTTGAGGCCCATAATGGAAAGCTCGAACGTGCGGCTGTGGAGCTTGCCAAGGACTGGAGAACCGACAAGTATCTCCGCCGTCTTGAGGCGATGCTGGCCATTGTCAGTAACGACAAGGCGCTGATTATTTCAGGAACCGGTGATGTCATTGAACCGGAGGATGGTATCGTTGCCATTGGCAGCGGAAGTATGTATGCTCTTGCGGCAGCGCGTGCGCTCATCAAACACACCTCGCTTTCCGCAAAGGAGATTGTGCTTGAGAGTTTGAAGATCGCCGCTGATATCTGTATTTATACCAACGATCATATTATTGTTGAAGAGGTTTGAACGAGGAATCGGCGCTTTACACGAAGGATCTTGCACTGTTGCAGATCCTGGGCAGTTTTTTGTAATCAACAATTCATAGCAGGGATATGGGTACTAAAAGTTCTATTGCTGAGAGTAATCTGACTCCGAACCAGATTGTTTCGCAGCTTGATAAATATATTATTGGCCAGAAGGATGCGAAAAAATCGGTTGCCATTGCCTTGCGCAACAGGCTGCGCCGTCAAAATGTGAGCGATGAGCTTCGCGATGAGATTATGCCCAATAACATCATCATGATTGGGCCAACCGGCGTTGGTAAAACTGAAATTGCCCGCAGGCTCGCCAAACTGGCAAGGGCTCCGTTTGTAAAGGTTGAGGCATCAAAATTTACGGAAGTGGGTTATGTCGGGCGCGATGTGGAGTCGATGATCCGTGACCTTGTCGATCAGTCGGTGGCTATGGTGAGAAGTGAGCGATCTGAAGAGGTTCGCGAAAAGGCTGCGCGGCTTGTTGAAGAGCGTCTGCTTGATATTCTTCTTCCACCTGTTGCATCTTCGCGTGATTCCGGTGATGAGGAGAGCGGTGAGGAAGAGGAGAGCCAGACACCTGCTTCCGATCACCAGGATAAATCAGTTGAGGTTAACCGCCGCAGTCGCAAGAAGATGCTGGAACGTCTCCGCAATGGCAAGCTTGAGGATCGTCAGATTGAGATGGACACTTCCGGTGATTCGCCAGGCGGGATGATGCAGGTCTTCGGTCCTCTTGGGCAGATGGAGGAGATTGGGGGAATTATGCAGGATCTGATGAGTGGCATGCCCCGCAAACGCAAGAAAAGAAGGGTCTCCATTGCCGAAGCGCGCAAGCTTCTTGAGCAGGAAGAGGTGCAGAAGCTTATTGATATGGAGAGCGTTGTCAAGGAGGCGATCAACAAGGTAGAGCAGTCCGGTATTGTCTTTATTGATGAGATTGATAAAATTGCTTCGCCTTCTACGGGAGCAGGCGGCAAGGGGCCGGATGTCAGCCGAGAGGGTGTACAGCGCGATCTTCTCCCGATTGTTGAAGGTTCCAATGTGGCGACCAAGCATGGCATGGTGAAGACGGACCATGTGCTCTTTATCGCTTCAGGTGCCTTTCATGTGGCAAAGCCTTCAGATCTTATTCCCGAGTTGCAGGGTCGTTTTCCAATCAGGGTTGAACTGAAAAGCCTGACAGAAGAGGATTTTTATCTGATTCTCACGCAGCCTGATAATGCTCTTATCAAGCAGTATTCAGCGCTGTTGGCCACAGAAGGAGTTGATTTGACCTTTAGTGAGGGGGCTATCCGCGAGATTGCAAGAATTGCTGCAAGAGTTAATGAAAGTGTTGAAAATATAGGAGCCAGAAGACTCCACACCATCATGACCAACCTTCTTGAGGAGCTGATGTTCAATATTCCCGAGAATTTTTCTGATGACCGGGTGGAGATAGACGAGGCCATGGTGAAGGAGAAGCTGAACCATGTCGTGGCAGATCGCGATTTGAGCCAGTATATTCTTTAATGCGGGTCTGTTGAGTATCAATGTTTTTGGTAAGCCTTGCAGCCTGATTTCCAGGAGAATGCGGGCAAAAGCGTCCTGGGAACGCCGAGATCCAGCTCGGCAAAGGGATTATAAAATGCCGAGCTGTCCCCCGGCGTTCCCGGGCATAAGCCTGACCGAATAACCTGTAATTCACGGAATTGGAAATATTCAAAGAGATGAAAAGCGTGATGTCAATACTTGTTCTCAATGGGCCGAACCTTTCCCGACTTGGAAAACGCGAGCCGGAAGTGTACGGCTACCGCACACTTGACGATATCAACCTTGAACTTATGGAGAGTTTTCCGGAACTCTCCCTTGAGTTTTTTCAGTCCGAAGATGAGGGCGCGTTGCTGGAAAAACTCTTTCACATCGAAGACAAGGGAGGATATACCGGTGTTGTACTGAACGCTGGAGCGCTGACTCACTACTCTATTGCCCTGCGCGATGCTATCAGTGCCATCACGATTCCTGTTGTGGAGGTTCATCTTTCAAACATCTATGCCCGCGAGGCGTTTCGACGTACATCGGTGATTTCAGAAGTTTGTGCCGGCGTGATCAGCGGCTTTGGAGCGAACAGCTATCATCTGGGTGTCAGGGCGTTGCTTGCTTTTGCTGAGCCGAAAAAGGAGTTACCTGAACCAGAATGAGTCGGGGTATTTGCTGTTGAGTTGCTTGTCCATCCCCAGCCAGTGGCCTGATGGAAACACCATCATCATTATGGCAAAGAGCATGAAGGGTGGAAGAGAAAGGTTGTAATAACCTCCAGCAGCGAAATTAAGCACCAGAAACAGGGCAAATGCAGCGTTGGCCCTGACGGCGAGGCCAAGCACAAGAGAGAGTCCGATGATGAGTTCACCAATGGTAACGATCCAGGCGATCGGCAGCGCCAATGGTATGGCAAAGTGTTCAAGGTAGCTTGCCTGAAAGGAGTTTGCAGGGAGTTCAGCAAGCCGTTTGATGAAAAATCCCTCCATGAGGTCGCTCCATAACCATCCTTTCACAAGCTTGTGCCAGAAGCCGTAAAGAAAAAAAGCGGCAAAGAGATATCGTCCAAGCAGAAAAAAAATAATGCCGATTTTTCTGAAAAGAGGATTGTTCATCGCCACCCTTGTTAAAGACCGTTGCGTTTAAAAATAATATCCACACTGTTTTTCAACTTGCCAAGAATCGTCTCAGCGCTGAAGAGGCGAGCAATATCGTCAGCATTGAGATAGTTCAGCAGCTCTTCATCCTTCAGCAGCAGGTCACGCAGGTGCACCTTGCTTGACCAGCTCTCCATGGCGTTGCGCTGCACCAGCTTGTATGCCACTTCACGGGTCAGCCCTTTTGCCGTAAGGGCAAGCAGGACGGTTTGTGAGGTGGTCAGGCCGTAGGATGAGTTGAAGTTCTCCTCCATCCTCTCCGGATAGACAAGCAGCGTGTCGAGCGCTTCGCTGAAGGTACGCAGCATGTAGCAGAGCGCTGTTGTGGAGTCGGGCATGATGATGCGTTCAACCGAGGAGTGGGAGATATCCCGCTCATGCCAGAGCGCCACATTCTCCATGGCGGCCAGGGAGTTGGAGCGGACGACGCGGGCAAGGCCGGTAAGGCGCTCGAAGGTGATCGGGTTGCGCTTGTGCGGCATGGCGGAGCTTCCTTTCTGCCCTTTGCTGAAAAACTCTTCGGCTTCCCGAACCTCTGTCCTTTGCAGGTGGCGCAGTTCAACCGAGAACTTTTCAATGGAAGAGGCGATGATGGCAAGCGTCGTGGCATATTCTGCGTGGCGGTCGCGCTGGAGAATCTGGGTCGAAATGGATGATGGGGTCAGGTCAAGTTTTTGGCATACGGCGGCTTCAATGTCGGGTGAGAGGTGCTGATAGGTGCCGACTGCGCCCGAGATTTTGCCGACAGAGATCGTAGCGACCGCCTGTTTCATCCGTTCGAGGTTACGGAGCATCTCCTGGTGCCAGAGCAGCAGCTTCAGGCCAAAGGTGGTTGGCTCGGCATGAATTCCGTGAGTTCTGCCCATCTCAATGGTGTATTTAAACTCTACTGCCCGTTTGGCAAGCACCTCAACAAGGCGCTCAATGTCGGCGACAAGGATTTTTCCGGCATCGCGCATCTGCATGGCGAGTGACGTATCACCAACGTCCGACGAGGTGAGCCCTTCGTGGATGTAGCGCGATTCCGGCCCTACATAATTGGCGACGTTGGTCAAAAAGGCGATGACATCGTGCTTCGTCTCCTTTTCAATCTCAAGAATTTCAGCAACATTGAAGGTGGCTTTTGCTTTGATGACCGCACACGCCTCGGCAGGCACAATGCCAGCTTCCATCCGTGCCTCTACAGCGGCAATTTCAAGCTGGAGCCAACGCTGGAATTTCGCGTCGTCAGTCCAGATTGCAGCAATATCTTTTGGTGAATAACGTGGTATCACTTCCTTGTTCCGTTTAGTGTGTTGTCAAAAATTTACTCAATATAACGACCTGTACCATTAAAAACCATACCTTCCGAACGGAGCGGTATCTTCCTCCCTCGTATCAGCATCACTATAAAAAAAAACACTCTTTACTCACTTATTAAAAATAACTTGTCATGCCTGCCAAACTCCTTGTGCAAGCGATCCGGAATTATAACTTTTCGGCGCTTGTCATCTCCTGATAGATCTGCCTGATGTAGTTGAGCGCTGCATCGCGGTCGTAGGGAATAAGCCCGTCAATCACGGCATTTTCCATCCTTTTTTTAATGATGCCTACCGTTTTTCCTTCCGGCAGACCCAGAAGTGCCATAATATCTTCACCGCTGACAGGGGGGCGCCATTTGGCAAGCTGATCTTTTTCGCCAACTTCAGCAATTTTTGCCTCAACAAGATTGAAGTTATTCATAATCCGTGAGACCTTTTTGGGATTTTTGCTGGTCACGTCGGCCTTGCAGAGGCTCATAAGATCCTGCAGATCCTCTCCTGCATCAAACATGAGGCGCCGGATTGCAGAATCACTGATTTCGTCTTTCGACAGAGGGATAGGGCGGTGGTGAAGGCGCACTATCTTCTGGACATAGTCGAGCGGATCGAGCGGCCAGCGCATGTATCTAAAAATTTTTGAGACAAATTTTATGCCGACAGCGTCATGACCGTGAAATGTCCACCCTGCGCTTTTTGTAAACCGTTTGGTGGCCGGTTTGGCAATATCGTGCAGCAGTGCGGCTACCCTGAGCCAGAGGTTCGGGGAGTGTGCGGCAACATTGTCGATAACCTGAAAAGTGTGGAAAAGGGTATCCTTGTGTCCCATCCCGTCTACCTGCTCAATGCCAGCCATGGCAGCCACCTCAGGCATCAACTCCTTCAGTAACCCTGTTTCGTAGAGGATGATGAGGCCGATTGAGGGGCGAGGGGAGCGCATGATTTTCAGGAACTCTTGACTCACTCTCTCCATCGAAACAATTTTGATCCGATCGCACATCGAGCGCATTGCTTCGAGCACTTCAGGGAGTGGCTGAAAGTTGAGTTGTGCCGCAAACCGTGCAGTCCGCATCATGCGAAGCGGGTCGTCGGAAAAGGTCTGTTCAGGGTCAAGCGGCGTTCTCAGGATTCTGGCCTCGATATCCTCAACTCCGTGAAAATGGTCGATAATCTGGTTTCGACCCTCCAGGTTGAGCGTGAGAGCCAGGGCGTTGATGGTGAAATCACGTCGTGAAAGATCGTCGTCAAGCGTTCCAATGAGTGTTACCGGTTTTCTTGAATCGCTGTTGTAGGACTCTTTGCGGGCACCGACCAGTTCAACTTTGAAACTGCCCTGGACGGGGTCGGCAAGTTCAAGTTGTGCTGTGCGGAATCGTTCAAAAAGCACAAAATTTTTGCCGTGCAGTTCATCGTGTACGGTTTTTGCGAAAGGGACAGGGTCGCCGATGATCATGATATCAATATCCGTACAGGCCCTCTGCATAAGCATGTCGCGAACATAGCCCCCGACAAGGTAACAGCCCATGCCGTCTCTGTCGGCAAGGTCGCCGATATGATAGAGGATCCCGGGTATGTTCTGTGGTGAGAGTGTTGTCATTGCTTTTGCGCCATGCGATGGTCATTCATTCAAGTAAAGCTGCGTTGGCGGAAATTTCATCAGTGATTTGGCCCGCAACCAGAATAGCTCGTCGTCCGTCTGATGAGCTGACAGCCATAGGGGTATTGTTGCTGACGGCGTTGATAAAGTGTTCAAGTTCGTCGCGCAGTGCATTGATTTTTGGAACTTCAGGATGGATATAATCTAGCGCCATCCCCTGCATGGTCTCATGAATTTCACCAAACTGTTCAAGGATTTTTCGAGCGGCAAAGGATTTCAGCGGGTTTTTCGATGACACCTCTTCCGGCTTGACCAGCCTGTAGACCTCTGATTTTCCTGTGGTCAGGTCAAGTGACGCGTAGCTTTTCGGGTCAGTACAAAAGAAACGGAGCTTTCGCATCCTGCTGCGGCTGAGACGGCTTGCGGTAACATTTGCTGTAGCACCGTTGACAAAATCAATTCTGGCGGTTGCCATGTCGAGCTCGTTGGAGAAGACCCTGACTCCTGAGGCGGAAATGTGCTTGATGTTGGACGGTATGAGGGAGAGGACAAGGTCAATGTCGTGGATCATGAGGTCAAGCACCACAGAAACATCGGTAACACGTTTTGAAAAGCCGGTCAATCGTTCAGCCTGGATGTACATTGGCTGGCCGATATAGGCTTCAACAGCCCGCAGCGCCGGGTTGAAGCGCTCAATATGGCCAACCTGGATGCGTACCCTGTTTTCCGCTTCAAGCCGTATAAGTTCATCGGCCTCTTCAACCGTTGTGGTTATGGGCTTTTCAATAAAGAGGTGCACTCCCGCCTTGAGCAGAGTGCAGGCAATGCTGTAGTGTGAGCTTGTCGTCGTCGCAAGCACCGCCGCATCACACGCTTTTGCCAGCAGTTCAAGCGAGCCAAAGCAGTTGACACTGTATTTTTTTGCCATCTCTTCAGCCCGGACGCTGTCGAGATCATAAATGCCTGCTAATTGGAGGTCAGGCGATTCCAGCGCGATCTCTTTCAGAAGTTTAGTGTGAAACTCTCCGAGCTTGCCTACTCCAATGACCCCAATATTCATAGAATTCTCTCCTGTATCGATAAGGTTTCCGGATCAGCTTCGTTAGTCATTGGCCACTTCAGTTTGAGTGTCGAAGGCTTCAATTTTGTACTTGAACAGGCTGAGTGCAATAAGAGCGCCGATAACAGTAAAAATTCCCGCGACAACATAGGGCGCGTGAAAATTCATACCGTAGAGGATACTTCCAAAGAATGGCCCCATGATGCGGGCAAAAGAGTTGACTGATTGCGAGAGCCCGAGAATCTGGCCTTGCTGCTGCTTATAGCTGTAGAGCGAAATCATGGAAAGGTTAATTGGCGCCACAAGACTTGTGCCGATGGCAAAAAAGAAAAGGATAAATAAACCAATGGTAAAGAGTTCGCTTTTTGGCGCAAAAGGAACAAAAAAGACTCCGACAAAGGTAAAAATATGTCCCCAAAGGAAAAGCTTATGCTCGCCGAGTTTTTTGATGAGCATCCTGATAAGACCTCCCTGCACAACGACTGACCACACCCCCACAAAGGCAAAGAGGTAGCCAATCTGCTCGTCAGTTGCCATAAAATACTCTTTCCAGAGTAGAATGGATGCAATCTGCGTGTTAACGATAGCAAAGGTATAAATGTAGTTGGCAATCATGAGAAGAGCAAGAGGGCGTGAGCTGAAGGCCAGTTTTAGTCCTTCACCATACTCGCTTGTTTTTTGGCAAAGAAAGAGAAAAACTGATCGACGGGGTTCGCTGTTGCCGGACTGTTTTTTCAGAAAGCCGAACGCAATTTTCTGTGCACTCTTGTTTGACTCGGGAAGCAGGAAGATGGCAAGAATAAAATCGAGAGTGATCAGCGCCGAGGAGACATACCCTACCGTCTGAATGCCATAATTATGCTTGAGAAATCCTCCAACAAGCGGGCCGATAATAAAGCCGATGCCGAAAGCGGCCCCCATCATTCCCATTGCCCCGGAGCGACTTTTGCTGTCGGTAACATCGGTGATATAGGCCTGGGCAGCCGCAATGTTGGCCGATCCGATACCGGAAAGCCCACGGGCAAAAATAAGCAGTGGAATGGTAGCTGCCTGTGCAAAAACCAGATAGGAGAGTGCGGTAATAAAGATACTGATCAGCATGACCGGTCGTCGGCCGATCTTGTCGCTCAGTTTGCCCCAGATTGGGGAAAAAATAAATTGCATGATGGAAAAAATCGCAGCTATCAGTCCAATCATAAACGGATTAGCGCCGAGATCCTTGGCGTAGGTCGGCAAAAGCGGGAGTACAATGCCGAACCCGATCAGATCCAGTAAAACCGTCAGAAGTAAAATGAACAGAGGAGAGCGCTTCATGCCTGCAATAACGTTTTGTTCCACTAAAGCCACAAAGATAAAAAAATTAACGCCGATTCTGACAGGGATTGCCTAAAAAATCAGCGAGATGGCTTCTCATCAGGATAAATCGTTCGTGATAACTGTTCAATTCCTTCGAGTACTCTTGGGCCGGGCCGCAGAAAGAGACTATTGTCGAACCGGTCGTACACCTGATGGTTTTTCACTGCGGCAATAGAACTCCAGCCGGGACGGTTGAGAACGTTATCGGCGGCAGTGGACTCTTTGGCCATGTACATGCAGGCAATGACATCAGGGTTTTTCTTGATAACCCACTCCTGGGATATCTCAAAATAATCTTTTTGCACCACGTCACCGATATTCTGGCCGCCAGCGCAGGCTATCAGCGACGACGTATAGCTTCCGTTTCCTCCTGTCCAGAATGGGTCGTTCCAGATTTCAAGATAGACTGTTTTTTTCTTCTTCAGATTCTGTGCCTTTTGTTTGAAGCTCGCAAGGCCGTTGCTTATTGTAAGGGCCAGGCTGTCAGCTTCTCTGGTGTGGCCAGTCAGCTTTCCAAGTTTTTTCAACACAACTGGAATATCGTCAGGGGATTTGCACGAGACGGTTTCTCTTGTAATACCAAGCGCCGATATTTTTTTGCCAGTCTCTTCATCAGCCAGATCGACATCAATGACCAGGTCAGGATGGATAGAGGCAAGCAGTTCAAGCGAAGGTTGTCCGAATGCTCCGATGACTGGTACGCGGGCGGCTGCAGCAGGCCAGTCGCAGGCGGTGGTTCTGCCCACAAGTTGATCACCGGCCCCGATGGCAAAAATCATCTCTGTCAGGCTTGGGGCAAGGCTCACAATGCGCGGTTTTGCTGTGGCTTTTTTTGTGTGCCTGATCTGTTGTTGAGTACATCCTGATGCCAGGAGTAACAGTAAAAAAAGTGCGATGGTTTTACAAGGCAAGATGTTGTGCATACCGCTGAAGTATCTGCAGGTGATTGAAAGCAAGTGGCATGGAAAGGGCTTCATCGAGCGTGAACCAGGCGATCTCCTGTACCTCGTCGGGCATCAACTCGGCATTGCCTTTCCCTGTTCCGTAGAAAGCGAGCGCCACGGCATGAAAGTTGTACTCAGGAAAGATTTCATCGAAAAAGGCGAGGAAGGTTGGTGTGGTCAAGTGAAGAGCGGTCTCTTCCATCACCTCCCGCACAACAGCGTCTTGAGCAGTTTCATAATCGTCAATGTGCCCACCCGGCAGGCACCAGTGTCCCTGAAAAGGGCGAACATTGCGTTTAGTCAGCAGAATCAGATCGGGCGTTCCATCTTCTGGAGTGATGATAGCGGCAACGGTGGCTTTGGGCATATTGTCAGTATATAGAGTTGAGCCAAGGTAAGGCAGATGTTCGCAGAATGCAAAAAAATTGGGATGGAAGTTCATTTTTGCTCTTTGCTCTCTCCCGACGATGTTATACCTCCGGTATGTGACAGATAACCATCATGGTGAAGCCCATGCAGCAGGGGCATATTGGCAGTGCTGCGCTATGGTTTTTTTCTGAAGGTGTTGCTGGAAATTATTGATATTGTTGTTGAAGAGGTGGGTTATGCGTTTGGTGGTGCTATAACGCTATCAGAGAACATGAAAAGAGGAGATAATCATGCAAGAGACACTTTCGTTGCCGGGCATAGCTACTCTTTTTGGCGGTGGGCTGGCACTGTTTCTGTTTGGTATCAGGATGATGAGCAGCGGGCTGAAAAAGGCATCTGGTGAGCGGGTGCGGCGGCTGGTTTCGAAGATATCCCGGAACCGGTTCTATGGGCTCTTTTCCGGAGCATTTGCCACCATGATTGTTCAGAGCAGCAGTACTATTATTGCTATTCTTGTCGGACTGGTGCAATCCCGTTTTATGACCAGCACTCAGGCTCTTGCAGTGATTCTTGGTGCCGAAATAGGGACAACAGCCATGGCCCAGCTTGTGGCGTTTCGACTGCACGATTATGCACTGACGATTTTTGCTGTGGGTTTTGCCTTAAGCGCTCTGGGAAAATCGGAATCACTTCGCTTTACAGGCCAGGCTGTTTCGGGGTTTGGACTTCTTTTTTTTGGACTTAAGGTGATGTCTGAAGCTGTCTACCCGCTGCAGCACTATGTCCCCGTTCTTTCCCTTTTTCAGTATCTGGATAATCCATTGATCGGTGTTATCGCAGGAATGGGTTTAACTGCTCTGATGCAGAGCAGCGGGGCGTTTATTGGTATTATCATCACCCTTGCACTACAGGGTTCGCTCTCCCTTGACGCAGGTATTGCCCTGCTGCTTGGCGCAAATATTGGAACCTGTATTACGGCTGTGCTGGCAAGTTCGGGGATGCAGCATGCTGCCAAAAGGGTGGCATTGGCCCAGGTGCTTTTCAATGTGACAGGAGTGCTCCTCTTTTCACCATTCATTGCACAATTTTCAGAGTTGGTCCGTCTGCTTTCACCATTAAGAGAGGGGTTTGGCACCGGAAAACTTGCCCTTGAAGTGCCTCGGCAGATTGCCAATGCTCATCTGCTGATCAATCTGTTCATGTCGATTTTTTTTCTTCCCTTTCTTTCGCTCTTTGATCGACTGCTTTACTGGATGCTTCCGGATGATCCAGATGAGACCAGGCTGATTCCAGCCCTCTGGTATCTCAAAGAGTCAGCGCTCTCTACCCCTGTTCTCGCTCTCAGTTATGCAAGGGCTGAGGTGGCAAGAATGGGTGGCATCGCTAGTAAAATGGTGCATGCCTCACTCTACCCCGTTATCAACAGCGAGCCTGGTCGGGATGAGGTGTTCCCGAAACTTTCCGTCATCAAGGGGATAAGTATGAGAGAGGAGAAGCTTGATTTTCTTGATACCCGTATCTCTGATTATCTCATTAAAATAAGCCGCAGTGAGCTTCGTGAACGAGAATCAAGGGAGCTCTTTGCATTCATGAACATTGTTAAGGAGCTCGAATCAATCGGTGATGTGATTGAGTCACTTGCCGAGAAACTTGTTCATAAAAAAAGGGGCCTGAAAGGCGATTTGAGTGAAGAGGGTAAACGTGAGCTGAAGGAGATGCATACTTTTGTCTGCCAGGAAAGTGAACAGCTTGCCGAGGCCCTGAAAAGTATGGATGCGTTTCAGGCTGAAAAGCTTCTCAAGGGTGATGATCACTTTAAACAGCTTGTTGCGCAGGCTGAAATTGCTCATCTGAAAAGAGTCAGCCGCCTCCCTGAAGCAGAGATTACGCATAACATTCACATGGAGATCATCAATCTTCTGCAACAACTGCACCATTACTGTAAAAGTATTGCGAATAGTATGCTTGCTTCAGGGAGGGAGGAACAGTAAGCCGCATCCGCTATTTTCGCATGCCAATACGCTCGTACCAATATCCTGGTTTTCTCTTACCATGCGCGATTGCGATAACCATGATCGATTCGGGTTCTATTGCGAATATGATCGAATACGGAAATTTTGAGATAAGGCAACGCCTGAATGGTGGATGGAGTACACGAAATCGAAACGGCATCTGTTGAATGTGTACCAATTCCGTTTCCACTGCTTGTCGGAAACGGCGGCCGAGCCCCTTTCTGACTTGTTCGTAGTAGGTGACGGCTGCCAGAAATTCCGCCCGGGCATCTGGATCGAAACCTGTGCCGATCACCGGGTCAAGTTATCCGCTTCAGCGAAAACTTCCGAGGCTGGTATAGAGTGGCGTTTTCCTGCCTTGTGTTCAGCGTAGCGTCGCTCCGCTTCCGCCACCCACGCTGCATCAATGTCGCTGAGGGCATTTCCGCCAAGTGAGTTGAGTAAACGGTCGGCCAGGAAGGCTCGTTCCGATTCCGGCAAGCTCAATGCCTCACGCTCAACTTTATCGAGGATAGTTGTCATCATCTTTCTCCGTTCTTTTCGCTTCAAATAGTAATAAAGTGTACCCCGGCTGGTAGACAAAAAGTGGCCAAGTTTAAGTTGGTCACCTGAACTGTTCATGCAGTGGAAAGGCGGGGGCCCTCTCTTACTTTTAACTTTTCTGCCTGTTTGTTCAACTTTTGATATTTGTCAACTATCCCTGCACCCCCTCCGCAGGCCGTCCGGTAAACTTTATCGAGCGCATTGCAAGCCCAACGAATGATACGGGCTACCAGCGGGAAAAAATAAGAAATATTCCTTTAATCCACAATGTACTTCTTCTGCAGTAGCTTAACCTTTTAAGAGAATATTTTCATATTCTACACTCAGCCAGAGCTGTTCAAGGAAGATATTGTCCAGTGTGCGGCATAATTCACTAAAACGTACTATTTTTTTTATGCCACTATTTTCTTAATATGGCGACTTGTTCTTTTGTCGTAGCTGGTGCCGGCTTAAAAGCCGGAGAATAGGGAAGTACGTGAGAATCGTACACTGTACCCGCAACTGTACAACGGTTAGCCGCTGAAATCTTGCATTTCCTTAAGTGCATCTGATTTTGTCGGTCGTTTCAAGTCACTGCGCTCTTTTCCTCCACGGAAAAGCGCGGGAAGGTTTGGAAGGGATGGATGCCGTGATAGTCAGGAGACCTGCCAGTTATTTTTGCATGATTACAATCGGACTACGGGCTATAGTCGGGGCAAAGTTGTACCTCTTTTTGCATTTTTGTTTGATGCTCATACTGTTACGCATGCCTTTTGCTAACCCCTGTCAGTTGATCTATTTCTCAAACTGAAAACAGGCTAATTTTTCAATGAACAAAAAAGTATTTCTTGTTGTCATGGCAGGCTTGCTGTGCAGCAAAGGGCTTCTGGCTGAAGAGCAGCCAAGGAGCTTTGTGGGTGAAGAGATGGTGGTGACTGCCACCAAAACCTTCAACTCTGTCAGCGATGCCGGTGGTGCATCGGTTACCGTTATTACTGCTGACCAGATCAAGGCATCAGGGAAAAACAGTGTTGAAGAACTGCTTAAAGGAACGATTGGGCTTGATGTTGTCGCCAATGGTGGTCTGGGTGCACAGGAAAGCCTCTTTATCAGGGGTGGTGATGCAAAAAACACCCTTGTCCTGCTTGATGGGGTTTCGGTTAATGATCCATCAACAATAAACAGGACAGCAAATATATCTCATCTTACCCTCGATAATATTGAGAGAATAGAGGTTGTTCGAGGTCCACTGAGTGTCTTGTACGGAAGTAATGCCACGGCGGGTGTTATCAATATCATTACCAGAAAAGGGCAGGGGCCTCTTAAAGCTTATGCCAGCGTTGAAGGAGGTTCTTACGGCACATGGAAGGTTTCAGGGGGTGTAAACGGTAAAACAGGAAACTCAGGGTATTCCGTAGCGCTCTCACGGCAGCAATCGAATGGATTCTCCTTTGCCGACGACAGAAATCAGCGGATACCTCATAACGGTAATACCAGCGAGAAGGACAGTTATGAAAATACAACTCTTTCAGCATCCTGGCTTTATGATCTCTCGCCAAAAAGCGTTCTCGAAACCACTTTTCGATATACCGGTGCTTCAGTAAAGTATGACGAAAATGCGAACGGGTATACTGGTGACCGTTTTAATTTTAACATGACAACCTACGTGTCAGAGGCGGATCCTTATGGTTTGAAGGAGCGACATAACGATAACCAGCAATACATCGGGCGCGTAGCCTTGAAAAATACCGGAAATTTTGTTGTTTCAACGCTCTTTTTCCAGTTTTCTGACGAGGGACGGAGTGATTTCAATAATGATGGTGATAAAGAAACGACCTATAAGGGAAGGAGTTATGAGGCTGGCTGGCAAGGAGATCTGCATCTTGCTGATTCAAATACGTTAACGTTTGGTGTCTCCGGAAAAAACGAGACAATGACGTATAATGCCTATGCATGGGTTGCGCCGGTAATCGATCGGGGAATGCTTTCATGGAACAGTTGGCTGCAGGATCAGTGGAGCATCTCTGGCGTGAAACTGGTCGGAGGTATTCGTTATGAGGGAAATGAGATGTTTGGCAATAAAGTGACAGCCCGGATTGCGCCATCGTACAGCATCGGCTCTACGGTATTCAAGGCAAGCTATGGGACAGGGTTTCTTGCACCTTCACTCTATCAGCTCTATTCCGAGTATGGATTACAGACGCTTAAGCCGGAAAGCAGCCGAGGTATGGATGCTGGCGTTGAGCAACTTCTGCTGGCAAACCTCAGGGCAGGAGTTACCTGGTTTAACACCATTTATGACAACAGGATTGACTTTGATCCACTTGCTGGACCAATGGAATATGGTTGGCCAAAAGGGCAATATTATCAGCCTGAAGGTGAGTCGACATCGAGGGGTATTGAAAGTTTTGTAGAGTGGACTCCGCTTACCGAGCTGCAGTTTGCTATGAATTATACCTACAATAAAACGCAAAATCCCTACGGCGTTGCATTGGTTCGTCGTCCTGAAAACAAAGCGGGCTTGACAGGGACGTATCGTTTCGGAAAAAAAGGTTCGCTCAGCGCAACGGCACAATGGGTTGGTGAGAGAAGTGAGGTTCCCTCTGCAAAAGATAGTAATGGCAAGGTTGTTGGCACACTGCCAGACTATTTTCTTCTCAATCTGGCCGGTTCATACAACGTCAGCAAACAGGTCGAATTGTATGGCCGGATCGATAATCTTTTTGACACCTGGTATGAAGAGGCCTGGGGATATGCAACTCCCGGGCGATCTGCTTATGCCGGAATAAAGTTAATGTTTTAACTGATGGCAGTTTCAGCTACAAAGTATCGTTCGCTTGCGGTCTTCGGCACAGCCTCCGACGTTGGCAAAAGCATTGTCGCAACGGCGCTCTGCCGGATATTCAGCAATGCCGGGATTGATGTTGCTCCCTACAAGGCGCAGAATATGTCGAACAACTCCGGTGTCACCTCTGACGGCCTCGAAATCGGCCGGGCGCAGATTGCCCAGGCCGAGGCGGCGCGGGTGATGCCAACTGCCGACATGAATCCGGTGCTCCTGAAGCCCAACTCCGACACGGGAGCGCAGGTGGTGCTGCTGGGAAAGGCGTGCGGCACCGAGACGGCCAAAGGATATTTCAAGGATACCACATTCTGGGCTGATGCTGCCCGCGAGAGTCTTGACCGGCTCATGCAGCGCCACGAACTGGTGGTTATTGAAGGTGCTGGCTCCTGTGCGGAGATGAACCTCTACGATCGCGATTTTGTCAACATGCGAACCGCCAAAGCGGCTGATGCGGCGGTGATTCTGGTGGCTGATATTGATCGCGGCGGTGTCTTTGCGCAGGTGGTTGGCACACTTGCCGTGCTGCCCCCCGAAGATCGGGCGCTGGTGAAAGGCGTTATCATCAACCGTTTTCGAGGCGATATCGACCTCTTCCGTGACGGCGTCACCATGCTGGAATCAATGACTGGTGTGCCGGTGCTTGGGGTTATCCCTTATTTCAGGGGCTTCACCATTGATGCGGAAGATGCGGTGCCGCTTTCGGCGAAGGTTGACCCTGCCGGTGAACCGGAAGAGGGAAAGATCGGAGTCGCCGTCATCTATTATCCCCATATTGCAAATTTTACCGATCTCTCGCCGCTTGAGCATGACCCTTCGGTGGTGCTGCACTATCTCCACCATCCGCGTTCGTTGAAGGGCTACAAGGCGCTCATTTTGCCCGGTTCAAAAAATGTGCGAGGTGATTTTGAGTGGCTGCAGAAGCTTGGCTGGGAGAATGAAATTCGCGCCTTCAGGGAGCAGGGCGGCATCATCATGGGCATCTGTGGAGGCTATCAGATTCTGGGCCGCTCCATTGCCGACCCGCATGGCATCGAGGGGGACGCAGGCGTTACCAAGACACTCGGGATGCTTGATATTGAGACGGTGCTGGAGCTGGAGAAGTGCCTTGCCAATGCGGTGGGCACCATTGTTGGTACTGGAGTTGAAGCATTCGGCTACGAAATTCATAACGGGCGAAGCACTCTTTCTGGTGAATGCTTACCTTTTATCAGCGTATCGGCCAGGAACAACCGTCCCGAGAGTGATGTTGACGGAGTGGTGAGTAGCGACGGAAAGGTGATTGGCACCTACTTTCATGGCATTTTCGATGAGCCAGCGGTCAAAGCGTGGTTTCTCACTCTTCTGGAGCCATCATGGAGGCCGCAAAGGGCAGAGAAGGGGCGTCAGGAGAGTTATGAACTGCTTGCCGACCACTTTCGTCAGCATCTTGATCTCAAAACCCTTTTTGAACTTGTTGGTGTTTCGCTTACGGAGGATGAGGAGCGCGAAGAGGGTATCGAAGCGTAACCATTTTCCTTATGAACCCTTATGAACTCTCTTTATTACCACAAACATGGTGGAGCGGGCATCAACTCCGGCATGGAGACGCTTGATTTCAGCGTTAACATCAGTCCGATCTCTCCTCCAATTGGTGCTCTGACGCTCAACGATTTTTCTCTTCAGGCTTATCCCTCAATCGACGGAAAGGGGATAAAGGATTTTTACAAGGCAAGGTTCAGGCTTGATAACGCTATGGTGTTGCCGCTCAACGTCGCAATTGAGGGAATCTACCTGCTTCCACGTGCTCTCGGGCTCCGCCATATCCTGGCACTTTCACCCTCCTTTTATGAGTATGAACGGGCAGCAAGGATTGCCGGTGCAGAGGTCACGTTTCTTCCACTGACGACTGACAACGGTTTCCAGTTACCGGGAATCGAGCAGCTTGCCGAAGCCCTGCTTCATGCCGACGCTTTTTTTGTTGCGAACCCCAATAACCCGACAGGCACGGAGGTGCCGCCGGAGATGATCATGGCGCTTGCCAGCCGTTTTCCCGACAAGTGGTTTATTCTCGATGAGGCCTTTATCCAGTTTACCCTTACCTTTCCGGATAACTCACTGATGCATCAGGTGATGGCGCTGAAAAACGTGGTGGTGGTGCACTCGCTTACCAAATTCTATGCGCTTCCCGGCTTGCGGCTTGGGGCGGTGATTGCCCATCCCGATGTTATTGGTCGCCTTCTCTGCTACAAGGAGCCATGGACAGTCAATGCCATTGCCGAGTCAGTGGCCATGCTTCTGCTTAACTTGGGCTCTTACGAAGAGGAGCTGCGCGACATGATTATTTCAGAACGGGAGCGCATAACAACTTTCTTTTCAGGCATTGAGGGCATTCGCCTTGCCGGAGGCGCTGCCAACTTTTTTCTCCCACAATGGAATGGAGGCTGCTCCCTTGATGCTTTGTTTTCATGGCTTGCCGAACGTCAACTCCATGTTCGCGATTGCCGGAATTTCCCCGGCCTTGAAGAGAACTATTTCCGGTTTGCCATCAGACGGCCGATTGAGAATGACCGTCTTTTAGATGCCTTGCGTTCGGCGACGCTTTTATCAGGAGACCATTTGAGAACGACACCATTCTTGAGAAATTTCAGGCGGGAGCCTTATCATTGAACAAGAACTGGTAAAATTGCGGTTTATCCACGCTGCAATAGAAGGGGAAAGATGTACATCAACCCGGATGATCAAGCTTACGGCTTGCGTATTTGAGTGTGGCAAGAATATCTTTTTTTTCGAGATCCGGCAGCATCTCAATAATTTCGTCACAGGTAAGCCCTTCAGCCATCAAATCAAGGATATCAATAATCCTGATACGCAACCCTCGAATGCATGGCCGACCTCCACACTGATCAGGATTTGTGGTGATTCTTGTTTTCCGATCACATTTGAGGTGGTCGTGGATTGATGTTGTGTGCATCTGTCCACAAATACCAACCATAATGTAGATTGTTTTCAGTTAACCCGCTGTTTTCATATTCAAAAACATCGCATATATACGCCGGCTTATTTTGATAAGCGTAATTTTTTCTTTATACTTACGAGGGAAGCGCGGGTGAAATCATGAGAATTTTCACCACGTGTAATCAAAATTTTTTTGCTTAGTACAAGCTATGATATAAGGTGTTTTCGACAAAATTGATGCCCTGGCCTCCGGGACTATAAATTTCTTATCCACCAACGGGTGGAATTGTTCATGTGGTTTATGTCGAATCAATGGAAGAACAATACTGATTTATACCCCAGCTTTTAAGGGTGGGGTAAGATATTAAGTATTGTAGGTTGTATGTTATTATCTTTACTGGGGTTTTATGTTGGCGTTTTATATGGGTTTTATTTTATAAATCTGCGGTTTAAGCGGATCAATCTTATAGGTTAATATGATAGAATAAGGACGGTATAATGAGGCTAAAGATTTACAAAAATCAATCCGAAAAATCAGGAATGCTTGGCGCGAAAAAGTCTGTATATTCGTTGAAGATTGTAGCTGAGATGACCAATGAAGAGACTCGGGTACTTAATAAATACGGCTATCTATCTGAAGTATTTATTATATCCCCAGATATATCCGCTAATATTGAAGTTAGAAAAGAAGTGAAAGGACCACACCAGATAAGCATAATTGATCTTCAAAAAGGTATCGAATGGACTTGTGACCACTTACCAATATATTTCGTAGATATACCAGCCGCAATTAATTCTCAAGTTGAAAAGATGTTAGGAGTGGCCATTGCCAGGGAAAGTTGGGGTGGTGAAGAAGTAATAGAGTCTTAATCAATAAGTTTATAAAAAAAATAATTATGGCACAAGAAAAAATCAAATGTGGCAAGTGTGGTACCGAAAATTGGGTTGATCCTTTTAAAACTACCTCTTGCAAGAAGTGTGGTGCACCGATTAAAGGAACAAAAGCAAAGGTAAAAAAACAAAATAAATCGGTTTAACATTTCGGCATTTCATACAAATCCATGTGATGAAGTAAATTTTTTTTACTTCATCACATGACAGGAAGTATAAGCCTGCATCACGCAGTCACGCTAAATAGCTATATATGTTCAATTCTTTTAAAGATAAAGCAAAGGCCATTGCTGATCTTTCAGCTAAAAAAGCAGGGGCAGCGGCAAGTTCCAGCAGTTCTAAACTTCAGGAACTGTTTGATCAAAACTATCCAAAAATAGAACCAATCATTGTCAATGGACTATTAAAAATAGGTGAGGAAAAACTTAAAGACGACAAGTTATTGAATACAATTTTTGAGAAAGGATATGAAATACTCCCATTCCCTGTAAGGCTTATTATTTCTAGAGCCCGTTTTCTTGAGTTTACAATGACTCATCGAGATTCATTACTACAAAAAGTAATGACATTAAAAGATCAGCGAAATGAAAAACTCTCTGAGAAAGAAATATCGGGTCAAAATGCTTTTACTGAGCAAACAGAGAATGATATTATGCAAAGCAAGATAGATAGTATTCCTGATAGTGTTTCCTATCTCTTTTCTCTTCCAACAAGTGAAGAGGAACTTGCAACTGGAGAAATCGCGGATATCCCATTTTGTATGAACCATGCTATTTCCCTTAATAATTCAGGAAATCATAAAAGGGCTGTTGTTTGGTTCAACAAAGCGTTATCAATGAATCCGACTTTTGAATTTGCAATTGGGCTTCATAGAAACCGTACGATAGCCATTGGAGATGAGTATAATATCAGCAACGGCAAAAGTACCCGTAATCTCGATTTTTGCATAGCAATGGAGAGCATTTTGAGAGACTACGAAGCAATTATTGGACTCTATACTCAAAATGAGGCGAATATTAAAGCGGAAGACGATTATGACTTCTTTGATAATTCATTCGAAATGGCACTTCGAAATTTCATTCCGATAGGTTCTTCTAATATGGCTTATCAAGAAAATGGGGTATTTCATAAATACACTTGTCGCATTTCTCAAGTATGGAAAATATCTTTTGTGGGAGCCAATGATGCTCTTTGTGTGAATGGAAAGTTGTATCCACAATATGTTCTTCTGAAATAAATATTATTGAAAATTTATTCCAATAAACAATATTTTATAAAGATTGAGTCATAAAGTTGACTATAGAATTGTATGTATTCTCCAATTGTTGATGGAGAATAATGGTTTAATAATTGATGATATGGATTATGGTTGGTATGAAATTATTGACGGGATATCATCGTAGGATAAGTCATTTGTAATGTTTGAAATGTCAAGTGATTTTATCCATTTTGGAGTGAGGTGCATGTTTGGATTTATCAACACAGAAAACGATTATTACAAATTAAAGTGTGAATAAATTGTTGATTGGAAATACAGGCATATTTCAAAAAAAAGGTTTTTATTTAAGTGCTAAAATAATAAACGATGTCCCGTTATTATTTCTCAATGCATATCATTATTACTATTACAAAATTGGAAAAAACCGATATGGCTTATATGATTTTGTTGCAATCTGAGGATATTAATATGGCTTTTATTACATGTGTTTATCCCGATCCTATTTACCGTTTTAGGGTAAATACTGGTTGATCTATACCGAATTACCATGTAATATATTTGAACTCCATAAATTTATAAAAGGAAAATATGAACAGAAAAATAGCAAATATAATACGATTTGTTAATGAGCAATTCGACTATGATATACAGCGTTATGAAGAATATCATTACGAGATGAAATTTTTTTAAGGGAAGATTTTTATTGATTTTGAAATAAGGAGTGATGTTATACGTTATGAAATAACACTACTGTCCGGTTATAACTCAAATAAATTCAACTGGTTACAGGTATTGACCTT
>JBMOIS010000021.1:0-45901 GCA_049317185.1 Chlorobium sp. | reverse complement strand
GCAACCCGTAAAAGTACTGCTCTCCAATGATATACTGCACCGGGCGGCCATCAAGCCGCTGGCGGAAAAGTCTCCTGAAACGGTCAAGCTCTTCCTGATAAACCGGCCGGTCGTGATGCAGATAGAGCTGGAGCCGACTCAGGGAGAGAACATGTCCCAGAAGAAGTTCCGAGCTTATTCGAGGCTCAGCAACATTTTTTGCCGTAAAAAAATCGGTAGTTGTCTTGAGCAGCTCAACAATATGCCACTCTTTCAGTTCGTCCATTCCTCTCTGTTAAACCAAACATTAATCCAGGTGCTTTCCGCAAGCTCCGATAGAGCAAACAAGAAGCACGAATATACACCCGATGAACCGTTTTAAAAAGATGATGGGTGAGTAACTTTGCAAATAGTACATTGCATGGCAAGCACTTTTCTTTATTTGTGCGCACAGTGGCCAATATAACCGATACAACTTTATGATGAACAAAGTTTTGCTCACATTTCTTCTCTTTCTCATTGCTTCCATCAGCAGCAACAGTGCCGTTGGGACTTCAAAATTTATCGGTGCCATGGATATGGCTCTCACCATGCCAAATGGCACCGCCAAGGTCACCTATCTCTTTGGACAGAACACCCAACGGATGGATATGGTGGTGCAGATGGATAAAATACCTGACCAGCTCAAGACAACCGTTATCACGAAGGCGGCCCAACCAGATGTCGCTTACATCATCAACCACCAGGCAAGAAATTACAGCATCGTCAACCTCCGAACCGCTGCTGAAAATGCCATGCTGCTCGATTTCGACAGCAACTATACCCTTGCCAGGGCAGGCAAACAAACCATTAAAGGCTACAATTGCGAACACATCATTTTGACCAGCTCCACAGAAAAACTGGAACTCTGGGTAACGCGCAGCCTTGGCGATTTCTCGACCTTCAGAATTTTGCAGACACAGAATCCGCGCCTCTCCAACACCAAACTTTCAAAAACCCTCAGTGCTGCCGGTATTGAGGGGTTCCCTGTCAAGATTGTGCAGCATAACGATAATGGTCCCTACATCATGGAGCTTACTCGCATTTCGGAGAAAGCAGTTTCACCATCACTCTTCAACGTGCCGGCAGGCTACCAGAAAATTGCAGAGACTCAGAAACCTCTGGGAAGCCAGCAGAAAGCACATCTAAAAAGCCTTATGGAAAAGATGAAGAAGTTTGAATAGCCTGATGTGCCAACATTCAGGAAAGCAAAGCAATCCTGGCTTTTATTGCCTCCATGAACCGACTTTTTTGTATGTTTCAGCATGGGGGATTTATGAATATTTTTATTGACCTATAGCCGAAGATTGGCCGTAATCATTTATAAGACAGAGTACTAACAATAATCATTTAAAGAAACAACGTGGCAGACAAGATAACTTCACGAAGCGAGGATTATTCCCAATGGTACATTGACCTTGTGCGATCGGCGAAGCTGGCCGATTACGCTGATGTCAAAGGCTGCATGGTCATACGTCCAAACGGCTATGCGATATGGGAAAAAATGCAGGCTGCCCTTGACCGCATGTTCAAGGAAACCGGCCATGTCAACGCCTACTTTCCGCTCTTTATTCCTGAAAGCTTTATTGCAAAAGAGGCTGAACATATTGAGGGATTTGCACCGGAGTGCGCTGTGGTCACCCATGGCGGTGGACAGGAACTCACCGAAAAGCTCTATGTTCGTCCAACCTCTGAAACCATCATCTGGTCATCCTACAAGAAGTGGATCCAGTCCTATCGCGACCTTCCAATATTGATCAACCAATGGGCCAATGTGGTGCGCTGGGAGATGAGAACCCGTCTCTTTCTGAGAACCACGGAATTTCTCTGGCAGGAGGGCCATACCGCTCATGCCACCCCCGAAGAGTCGCAGGAGGAGGTGCTTCGCATGATCAATGTCTACAAGAGCTTTGCCGAAGAGTATATGGCAATGCCGGTGATCATGGGCAAAAAGAGCGACAGTGAAAAATTTGCCGGCGCGGTGGAGACTTATTGCATTGAGGCAATGATGCAGGATACCAAAGCGCTCCAGGCAGGCACCTCGCACAACCTCGGACAGAATTTTGCCAAGGCGTTCGACTGTCAGTTCCAGACAAAGGAGAGTACCCTCGATTACGTCTGGGCCACAAGCTGGGGCGTTTCAACAAGGTTGATTGGAGCCCTCATCATGGCTCACTCGGACGATCGTGGTCTGGTGCTTCCGCCAAAACTTGCCACTCGTCAGGTGGTTATCATTCCAATTCTCAAGGGCGACAAGGCTGCCGTCATTGAACGCTCCAATGCCCTTGCTGATACGCTGAACAAAAGCGGCATTTCAGCCTTTGTCGACAGCAGCGAGCAGAACTCCCCCGGATGGAAGTTTGCCGAATATGAACTGCAGGGTATTCCGATCCGTATCGAACTCGGGCCAAGAGATATTGAGAAAAATATCTGCATAGCCGCGCGCCGCGATACGCTTGAAAAAACCGAAGTTGCCCTTGACGACTTGCTGTCGGTGAATATCAGCGAAATTCTTAATGATATTCAGCAGAGCATGTTCGACAAGGCATTGCAGTTCCGCAATGACAACACTTATGAAGTTCAAAGTTATGAGGAGTTCAAGAGTGTTGTTGAAAAGGGATTTGTGATTGCCCACTGGGATGGCACACCAGAAACAGAAGCGAAAATCAAGGAGGAGACGAAAGCCACGATCAGGGTTATCCCTGAAGAGGTGGATTATATTGCAAAGTATCGGATGGATGAGCCAGGTGCCTGTATCTATTCAGGAAAACCTGCTGCCCGTAAAGTTGTGTTTGCCAAATCGTACTGATTGAACGGTACAGAGTAGTACAGATTGAACGGCCCCCCTCGTGGCAACATAAGAGGGGGGTCCAGTTTATTATGATTCCGGGTTACAAGATAATCCACTGTATCAAGTTCCGGAGCATCGAGGTATGGGTACTCTGCATGAAGATCATCATCCACTACTTTGAACTCCGGCGGCTCGACCTGTTGGCAGATCAGCTCTCTTTGAAAAATTCCTTCAACCCCTCTTCATCCGGTTTCATCGTTTTATCGCCCTTGTGCCAGTTGGCAGGGCAGACCTCACCAAACTCCTCGGTAAACTGAAGAGCATCAACCAGTCGAAATACCTCATCCACATTACGGCCAAGGGAGAGATTGTTGACCACCTGATGCTGTACGACACCCTCTTTATCAATCAGGAACAATCCTCTCAGCGCAATTCCCGCACCCTCAATCAACACGTCATAGTCAGCAGAAACAGTCTTGTTGATATCCGATAGCAGGGTATAGGTGACACCTTCAATGCCACCCTTATTTTTCGGAGTGTCAAGCCAGGCGTAATGAGAAAACTTTGAATCCACTGAACAGCCAATGATTTCAACATTTCTGTTTTTGAAATCTTCAAGCTTTTCCTGAAACGCATGAAGCTCTGTCGGGCAGACAAAGGTGAAGTCAAGGGGATAAAAAAACAGAACCACATACTTTCCCCTGAAATCAGAAAGCTTGCATGAATCAACAAACTGCGAGCCATTGACAACGGCAGCAACATCAAAATCCGGCGCCTTGCGGCCTACAAGCACACTCATGGTATTTTCCTTTATTTTGGTTAAGAGGGATATTAATAGGATTAATTTTGTCCATTATAAAGTTTTTTTCCGTCTTTCGCAACAACAAAAGTTTGATGTTCAAATGGCACTGGTAAATTTCATGATGCGTTCTCCAATTCAATGCCGGTTGCAGGAATCAATGCAGCGGTGCGGCTTTTCAATTGTCGGGTACTCTAAATGTTAGTGCTCTGAAATAAATGGCAGAAAAAAATATCAGTTTATTTATACGATTTCTTACTTTTGGGTGTGGGACAGGGTTTTTGGTGGAGTTTGTGTTTCATGGCAAACACCAAAATGAATTCCACAACGTAGTATTGAATTTCAATAGTAAACGATTAAAGCTATGATGCAAATCAGTGAGAACGGGCTTGATCTTATCCGCAAGTTTGAGGGGTTACGTTTGGAGACATACGATTGTCCAGGGGGAAAGCTGACTATCGGGTATGGTCATACAGGGTCTGATGTCAAACCAGGCCTGAAAATTAGCGCTGAAAAGGCAACGGCGCTGCTGAAAGAGGATGTCAAACGATTTGAGAAATCAGTCACCGAGATGGTTACGATACCAATGACGCAGGGGATGTTTGATGCGCTGGTCAGTTTTTCGTTCAATCTTGGGGCCGGTAAACTGCAGAGTTCGACGTTGCTAAAAAAACTTAATGCGGCTGACAAGCAGGGGGCAGCAGAAGAGTTTCTAAAATGGAACAAAGCAAATGGAGAGCCTCTTGCTGGGCTGACAGCGCGGCGTAATGGTGAGCGGGAGCTTTTCTTTACATAATTGCTTCGGCATGAGACCTGTTTTCTGCTCTTTTTCGTTTCGGGTCGTGAGCTCACCAGTTCATTTAACACCCTCGGCGTATTCGGGGTGCTTTTTCTGGTTCTGAAAGCCTACAGTCTCGGCGCTGGTACCTTTACCGGTATTGAAGCCGTCAGTAACGGTCTTGCTGTTTTGCGTGATCCAAAAGTTGAGACGGCAAAAAAAACATGAAATACATGGCGATTTCTCTCTCCGCGACTGTGATGGGGCTGATGTTCGCCTATATTCTATATGAAAGATCATGGCCACTATGCCGATGAATACTATTCTATCGGTACCGATGTGGTTGACGAAGTGAACAAACTTGTTCCGATTATTACCGAAAAATTCCCGGATATCGTCTTTTTCGGGGGTCAGCTTGTCTTTTCCAGAGAGTCACTGATGGATCGCTGGCTGCACAACTACACGGTTTTTGCCATACAGCAGAACCTCTATCTTCATGGCATTCCGTTTATCATTTTACCGATTAAGGTATGAGCGGTGTGCCTCTCTACCCGGTTTGCTCTTCACTGCCAACATACCATCCCTTCCGGAGCTTGAAAAACAACAAACATTTTTTTCAATGCCGTCGGCATGGTATGTTAGTCGATACCGGCATAACCCGGTACACTGCTGCCAGCGAACCCACCCGTTACTTCTTGATATAAGCGTTGAGCCCGATTGTTACCGGCTTGCCATCAATCATCACTGAGGTGACACTATTGCCGTGAGTGCTTGCCACAACAAGCGTTTTACCTGATGAAGAGGGAGTTGGCGTTTCCAGGTCAATTTCGATACAGAGCTTGCCGTTCTTGATTTCAACTGTCATGGCCATGGTGGTGGTGGTTGGTTAGGTTTTAAGTGAATAGGTAAAGGGAGAATATAGCGAAAAGCAGACAATGTGGGCAGGGGAGAGTGGCGGAAGCTCATTTTGTTATGAGTCACCCCTGCCGGAGTCGAATGATTGCTCTCCCTGCGTGATTTTAGATATGCTCAATAGATTCCATGCTGATTAAGCGATTCTGGCGATTATAGTTACCAATTCCTTGTATAATTACCTTTGTCCCAGATCTAAATTCATGGAAAGCCTGTATTATTGTCTCAAAATGTTGATTTGGAATTGGGCCTGGTATTTTAGGTGGTATGATACCATCAAAAATACCACCAAACACCCTGAACTCCACAAATACCGAAAAACAAGAAAAACCCTGATTTTACAGGGCTTTTCGGACTATATAGGATGGTGCTGGACTATCTCTTGGCGGAGAGGGTGGGATTCGAACCCACGGTACACCGAAGCGCACAACGGTTTTCGAGACCGTCCGATTCAACCACTCTCGCACCTCTCCGTATATTTTATAATAAGTTGGGTTGTGTCTGTATGCTTTCCCTGATGATTTAAGCCTTCAATAAGTGATCACGCTATCTCCATAGCGGCAGTGAAGTTATGAAAATCTCAATCAATTACCTCGCAGTTTATTATCTCAGCACGAATCCGATCAAACGTTTAAAAAAAGCTGCATGGGAACGCCGGGCTCCAGCTTGGCATATTACCTTTTCTGCCGAGCTGGAACTCAGCGTTCCCGGGTAGAGGCTCATATCCTTGCCGAACAGCCGGAACTTCTCAAGACGACGGCGATTGTTCCGCAAGAAAAAAGCAATAACGTCGTCCCACTTTACAGCAGACATGTAATAAATGAACAAATAATCAAAAAACAATATGAATCGATCTTTCAGTTGGCGGTCATTTACCAGTTTCGGGCTTTTTCTCTCTTTTCTCATGATTCTCTTTTCCGGGGTCATTCTCTACATTTTTCCAGGCAGAACTCCCGGTGTTGTGTGGGAATTGTGTGGACTGAGCAAACCTGCCTGGCAAAACCAGCATATCATTTTTGGATTTGCGTTTTCCATACTCTCACTTTGCCATCTCTTCTTTATCAACTGGAAAGCCTTTTTTTCTTATCTGAAAAGCAAGGCAAAAACGGGATTACAGAGCCCAGGAGAACTTCTGGTGATTCTGGTGCTCTCCCTTTTGTTTGGTTTCGGCACTTTCTTCAAGATGCAGCCATTTTACGGAATCCTGGAGTTTGGGAAAAGTATATCCAACTCCTGGGATAATAAAGGGAAACAAACGCATGACAGGGGGGCTGAGGTTAATGGTGTCTCACAAGAACTGGCTTATGCTGAAACAGCTCCGGCAAGAGGATTGTGGGAAGAAGAGTTCTTCGGTTCTTATGAGAGAGGAGAGGGAAGAGAAAGACATCATAGACATGAGCATAAAAGAAAAAATCATGACATGACAGATGAAGGTGTAAGGTCATCCACATCCCCGCAACTTGCGTTAAGCCCCGGGAAAATTAATGCCAAATCAAACATAAGGGTCAAAACGAGCGCCAGGCCAATAAGTGATTCTCAAGCGCCGGATGACGAACTGCATCGCCGGACAAGTGCAAGTTGCTCGTCGTGCCACAATACCAGCCGTTGGTAACCAGGGTAACGGTTTTTGAGAGCGTCCAATTATCTCTCAAGGGGGGAAAAAGAGAAGCAAACAAAAAAGCCTCTGTTGGTTCCAGAGGCTTTTTTGTTTTGAGCGGGAAACGAGACTCGAACTCGCGACCCCAACCTTGGCAAGGTTGTGCTCTACCAACTGAGCTATTCCCGCTTAATGAGTGACAAATATAAGGATATTTTTTTTCTGTGCAACTTCTTGAAGCAATTTTTTTACAGAGAAAGTTCCCGCATGATGGTTTCCATATCTTTGTCGCCGCGTCCTGAGAGATTTACAACAAGAATGGCATCTTTTTCCATGCCGGGCGCTCTGGTGATGGCGTAGTGCATGGCGTGGGCTGATTCAAGCGCACAGATAATACCTTCGTTTTTTGCAAGCGTATCAAGAGCAGAAAGTGCTTCAATGTCGGTTACAGAGGTGTAGGTGACCAGTCCGAGTTCCTGAAGATAGCAGTGTTCAGGGCCAACACCTGGATAATCAAGGCCGGCGGAGATGGAGTGGGCTTCCTGTACCTGCCCGTCTTCATTCTGCAAAAGTTTTGTCAGTGCGCCGTGAAGAACTCCAGGTTTGCCCAGTGTCAGGGAGGCTGCATGTTTTCCCTGAAGCCCTTCGCCAGCCGCTTCAACGCCAACAAGTTCAATCTTTGCGGCATCATTCAGAAATTCGTAAAACATGCCGACAGCATTGCTGCCTCCTCCAACGCAGGCAACGATGACATCGGGCATTTTTCCTGCCTGGGCAATAATCTGCGAACGTGTTTCATGCCCTATGATGGCCTGAAAATCACGCACGATCATGGGATAGGGATGCATGCCAACAACCGAGCCGATAATGTAAAAGGTCTCTTCCGGATTATTCATCCAGTCGCGTATTGCCTCGCTTGTTGCGTCTTTCAGGGTTTTTGAGCCGCTTCCAACCGCGCGAACCTCTGCTCCGAGCAGTTTCATGCGTGCAACGTTCGGTGCCTGCCGCCGGATATCCTCCTCACCCATATAGACGACGCATTCAAGATCGAAAAGGGCGCAGACGGTTGCTGTAGCGACTCCGTGCTGCCCCGCGCCTGTTTCTGCAATAACCCTTTTTTTGCCCATGCGCCGTGCAAGCAGTACCTGGCCGAGTGCGTTGTTGATTTTATGAGCACCGGTATGGCAGAGATCTTCCCGCTTGAGATAAATTTGCGCTCCTTGCAGCGTTCTGCTCAACCGTTCGGCATGATACAGAGGGGTTGGTCTCCCGACATAATCCCGGAGGAGTTGTGCAAGAGTTGATTGAAAAGTGGGGTCATCTTTTGCCCTGAGGTACTCCGATTCAAGATCGAGAGCATTTTTAAAAAGCGTTTCAGGGATAAACTTTCCACCGAAACAGCCGAAATGCCCGGCGTGATCGGGTGCCGAATAAAGTGTCGGTGCCATGGAAGAGAAAAAGTTAAAGAATTGTCAACAGGGTGGTTGCAGTGCCAGCAAACAAAGACTCTTTGCAGAAAACACTGACCGCACGATTAATAAAATAATATATTTAAACTTTTATAAGCGAGCATAACACAATACTGTACCGGAGCATTACTGCATTGAAGTTTATCAGACAAAAAATCTTGTTTCTCATCGTATTTCGCCTTGTTCTGTTGGCAGTTCCTCTTTTGTGGTGGGGCGGGTTGTCTGCTGCTGAAAAGTCGGTAAAGCGCAATCCAGTCGAGCCTGTTGATTCGCTTTCCAGAGTGGTAGGCCTTACAAGTACGGTGCTGTTTGCTGCCAGGGATTCGGTGATTTACAACATTGATGGGCGAACGATGGAATTGTGGGGGAATGCCCGTATTGATCATGACGAGAGCAGTGTCAAAGCTCCAAAAATAGTTATTGATCTCAATACTTCGTTGTTTCATGCTTTCGGCCTCACGGACTTCTCGAAACAGCGTGCAGAGCCTGCGGTTTTTAGTGATCGGCAGGGGAGTTTCAATGCAGAAACAATGACCTACGATTTTAAAACCAAACGTGGAGAGACGACGAATGTTTTGTCAACGTCCAAACAGATTATTTTTAGCGGAGAGCATGTTACACGGCTTGAAAACGGTGAGCTGAAGATCAGCGATGGCACGTTCACTACTTGTGATAATCAGTCACCTCATTACTGGTTTTCCTCCTCCCGGATGACGGTTATTCCTGAAAAAAGGATTATTGCAAAGCCTCTGATTATGTATGTCAGGCCGGAGATTTTTTCTGCACGCCTTCCTGCCGTTCCGATTCTTGCGCTGCCCTATATGATTTTTCCGTTAAATGAGGGTCGAGCTTCGGGTTTTCTTATGCCCGGTCTCGGCAATAACAGCCGTATGGGCTACTATTTGTCGAATTTTGGTTATTTCTGGGCCATTGATGATAAGATGGATTTGAGGCTTGATGGTGACCTGTCGTTTAACGGAGGCTGGCGGCTTGGTGAAAGGTTTCGCTATAAAAAAACGAATAGTTTTTCGGGTGAGATTTCAGGAGAGTACAAAGAGTATCCTGCATACAGCGACTGGAATGCGAAAGTTATCTACAACCAGGTTTTTGATTCTTCGACCAGATTTGATGTCAACATCCTGCTGCAGGGCGCACCGCAGGGGTACGATCTGAATTCGATGAATTCCATAGCCATGGTAACTCAGCAATCCAATGCCCGGGCGGCTCTGGCAAAAACGTTCAATGAAGAGAACAGTATTGCTGCAATTACCTATAATCGATCCGAAGATTTAAGTACTCTCAATGCTACCCAGGCCATTGATGCTTCGTTCTATCAGAACCGGATGTATCCTTTTCGTTCTGGTTTGCCTGTTGACGACTGGAAATCGAATGTTTCGCTCTCTACCGGAGCATCTTTGCGCGGGTTGTCAACATCGCAGAGTACTTCGGGTTATTCAGCAAACGCCAATGTTGAGATGGGGTACTACCGCGAATTTACCCAGGGCTTCAGGGCGATTTTTACCCAGGGAATCAGCTTGCAGGCATCGCAACCGGTCTCTGGATTCTATAACAACGCGGCTGACAGTGGCACAACACTGTTTGTTCCTCTTCGCATCCAGTCTACACTGTTCCGTTATTTCAATGTTAATCCTGGCGTAACCTTTATTCATTCACTCTCGCCGGATGGTGAGAACAAGGATATTTCAACAACAGTGTTTGCTGTTGATGCGACGACCAGGCTGTATGGTACTCTTGAATCGGGGGCTCTTGATCATCTTTTTGGGTTCAATGCGCTTCGTCATACCTTTATTCCAACAATCACCTATCGATGGAACCCGGTGTTTTCCGGAAATCGGTATAATTGCTATCAGAATATCTATGACTGGACCAATTCTCAACTTTTCAACCGACTTGACAACTTCACTTACTCAGGGATACCCGAAGGGCAAAGTACTGTTGGTATTTCCCTGAAAAATCTTGTTCAAGGTAAAAGAAGAGGTTCTGGGTCATCTTTACCCGCAGATGGTTCTCTTGCTGGAGAACAGACAATCCAGCTCCTCACCTTCAATGCGATGACAGCCTATAATTTTAATGATGACGCTCTTCATCTGGCACCACTGATTTTTACGGCTTCAAGCAATGTTTTGTCGCCGAACCTCCTTTTTAGTTCAGGCACCATGTATGATATTTACAGTTATGATCCATTGACCGGCGACCGAATAAATCGCTTCAACAGCGATGATGGTAATGGATTATTTCGTTTTATCAAGGGATTTTTGAACATGAGTCTGAGTATTCAAGGGAGTCGCGAAGCTCCTTCTTCTTCGTTGCCATTGGTGCCAACAACCCCGTTACTTGTCATGCCGAATGCCACACAGTCTCTATTTCTTGATCGTTTTAATCCGAACTACTTCAGCCGTATTGATTTCCGACAGCCCTGGCAGTTTCAGTTTTCCCTGTTTCTGCAATCCGACAGGAGCAACCCGCTTGTGCCAGTCACAAGCAGACTGCTCAACGCATCAGCAACAGCATCGTTGTCAAAGGATTGGCAGGTGTTGCTGAATACCGGGTATGATCTTCAAAACCGCAAGCTGGCTTTTCCCCTGCTCTCTCTTAATCGCGATCTTCATTGCTGGCAGACAAGCTTCCAGTGTATTCCATTCGGGCAGTTTCGGAGTTACGCTCTCCAAATTGGTCTGAAAGCTCCATTGAGCACGATCAATGTCAAAGCAGGGAAGGGAGCATATTAGTTCTTCTCAAGGAGCTCCCTGAATCAGGTCAAGGATCAACGAGAGCCGCTTGTTGAACTCTTCATGGGCATCATGGTGGATACAGTGTGATGCTTTGGGGATGATATATGCGCCTGCCTGCGGAAGAAGCTGCTGAAATTCAGGGATAATCTTGTGAGGTGGGAGAGCTACATCTTCTGCCCCCCAGACAAGAAAGGCCCGCCCCTTGTAATTACATGGTTTTGGAAGGTGATCGAGCCTGAAATCGAGGGGTCGTTTGGAGGGCGAAAGATAAGAGAACTGGGCGCCTCTGTCCTGGAGTGGCATGGTGAACAGATTGATAAGCTTGTCATCAACCTTGCTCTGATTAAAATATGTTGGCATGAGGCTTTGACCCACGGCAACAGGATTGGCAAAAGCGGCCAGAAGCATCTCGCCAATGAGAGGTGAGGCGACGAGACCGAAAAACAGACTGCTCATGCCATCCATCGTGTCTCCAAAAAGGCCTGAGGGGTTGACGAGCACAAGAGCCTTGACTTTTTCGGGTTGATGGTGGGCAAAGTAGACTGCGCTTGCTGCACCCATCGAGTGACCGACAATAATGACCGAGTCAAGTTTTTTCAGCAGGAGAAACGTTTCGATTTGTGATGCAAACAATTCAAGGCAGTAGCGCACATTGGGTTTTTGTGATTTGCCAAACCCGATCAAATCCATGGCATAGATTTTATGGTTACGGGCAAACTGTGGAATATTCAGATCCCAGTGCTCTATCATTCCGCCATAACCGTGAAGAAAAAGAAGTGGAGTTTTTTCGGAACTTTCCACTCCGAATTCCTGGTAACGGATTTTGGCTTCGTTTTCAGGAGATAATTGCCATAGAAAATATTGATCTTTCGCCGTGATGCTCATAATGAAAATCTGTGAAATATTCAGAGGGGAAAAACTTATAGGCCAATATACCCGTTAAAAAAACAATAATTAAAAGATATTGCTTAATATCTGTAAGCGGACGCGGGTTGTCCTGTTTTAATAAATATTCCAATAAATATGCTTCAGGTTTCCCGAAAATTTGAATATGGGCTTCATGCGGTTACCTACCTGGCAACGAAGGGGCAGGGCAGGGTCGTTACCGTCAAGGAGATGGCTGATGATATTGGCTTTTCACAGGAGTTCCTCTCCAAGGCTATGCAGAGCCTCAAGCGGGCCGGTATCGCCTCTTCAGTTCAGGGTGTAAAAGGCGGCTATACCCTTGGCATGACGACGGCTGAAATCACCGTTGCTGATATTGCGCTTGCCATTGAGGGAAAGCCTCATCTGGTGCGCTGTGGCGTGAAGTCGGAGAGTTGTGAGGTTTTTTCTTCTTGCCATCATCGGGCTTATATGAGCGCTCTGCAGCATAAAATCCAGGATCTATTAGGGGCGACCACCATTTACTCGCTCTTGCAGCAAATAGCGCCATGAGCGACTCTCAGCAAAAAAGTTTTTTTGATAAGCTTCATTCTGTGTTTATTTTCACCGGGTTTGGTGGTATTCATGTTGAAGCACTTCCCGTTCGATCTTTCCCTGAAACCAGATGACACTTCATTATGACCACTCATAGGCTCAGCGATTCAGCCGTTGCTGAAACGAGTCTGCCGGATATTATCCTCAAAGGCATCAATACCCATAATCTCCGAAATATTTCGGTTTGTATTCCTCGCAACAAATTTGTTGTCTTAACGGGGGTGAGCGGATCGGGTAAATCAAGTCTCGCTTTTGATACCCTCTATGCTGAAGGTCATCGCCGCTATGTTGAATCACTCTCAGCCTATGTGCGTCAGTTTCTTGAACGAATGCCCCGGCCTGATATCGAAAGTGTTGAGGGAATTGCGCCTGCCATTGCTATTGAGCAGAAACCTATCCCGAAAAATCCGCGCTCTACAGTTGGCACAGTATCCGAAATTTATGACTATCTCCGCCTGCTCTATGCCCGGATTGGTAAAATCTATTCTCGTGATACCAATGAGCTGGTTCTGAAGCATACTCCCGACGATGTAAGTTTGCATGCAGGTTTTTTTGAGGAGGGAACAAAATTTTATGCAGGATTCTTTTTCCCTGTTCACCAGGATGCAGGACATCATAACTGCTCAGTACAGGATGAAATTGCGAATCTTCTTAAAAAAGGTTTTTTCAGGGTTGTTGCCGGGGATGAGATTCTTGATCTCAATCAGGATGCAGCATGCAAGCGTGTGCTTGAAATGCCGATATCCGAGCGTTCAACCCTTCTTGTTCTGGTTGACAGGTTTGTGGCCCGGCACGATGACAAGGTTTTCAGCCGGGTGTCGCAGGCGGCGGAGAGTTGTTTCAATGAATCGGGCGGGTATGCTGTTCTGAAGGTTGCAGGAGGTAAAACCTGGCTCTTCAGCGACCGGCTCGAACTGAATGGCATTGAATATCAGGAGCCATCTCCCCAGCTTTTTGCCTTTAATTCCCCAATAGGCGCCTGCACAACCTGTCAGGGCTTTGGTCGTATAGCCGGTATTGATGAGGATATTGTTGTGCCGAACAAGTCACTTTCAATTAAAGAGGGTGCCATCGTGTGCTGGAATTCAGAAAAATACCGCTGGAATCTGCGTGAGCTTCTTGATCGAGCAGATGCTATGGGTATTTCTGTTGATGTCCCCTATGAAAAGCTCTCCTACACGCAAAAAGATCTTGTCTGGAAGGGTAGTCCAGATGGACGTTATATGGGTATCCGGTATTTTTTTGCTGAAATAGAGAAGGAGGCCGGTTACAAGATGCACTATCGGGTCTTTTTAAGTCGTTATCGTGGTTATGCGGTCTGTCCTGATTGTGAAGGGAGTCGTCTTAATTCTGATGCGCAGCTTGTCAGGGTTTCGGGTCGTCATATCGGTGAGGTTTCTCGCATGAATATTTCAGAGGCATCCGATTTTTTCAAAAATCTCGATATCTCACCTTTCGACCGCAAGGTGGCGGAAGTTATTTTGCAGGAAATCATCAAACGTCTCGGCTATCTGCTTGATGTGGGATTGAATTACCTTTCCCTTGATCGCTTGACCCATACCCTGAGTGGTGGCGAGTTTCAGCGCATCAACCTCTCAACCTCTCTGGGTTCTCCGCTGGTCGGGGCAATCTATATTCTCGATGAACCAAGCATCGGGCTCCATCAGAGTGATTCGGCGCGGCTGATCACGCTGCTCAGAAAGTTGCGCGATTTGGGTAACACCGTTGTGGTTGTCGAGCATGACCGCGAAATCATTGAGGCGGCCGATGAAGTTATTGATCTTGGTCCCTATGCGGGGCGTCTTGGTGGTGACGTTGTTTTTTATGGTTCAGTAGCAGACATGAAGGCAACAGGGAACTCTCTTACAGCCCAATATATGAATGGCAAAAAACGCATTCCTGTGCCGCAGCTTCGCAGAACGCCAAATTTCAGCTCCTGCATCGAAATCACTGGTGCCATGCAGAACAACCTGAAGAATATTGATGTGCGTTTTCCGCTTGGTGTCATGACCTGCGTTACTGGTGTGAGTGGATCAGGCAAGTCCACCCTGGTCAACGATATTCTAAATAAGGGTATTATGAAGGAAAAGGGTGGATTGAAGGAGAACGTGGGAACCCACCGCTCAATTTCAGGCACATGGCTTGTTGACCGCGTCGAGCATGTTGACCAGTCTCCCATTGGAAAATCAAGTCGCAGCAATCCAGTCACTTATCTGAAAATATTTGACGACATTCGCAACCTGTTTGCCCAGACAAAGGATGCCCGGCAAAAGGGCTGGAAAGCCGGATATTTTTCGTTCAATATTCCGGGAGGTCGTTGCGAAACCTGTGCCGGAGAGGGAAGTGTCCATATTGAGATGCAGTTTCTTGCTGACATAGAGGCTGTTTGTGAAGATTGCGGTGGCTTGCGATACAAATCTGATACTCTTGAAGTGAAGTACCAGGGCATGTCCATTGCCGAGGTGCTCGACATAACGGTAGAGGAGGCGATCACTTTTTTCAGCAACGAGAAGGGGATTGCAAGAAAACTTATGGTGCTCGACGAGGTAGGACTGGGTTATATCCGTCTGGGTCAGTCGTCAAGTACCCTTTCCGGCGGGGAGGCTCAACGCCTCAAGCTGGCAAGTTTTATTGCCCATGCTGATATGTTACACACCCTTTTTATTTTCGATGAGCCGACAACCGGGTTGCATTTTGAAGATATCAACAAGCTGATCCGCTGTTTTGAAAAACTTCTTGAACAGAAGAACACCCTTGTCGTTATCGAACACAACCCAGATATTATCAAGCAGGCTGACTGGATTATTGATCTCGGGCCAGGTGCCGGGGATAAAGGTGGTTGTATTGTTGCGGAAGGGACACCCGAAGAGATTGCGGAGAGGGAGGATTCGCTGACCGGCAGATATCTCAAGCCTTCGTTTGATTGCTGAACCGGCTCTTTATCTCTTGATGGAGTCCCCATCATGCGCACCCCCGTGAAGCCTGATATGCGGGAAGTGTGACTGTGCCGTGCGTTCAACCCATACCGTTTTTCCTTTGCTGAACCTGGTTTCATTTTCTGCTACCGAGAGCCGGTTTTTTGCAAGTGCCTCGATTTCCTGCAAAAGAGCAGCGAGCAGCCGGTCTTCGGCAGTTGCCGTGTCGTCCTGCATTTTCGACCGGATACTGGTCAGTTTTTCCATGGTGACTTTCCCAACAGTGTTATAGAGTGCCTGTGTCATTATTTTTTTTGGATGGGAGAGTATTTTTATTATTATTGAACTGTTCTTTTAGCACTCTCCCTGTTTGAGTGCTAAAAGCATGAATTATTTTCTATAGTATCTTACTATTTCAATCAAAAACCCAAAAAAGAGAAGACAATGAACTTGAAACCCCTAGCTGATCGAGTTATTGTTAAGCCTGCAGCGGCGGAAGAGAAAACGAAAGGCGGTCTTTATATTCCTGATACCGGGAAAGAAAAACCGCAGTATGGTGAAGTTGTTGCAGTAGGCGCTGGTAAAGTTGCTGATAACGGCCAATTGCTTGCCATGCAGGTCAAGGCTGGCGACAAAGTGCTGTACGGCAAATATTCCGGCACCGAAGTGAGCGTTGAAGGTGATGATTACCTCATCATGCGCGAGTCGGACATCTTTGCTATTCTTTAATCTTGCTAAAATTTAATAACCTTATTGGAGGAACGCTTTACAATGACTGCAAAAGATATTCTTTTTGACTCTGAAGCCAGAGCAAAACTTAAAGTTGGTGTTGACAAACTTGCCAATGCTGTCAAAGTTACCCTCGGACCTGCCGGGCGTAATGTTCTTATCGACAAAAAATTTGGTGCGCCGACTTCAACAAAAGATGGCGTGACCGTTGCAAAAGAGATTGAACTTTCTGATCCGTTTGAAAACATGGGCGCTCAGATGGTGCGCGAAGTTGCATCAAAAACCAGCGATGTCGCCGGTGATGGTACTACTACTGCTACTGTTCTTGCCCAGGCTATCTACCGTGAAGGTCTGAAGAACGTCACTGCTGGTGCTCGTCCGATTGACCTGAAAAGAGGTATTGATCGTGCGGTGAAAGAGGTTGTTCAGGAGCTGAGAAACATCAGCCGTAACATCTCCGGTAAAAAAGAGATTGCACAGGTTGGAACCATCTCCGCAAACAACGATCCTGAAATCGGTGAGCTGATTGCCGAAGCGATGGACAAGGTTGGAAAAGATGGTGTCATTACTGTTGAAGAGGCCAAGGGAATGGATACGGAGCTGAAGGTTGTTGAAGGTATGCAGTTTGACCGTGGCTACCTCTCTCCCTACTTCGTGACCAATTCCGAGACCATGGATGCCGAACTCGAAGATCCGCTGATTCTTATCTACGACAAGAAAATCAGCAACATGAAGGAACTCCTTCCTATTCTTGAAAAATCAGCACAGTCAGGTCGTCCACTGCTTATCATTTCAGAAGATATCGAAGGTGAAGCGCTTGCGACAATTGTTGTCAACAAGCTCCGTGGCACCCTGAGAGTTTGCGCAGTCAAGGCCCCTGGTTTTGGCGATCGTCGCAAAGCCATGCTTGAGGATATCGCCGTTCTCACTGGTGGTATCGTTATTTCCGAAGAGAAAGGCTACAAGCTCGAAAATGCAACCATCAACTATCTTGGTCAGGCTGGTCGCGTCACCGTCGACAAGGACAACACGATTATTGTTGAAGGTAAAGGCACCCCGGAGTTGATCAAGGCACGCATAAACGAAATCAAGGGACAGATCGAAAAAACAACCTCTGATTACGATACTGAAAAGCTGCAGGAACGTCTTGCAAAACTTTCAGGCGGCGTTGCTGTTCTTAACATCGGAGCTTCTACCGAAGTCGAGATGAAAGAGAAGAAAGCCCGTGTTGAAGATGCACTGCACGCCACACGCGCTGCTGTGCAGGAAGGTATTGTTGTCGGTGGCGGTGTTGCCCTGATTCGTGCGATCAAGGGTCTTGACAGAGCTATTGCCGACAATGAAGATCAGAAGACAGGTATTGAAATCATCCGTCGTGCGCTTGAAGAGCCACTTCGCCAGATTGTTGCCAACACAGGCACCACCGATGGCGCTGTTGTGCTTGAGAAGGTCAAGGCTGGAACCGGAGATTTTGGTTTCAATGCCAGAACTGAAACGTATGAGAACCTGGTTGAAGCAGGTGTTGTCGATCCTACCAAGGTAACCAGAAGCGCTCTTGAGAACGCTGCATCAGTTGCCAGTATCCTTTTGACCACCGAAGCAGCTATTACTGACATCAAGGAAGAGAAATCCGACATGCCGGCAATGCCTCCAGGCGGAATGGGTGGTATGGGCGGCATGTATTAATTCTGCGCTCTCCATCTTGTATCTTTAAAAAAAGCCAGCCTTCGGGTTGGCTTTTTTTATTTGTGATTGACGGGTCATATTGACTATTATAAGGTCTTTATTGTAGTCACGGACAAGGCTTGCCTGCTATAGGTTATTGCACAAGCTCTTTACTTATGTATATTTGAAGAGGATTTGCATAAAGGAGCTGGCATGAACCGAAAACAACAGATAGAGCAACTCGTTCGGAAAAAAGGGATTATTCGGGCTGCGGACGTTGAGGATGCAGGTATATCCCGAAACTACCTCTACCAAATGCACAAGGAAGGGCTTTTGGAGAAGCTGTCAGTGGGACTTTACACCCTGCCGGAAGCTCCCGTGACAGAACACTCGCCTTTGGCCGAAGTTGCAATAAGGCTGCCATACGCAATAGTTTCTCTTCTGTCAGCCCTGAGTTATCATGGGCTGACTACCCAAATCCCTCATGAGATATGGGTGACTGTACCCAGAAGTTCATGGCGGACGCAGAGAGAATATCCCCCGCTGGATCTGACTTATGTTTCCGGTTCGGCTTATTCATTCGGTATTGAGGAGCATCTCATCAACGGAGTGAGTGTCAAAATGTATAGTCCGGCAAAAACGGTGGCAGATTGCTTCAAGTTTCGTAACAAGGTTGGTCTCGATGTCGCCATTGAGGCGCTTCGCGAGACCTGGCGATCACATAAAGCTACCATGGATGAGCTGGTTGAAGCCGCCAGCATTGACAGAGTCTCGAAAATCATGCGCCCCTATCTGGAGGCGACAGTGTGAGCCAGAAAAACATTGCCCATTCAATCTTTCAGCGGTTGCTGAACCGCGCCAAAGCCAATAAGGAGGACTTCAATCTTCTGCTCTCGCGTTATGGAATGGAGCGGTTCCTCTATCGACTCAGTGTCTCTTCATACGGTGATCGATTTATCCTGAAGGGTGCAAGTCTATTTTTGGTCTGGAAGGGACAGAGCTATCGCGTCACCAGAGATGCTGATTTTCTGGGGTTTGGCAATCCTGATATGGAACAGCTTGCAGATGTGTTCTGCGATATTTGTGGTGTCGAGTTTCTGGATGATGGTATGATCTATCTCCCGGATACTCTGAAAATTGTGGCAATCCGTGAAGAGCAGGAATACGATGGTGTACGAATTACTCTGGCAGGTTTGCTCAATCAGGCTCGAATTCCCATCCAGATCGATATCGGCTTTGGGGATGCGATAACTCCAGCCCCTGAACACATCGAATATCCAGTGCTCTTTGATCATCCTCAACCACTCTTGAAGGCGTACCCACGATATACGCTGGTTGCCGAAAAACTGGAAGCGATAGTCAAACTCGGCCTCGCAAACAGCCGAATGAAGGACTTTTATGATATATGGCTGATTTCTAAACTTTTCTCTTTCGAGGGGAATGTATTGCGGAACGCTTTGGAAAATACCTTCGAACGTAGGCGAACCGTATTTCCTGTTGCAACTCCATTTGCTTTCACTTCTGCGTTTTACGAGGATCATCAGAAACTGGTACAATGGCATGGGTTTATTAATAAATCAAAACCAGACATTCCTGTAGGCGATCTCTCCGCAGTTACCGCGGAAATATCTGAGTTTATCATGCCCGTCATCAATAGCCTGCAATCTCATGCGCCGTTCGAAGGGGTGTGGCTGCCGGATCAAGGGTGGATGGGAAGTGACTTCCTCTATTGAAACTACCCAAAAATTCAAGATGACTCAGATATTGCGGTACATAAAAAGATGCGATATTATCGTTATTGGTGATGGGCATATTCTGAACTGGGAAGCCCAACTGTTCGGCAATCGAGCCATGACCAAATAATTCATGCTACCGGCCATTGCTGCGGCTGTTGTGCTTTTGCTTGGCATCGGATTCTATTTTCTCAAAGAGAAGATTATGCCGGTTGGAGTGATGGAAAAGTACGGAAATTCAGTCGTCATCATTTATAACGACTATGTGTATGAAGTTGATTTTGGCGATAATAATAAGATCTACATGACGAAAACCAATAAAGGGTTTGAACTCTATAATCCTGCACAAAATGAACCAATAACCATAACTGGCAGTGGATTTTTTGTCTCTGCGGATGGTAAAATCATGACAAACCGCCACGTCGCCCTTCCTTGGGATTATGACGATAACACCAAGGATCAATCCGACAACAAACAAGGTATCAAGAAAGATTGGTGGAGGCATGTTTTTCCCCGGACTCAACCATTGTCCCTGACATAAAAAAAAGAGGCCATCAACATTTCAGATAGTCGAGAGTGTTGCGTACTTTCGTGGACAGGGTTCTGAATGTCTTGTAACGAGACAAGATACTTTAAACATACAAGATGTAGAGATTCGTGTCAACAACACAACCAAAAGTAGTGCTCCTTCTCAGCGGCGGCATGGACAGCCTTGTCACCACAGCAATTGCCCATGAGCAAGGCTTTGCACTGGCTGCCATGCATGTGAATTATGGGCAGCGCACCTGGCAGAAGGAGCTGGAGTCGTTCCGTGCGATCTGCAATCATTATAATATTGAGCAGCGCCTTGAGGTCAATGCGGATTTTCTTGCCCAGATTGGTGGATCCTCCCTGACCGACTACTTGATGCCGGTGAGTGGTGCCGACCTTCAAGGCATTCAGGGCTCTTCAATTCCCACAAGCTATGTCCCTTTCCGTAACGCCGGTTTTCTTTCGATGGCGGTGAGTTGGTCGGAGGTGATTGGTGCCAGCAAGATTTTTATAGGCGCAGTTGAGGAGGACTCTTCAGGCTATCCCGACTGCCGAAAAATATTCTATGACGCGTTCAACACCGTTATCGCACTTGGCACGAAGCCGGAAACAAACATCGAAATCCTCACGCCGCTTATTGAAATGCAGAAATCTGAAATTGTCCGTAAAGGCATAGCATTAAAGGTGCCCTTCGAATTGAGCTGGTCGTGCTATAAAAGCGAAGGGAAAGCGTGTGGCCTCTGCGACAGTTGCGCCAGAAGGCTTCGAGCGTTCGAGCTTGCGGGAGTTTGTGATCCGATTGACTATGAAGAGCGTCCTCACTATATTACGTAACATTTGCTAATTTAATTTCTAAGTCATGAAATCTGTTAAATCGTTGAGTGAAAGCTTTTCTGCTTCAGAGTCGCTCAAGGCGCGGTTGACTCTTTCGTTTACGCTTATGGCGGCGATCTGGATCCTTGGGCTTGTCGGCCATTTCACGCCACTTCTTGAATGGCCCGCACTTTTTCTCTATGTTATCGGTTCTATCGGGCTTGTGCTGTACCGGGGGAAAAGCACTGGTGAATGGAAGGAGATGTATCTTGCCGGTGGAGATCTCCGGAAGTCACTGATGTGGGGTGGCGTTGCTGGCGGTGTGCTGTTCTGTATGGATATCATCAATACGGTGATGTACTATAAAAACGGTGGCACCCCGATGGTGCAGATGGAGTTTCTTCTGGTGAATCGTTCATTGCTCTTTCTTTTTCCGGTGCTCGTTCTGGCCGAAGAGTTTCTCTGGCGGGGAATCATGTTTTCTGCCATGATCGAGCGCGGGATTAACAAACATTTGACGGTTTTTTTAACAGCTATCTTCTACGTTGTCAACCATTTTGCCGTTGCGCCTGTTGGCATGAAAGAGCGGGCGCTGATGGGTATGATGGCTTTTCCGATTGGTATTTTTGGTGGTTATCTTGTTTTGAAAACAAAGAATGTATGGGGGAGTGTTCTGGTACACCTCATTACCATGATTTCCATGGTGCTTGATATTTTTGTTATTCCTCAACTTTTGTTCTGATTGACAGGCTCCGTTATGACGCAAAACAGAATTACCACCCTTTTGCAGCAGGACAAAAAACTGCTGATAGCCTATTACATGCCTGAGTTTCCGGTTGTCGGTGCCACGCTTCCGGTGCTTGAGGCGCTTGAAAAGAGCGGGGCCGATATCATCGAGCTTGGCATGCCCTACTCCGATCCGATCGGCGATGGCCCTGTCATTCAGGAGGCGGCCCACATCGCGATTCGTAATGGTGTGACGATCAAACATCTTCTTGCGCTGGTGCAGCGAGCCCGGCAGGGAAAAGGGTGCAAAAAGATTACCGCTCCAATTCTTTTGATGGGTTACTGCAATCCAGTGATTGCTTATGGGCCTGCTTGTTTTCTCCGTGATGCTGCTGAGGCTGGAGTTGATGGTTTGCTTATTCCCGACTTTCCTCCTGAAGAGGCAGAGGACTTTCTTGCGCAGGCCAAAGGATTTGGGTTGACGGTTGTCTTCCTTGTGTCGCCGGTAACTCCTCCCGAGAGGATAGAGCTTATTGACAGCCTTTCAACCGATTTTTCGTACTGCCTTGCCGTTAATGGTACGACTGGCACCTCCAAGCTTTCTGATGGGTCAACTGAGGCGGCTGTTGAAGAATACCTGCACAGGGTACGCAGGCATGCACGTAAAAAATTCGTTGTCGGGTTTGGTATCAGGGACAAGTCACGAGTAGAGTATATGTGGAATCTGGCCGACGGGGCCGTTGTGGGTACGGCGCTTCTGCAGCATATCGCAGCTTCATCAACTCCTGAAGAGTGTGCCCGTCTTGCCGGCGAGTTCTGGAAGACACTGCGGTAGTTTTCCATGGCCAGTTCACCCTCCGTCGATATTATTATTCCTCATTTCAAGAGGCGGGACATGCTGGAGCGATGCCTTGACTCGCTTGAAAAAACCATTTATCCATCAATGAGCATTCTGGTGGTCGATAATGGCGGATCGCAGGCAGGCCTTGTCTTTCTCGTCAAACGCTACAGGAACGCCCGTCTTCTGAGACTTCCCGAAAACAGAGGGTATGCTGGTGGCTGCAATGAAGGGCTTAAACACTCATCAGCCGATTATGTTGTTTTTATGAATGATGATACAGAGCACGATCCCTTATGGCTTGACTCTCTTGTTAAAGCGGCTCTTGAAGATAAGGGGATTGGAGCCTTGCAGCCAAAAATCCTTTCGCTGAGGGATTTTCACCAGGAAAAAAAGGTTTTTGATTATTCTGGAGCGGCTGGAGGTATGATTGACCGGCTCTGCTATCCCTGGTGTCTTGGCAGAACATACTCAACGATTGAACCGGACAAGGGGCAGTATGATAGCGGGCAGGATATTTTTTGGGCATCGGGCGTTGCCATGTTTGTAAACAGAAGTGTTGCTGAAGAGCTGGGCGGGTTTGACGAGGAGTTTTTCATGCAGATGGAAGAGATTGATCTCTCCTGGCGTATGAAACTTGCTGGTTACCATCTCCGTTCGGTTCCCTCATCAGTTGTGCTGCACGAAGGTGGCGCGTCGCTGCAGGGTGGCACGGCGGAAAAAATTTATTTCAACCACCGCAACAATGTTACCATGCTCCTGAAGAACAGGAGTCTTGCAGGGCTCTTGTGGGTGGTTCCACTACGGCTTCTGCTTGAGGTTGCCGCAGCGCTTTTCTACCTTACCCGGTTTCCCGGGGCACTGAAAAAATCAGGCGCAGTCTTTCGTGCGCTGGCTTACAATATCAGGGAACTTGCCTGTACCATGAAAAAACGTAAAAAGGTACAGGCGATGCGGATCGTTGGTGACCGTGCCATTTTTCGCCACTCTCCGATATCACTCATTGCTCGACGGTAATGCGTTATTTTTGTTTGCTTCCGCATGTTTTTTCATTGCCGACAACAATAAAGGACAATCGCGGTTCTGAACTTTTTTTACAGCAAACTGCGGAGCATAAAAATCAGGCTTTACTTCAGCTTTGTAGGTAAGAAATGTTCCTGCTCCTTGTGGGTAATCAACCAGAAGCCACTCTCCATGATAGACCTTGAAATCACCGGTGATTTGCTGAAAACGGAGGCGCGTCAAGTTTTCGCCCCACACTTTCATTTTTATATAGATCTCCTTCTGGAAGAAAAACATCCTTGTCTTTCCTTTTTCAAACATCACAGTTTCAATGCCGTTATCAGAAATAATTCCGCTGTCGATAACGTTCGGTATATAATATTTGTGATTGTTATAATCGGTGAGAACTTCCCATACCTTTTTTGGAGGCGCGGCGATATAAATTTGCCCCTCGACACCGGTAACTCCCTCTTCAAGGTTCGAAAGAACAACAATGACCTCTCCGTTTAACAGTTTTGTTTTTTCTCCGGATAATGAATCAGGAGTTATCGTCGTTATGGGCACTGCCATGACGGAATGAGAAAGAAAAACAAACAATACAGCCATAAAGGGCAGGATGAAGCGGTCTCTCATTCGGATAAATCTCAGCACATTTATAAGTTCCAGGTTGTTTGTTAATGTTTTGATGCGGGAAGATGCCCCCACTTTACCATGTCATTGACGGTATCAATCATACTCTCCCTGACCGTCATGAAGGAGAGCCCAAGCTCCCGAATGATTTTTGAATTGTCATAGCGCAACGTTCGTCCAATGTTTGTACGGATATACATGCCGGTATTCTTTGGCTGTGTGAAAGAGAGCGCCTTCATGAGCAGTGAACCTGCGCTGCTCGACAGATCCACATTTGGCAGTGCGTAGGTGCCAAAACCGGACGATTTCAGAAGCGCGACCAGCTCTCTCATGTGCAGCGCTTCATTCGCGCAGAGGTAACGTCCGCTAGCCGAATCGGTTTCCATGGCAAGAATGTGTGCTTTTGCCACATCCCGCACATCAACAAACCCCCAGTTCAGATCCATAATGCCCGGATAGACTCCATTCATGATATCACGGATCATTCCGTTGGAAGTATTGAGCGAAGGGGAGAGCGACGGGCCAATCACCAGAACAGGATTGAGGACGACAAGATCATATCCCGGTCGTTTTCTCATGATGAAATCCCATGCATCGCGTTCTGCAAGTGTTTTAGAATAGTGATAAGGATTTCGATCGAGGGAAGACGTTATATTCCAGTCTTTTTCAGTAAAAACTCTTGTGCTTTCAGGTTCATCAGTAATAGCCGCAATCGAGGAGGTAAAAATCAATCGTTTGACGCTGCCCGATTTCAGGCAGCTCTCAAGGACGTTTTCGGTGCCTGTAACTGCGGGATCAACGAGGTCGATTTGCGGGTTTTTAACATTAATTATATAAGGGCTTGCGGTGTGCATCACATAGTCGCATCCCTCGACGACACGGTCATAGGCTCCTGCAGTAAGCAGGTCAGCTTTAACCAGTTCAAGTCGCTCCCTCGCACCAGGCAGGCTGAGAAGGAAAGGATAATTCTCGGAGCTTTTGCGTACCGTTCCCCTGACGCGGTATCCTCGTTCAAGCATCTCTCTGACGATATGGGCAGCAATAAATCCGGAAGCTCCGGTAACGCACACTGGTTTATTGGTCTTCATTATTAATTTATGAGTGAATGGTTGCAGGTGAAATGGCCACCTTGAAGCAGCCGCCTGCATTTCGGTATCAAAATCGTACAAACCTCTGGCCTTCAATATACATTACATACAGAAACTCTCCAATGGGTCTCTGTCCTCTATTGCTGTTGCTATTTTCGTGCAGTACGGTCATGCCAAAAGCGGCTCTGCGTGGATGATGACCCTGCCTGCATCGCTCAGTGATCGGTAGATAGCGCCTTCAAGCTGGCTTGTAAGTGAGTGCACCTCTTCCATGAGAGCATCATCATCAAATGAGCAGTGCAGAGTAATAAAAAGCTTTTGCTGTTCGGTTTGGCGGATCTGTATGTCGTGGACATCATGAATTTTTTCAATGCTTTGCGAGGCCTTGACAATCATGCTGCGTACGCGCTCTTCTTCTTCTGACGACAGAGAGCTGGTGGTGCGTTCATCGTAGCGAAGCGGATCGAGATGAATGCAGATATCAAGCTCTCCGTCAAACTCACTGCGCAGTTCATCTTCAAGTGCTGTAACCGTATTGTGCGCCTCTTTTATGGTCAAGCGCTGATCAATTTCGACATCAAAGGTAATGTGTTTTTTTTGCCCCGAGAGACTTGTTGAAATGTTGTGAGCGTGAAGGTTATGGTTCAGGCCAATGACGTGCACCCGTTCAGCAATGGTTTCGTTGTTGAGTGCAATGGGTCTGGTGTTGATGGTCATATCGCCAACAGGAAACTCTTCGCGCACTTTCTGCTCAATATTGGCGCAGATCGTCTGAACTTTCTCTACCGAGAGAGTTCTGTTCACACAGACAGCCATTTCAATGAAGACCTGCGGGCCCGTTGGTTTTACCCTGATTTTATCGATAGCGATGACACCACCGATGGTAATGGTTATCTCCTCAATTCGTTCAGCAATGCCCTCCGGCGCAGCATCAATCAGGACATCGATGGTTTTTTTTCCGAGGTTGAATGCTGCCCATCCAACCAGGATGGCGACCGCAATGCCTGCTACAGCATCAGCCCAGACAATACCCATTGAAACAAAAATGAGGCCGACGAGAACGACGGCAGAGCTGAGAATATCGGAGCTGAAATGGAGGGCATCAGCTTCAAGCGCCTGGCTGTTGGTCTCTATTGCAACTTTTTTCAGTGCCCTTGAACGGGAAAAATCGACAACAATGGAGATGACCATAATGGCTATGGCATACCATTTGACCTCGATTTCCGTTGTTCCGGCAATAAGTCGTTCTGAAGCAGCGTAGATGATCCATAAGCTTGTTATCACAAGAAGGCCTGTTTCAATGAGTGCCGAGACGCTTTCAACCTTGGCGTGCCCGTAGTGGTGCTTGCTGTCGGCAGGTTTGTCGCTCACTTTGACGGCGAACAAGGTCAGGGATGCCGCAGCAAAGTCCAGTGCAGAATGAGCTGCTTCAGAAATAATGCCGATACTACCGGTCATAATGCCGACAACAAGCTTCATTGCTGTAAGGAAAAGACTTGCCGTTACCGAAGTGAGGGCAACCTGTTGTTTTTTATGGCCGTGTTCCATTTGGTGCTGTATGATGTTGATAATCGGTTTTCAAGAGTTCATGCGTCTGGTTGTAAGCCAAGAGCAGGAAATACCTGTGGTAATCGGTTTAATCCTGCGTCATAAGGCTGAATGATGTTCGGCCTGCAATGTACATAAGAGAATTGAGACAATCCTGAAAATTTTGCTCGATTGCAACACTCCTGCAATCGAGCAAACCATCAATCCTGCACAAATCCCAAACCCTTGGTTATATTTCCCTTTGATTTCTACCGATATGTTTTTCCTGCGGGATTTAAGAAAATACTCTTTGTTTTCAAGCCCCGGCGAGTCGGCATGTTGGTGGCAAAAAAAATACCTTCCCCCCCGTTTTCTTGTGGTAACGGAGGCTGAAGAGTGGCAGATAAAAAGTATTTCAATAGGAGCAATGCGAATAATGAAAATCGGAATATCTTGTCATCACACCTATGGTGGAAGCGGAGCAATTGCTACGGAGTTGGGTAAGGCACTGGCAATGAAGGGCCATACGGTCCATTTTTTCAGCAGCGAGGCTCCGTTCAGGCTGGGCGCGTTTTCCCGCAACATGTTCTTCCACGAGGTTGAAGTGATGCATTATCCGGTTTTTGATGCTCCTCTGTATTCCCTTGCCCTTGCTTCTAAAATAGCGGAAGTCGCCTTTTATGAAAAGCTCGATGTGGTACACGCCCATTATGCGATTCCTCATGCCTTGAGCGCCATGCTTGCCCTGCAGATACTGGAAGACAAGTGCGGTGCATCGAAGTGTTTCAAACTGGCAACCACGCTTCATGGCACTGATATTACTGTTGTTGGTGCTGACCGCGGGATGCAGGATGTCGTCAGGTTGGCTATCAACAAATCTGATGGTGTGACGGCCGTTTCTGGCTACCTGAAAGACGAAACCGTCAGGATGTTCAATCCCAAAAACGAGATCACGGTTATTCCCAATTTTGTTGATACGTCGCTTTTTTTTCGTTCTCCGAAACAGGATATGCGCGAACAGCTCGACATCGGGGATGAGAAGATTATCATTCATATCTCCAATTTCAGGCCGGTGAAATGTATTGGCGATATTGTCCGAATTTTTTATGCCTTGAGTCAGCGTACCGACTCAACATTATTGTTGGTGGGTGATGGGCCTGAACGGAGTGAAGCTGAGACTCTCGTCCGTCAGTTTGGCATTGTTGACAGGGTAAGGTTTCTCGGAAAGCTGGTTGATATTGTTCCGCTGCTTTCCATAGCTGATATAATGCTGATGCCGAGCAATGCAGAGTCCTTTGGTCTTGCAGCTCTTGAGGCCATGGCTTGTGGTGTGCCGGTTGTGGCAACCATGGCTGGCGGATTTCCGGAATTTATCGTTTCCGGTCAGCACGGCTATCTGCTTGATCCAGGAGATGTTGAGGGGATGGCAGAAAAAGCCTTCCTTTTACTTTCAGATCATGGTCACTGGCTTGAGTGCTCCGAAGCCTGTGTCCGGCAGGCAAAGCGATACGAGACCGCTTTGCTTGTTGAACAGTATGAAACGTACTATACGAGGCTGCTCGGCGAGAGGTAGCACACTCTTCCGCTCCTCTATATTAGTACTGTTTGGTCGTAAGGAGCACCGTCCGGTATTTTTCAAGGTTTTCGAGTACCTCTCCAGTACCTCTGGCAACAGCAGTCAGGGGATCTTCACTGATATGCACGGCAAGTTTTGTCTCTTCGTTGATTCTTTTGTCGAGCCCTTTGATCAGTGACCCGCCTCCGGCAAGAAAGAGTCCGCGCTCAAGAATATCGGCAGAGAGTTCAGGTTTGGTTACTTCAAGGCTTTTTTTGATTGAAGTGATGATCTGGCTGATTGGGGTTGCAATAGCGTCCCTGATGGTGGCCGAGTTAACCTCCCGCTCTTCGGGGAGGGCGGTTACCAAATTTCTGCCCCTGACCATCATGGTCAATTCTTTATCCAGCTTGTAGGCGGAAGCAATCTTTATTTTGACATCTTCAGCCGTACGTTCACCGATGGCCAGATTGTAGGCTTTGCGGAAGTGACGGACAATTGCGTTGGTGATATCGGTTCCGGCAACCCGAAGAGATTCGCCGGATGCAATGCCACCAAGAGAAATTACGGCAATTTCCGTTGTGCCGCCCCCGATATCAACAATCATATTTCCCATAGGCTCCTTGACATCAAGTCCGATGCCGATTGCAGCCGCCATGGGTTCCGTGACCAGGTAAACTTCTCTGGCTCCGACATGCTCAGCAGAATCGCGCACTGCTCTTTTCTCAACTTCGGTGATGCCCGAAGGGATGCCGATAACCATACGGCGAATGCCAAATGAAAACTGGGTTTTTGTTTTATTGATCAATCCCTTGATCAGCTCTTCCGTTGCTTCATAGTCAGCAATGACTCCATTGGCAAGTGGCCGAATGGTGACAATGCCGGGATGGGTTTTTTCATGCATCAACAGGGCTTCCTGCCCGATAGCGACAATTTTACCTGTATTGCGTTCGCGGGCAACAATGGATGGCTCATTTAAAACGACACCTTTTCCCCGGATAAAAATCAATGTATTTGCTGTTCCGAGATCAATGGCGATATCTCTGAACAGATTACTGAAAAAGTTCATGTTAACATGGTTCTATATGCTGTAGTCATAGTGGCTTGGAATGGAGCTGATTCAGGCTATATTCCAAGGTTTCAACTGAACTCACAAGGTAGTTAATGGAACTTTTTTTTCAAATGAAAAGAGTGCTTCCTTTGCCCTTTTTTTTATGGATAGTGATGGACTACAGCCGTTGATGCTGAGTTTCGATACAGAAAGCCCTCAAGATACATTACATATACAGTTAATTCTTTTCGTCAGATAAACAATAATCAGTAAGAAGTGTTACAACTCTATCGTTTTGCCGAAGAACGTTCAGTCTTGAAAGAGCAATTGAGCAGGAGCGTTACTTTTGATTCTTCTGCTCAGTCGACTGTTGATGAGATTCTGGAACAGGTTCGCCAGAACGGAGATCGTGCTGTGCTGGACTACACGGAGCGCTTTCAGGGCATCCGATTGTCGGCCATGATGGTCTCCCCCGATGCCATAGAAGATGCCTGGAGGCGTGCCGATCCGGCTTTTCTTGCGGTGCTTGAAGAGGCGTATGCCAATATTGTTTTGTTTCACCAGCATGAGGTGGAGAAAAGTTTTTTTTATGAAGCAGAGGGAGGTGTGGTGCTCGGCCAACGGGTAACTCCCATGGAAAAGGCTCTGCTCTATGTTCCGGGCGGAAAGGCATCCTATCCCTCCTCCCTGCTGATGAATGCTGCTCCAGCCAAAGTGGCAGGGGTAAAGGATATTTTTATCACCACTCCATGTGATGCTGCTGGAGAGGTAAGTCCCAATATTCTGGCTGCTGCTGCGGTGGCCGGTATCAGTTCCGTTTACAAGCTTGGCGGAGCCCAGGCCATAGCCGCGTTTGCTTACGGCACTGAAACCATTCCGAAGGTCGATATCATTACCGGGCCCGGAAACAAATATGTTGCGCTGGCAAAAAAACAGGTCTTTGGCCATGTCGCTATCGACAGTATAGCCGGCCCCTCTGAAGTGGTTATTATTGCGGACGAATCAGCGAATCCGGACTTTATTGTGCTTGATATGTTTGCCCAGGCAGAGCATGATCCCGATGCATCAGCCGTGCTGATCACTCCATCCGAGTCGCTGGCTTTGGCTGTTCAGAAGTGTGCCGAAGCACGTCTGCCGGCAATGCTTCGCCGGGAGATTATTGCCTCCTCGCTTCAGCATAATGGTGCGATAGTGCTTGTTGGTTCGCTGGAAGAGGCCTGCATGGTCTCCGATATGATCGCTCCGGAGCATCTGGAGCTTCACGTTGAGCATCCCTGGGATATTCTTCCGTTCATTCATCATGCTGGTGCTCTTTTTATGGGCGGGTACTCCTGCGAAACGGTTGGTGATTATTTTGCAGGGCCGAACCATACGTTGCCGACCAATGGTACGGCACGTTTTTTTTCGCCGCTTTCGGTTCGTGACTTTGTAAAGCACACCTCGATTATCTCCTATTCAAAAAAGCAGTTGCGCCGGTCGGGAGAAAAAATTGCCGCCTTTGCTGATTATGAAGGTCTTCAGGCTCATGCAGAGGCCGTCCGGGAAAGATTGAGAACGCTATGAGAGTCAGCGACTTCGATTACGAACTGCCTGAGGAGAAGATTGCCAAATATCCGCCATTGGAGCGTGGTTCTACCCGTCTTCTGGTGCTTGATCGTTCTTCGGGCGCTTTTGTTCACGCGTTGTATGCTGGTCTTGATGCTTTTCTTCAGCCGGGTGATCTGCTTGTTCTCAATAATACCAGGGTCGTTCGGGCGCGGCTTTTTGCCTGCAAGCCTACTGGAGCAAAGATCGAGCTGATGCTTCTTGAAAAACATCAAGGGGAGCAAAATCTGGCGCTTTACCGGGGGAAACTGAAAAAAGGCGACAAGCTTGAGACGCATGGCTATGAACTGCTGGTTACAGATATTGTCGATCATGGAGTTGCCCGCATTGAGATGCCGGAGGGGGGAGAGTTAACAAAGTTATTTGACCATTTCGGTGGAGTGCCTATTCCGCCTTATCTCAAACGGGATGCTGAAGAGGTGGATCAGGAGCGTTATCAGACGCTGTTTGCCCAATTGCCTGGTTCTGTGGCGGCTCCAACGGCTTCCCTGAACATGACGCAGGAACTGCTTGAAAAGCTTCGTCTCAAGGGAGTTGACATCGTTACACTCACTCTTCATGTTGGTCTTGGAACCTTTTTGCCCATCAGGGTGGAGTCGTTTCAGGAGCATGTTATGCATCATGAGTTTTATTTGATACCTCCAGAATCCGCTGAAAAAATCCGCAAGGTTAAAATGTCGGGAGGAAGAATTGTTGCTTTAGGCACTACCGTTACCAGGGCGCTCGAACATGCCGGTGAGCACATTGTGACCTTTTCAGGGAGTGAAGCTCTGACAGGTGAAGCTGATATTTTTATCTATCCCGGATACCAATTCCGTATTATTGATGCTCTTCTCACCAACTTTCATGCACCACGATCAACGGTATTGATGCTGACCTCTGCATTTGCCGGCCCGGATAATCTGCGGAATGCCTACAGGGAAGCGCTTGAAAAAGAATATTTATTTCTCAGTTACGGTGACAGCATGTTAATTTGCCAGAATTATTGTTGAGTATAATTGCCACAGAACTCCTTTCTGCCTTACAGAAGCTGGATTGGTCATCTTTCTTGCCTGAAGAATTTAGGCGTTGCTCAACAAGCAGCTCATCGCTGTTTTTGCTTTTAAATGGCAGGTATGGTATTTTCAGAGTCGTTGTTTCCTGAATAATGGGATGTACCTTTTGCGTGCATTTTTTAAAGTTTTTTCGTTTCAAACATATCTTAACAGAGGGAGATTTACCTTATGAGTCTTGTCGATCAATATCGTGCGCATACCGCAGAGCGTGCGAAGCTCAGCATTCCACCATTACCATTAACTGCTGAACAGGCACGATTGCTTGTTGGACTGCTCCAGCAGGATATTGTTCAGGAAAAGGAGTATCTGCTTGAGTTATTCCGCGATCATATCAGTCCAGGAGTTGATGATGCCGCGTTTGAAAAAGCGGCGTTTCTTGATGGTATTCTTACCGGCGAGACACCCTGTACGGTGATCAACAATGTCGATGCGGTGAGAATTTTGGGAACCATGCTTGGTGGTTATAATGTCAAGCCTCTGGTTGATGCACTCAGTCATAATGATCCGACGATATGTCACGAAGCTGCCGAAATGTTGAAAAAGACTATGTTGGTCTATGACATGTTTGACGTTGTGGTTGATCTCTCAAAAACCAACCCTTATGCCGAAGAGGTGCTCAAATCATGGGCAGAAGCCGAGTGGTTTACTTCAAAGCCTCTTCTCCCTGAAAAAATGACCCTTACCGTTTTTAAGGTTGCAGGTGAAACCAATACTGACGATCTTTCACCAGCCAGTGAGGCATTTACCCGCAGCGATATTCCACTTCATGCCCGTTGTATGCTCGGCATCAAAATATCCGATCCTATAGAAACCATTGCCGCGCTGAAAGCAAAAGGCTATCCGCTTGCTTATGTCGGTGATGTTGTTGGTACCGGATCAAGTCGCAAGTCCGGTATAAACTCGGTTCAGTGGCATATCGGCAATGATATTCCTGCTGTACCGAATAAGCGAACTGCCGGCGTGGTTATAGGAAGTACCATTGCACCGATTTTTTTCAATACTGCAGAAGATTCAGGGGCTTTACCAATTCAGGCCGATGTGTCGGCTCTGGAGATGGGTGATGTCATTGAGCTTGATCTTGCTCAAGGGACGATAGTGAAGAGCGGTGAGGTTGTCGCACGTTTTGACCTTTCTCCTAACACCATTGAGGATGAGGTGCGTGCCGGGGGACGTATTCCCTTGATTATCGGCAGGAATCTGACAAGAAAGGCAAGAAAGGCACTTGCTCTTGGGGAAGAGTCGTTCTTCAAGCGTCCCGAACAACCAGCAGATAGTGGCAAGGGTTACACTCTTGCACAGAAAATGATTGGCAGGGCATCCGGTCTTTCCGGGGTGCGTCCGGGGATGTATGTAGAACCGGAAACCTTGACGGTTGGTTCACAGGATACAACGGGCGCTATGACTCGTGATGAGGTAAAGGAGTTTGCTGCGTTGAGCTTCAGCGCCGATCTCCTGATGCAAAGCTTCTGCCATACTTCGGCTTATCCAAAGCTTTCTGATGTCAAAATGCACAGAAGTCTGCCATACTTTATCATGAGTCGGGGTGGCGTTTCGCTTAAACCTGGAGACGGGGTTATCCACACCTGGTTGAACCGTATGGTATTGCCCGATACGCTTGGTACCGGTGCAGACTCTCATACCCGTTTTCCAATCGGAATTTCGTTTCCTGCAGGCTCCGGACTGGTAGCGTTTGCCGGCGTTACCGGAACTATGCCGCTTAATGTTCCTGAATCGGTTCTCGTCCGTTTTAAAGGGGAGTTGCAGAAAGGCATTACACTGCGTGATCTTGTTAATGCCATTCCTTATGAGGCCATTAAACGAGGGTTGTTGACCGTTGAAAAGAAAGGCAAGAAGAATATTTTTGCCGGGCGTATTCTTGAAATAGAGGGTTTGCCGAAGCTCAAGGTCGAGCAGGCCTTTGAGCTGAGTGATGCTTCTGCAGAACGAAGTGCTGCGGCGTGTACCGTCCGTCTTGACAAAGAGCCTGTCATTGAATATCTCAACTCGAACATCAAATTGCTCGAACAAATGATTGAGCTGAGTTATGGTGATCCAGATACTCTGCAACGTCGTATCGGCAAAATGCAGGATTGGCTTAATAATCCGTCTCTACTGGAACCTGATGCTGATGCTGAGTATGCAGAGGTTATAGAGATTGATATCAGTCGTATTACAGAGCCAATTCTTGCTTGTCCAAACGACCCTGACGATGTCAAGACTTTGAGTGAGGTTCTCAAAGATGAAAAAGCGCCAAAAGCTATTGATGAAGTGTTTGTTGGAAGCTGTATGACCAATATCGGTCATTTCCGTGCTCTCGGCGAAATTTTAAGGAACAGGGGAGCTGTGCCTGTCAAGCTTTGGATTGTTCCGCCCACGAAGATGGATATGAAAAAACTTGTTGAAGAGGGCTACTATTCAATTTTTGGAGCCTCGGGAGCCAGGATTGAGCAGCCAGGCTGTTCGCTCTGCATGGGCAACCAGGCAAGAGTTGCCGATAATGCGGTGGTATTTTCTACCAGTACAAGGAACTTCGATAACCGCATGGGTAATGATGCCCAGGTCTATCTTGGCTCTGCAGAACTTGCTGCAGTATGCGCACTTCTTGGCCATCTGCCCAACAAGGACGAATACATGGAGGTTGTCAATCGGCATCTCTCAGGAGAAAAGGAAAAGAATATTTATCAGTATCTTAATTTCCATGAACTCGAAAAAGCAGAATTAGAGTTGCTTGTTGAATAAAAAAATCATTTATTAAGGCGGGATGTGGGAAATTTTTGCATATTCCGCCTTACAGTAGGCTTTTGAAAAGTCACTGTTTTTTTTTATTATTCGAGAGCTGATGAAGCTGTCAATTATCAAACAACAAAAATAATCATAGCAATGAAAAAACTTTTCGCATTCCTTTTTCTTTTAAGCTCAGTTTCTTTCGTGGGCTGCGCAAAAAAAGCTGAAGCACCTGTTGAGGCTCCTGTTGAAGCACCTGCCGCCGCTCCTGCACCTGCTGCTGAAGCACCTGCACCTGCCGCACCTGCTGCTGAAGCACCTGCACCTGCCGCACCTGCTGCTGAAGCACCTGCTGCACCTGCAAAATAAGTTTCCGGTTTTCCGGGTTCTTATCCTGAAGAGACAGAATGAATGTTCTGTCTCTTTTTTTTTGTGTATCAGGAATTGTGATATGGCACTATCAGGACATGAACCCTGAATTCCCGGGAAAAAGCATCCTGGGGTTCTGGGAACGCCAGGCTCCAGCTCAGAAAAGGAGATTATAAAACGCCAGGCTGGTGGCTTTCATTCGGGCAAAAAAAAGAGACCACTATGCGTTGGTCTCTTTCTTGGGCTTGGTTGAGGAGGCAGGACTCGAACCTGCAAATTGCCTGATCCAGAATCAGGAGCCTTACCAATTTGGCCACTCCTCAATAACAAGTGTTGAATTCTATCGTGCACCCGAGAGGAGTCGAACCTCTAACCGTCTGATTCGTAGTCAGATACTCTATCCAGTTGAGCTACGGGTGCATTGTTGTTATGTAGCGTGTACGGGATTCGAACCCGTGATCTTCGCCTTGAGAGGGCGATGTCCTGGGCCACTAGACGAACACGCCAGGTATTTTCTTCTTGTCACTCTTTCACAATCTGTGGGCCCTGTAGGACTTGAACCTACGACCCAGCGATTATGAGTCGCTTGCTCTGACCAACTGAGCTAAGGGCCCTCAATCCTTGGCTTTAAAGGAACTCAATATAAGGCTTCGCTGACAATATGCAAAAAAATAATCTTCTTTTTCTTCTGGCAACTAAAATTCGTTGTACTTTTCCCGGGTGATATCAGCCCCAAGGCTGTTAAGTTTCATTTCAATCTTCTCGTATCCCCTGTCAAGGTGATAGACTCTCAGTACTTCAGTCGTCCCTTGAGCCACAAGTCCGGCAAGAACAAGACTGGCTGATGCTCTCAGATCAGTAGACATAACTTTAGTTCCTGAAAGGAGTTGTGGCCCATGAACAACCGCCTGGTTTTTATGAATCTCAATATGTGCGCCGAGACGATTCAGCTCGGGAATATGGTTGAACCGCTCATGATAGACCTTGTCGGTAATATGGCTCGTTCCATCAGCCTGGGTCATCAGGGCAATCCATTGTGCCTGCATGTCGGTCGGAAAAGCTGGATAAGGTTTTGCCGTGACATCTGTAGGGAGAAGCTTTTGGGGACTTTTCAGCATAATGCTGCTTTCGGTTGTTTCTACAGTGCATCCTGAATGGACAAATTTTTTCAGCACAGCCTTCATTTGTTCCGGGTCCACACCGTTTACGGTAATGTTGCCGCCAGTTATTGCTGCTGCAGCAAGAAGTGTGCCTGCTTCGATTCTGTCAAACACATTATGAAATTCAACGGCATCAAGCGAATTTTTTCCCTCAATTTCAAGTTCGGTAGTGCCAGTCCCCCTGATTGTTGCCCCCATGGCGACAAGAAATTTACAGAGGGTCTCAATTTCCGGTTCTGCGGCAGCATTGCTGATGGTTGTTGTTCCCTCGGCAAGTACGGATGCCATCAGAGCGTTTCCCGTGGCTCCGACTGACGACACAGGAAAGTCGATATGTCCACCTTGCAGTTTTCCGCCTGGAATGGTGGCATCAATAAACCCGGTTTCAATGGCGATTGTTGCTCCGAGCTTTTCCATCGCCATTAAATGAAGATCAATCGGTCTTGGGCCAAAAGCACATCCGCCCGGAAGAGAGACCCTTGCGTGACCAAATCTTGCCAACATAGGTCCAAGCACATAGATTGATGCCCTCATTTTATTGACCAGTTCATAAGGAGCCTGAACATTTTTAACGTTTTGGGATGAAATTTGCAGGGTGTTGCCCGAAAAAGCAGTTTCCGCTCCAAGATGGCGCAGGAGTTGTGTAAACGTCGTGATATCTTGCAGGTCGGGGATGCGATGAAGGGTAAATGTTCCGTTCCCGGTGAGCAAGGTAGCGGCAATAATCGGCAGTGAGGTATTCTTTGACCCCGAGGCGGTTATGTTGCCGGAGATCCTGTGTCCGCCTCTTATGACAAGCTTGTCCATGTAATTGGTACGCTGATGAAAAACCGATATTTACCATTATTTCAGGTCATGAAAAACAAATTATTTTTTTCTCTGACCGTTTGCGAAGAAAAGATTTTATCCTTTACCTTGTGCAGAGTTGATTTTTCGGTTTTTCGCCGTTTTTTTGTAACCAATTTATTCGCTAAGGGTTAAATTCCCTGCCGATTGCGCAGAAAGTGCACTGCACATTCATTTCGCAAGATATTTGAATTTTAATGCCCACGGGTTTTCTATGAACGTTATCGTCTCTTCCGGTTTTTTTGACAGAGTGATGCGGATGGCCGCAATTCTGTTCCTGTCATTGTTTTTCATGGTCTCTGGTCTGATCTCTTCAGTGGTTGCAGCTCCGCCAGTAAATAGCGAAATATCGAAGATCATCAAGGAGCGGGCAGCAGTAGAGCAGAATCTCCAGAGCCTGAAACAACAACTCAGTGAGTATCAGTCAAAACTGAATATGACCATGCGCAAGGAGTCGCAGTCGTTTAAGGTTTTGGAAAATATTCGCACACAGATTCTTGTTCTTGAAAAGATTATCAGTCAAAACCAGCTCTACCTTGCAAAGCTTGATGGTGATATTGAGCAATTGCGCGACAAGCTTCAGGGGAATCGCCAGATGTACAGCAAGGTTTCTGATGATTTTCGAAGGACGGCAGTTTCAGTGTATAAATATGGCGGAAATCGCGATGTTGAACATATATTTAGTGCAGGTTCGGTTAACAATGCTCTTGTGCGCACCCAATATGTCGGTTTTTTTACGCGCGCTGTTCGCAGTAATGTTAACGACTTGCAGCAGGTTGCCGTCAAACTTGAAAACAATCGCCTTGCGCTTGAGCAAAGCTACCAGCAAAAAGCTGCATTGGTCAGGGAGCAGGAGCAGCAGTTAAAAACATGGTCGGTCAGCAAAAAAGAAAAAGAGGAGGTACTTGACAAGCTTAAAAAAAATAAACAGGAATATGCAGCACAGCTTGCAGCAGTAAAGCAAAAACGCAGGCAACTGCAATCGAGAATAGAGTCGTTGATTCTTGCTGAACAGCGTGCCGTGGAGGCTGAAAATGAGCGGCAGAAGAAGATTCTCGAAGCCAGGCGTCTTGAGGCAAAGCGTCTTGAAGCCAGGCGCCTGGAGGCACAGCGACGTGAATCAAAACGTCTTGAGGCGCAACGTGCGATCATGAAAAAAGAAAAACCTGCCAGCCAGACAACAGAACTCACCCGCAAGGAACGTAAAAAAAATGAAAAACTTCCGGTAAAGTCTCCAGAGCAAAAGAGTGTTACGGTGATGCCGAAAACAGATTTGCCTGAACTTGAAAAAGTTTCTGCGGATTTTGATAACGCGTCAGGCTCATTGCCGTGGCCTGTACGAAACGGCGTTGTTTCCCAAAAGTTTGGATCTCTGGAAGATAAGGACTTGAAAATTGTTACCACCAATAACGGGGTTGATATCTCCGTTCCGGCCAGCACTCCAGTAAGGGCTGTTTCAGGCGGAAAAGTAGTTCAGATCGCGTTTCTTCCCACTTTTGGGAATATCGTGATTGTCCGTCATCCGAAATCGTACCTTACGGTGTATGCCAATCTCGGCCAGTTGAATGTGGCCAAAGATGATCTTATAAAATCACAACAATTGTTGGGAGTCTCTGGCAAGATGGGTGATGGCGGTTCAGTTGTGCATTTTGAGATATGGAAAGGCCGGGTCAAGCAGAACCCTGAAAAATGGCTTAGACGATAACTATTATGGGTGTTAAAGAACTTTTTGTCACAATATTCACGCTTTTGTTTCGCAATGGCTCCTTATGGCGTGATCTTAAAAAGGGAGTTTCTGGACAAGAATTTAATGTGCTCCGTGAGTACGCAGTGCCGATTATCGCTCTTGTACAGCTTGCCAAGTTCCCGTTGATCGGGGTGCCACAGCCAGCCATGTTTTTTGCCATGATCAATTTTCTTGTTGATATCGCAGTACTCTATCTTATAACGGGAGGAGTGAGTTATCTGGTTGCGCCAGAGCAGTCGGAGAGCGGCAAGGCAATGATGCTCAATGTTGTCTGTTATTCGATGACTCCCGTGTGGCTGGTTGAGCTTTTTTATTTTACTGGTCTCTGGAGCTGGATTTTTGCCGTTATAGCTCTCAGTTATACTCTTGTCATCGGCAAAAATGGCTTGACCGTTATTTTTGACCTTGAACCGGCACGTTCTCGGCCTGTGCTGAGAAATACTGCACTCTTTGTTGTGATGGTCAATATTATGGCTTTTCTGCTGATCAGCGCAGCCATGCGGTTGTTTAATTTTTAGAAGGCGCTACATTATGAAGCTTCAGGATCTTCATCTTGATTACCCGATGGTTGAGGATATTCTCAAGGCATTTCTTTTTAACGAGATTCGCAAGTTCGGGTTCAACTCAATAGTACTTGGTCTTTCTGGAGGTATTGATTCAGCGGTGGTCTGTGAACTTGCTGTTCGGGCGCTTGGTGCTGATAATGTTCTTGCACTCATGATGCCATACTCCTCAAGCAGTCCGGAAAGTATCGAACATGCTGAACTCATGATTCAAAAACTTGGCATTCGATCTGAAGAACTCCCCATTACTCCTGTTGTGGATTCTTTTTTTTCGTTGATACCGAAGGATCAGTTCTTGAGGATGGGTAACATCATGGCCCGCACAAGGATGGTCTTTCTGTATGATGTTTCCGCAAGAGACGGTCGGCTCGTTGCAGGAACAAGCAATAAAACCGAGTTACTTCTCGGCTATGGCACCCTGTTCGGAGATATGGCTTCTGCCGTTAACCCAATTGGTGATCTCTACAAAACTCAATTACGGGGACTTGCCCGTCATCTCTCTATTCCCGAACCGATTATTGCCAAAACACCCTCAGCCGACTTGTGGGAAGGGCAGAGCGACGAGGATGATCTTGGTTTCAGCTATGAAGCCGTTGATCTGTTGCTCTACATGATGCTCGAAAAGCGCATGGATAAACAGGCGATTCTTGCCGAAGGAGTTGCGAAGCCTTTTTATGATCGGGTAAGAAAGATGGTTGTCCGAAACCAGTACAAGAGGATGATGCCCGTTATTGCCAAGATCTCCGCAAGAACTCCCGGGATTGATTTTCGCTATGCCCGTGATTGGCAAGAGGTGCGGTAGTGGGGCATTTCCACTTGTTCCTAAAACGACCGCAGCACCGTATCAATCAGAAAATGTTTGTCGTCTTTTTCGGGATAATCGGTGGTATAATGCAGACCTCGTGATTCTCGACGCTTCATGGCACCTTCGATAATGAGGCTTGCTACCTTGATGATATTTCTCAGTTCAAGAATCTGTGTCGTGATTTTCGTTTTTTTGTAATAGGATTCAGTCTCCTCCTTGAGAAAATCAATCCTTCTTTTTGCTCGCTGCAGTCTGAGGTCGCTGCGTACAATACCGACATAGTCGTTCATGACTTGCTGCGCTTCCCGCTTGTTGTGCGATACAAGAATCCACTCCTCCGGATTGACGGTTCCAGTATCGTCCCAGTCTGGAAAATCAAGAGTGTTGTCAAGATTTTGCAGTGCTTTGCGGATATCAAGAGATGCTCTCCAGGCAAAGACAAGAGCTTCAAGCAGTGAGTTGCTGGCAAGACGGTTGGCCCCGTGAACACCAGTGCAACTTGTTTCCCCGCAGGCATAGAGTCTCTGAATGGTGGTTCTTCCCTTGTTGTCTGTTCTTATACCGCCGCATGAATAGTGTGCGGCAGGCACAACGGGGATCATTTCCCTGGTCATATCGATGCCAAACTGGAGGCAGGTTTCGTAAATATTCGGAAAATGATCTTTTGTTTTTTCAGGATTAATATGGGTGACATCAAGAAAGACACACTCTTCACCGCTTTTTTTAATCTCCGAATCGATAGCTCTGGCAACAATATCTCTTGGAGCAAGGTTCTGCCGCTTGTCGTACTTCTGCATGAACTCTTTCCCGTTTTTTAGCTTGAGTATGCCTCCAAATCCCCGGACAGCTTCGGAAATCAGAAATGAGTCAGCTTTTGGATGGTAGAGCGAAGTTGGATGAAACTGGATAAACTCCATGTTGGCAATTTCAGCTCCGGCGCGATATCCCATTGCAACGCCGTCTCCTGTGGCAATCTCCGGATTGGTGGTATAGGGATAGACATGCCCGAGGCCGCCAGATGCGAGCATCGTTATTTTGGCAAGGATTTTTATCGGTTTTCGTTGTTTCGTGTCGAGCACGTAGGCCCCGTAACAGGTTATGTCGTTTGTTTTGATGCCGAGATGATGCTCCGTTAGCAGTTCAATGGCAAAATGGTGTTCAAGCAGGGTGATATTGGGATGGTTGTTGATTCGATCGAGCAGCGCAGTTTCAACCTCCCTGCCAGTCAGATCCTGAGCATGAACAATGCGGCTTCTGGAATGGCCGCCCTCCTTGCCGAGGTGCAGATGATCATGGTCGGAAGTGGTGAAGTTTACGCCAAGTTCCATAAGGCGCTCAATGTGCTGCGGTCCTTCTTTGACCATGATGGAGACCATCTCCAGGTTGCAGAGGCCAGCGCCAGCATCAAGAGTGTCGGCAATATGCAGTTCCGAACTGTCATCGCGGTCAATAGTGGCCGCAATGCCACCCTGTGCCCAGTTGGTATTGGAGGTGGAACTCTCTTTTTTTGTTATAATTGTTACTTTGGCGTACTCGGCCGCATGAACAGCAAAATAGAGCCCGCCGATGCCACTGCCGATAACCAGGACATCAGTATTGATCGAGTTCGTCATAGTGTCCCATGTTTAACTTCAGTGCAGCAGAAGAATTGTTATTATGGAAGGAGAACAGCGCATGAAATAACTGTTGTCCAGAGACCGTTCTCACCCTCTGCAGACTGGGTAATGTTATAGGAATTGATAATTTTGCCGCTCATTTTATAAATACCTTCGCGTTCGTCCCAATCTTTGTTAGGATCAAATTCAATACCGAGGGTTGTTGCAAGCATCGTTGCGGCCAGGTCTTCGGCATATTCACCAGAATGTTCGGCAGATTCTCCGAACGGATGGTGTTCCGACAGATAGCCGTATTGTGTTTCATCAGCAGGAATGGCAACACCGACCGAAGCAGCAATAAGGCGGTTGAACTCATTGGTTGAATTACGGGCCATGACCGCAAAAGTTATTTGACCTGGAGAGAGATGCTTCAGCCCCTCTTCGACGGTGATGCGTTCACAGTGAGGAGGAAAAATACTTGAGACCGTAACCAGATTGCATTTCTCAATTTTGGCCTCTCTCAGGGCAAGCTCGAATGATGAGAGATATTCCTTGTGCCTTCCCACGCCTTTGGTGAAAAATACTTTTGATGGGACAAATGACAATGCTGTTCCTCCGGATTAATGTGTTGTTCAAAGCGTTTATACTACTGAAATTGGGGAATAATAAATAGCAGTCTCATTGGGGTCGCTTCAGAATTCGAAAGACAGTGCACAACATTAAACTGGCCACGCACTGAATGCCTGGTCAGCAACTCTATAAATCAACAAATGCCCATGACCAAGTTCCCTCTCGATCAGGCATATCGATCTTCAGTACAAAAAAGCCAACAAAGATAATTTTTTTTTCATCATGGTCAAACCGGCCAACATCCAGAAGGGATCCATGTTGTAACCATCTTTTTTCGGACAAAAGCATTCTGGGAACGCCGAGCTCCAGCTCGGCAATCTCTGGTATCTGCCCGGCGAATCAGAGTTATGCTCTAAAGTTGGCAATTTATTTTTGCAATCGTAACACATTAGATTTTGTAATAGCGGTATATTGTCGAAGGCAGTAATTCAAATAGGTTTTATTATGTACAGAAAAATTACGTTTTATAGAGGGTAATGTTTACACCAAACAGGTTGAAAACACTGTATTGGTTATGAGGAAAACGTGTGGCAACCAGAGACAATCACCCATGAAAATAAACATAACATATTTTAATTTATGAGATAAGTGTGGTGTGGAGTGTATTGATAAAGCCATGCAAACCTTTTATTATTGGGGAATTTTGCTTTCAGTTTTTGATACAGTATCTTGTCGAACTTTTGACGTTCATGTATAAATCATACAGATTAAAGAGAAGGGAAGATTTTTAATATCCCGCTGTTCTGCTGAAAAGAGTGTTATGACAGGGACGTTTGATGAGGTTGGCATCGCTGTAATTTACTTTAGAGTTCATATTGTCGTTCCATAACGGACTAACACTATATATCTTAAAAGGTTATTGAAAATAATAAGGTGAAAAATCGTGATTAATTTTAGCAACAAAATACTGATTATTGGATTTGGTTCAGTATCCCGGTGTACTGTCCCTGTTCTTTTTAAACACATCAACGTCGATTATACTCATGTCACTATTATGGATTTTGAGGATATTCGTGAAAAAGTATTGCCATGGACAGAATTGGGTGTCGCGTATATCAATCATAAAATAACACCGGATAATCTGGCGCAAACCCTTGCTGCTTCTGTTGCAGAGGGTGATTTGATCATAGATTTAGCCTGGAATATCGATTGTTGCGAGATTCTCCAATGGTGTCATGATCACGGTGTCCTCTATATTAATACTTCGGTTGAAGTGTGGGATCCTTATACAGGGGCAGAGACTCAGCATCCTGTCGAAAGAACACTTTATTGGCGGCATAAGAACATTCGTCGCATGACTTCACAATGGCAAGATAAAGGTGTCACGGCGGTGCTGGAGCATGGTGCCAATCCCGGATTGATATCGCATTTTACCAAACAAGGGTTACTTGATATTGCCAGTGAAGTCATTGCCCAAAACAAGGTCAGTCAGGCTCAAGCCGAAATTCTTAAAGAGTTATCTGAAAAAAGGATTTTCAATGAACTGGCTATGGCACTTGGTGTCAAAGTGATTCACTGCTCTGAAAGGGATACTCAAATCTCTGATGTTCCAAAACAGGTTGACGAGTTTGTCAATACATGGAGTGTTGAGGGATTCCGCGAAGAGGGTATGACGACTGCTGAAATGGGTTGGGGAACACATGAAAAAGAGCTTCCAAAATTTGCCTATACCCATCAGGAAGGACCGCAAAACCAGATTTGTCTTGCCAGAATGGGTCTCAATACCTGGGTGCGCTCCTGGGTGCCTGATTATAATATCAATGGTATGGTCGTCCGGCATGGCGAAGCGTTCACGATTTCCGACTATCTCACGGTCTATAAAGAGGGTCAAGCCATTTACCGGCCGACCGTCCATTACGCCTATTGTCCGAGTGATGCGGCCATTATTTCTCTTCAGGAGCTGCGTGGCTATGATTACAATCTTCAGCCCAACTTCAGGATTATGAATGACGAGATCATTCAGGGTTCGGATATTCTTGGCGCATTACTGATGGGTCATTGTTTTAATTCCTGGTGGACAGGTTCAGACCTGAGCATAGAGCAATCCCGGGCACTTGTTCCTCACCAGAATGCGACCACGATGCAGGTGGCAATATCCGTGGTCGCAGCCTGTATGTGGATGATAGAAAATCCTGCCAGGGGTGTTGTGGTGCCCGATAATATTGATCATGAGTATATTCTCGGAATTGCAAAACCCTGGCTTGGCAACTTCATATCAAAGGCTTCCGACTGGACACCTTTAACAACCAATACCCACTATTTTGCAGGGTTCAACAACCCTGATATTGATGAAGCGGATCCCTGGCAGTTCAAGAACTTTCTTGTTACCGATACCAATTAAAAAGAATACACCTGATGGTCGCTCAAAATTTAAAACAATTGGCCTTAGAGCATGGCACCCCTTTGTTTGTGGTAGACCATGAAATTTTACGAGCTAATTACTGTGAGTTCAAGCAGCATCTTCCACGGGTTCAGGCATATTATGCTGTGAAGGCAAACTCGTCCGCTGAAATAGTTAAAACATTCTATGATGTTGGTGCCAGCTTTGATGTTGCATCAATGCCTGAGTTTCTTACTGTCTATGAAAATATTAAAAGCCTGACACCTGCCGGGCAACAGGATTTTATCTGGGACAAGATCATCTATGCCAATCCGATAAAGCCAATACCGACGTTAAAGGAGCTCGACCAGTATAAACCGTTGGTCACGTTTGATAATGAAGATGAAATAGCGAAAATTGCCACTTACGCACCGAACACGGGTCTTGTTTTACGAATAAAAGTTCCCAATACGGGAGCGATGGTAGAGCTCTCTTCCAAATTCGGTGCAGATCCTGGAGAGGCGGTTGATCTTATTGACAAAGCGTTCAAAAAAGGGCTTGTGGTTGAAGGTTTAAGCTTCCATGTTGGCAGTCAATGCACCAATTTCCAAAATTATATTCAAGCCCTTAATCTGGCATCCAATATTTTCAGGGAATCCTGGGAAAGAGGGTATAAAGAGTTAAAAATTCTTGATATAGGCGGTGGTTTTCCCGCTCCTTACGACAAAAATGTCAAACCGTTTGCCGAGCTTGCCATTATGCTCAATTCCGAATTTGACAGGCTTTTTCCGCCCGACATTGAAATCATCGCCGAGCCGGGAAGATTTTTAGTGGCAACTGCCGCCTGGGTCGTGATGGAGATTATTGGCACAGCGTATCGTGACGGTAAACGATGTTATTACGTCAATGACGGTGTGTATCATACCTTTTCAGGGATTATCTTTGATCATTGCGAATATTTTTTAAAATCCTTCAAAGAGGGCAATGAAAAAATGTGTGCGGTTTATGGTCCCACCTGTGATGCTCTTGATACCATCACGATGGCCAATCTCTTGCCCGTAGACCTTGCGATAGGGGATTTAC
>JBMOIS010000020.1:0-46385 GCA_049317185.1 Chlorobium sp. | reverse complement strand
AGCCAAACTCGCCAGTCAGTACAAAAACCTTTTCAGCCTTCTCCATAATACCATAATCAATAGAAAGAGGATGAATCCATGAATAGACATCCACAATAACCTTATGCTCTCGCTCTGTCCCAAGACTCTCATAGATATTGAGCAGATCCTTGTACAAATCCGGCATTGAGCGTTCAAACTCTCTTGATATTGCATCAATATGCCAGATAAAAACCCCACTGTTCCAATAAAAATCGTGGCTTTCAAGAAACTCTACCGCCGTTGACAAGTCCGGCTTTTCAGCAAAAGCCTTGACTCTGAACAGTCTCAAGTCGCGAGCATCCGAAAAAGCCGGTGGAAGCGACAGCTCCCCGTTTGCCTGAATATAACCATAAGCGGTTTCCGGCCTGTCAGGTTTAATACCTATGGTCACGATGCCTTTTGTTTCACTGGCCACATCAATGCCTGCCTCAATTATCTTCAGAAATGCCTCATTATCAAGCACAAGATGGTCGGCAGGAAGCACTATCGTAACGGCATCCGGATCCCTTTTTTTTATATGGGCTGTGGCAAGAGCAATGCAAGGAGCAGTGTTGCGACTCGAAGGCTCAACAATAATATTATCATGCCGGAAACTGCTGAGAGATTCAGAAAGAAGCCTGCGGCCCAAGTCGCTTGTAATGATCAAAATATTCTCTTCTCTCACAAGGCTGGAGATGCGCTGTACGGTTTGAGCAATCATAGTTCCATCGTCAAACAGATCGACAAACTGCTTTGGCATTTTTTTTCTTGAAACAGGCCACAGTTTTTTGCCGAAGCCACCAGCCATAATCACCGCATAAACATGATTGCCAGAACCATTACTCATAAAACGTTACCACTTGAAGATTGATTGAAGGGCAATTAAAGAAAAGAAGGCATTAGAAACTATAGCAATGACGACCAATTTTCATTTACTTTACAAAAGAAACGTGCAACATGAACTGTAAATATAACTGCCAATTTGCCATTCCCCCCAAAAATATTGTTTTTTAGGTAAAAACTACAGAAGAGATAAGGATTGTACTATAATGGAACAACTGAACAATAATTTCGCGACGTTAAAGACATTATGTGCCGAACAGGCAATAGGGACTGACCCTTTGATGCTTCAGAAACTTGTACACTTCGGTGATTGTCTTGAACAATGGAACCGTAAAATAAACCTGATCAGCCGCAAGGAAGACGCACCGATCATTATCAAGCATATATTCCATTCACTGTTGATCACTCGTTACCACTCCTTCAAAAAGGGTGAACAGGTTCTCGATCTTGGTACGGGAGGCGGACTTCCGGGAATTCCGCTTGCAATCATATTTCCCGACACACACTTTCTTCTTGTTGACGCGACAGGGAAAAAAATTATGGCCTGCCAGGAGATGATCAAGGAGCTTGGCATCAGCAACGCCGTAGCTATGCATATAAGGGTTGAAGAGCTAAAAGGGGTAATGTTTGATACGGTACTATCAAGACAAGTTGCCTCTCTCGATAAACTCTGTGTTTACGCCGGTAAGCTCCTGAAACCAAAAGGGATTCTGATCTGCCTCAAGGGAGGTAATCTTGAAACCGAAATTTCAAGAGCACTGATTTCAGGCAAAAAGTACAACGGATTTCCAACCAGCATAAAACAATATCCTATCCATGAAATCAGTCCGTTTTTCTCTGAAAAGCAAATAGTCATTGCCAGCAGATAATTTTTTCGTGCTGACAATGACTGTTAATACCCCGAAAGAATGACGAACAAAGAGAGTTACTCTGCTGAGGATGCAATTGAGGCCTCAGCAGTTTTTTTGGAACCCCTGACTCGTTTTGCCCTATCCTGCTTACCGGTTTTAATACTTGTAGATGGTGCCTCGTTGTAATCAACGAGCTCAATCACCGCCATTTTTGCGGCATCACCATAACGGGGTGCAAGTTTGATGACTCTGGTATATCCACCCTGACGACTACCAACTTTGGCGACAATCTCTTCAAAGAGCATTCTGATAGCCTGTTTGTCGCGGATATCCTTGAAAATTTCACGCTGGGCATGAAGCGTGCCTTTACGAGCCATGGTAATGAGCTTTTCAACGACCCTGCGGGTCTCCTTGGCTTTAGCTTCCGTCGTCTCAACACGCTTATAAACAAGCAGTTGTGTTGAGAGATTTCTGAGTGTCGCCTTTCTATGGGCTGCAGTTCTTCCGAGTTTTCTTGCCGGGTTCACTTTACGCATGACTGTTTCCTGATCTCAATAATTCAAAAAAGGGGTTACTAATCTTATCATTTCGTCTGATATCTGGTAATATCCATACCAAACCTCAGGTCAAATTTTTCAAGTTGCTCTTTCAGTTCTGTCAGCGACTTTTTACCAAAATTCTTGTAGTTGAGCAACTCCTCTTCCTTATGAGAGACGAGTTCGCCAATAGTATCTATTTCCGCAAGTCTCAGGCAGTTATGCGAACGCACTGAAAGATCAAGGTCTTCAATTTTCGTGTGAAAGAGTCTGCGCATGGTCTCGAACTCATCATCCTGCTGCTTGAACTCCTCTTCCGTAAACTCCTCCTCGGTTGGAGAGAAATTGGCAAAAAACATGACATGTTCTGTTATGATTTTGCCAGCAAGGCTAACTGAGTCATCAGGTGTTACAGAGCCATCCGTCTCGACATCGAGAATCATTTTCTCATAATCAGTTCGCTGACCAACACGAGTATTTTCTACAGTAAATTTAACATTCCTGATCGGAGTGTAAATAGCATCAATAGCAATATAGCCAATCGGCATACCTTCCGGCCTGTTATCCTCTGCCGGCATATAACCCCGGCCTCTGCCAATATAAAGATCAATTTTAAGCGTCACACCGGCATTGACTGTTGCGATGTGCATCTCCTTGTTTAATACTTCAAACTCTCCCTCCATAGGAACAATATCACCAGCGGTAAAATCCATTGGCCCAACAAGAGAAAGTGATGTCTTGCAGTTTCTTTTACAGGTAGACTTGAAGCGAACTTTCTTCAAGTTCAAAACAATTTCCGGAACATCTTCACGAACACCATCAATGGCTGCGAACTCGTGATAGACATTGTCTATTTTGATCCCTGTTATGGCAGTTCCCGGAAGTGATGCAAGCAAAACTCTTCTCATAACGTTTCCAAGGGTCACTCCATAACCGCGCTCAAGCGGTTGCGCAATAAACCTGCCGAAACGATCGCTATGTGAAGCTTCGTCCACCTCTATTTTTGCAGGCATCTGCATCTGGTATATCATAGTGTTTATACCTTAGAATTCATTAAAATCACTTCGAGTATAATTCAACGACCAACTGTTCGTTGAATGGCTCCTGTACTTCTACTCTCTCAGGAACGCTCAGAAAAACAGCCTTCTGGTTAGCCTTGTCAACCTGAATCCATGAAGGAATGCGTGATTCGGGCGCTTTATTGAGGGAATCAGTAACTGCGCCCATATTTTTGCTTCTTTGACGAAACTCAATCAGCTCTCCTGGCGAGACTATATAAGAAGGAATATCAACCTTCTTGCCATTGATCAGAAGATGACCATGCGTAACAAGCTGACGTGCGCCTGACCTTGATGGAGCAAAGCCTGCACGGAAAACAACGTTGTCGAAACGCCTTTCCAGAAGCTTCACAAGGTTATCACCCGTAATACCTCTTTGCGATACGGCTTTCTGGTAGTAATTTCTGAACTGTTTTTCAAGAATACCGTAGAGGTACTTCATTTTCTGTTTTTCTCGGAGCTGCAAAGCATATTCAGAGACCTTTCCCTTCCTGCCTTGACCATGCTGACCTGGGGGAAACGGGCGTCTTTCGAGATATTTTTCAGCCTTGGGTGCAAGCGCAATACCTAACCTGCGGGATACTTTTGTTATTGATCCTCTGAATCTTGCCATATCAATTGCTTCATTGAAATTCTATGAATATATAAAATCAGACCCTTCTGCGTTTTGGCGGCCTGCATCCATTATGGGGAAGGGGTGTTATATCCTTGATAGTCCGCACATCAAGCCCAGCCCCCTGCAAAGCACGTATCGCAGCATCACGTCCGGCACCCGGTCCCTTGATAAAGACATTTACATGCCTCATGCCAAGATCATAAGCTTCCTTGGCTGCGGCTTCAGAAGTCACCTGAGAGGCATAAGGTGTATTCTTTTTCGAGCCTTTGAATCCGTTTTTGCCAGCACTGGACCAGGAAACCGTATTGCCCTGAACATCAGTAATAGTTACCATAATATTGTTGAAGGATGCCTTGATATGCACAGCACCTTCAGGGGTAACTTTTACTTTCTTTTTTTTCCTGCTTATTGTAGCCATGAACTTACATTCTTTATGTCTCTAAGATTTATTGCCTGTACACTTCTACTTCTTGACAGCCTTCTTCTTGCCAGCGACGGTCTTTCGTTTACCTTTTCTGGTCCTCGCATTTGTCCGTGTCCTTTGGCCACGAACTGGCAGCGAACGTCGATGACGAAGCCCTCTGTAGCAGCCAATATCCATCAAACGTTTAATGGCCGTCTGCTGCTCACCGCGAGCCTGCCCCTCAACCTTGTATTCCGCTGCAATAATCTCTCTGATGGCATGCGCTTCTTCATCATTCAGCTCAGAGATCTTTCTGTCAGGCGCAATACCGGCTCTCTGCAAAATACTTTCTGCTGATGCTCTCCCAATACCATAAACATGCGTCAAAGCGATAACGGCATGTTTGTTCAACGGCAAATTTACCCCAGCTATCCTCATATTCTCATTAATGTTCTATTGTTTTTCTGAAGATCAACCCTGGCGCTGCTTATGGCTGGGATTTACTTTGCAAATCACATATCTCTTGCCTTTGCGTTTAACAATGCGGCAATGCTCACAACGCTTTTTAATAGAAGAATATATTTTCATAATAAACCCGACATGCAATAATTAAACCGACTCATTCCGAAACGTGAAAAGGCATGTAATGTAGTAAATAAAGATTACAAAACCAATATCCACATTATCTGTTTTATCACTTATTTATACCGGTAGGTAATGCGTCCTTTGGAGATATCGTAAGGAGATATCTGTACCTTAACCTTGTCACCTGGAAGTATTCTGATATAGTGCATTCTGATTTTGCCCGAAACATGGGCAAGCACCTCAAGGCTGTTTTCAAGTTTAACCTTGAACAACGCATTCGGAAGTGCATCCAGAATCACACCTTCAATCTCAATTGATTCCTCTTTAGCCAAATTAATTGCTCCTTTATTCGATAAAGTGTTATACGCGATCAATTATGTTGCAGAGCATCAAGAAAAGTACCTGTAAGTATTTCAGCTTTCCCTGGCCTTACAACTATGGTATGCTCAAAATGAGCTGATGGCTTTCCATCCTCTGTTACTGCAACCCATCCACCACGCTTGCTCAGTGCCCGGCGCGATCTTCCAAGAGCAATCATCGGCTCAATGGCAAGAGTCATGCCCTCACGCAGTTTGACTCCTGTATTTTTTTTCCCGTAATTTGGTACCGCCGGGTCTTCATGTAATTCACTGCCGATACCATGACCAACCATATTTTCAATAACACTGAACCTGAACGATCTGGCATAGTCCTCAATAGCCGACGAAATATCATGGAGACGATTTCCTTCTACAGCCATGGCAATTCCCCTGGCAAGACACTCACGCGTTGCATCAACGAGAATCTGTACTTTTTCATCAATGATGCCAAGAACAAAAGTTCGTGCCGCATCACCGTGATAACCTCCCTTATAAACACCACAATCGACAGAAACTATTTCACCTTCTTTAATAACTCTTTTTTTACTCGGAACCCCATGAACCACCTCCTCATTGATGGAAACACAAAGCGTCGCAGGATATGGCGTTACACCAGGATCATTTTTCGGAGCATAATTCAAAAAACTTGGCACAGCATGATGATCCCTGATAAACTCCTCAGCCATCGTGTCAAGTTCCTTGGTCGTCATACCCGGGCGAATTTCCGTTTCTATAAGGTCAAGCACCCTGGCTACCAAAGAGCCTGCCTCTCTCATCAACTCAATTTCTCGTTCGCTTTTAATCGTAATCATAGTGAAGTGTATTACCTGCTCTGCCGTCCGCGAGTTTTGCCTGACTTCATGAAGCCATCATAATGACGCATGAGCAAATGGCTCTCAACCTGCTGCAATGTATCGAGGCCAACACCAACAATGATCAAAAGACTTGTTCCTCCGAAAAACTGTGCAAATCCTGGTGTCACATTTCCGAACTTGGTCAAAAAGGTCGGAAGAATCGCGATGATCGCCAGTGATATGGCACCTGGCAGCGTAATACGAGTCAAAATATTATCAATATAGTCTGCCGTGCTTTTTCCTGGTCGAATACCAGGGATAAAACCACCCTGTCTGCGCATGGTATCAGCAACTTCCTTTGGATTAAAGGCGATTGCTGTATAAAAATAAGTAAAGAAGACAATCATGGTGCCAAACATGAGAGCGTACCACCATGAATCATAAGCCAGTAAGCCGGCAATTCTTTGCATCACCTCATTTTCCGGAAAAAAGGAGAGGAAGGTACCCGGAAGAAACATGATCGACTGCGCAAAGATAATTGGCATCACACCCGCAGTATTGATCCTCATTGGAATGTACTGGGTACTTCCACCGTATACCTTTCGCCCGACAACCCTTTTGGCATGCTGGACTGGTATGCGGCGGGTGCCAACACTCAGAACAACAACGAAAGCAACAATAGCGCCCATCATCGCAAGAATAATAATCTCTATAATCCAGTTCTTGCTTCCCAATGATACAGAACGGAATTCAGCAACGAGAGCCTGGGGAAACCTTGCAAGAATACCAATCATAATAATGAGTGATATGCCGTTTCCAATACCACGTTCAGTGATCTTTTCACCGAGCCACATGACAAAAACAGTGGCAGAGGTCAAAAGAATCACCACCGTTATCGTAAAGAATATACCCGGATCAGGCACAATAACCTTGCCAAATGATGCCGGACTGGCAAGACTGACACTCACACCCCAAGCCTGCAGAATGGCTATCAATACGGTTCCGTACCTGGTCATCTGGCTGATTTTCTGCCGGCCATCCTCGCCCTCTTTCTGTAACTTCTGAAAGTAGGGGGTAACTGCGCCAAGAAGCTGAACAATAATGGAAGCAGAAATGTATGGCATGATACCAAGCGAAAAAATCGATGCCCTGGCGAATGCGCCACCAACAAAAAGATCGAAAAGTCCGAAAAGATCATTAGAATGGGTCTGCGATGCGCCTGACACAGCAGCCGCATCGACACCGGGAATGGTAATGTGTGAACCAAGCCTGTAGACAAATAATAACAGAAGCGTATAAAGGATCCTCTGACGGAGCTCAGGGATTTTATTAATGTTCCTTATACTTTCAGTAAGCTTCATAGCATCCTTTTAACAAATTCAGGGCTTGGTTGATTTTTTGGATCTCTTTACCAGTCTTGCTTTTGGTTTCAAGAGTGCCTCTTCAAATGGCAAAGCACCAACCCTGGATGCCTCTTCAAGCGTACGGAATGCCTTGACGACTTCCCCGCCTGCTGCAATAATTTTTTCTTCCGCACTTTTACTGAAGGCATGTGCAGTTATTTTAAGAGCTCTCGTCAATTCACCATTACCGAGAACCTTGAAATAATCGGCATTACTTGCGTGGAGGAAAGACTTGAGATCAAGAATAGTAATCTCGTTTTCTACAAGGCCGTCCTGTACCCATTTATCGATTTGTGTAAGGTTGACAGTATTTACAGGCTTTTTATCAAGAGGTGTAAAACCAAATTTTGGCAGGCGCCGATAGACCGGAACCTGTCCACCTTCAATAAGAGGTCTCTTGTACCCGCTTCGTGACTGCTGGCCGTTGTTTCCCTTGCCTGCAGTCGTTCCGTTTCCGGAACCCTGACCGCGGCCAACCCGCTTTTTATCTTTTACTGCGCCTTTTGCTGGACGAAGTGAACTTAAATCCATGGTTTCAATTCCCGACTTGCTATTAGTAAAATTTTTAGACCTCTTCAACCTTTACAAGGTGTTGTACTACCCTGATCTGTCCCCTTGTGCAGGGATTGTCCTGCCTGTCAACACTGTAATTCGGTCTTCCGAGTCCAAGGGCCTGAATCGTGGCTTTCTGTTTTTTTGTACCCCCGATGACACTACGCACCTGGGTAATTTTTAATACTTTGTCACTCATGATCGCATTCTCTCATTTTAACTTTCAAAAACCTCAGTAAGGCTCTTTGACCTTCTTTCGCCTACATCGTAAGCATCAGACATACTCTGAAGCCCCTTGATTGCAGCTTTTACAACATTGTGCGGATTTGATGAACCAAGCGATTTAGTCAGAATATCGTGAACACCTGCCATCTCAAGAACGGCCCTCACTGCTCCACCGGCAATAAGACCTGTACCTGGAGTTGCAGGCTTCATCATGACCTTGGCTGAACCATACTTTACCACAATTTGATGAGGTATAGTTCCCTTGACAATCGGCACCTTTATCACGTTTTTCTTGCCATCTTCAATACCTTTGGCAATGGCATCCTGTACTTCGTTAGCCTTACCCAGTCCGTACCCTACATGACCCTCTTTATCGCCAACAACAACAATTGCATTGAATCCGAAACGCTTGCCACCTTTCACAACCTTTGCGGTCCTGTTGATATGAACCAGCTTCTCTTTCAGATTTAACTCACCGGGTCTGATACTCTTAGCAGATGTTTTCGCCATTTACCTATCTCTTTGAAAAGTTTTTTAAAAGATCAGTCCTGCCTCTCTCGCACCATCAGCCAATGCCTTGACCCTGCCATGATAGCGAAAACCATTCCTGTCAAATACTACATTTGTTATACCTGCGGCAAGAGCTTTCTGACCGATCTGACTACCGATAATACGGCAGAGTTCAGATTTTGAACCCTGAAGAGCCTTGTTATCTTTCGACATCGTCGATGCCGCCAGCAACGTATTACCATTCACATCATCAATCAGTTGTGCATAAATCTGTGAAAGGCTCCTGTAGACACAAAGCCTCGGCTTTACCTGGGTACCCTGGACATTGGCTCTGCTTCTGTCCTTGATTTTCTGCCTCCTGGAGGCTTTATCGATTTGACTCATTCTCTTGAACCGTTGTAAAATGTTATTACCTTGCTACTTGAATTCTTCATTCACTACTTGCCTGCTGCCTTGCCTTCCTTGCGGCGGATCACTTCACCTTGATACTTGATACCTTTACCGCGATAAGGTTCGGGTTTTCTGAATGAGCGAATCTTTGCGGCAACCTGGCCGACAAGCGCTTTATCAATACCACTTACAAGAATCGTAACCTGATCAGGCACCTCTATTTTGATCTCATCAGGAGCCTTGAAATAAATCATGTGTGAATAGCCAAGAGTGAGAGCAAGCAGATCGTTTTTCAATTCTGCACGATAGCCCACACCGGCAATTTCAAGTTTTCTGGTAAACCCCTTGGTCACACCATCAACCATATTACTGACAAGCATGCGGTAAAGACCATGCTGGGCTTTCGCCTTTTTGCTGTCGTCGACCCTCAGAACCGTAAGGAGGCCTCCCTCTTCTGAAATCGTTACCTGATCCGTCAGCCTCTGTTCAAGAGTACCTTTAGGACCAGATACCCTGATGTTCCGCTCACTGATCTCAATCGTTGCCTGATTACTCAGGATTATGGGCATTTTTCCTATTCTTGACATGGTATTCTAATGCTCTCTGGCTTATAAATTAATAGATACGGAACAGGATTTCACCGCCAACACCCTGTGCCCTGGCCTCTTTATCGGTTATAACTCCTTTCGATGAGGAAAGAATATACAACCCGAGACCCCCAAGATATTTTTTAATATCCTTTCCGTCATAAACACGCCGACCCGGCTTGCTGACTCTGGTAATCTCCTTGATGGCGGGATCGCCCTGTGCAGTATACTTCAGATCAATCCGCAAAAAGGGAAATTTTTCGGCTGTTATGACCGTATAGCTTTTGATGTACCCCTTCTCCACGAGCAATTGCGAGAGGTTCTCCCGAAGCTTGGAATACGGGATATCAGTTGTTTTGTTTTTTGCTCTTCCCGCATTTCTGATACGGGTGATATAATCTGCAATAGAATCCGTTACAGGCATAGCGAACGTTGGTTACTTTCAAAAATGAACAAATACCTTTCTTTAACTACAGAGAAGCGAACTTACCAGCTTGCCTTTTTAACACCGGGCAACTTCCCTTCTAAACTGAATTTGCGGAACATATGCCGACAAAGCCCAAATTTGGCATACACACCTCTTCCTCGGCCGGTAAGCACACAACGATTACGAACTCTCGTCGCCGAACTATCCCTCGGCAACTTCCGCAGGGCCTCATAGTCGCCCGCCTTAATTAATTCTGCACGAAGGTCGGCATACTTCGCTACAAGCTTTATCCTTTTTTCGTTCCTTGCTATAACGCTTTTCTTGGCCATCTGTATGGTGAATTATTTAGTTGTTCTTCTTTTTAAATGGCATTCCAAGTTCCGACAGCAACACGTAAGCCTCTTCATCGGTTGAAGCAGAGGTTACAAAGCTGATATCCATCCCGGATATTCTCGGTACTTTATCAATATCGATTTCCGGAAATATTATCTGCTCCCTGACTCCTGCAGTGTAGTTTCCCCGGCCATCAAAACTGGTATCACTGAGCCCGCGGAAATCACGTATCCTTGGAACGGCAAGACTGACAAAACGGTCTAAAAACTCATACATGGCCTTGCGGCGTAACGTTACCCGGCAACCTATAGCCTGACCCTCACGAAGTTTAAAGTTTGATATCGCTTTTTTTGATTTACGTATCTGGGGTTTCTGACCTGTAATCTGGGCAAGTTCCTGGAGAGCTATTTCAAGCAACTTTGGTTCTGCTGCAGCGGCCCCGACACCAATATTTATCGATATTTTTTTGAGTCTTGGAACTCTCATCACATTCTTGTACTGAAAGCGCTCAATAAGATTGGGCGTGACTTTCTCTTTGAAGAAGGTCTCAAGTCTTGCCTCAGCGGGAATTGCCGGTGTCATCTCTTTATTCTTGTCCATCTTGTTCATTATCAGTTTACCGGGATGGTCTTTGTCATCCTTACATTTAGTAAAAAAACCTAACTTTTCTTCACATTAGACGAGTGAATAGGAAACTCCTTCTCAATAATTGACCCTTGAGACTGGCCCTGTGCTGGACGGGTGTGGCGCTTCCTGATATTGACTCCCTCTACAATAACGCGGCTTTTTATCGGAAATACTTTCAGAATCTTGCCAGCTTTCCCTTTATCGTTGCCGCTGATAACAACGACTGAATCGTTTTTCTTGACGTGAAGCTTAACTTTCTTAATCCCTGTTTTCATTTTTCACTGATATGATAGTATTTCATAAAATCCTGAGCGGGAGACGAGACTCGAACTCGCGACCAACAGCTTGGAAGGCTGTGACTCTACCAACTGAGTTACTCCCGCCTGACACGCCTTATAACACCTCAGGTGCCAAAGAAACAATCTTCATAAACTTTCGGTCACGAAGCTCCCTTGCTACAGGTCCGAAAATACGGGTGCCTCTCGGCTCACCCTGCGCATTAAGGAGAACGACCGCATTCTCATCAAAACGAATATAGGAACCATCTTTTCTGCGCGACTCCTTAACACAGCGAACGACAACAGCTTTGCAGACATCTTTCTTTTTGACAATACCGCCAGGGACTGCTGCTTTGACCGATACAATAATCTGATCACCCAATGAGGCATATCGCCTCCCGGTTCCACCGAAGACATGAATACAGCGAACTTTTTTAGCTCCGCTGTTATCGGCAACAACCAGATTCGTTTCTTTCTGGATCATCCTGTTTCAAGCTTTAATAAATGTATAAAATACTTCCCTTACCTGGCTTTTTCAATAATTTCAACCAAACGGCAGCTTTTTCTTTTACTCAACGGGCGACACTCTGCGACCTTGACAAGATCACCTATTCCTGCCTCATTTTTTTCATCATGAGCCATCAGCCTTGTCGTCTTTTTAAAATATTTCTTGTAAACCGGATGCTGAACACTACGCTCAACGGCAACAACAAAAGCTTTATCCATCTTGTCACTGACAACTTTACCTACCCAGGTTTTTTTTCTTCCCCTTTCCGGAGCACTCGATTCCATTGATACACTGCCCGTTTTATTCTCTTCCATGTATATAAACAGTTTTATTGTTTGCGTTTCCGTCAAACAAGGCTGGTTTCAGCAGCCGATAGTTGATGGAGCCTGTTTTTCATGCGCGCAATATCCCGCCTTGAATTACGGAAAACCATTGGATTATGCGGCTGCTCAATAACCCTAAAAAAATTGATATCCGCAAGTCTTTCTTGAAGCTCTTTGAGTTTATCGGTCAATTCCTGTTTGCTCAATGCCGCTATTTCATACTTTTTCATATCAGTAAACCTCTTGTCAAATTAATTGCTCGTTTAATCTTCGTAGTCAGGACGGACAATGAACCTGGTTTTGATTGGCAGCTTTTTTGCGGCAAGCCTGAACGCCTCTGTGGCGACCTCTTTGGGCACACCATCAGCTTCGAACATGATTCTTCCTGGCTTTACAACGGCAACCCAAAACTCCGGCGAGCCTTTGCCTGATCCCATTCGGGTTTCAGCGGGTTTTTGAGTCACTGGTTTGTCAGGAAAAATTCTGATCCAGATTTTACCATCTCTCTTCATAAATCTGGTCATTGCAACACGGGCAGCTTCAATCTGACGGCTGGTGATCCATGCCGACTCCACCGCCTTCAACCCAAAGGAACCAAACGATACCAAAGTACCACGACCTGAATTGCCCTTCATCCGGCCTCTTTGTGTCTTTCTATATTTAACTCTTTTTGGCATTAACATACAGGCAACTCCATTCTATTTTCTGATTTGTTGGTACTTGATATTATGATCGCTTGGTACGGTTGCGACGCTTGGCACGGCCATCACGAGTATCGCGATTCCTTGCACCAGTATCGCTTCGTCTGTCTTTCATTCTCTTCATCTCCTCTTCTTCAATAGCGTCTATACGCTGCACAAGCACTTCGCCTTTATAAACCCATACCTTGATTCCGATCGTGCCTGCAATAGTATGAGCAGTAACACTCGCATAATCAACATTGGCCCGAATAGTGTGAAGCGGAATTTTTCCCTCCTTATACTGCTCGGAACGCGCAATTTCAGCGCCACCAAGACGTCCGCCGCATCTGATCCTGATACCCTCAGCGCCAGAACGCATTGCTTGCTGAATCGCCTGTTTCATCGCTCTTCTGAAAGAAACACGATTTTCGAGCTGATAAGCTATATTATCGCCAATAAGCTGAGCCTCAATTTCAGGTTTGACAACCTCAACAACATCGATTTTGACCTCTTTGCCAGTAATACGGCTCAACTCTTGTGAAAGATTATTAATCTCCTCGCCTTTCCTTCCAACAACTGCACCAGGCCGGGCTGCATAAATGTTGATCTTGACATGCTTGGTTGTTCTCTCAATAATAATACGCGCAATACCTGCTCTTTCTTTTTTTAACCTTGCAAGAACATAAGTACGAATAACATGATCTTGCTTGATTTTATCTGAAATAACAGGACTGTCATCATACCAGCGTGAAGCCCAATCCCTGATAATTCCCAGCCTGAATCCAGTAGGATTAACTTTCTGACCCAATGCTCTCTCCTTGTTTTATTAAGTTACTGGATTTCTAACCTTATCAATGACTATCGTAAGATGATTCGATCTTTTACGAATCCTGAATGCACGACCCATCGGTGCAGGCAGTGTTCGTTTCAGTGTCATACCTTCGTCTACAAAAACTGCTTTGATAAACAGATCCTGATCACTTGTCCTTTCATCGGGATTACGCTGCGCGTAATTAGAAACTGCGGACTTGAGCGTCATCAAAACATTTCGTGAAGCTGCCTTTGTTGAGTTAAGCAGAATGGCCTTCGCCAAATCGACCTGCTTTCCACGAACAAGACCTGCCACAAGACGCATTTTTCTTGGTGATGTGGGCGTATCCCGTAAAATTGCTTTAGCTTCCATATCAATCTTTACCCTTTCGCGTTATTCAATTTATTTTTTTCTTGGTGCAGATCCGCCTTTTTCAGCCTTTCCACCACCAGCGTGGCCGCGAAATGATCTTGTCGGGGAAAACTCTCCAAGTTTATGACCTACCATATTATCACCAACATAAACGGGCACATGGTTTTTTCCATTGTGAACAGCTACAGTGTGACCGACAAAATCAGGTGAAATCATTGAACTTCTGGACCAGGTTTTTATAACCTTTTTTTCACCCTTGCTATTCATATCAAGGATCCGCTTTTCCAGCTTTATATCAATGAACGGTCCCTTTTTAAGTGATCTTGGCATAATTTCTCTGCTTGTTGTTGTTAACCGCTATAGTTATTTGGCGTTTCTGCCCCGTACAATCAATTTCTGTGAAGCCTTTTTCTTGTTTCTGGTCTTCTGTCCCTTGGCAAGCTGTCCCCATGGAGACATCGGATGCTTTCTTCCACCGCCTGATTTTGACTTGCCTTCACCTCCACCCATCGGGTGATCGACCGGGTTCATCGCCATACCTCTTGTCTGAGGACGGATACCAAGCCAACGGCTTCTGCCTGCTTTGCCGAGAACTACATTTTCATGATCTGCATTACCTACAACGCCAATTGTTGCACGACACTCTACCCGAAGCTTTCGAATCTCACCTGACGGTAGTTTCAAGGTAACATAATCACCTTCCCGGGCAGCAAGAACAGCAAATCCTCCAGCGGACCTCACTATCTGTCCACCCTTGCCTGCCTTCATCTCAACATTATGGATATCAGTCCCAAGCGGAATATTTTTCAAAGGCATAGTGTTACCGGTCTTGATTTCAACCTTTTCTCCACTTTCCACCTTGTCGCCAACATTTAAACCTTTCGGGGCGAGAATATAACGTTTTTCTCCATCATTATAATGCAATAATGCAATTCTTGATGAACGATTTGGATCATATTCAATAGCAGCGACCGTTGCGGGAATGCCATCCTTGTTGCGCTTGAAATCTATTATCCTGTAATGCCTTTTATGTCCACCACCTCTATGCCTCGATGTCTTCCGTCCTGCAGCATTACGGCCACCTGACTTCTTCAAGGGCACAAGCAAGCGTTTTTCCGGCGTGCTCTTGGTGATTTCATCGAATGCAGGGTATGACATGAATCTCGACCCTGGCGTAACCGGCGCTAATTTCCTTATAGCCATTTGAATGTATGATCTATCCTTTTTATGATTTCTATCCTTCGCTCTTCTGGGCTGTAGCTGAGTAATAGTCTATCGACTGACCCTTTACAAGAGTGATAATTGCTTTTTTCCAGTCACTTTTCTTTCCGGTAATCCTGCCTCTTTTTGTATTCTGAGCACGTGATTTACCCAAACAGTTAATCGTACGAACCGATTTTACCTCAACACCAAACTTCTTTTCAACCGCTTTCCTGATATCACTTTTGTCTGCATCAGGTTTTACTATCAAGACGTACTGTCCTTTTTTCTCTGTCAGCCCGGTACTCTTTTCAGTCAACAACGGGCGCAACAACGGGTTTATCATCTCTTTAACTCCTTTTTCTGGAAAGCTCCAAATTACCCTAACGTCTCTTCTATTTTTTTCAACGCGGTCTTCTGAACAAGCAAGGTGTGACTATGAAGAATATCATAGGTTGAAACCTTGTCGGCAGTCATGATATCAAGAACCGCAATATTTCTTCCAGACCTTGCAACAATCATATCATACTCGGGCATCAACATCAGAGTCTTCTTTTCAGACAGACCAAGATTCTTCAAAATATCAGCAAAAGGTTTCGTCTTGATCTGCTCAAACCTGAAATCCTCTATCACGACAATCTTTCCCGTTTGTGCCTTGGAACTCAATGCTGAACGTCGTGCAAGAAGCTTCACCTTTTTATTCACTTTTTGGTCATAAGCATGAGGGACAGGTCCAAATATAGTGCCACCACCAATATGCAATGGTGAGCGGCTTGAACCCTGACGGGCATTTCCAGTACCTTTCTGACGTAAAGGCTTTCTGCCTCCACCTCTTACTTCTCCCCTTGTTTTCGACTTGTGAGTCCCCTGTCTTCTATTGGCGAGTATTGCCTTGACATCAAGATACATCGCATGTTCAGATATTTCAGCGCCGAATATATCGTCACGGAGCGTTACCACTTCACCGGTTTCAACACCGGCAGTATTAAAGACTTTAAGTTCCATAGCTTCGTGCAATCAGCATTTACTTTTTTATAGAAACAATCTTGACATAGGAATTTCGTGGCCCAGGGACAGATCCTTTTATGACAATCAGATTAGACTCCGGCATAATCTTGAAAATAACAAGATTTCTGACCGTAATATTATCTGTACCCATACGTCCTGCCATCCTGGTGCCCTTGAAAACCCTTGATGGATCGGATGAACCACCAACAGAGCCCGGCGCTCTCTGCCTGTCAGACTGACCATGAGTTCTTTGACCTCCGCTGAAATTGTGCCGTTTCATAACACCGGCAAAACCTTTTCCTTTCGAGATACCGAGAACATTGACCTTTTCGCCCTCAATGAACGATGCAACGCTCACCGGACTACCCAGTTGCAGCTCCTGTCTCATTTCTGAAAAATCAAACTCAGCCAACTTGAACCCTGGTGCAACTCCAGCTTTTTTATAATGACCCTGTAATGGCTTGCTTACATTTTTTTCCTTTCTTTCGCCAATACCAACCTGATAAGCATCGTAACCATCTGTATCTACACGTTTAACCTGTGTCACAAAGCATGGGCCTGCCTCGATAATAGTGCAGGATACAGCCTCGCGTTTCTCATTGAATAAACGGGTCATGCCGATTTTTTTTCCAAGAATCGCACCCATAAAGATAACCTTTTCTAATTCTTTAAGACTTAATTTCAACATCAACACCGCTCGGAAGCTCAAGCTTCATAAGCATATCAATGGTTCTGGATGTCGGGTTTATAATTTCAATCAACCTCTTGTGAGAGGAGAAAGAAAACTGCTCACGGGACTTCTTGTCGACATGCGGAGACCGGTTTACGGTATAAACATGTGATTTTGTGGGCAGTGGTATTGGACCAAAGATGATTGCATCCGTCTGTTTGACCACATCAATAATCCTTAAAGCCCACTTATCAACCAAACTATGGTCATAAGACTTGAGCTTGATTCTTATCTTTTGCTGTACAGCCACTTGTCAACCCTGTTTCGTGTTATCAATAAAAAAGGGACGGGATTTAAGGCCCCGTCCCGGGACGCCATACAAACTCTTATTCAATAATCGTGGTAACGGAACCTGCGCCAACCGTGCGGCCACCCTCACGTATAGCGAAACGTAAACCTTCATCCATGGCGATAGGAGCAAGCAGCTCAACTTCGACACCAAGGTTGTCGCCAGGCATAACCATCTCAACGCCTTCCGGGAGGGTCACTGAACCGGTAACGTCGGTCGTACGGAAGTAGAACTGAGGACGGTATCCGTTAAAGAACGGCGTATGACGACCACCCTCTTCTTTCTTCAGAATATAGACTTCAGCCTTGAATCTGGTGTGCGGCTTGATGGTGCCCGGTTTTGCGATAACCATACCACGCTCGAGTTCAGTCTTGTCAACCCCTCTGAGAAGGAGACCGGCGTTATCACCAGCCTGACCCTCATCAAGAAGCTTCTGGAACATCTCAATACCGGTAACTACCGATTTACGCGTTGGTCTCAGACCAACAATTTCCACCTCTTCGTTAATCTTGATGCGACCTCTTTCGATCCTTCCGGTACCAACTGTACCACGACCCGAAATAGAGAAGACATCTTCAACCGGCATGAGGAAAGGCTTGTCTACGTCGCGGACAGGATCAGGAATAAATTCATCAACCGCGTTCATAAGCTCAATAATTGCGGCCTCACCCTCCGGATCACCTTCAAGAGCCTTCAGTGCGGAACCCTTGATAATCGGAATATCGTCACCAGGAAAGTTGTAAGCCGTCAAAAGCTCTCTAAGCTCAAGCTCGACAAGCTCAATCAGTTCAGGATCGGCAATATCGACCTTGTTCAGGAAAACAACAAGAGAAGGCACATTTACCTGACGGGCAAGCAGGATGTGCTCACGTGTCTGAGGCATAGGACCATCTGTACCTGCAACAACAAGAATCGCACCGTCCATCTGGGCAGCACCGGTGATCATGTTTTTAATGTAATCAGCGTGGCCAGGACAGTCAATATGCGCATAGTGGCGCTTTTTTGTCTGGTACTCAACGTGCGCTGTTGAAATGGTAATACCACGCTCTCTCTCTTCAGGAGCCTTGTCGATACTGCCGAAGTCACGCACTGCAGCAAGTCCCTGCTTGGCGAGAACCGAAGTAATCGCTGCGGTCAAGGTTGTCTTGCCATGATCAACGTGACCAATGGTACCTATATTTACGTGGGGTTTATCCCTTTTGTAGGACTCTTTTGCCATAACTTGTCTCCGTGTCGGTTATCTGTTATTGTTTGTAATAATTAAAACTGATACAGCCTGTGCTTGCCTATTCCGAATCCTTGCTCACCTTTTTCTCCTGCAAAGCTTCCGCAATACTGCGAGGAACTTCGCGATAACAGTCAAACTCCATCGAATAATTTGCCCTTCCCTGACTCATCGAACGAAGGTCGGTTGAGTAACCGAACATTGCCGAAAGCGGAACCTTGGCGTTAACAAACTGAGCGCCAGCCCTTTGCCCCATACCTTCGATATGGCCACGACGACTTGACAGATCACCCATAACATCTCCGAGATACTCTTCAGGAGTAACAACCTCAACTTTCATGATCGGCTCAAGCAATACTGGATTAGCCTTTTTGGCAGCGCCCTTGAACCCGATTGATCCTGCAATCTTGAATGCCATTTCAGAAGAGTCAACCTCATGATACTTGCCATCCAAAAGGGTAACTTTTATATCCTGCATCGGATACCCTGCAACAACACCGCCTTTCATCGCCTGCTGCACACCAACATTAACCGCCGGAATATACTCTCTTGGAATAACACCACCTTTGACGGCATCAACAAACTCGTATCCCTTTCCCTCTTCAAGCGGTTCAACGCGGAGAACAACCAGACCAAACTGACCCTTACCACCCGACTGACGAACAAATTTACCCTCGAACTCCGTAGTTTCGCGGATCGTTTCGCGGTATGCGACCTGCGGCTTACCCACATTGGCCTCTACCTTGAACTCACGTTTGAGACGATCAACCAAAATCTCAAGATGAAGTTCACCCATACCGGCAATCAGCGTCTGACCAGTTTCATCATCAGTCTTGACCTTGAAGGTAGGATCCTCTTCAGCGAGTTTGGCAAGTGACATACCAAGCCTGTCTGAATCACTCTTGGTTTTCGGCTCAATGGCAATCTGTATAACCGGCTCGGGAAAAACCATTTTCTCCAGCACCACCGGATGGTTTTCGTCACAAATGGTATCGCCGGTTCTCACATCTTTCAAACCAACGGCCGCAGCGATATCGCCGCAATAAACACAATCTATATCCTCTCTCTTGTTGGAGTGCATCTGAAGCACCCTGCCAATCCGCTCTTTTTTGCCAGTCATGGTATTGAGCACATAACTGCCAGCCTTGAGAAAACCGGAATAAACCCTGAAAAACGTCAGCTTTCCAACAAATGGATCAGTCGCAATCTTGAAGGCAAGTGCTGCAAACGGCTCTTCGTCTTTCGGCTCGCGAGTCACCGATTCCTCTGTGCGTGGATGATGCCCCTCGACAGCACCGACATCAACCGGAGAAGCAAGGTACTCGACAACGGCATCAAGCATAAACTGAACACCCTTGTTCTTGAAGGATGATCCGCAAAGCACAGGAATAATAGTGACCTTGAGTGTCGCCTGGCGCAACACATCCCTTACCTCTTTCTCGGTGATATCTTCACCGTTCAGGTATTTCTCAAGAAGCGTATCGTCATGCTCTGAAACAGCTTCAAGCATATTAATTCGCCATGTCCTCGCCTCGTTCTGCAGGTCATGCGGAATCTCTACCTCATCATAGGTGCTGCCATCTTCTTTATTATAGATGATACCTTTCATCCTGATGAGATCAACGAAACCGGCAAAAATCTCACCTTCGCCAATGGGTATCTGAAGAGGTACCGGATTGGCACCAAGCCTTTCCCTGATAGCCTTGACCGTATCAAAAAAGTTAGCACCGGTCCTGTCCATCTTGTTAATATAAGCAATCCTCGGAACTCCGTACTTGTTTGCCTGTCGCCACACCGTCTCAGACTGCGGCTCTACCCCGCCAACAGCACAAAAGAGTGCCACAGCACCATCAAGCACTCGCAAGGAACGCTCAACCTCGACGGTAAAATCAACATGCCCCGGCGTATCAATTATGTTTATCCTGTGATTAACGCCAACATAATTTCCAAATCTCGGCACCCAGAAACAGGTTGTCGCCGCAGAAGTAATAGTAATACCACGCTCCTTCTCCTGATCCATCCAGTCCATCGTCGCGCCGCCATCATGCACTTCACCCATCCGATGCAGGCGACCGGTATAATAGAGAATTCTCTCTGTTGTTGTTGTCTTGCCAGCATCAATGTGAGCCATGATACCGATGTTGCGTACTTTATCTAAATCAACCAGCCTTGCCATAACAAAATATTAGACCTTTTATCCACACTTGAACAAACTCTCAGAACCTGAAATGCGCAAACGCCTTGTTTGCATCAGCCATACGGTGTACCTCATCGCGTTTTTTAACTGACGCACCCTGCTCATTGGCAGCATCCATCAACTCAGCAGCAAGCTTTTCAGCCATGGACTTGCCGCCACGTCTTGCAGCATACATCTTGAGCCAGCGGAATGCAAGTGCCCCACGCCTTGATGCCTTGACTTCCATAGGAATCTGATAAGTAGCACCGCCAACCCTTTTACTGCGAACTTCAACGACCGGCGCAATATGCGACATAGCCTTGCGATAAACCTCCAGCGGATCCTCACCACTCAACTTTTCGGCGATGATAGCAAACGCATCATAGACTATCTTTGTAGCGACAGCCTTTTTACCATCAAGCATCACAGCATTGATAAAACGGGCAACACTTTCATCCCCATAACGGAAATCAACACCTATTCTTTTATAGCCAACTTTTTTGGGCATGTTCTTCTCTGAGTTTATGATTCGACTTATTTATCTCTTACCCTTGCCCTTGACAGGAGCAGCAACACCAGCTTTCGGCTGTTTGGCCCCATACTTCGAGCGACTCTGCTTGCGATCTGCAACACCGGACGTGTCCAGCGAACCACGAACAATATGGTACCGCACACCAGGAAGATCCTTTACCCTGCCGCCACGAATAAGAACAATTGAATGCTCCTGCAGGTTGTGACCCTCTCCCGGAATATATGCTGTTACCTCAATTTTGTTGGACAACCTGACACGCGCAACTTTCCGTAACGCTGAGTTAGGCTTTTTGGGTGTAGTCGTATAAACACGAGTACAAACGCCACGTTTCTGCGGACATTTCTCAAGCGCCGGTGACGCTGTTTTTGACACTTTTACACTTCTTCCGAGCCTGATGAGCTGCTGAATCGTCGGCATACTGAAACTCTCTTTCTTTTTAAAAAACCTCTGATTACAAAAAACGCAAATATCCTTAAAAATCCATAAGGACTGTCAATGTAAGCGAATTATAAAAAAAAACAAAACCTAAATTAATATATTTTCCTTCTCGAAAGAAAATAATTCATACCTTCCGCTACCACCCTTCTGAACCGGCCCAACCCCCGAAAACATTGGCTTCCAGACATTCCATTCCCTTTTATTTCTCTGTAAACAAGTCCGATTATAGAGATGAAGCTCCAACCCCGGCCATCACACTCTATCACCATTTCCAGAGCTCGCCGCATACATATTAATTCAAGATTATCACACCTTTCTTATGGAACGATTTGACAAAATCGGCAACTATCGCCGTTTTTTGCCTCAGCCACAACCAGACTTCACTTTTTTGATAAATAGTTGTAGATTGCTTATGTTTATGTATTATTGAAAAATCGAGTTAACCCTTGATTTTCTGCATTTTAGCATATATTAACTAATTCAAACTATAACAAGGGAACTGCTTATGAAGAAAACGTTTGCATCAATAGTTGCGGCCGCTCTGCTGGCTTTTCCGATGCTGGTCTATTCTGCGCCAGTCAAAATCGGCTTCATCAATTCAATTACCGGTAAAGAGGCTCAGATCGGTGAAAATCTCACCAATGGTGCCACGATGGCAATTGAGGATTTAAAAGCAAAGGGCATTAAGGTTGATCTTGTCAAGGAGGACGATGGAGGTGATCCAAAAAATGCACTTGCCGCTTATGAAAAGCTGGTAACCCGTGATGCTGTTATAGGCGTTGTTGGACCCTACACTTCAGGCTGTGCCAACGTTGTGGCATCAAGGGCTGATCAGTATCAGGTGCCACTGCTTGTTCCTGCTGCTGCCAAGGAGGAGATTACCATGAAAGGCTACAAAAATGTTTTCAGACTTAATGCTCCTGCAAACGTCTACTCAATGGTATTGATGGATGCTGTCAAGGCCTACAAGCCAAAAACCATTGCATTTGTCTATGCTGCTACTGATTTCGGAGTTTCAACAGTAAAGACTGCCCAGGAGAATGCTTTAAAAATGGGCTTGAAAGAGGTCGCCAACGAAAAGTACCAGCAGGGTCAGCCAGACTATCGACCATCACTGTCAAAAGTCAAGGCCGCAAATCCTGATCTTGTCTTTCTTGTCTCTTATGATGCCGACGCTATTCTATTAATGCGACAGGCAAAGGAGATCGGTCTTGCCCCAAAGGCCTTTCTGGGTGCGGGCGCTGGCTACACAACGGCCCAGTTTGCTCAACAGACGGAAATATCCAATTTTGTTGTCTCTGCTACTCAATGGACGGATGATGTCAACTGGGCAGGTGCAGCCGATTTTGGCCTCCGCTACAAGGCAAAATTTGGCAAAGAGCCATCTTATCATGCGGCCTGTGCTTATGAGGCAATCAGGATTATGGCTGTGGCCGCTTCAAAGTCAAAAAATTCCGCTGTCCTTCGCACAGCTCTCAAGGCCGGAAGCTGGAGTGGCATTATGGGACCGGTAAAATTTGCTGACTACAGCGGCTTTACCAATCAGAATGACCACCCTATGCTTGTACAGCAAATTCAGAACGGGAAATACGAAACGGTCTATCCTGCAAAATTCAGCAAGAAAAAGCTTGTTTATCCGTTCAAACGATAAGATAACCGATGATGGCGCCTCTGGCAATCGTGCCTGGGGCGCTTTTCCCCCGTCAAGAGATTCACTACACAAGGAGAATCGTTATGTTATTTCTTCAGCCACTCTTGTCAGGGATACTGACAGGAGGAGTTTACGCGCTTGCAGGGATTGGTATGTCCCTTGTTTTCGGTGTCATGAACATCAGTAACTTTGCACATGGCGATCTTATGATGCTTGGGATGTATCTGGCCTATTTTTCCTTTACCCTGCTGCACATTGATCCTTATCTCTCGCTTGTGCTGATTATTCCAACTGCCTTTCTTTTTGGTTACATGCTGGAAAGGCTCTTTATCAACAGGGTGATCACTCATCCCCATCAAAACCAGATTCTGCTGACCATCGGCCTTGGTTTGATTATGAGCAATACAACGCTTCTTGCCTTTACCAGCGACCCCAAGATATTGACAACATCCTATTCAAGCAGCGCCTTCAATCTCCCCGGAGGAATTTCAATATCGGCACCGCTTCTCTTCTCATTTCTTATTACCTGTGTTATTATTGCGCTTCTCTACATTTTTCTTTCTAAAAGCACCACTGGCATGGCGTTGAGGGCGACAAGCCAAAACCGTGAAGCGGCGCAGTTAATGGGTATCAATGTTGCAAAGATGAGTGCCATCGCCTTTGGTCTTGGCACGGCTCTGGCGGCAACCGCTGGTGCGCTCATTGCCCCAACCTACTACATCCATCCACTTGCCGGTCACAGTTTTCTTCTGAAGGCATTTACCATCTGCGTCCTTGGTGGTCTGGGCTCAGTTGTTGGAGCGGGAGTCGGGGGGATTATTATTGGTGTTGTTGAAGCAATGTCTGCGACCTATCTCTCCTCTGACTGGAAAGATGTTGTGGTCTTTGTGCTTTTTCTGGCAGTACTGCTGCTTCGTCCGCAAGGGCTGTTCGGCAAAAAAGGGGGACAATCATGAAACAGATCACTCTTATAACAATGCTTGCAGCCGCAGCCATTGCGCTCCCCCTTGTTATTGGCGAGAACCCCTACATTACAGGAATATTGATTTCCGTGTTGATGATGGCAGCACTCTCATCGGCCTGGAATATTCTCGGAGGGTATGCCGGGCAGTACAGTTTTGGGCATGCAGCCTATTTTGGAGCAGGTGCCTACACAACCCTGATTCTGCTGACGAACTACCCCATGCTTAATCCGCTGATTTGCATGGCAGCGGGAATTATTTCAGCCTCCATTATTGCGCTCATGACCGGTGCCATTGTTTTTCGTTTACGTGGCCATTACTTTGGCCTGGCCTCTATTGCTGTGGCTGAAATTGTTCGTCTTTCAGTGCTTAACTTTAATTTTACAGGCGGTGCCCAGGGTATTCTGCTCTCCGATGTTTCATTGTGGGGGCTGGATCTGAACAGCAAGAACCCCTTTTATTACGGAATGTTGCTGGTACTTGTTGCGACGCTTGGCATAACAGCATACCTGAGAAGATCAAAAACCGGCTACTACCTGCAGGCAATTCGTGAGGATCAGGATGCCGCTTCATCACTGGGGATCAATCTTTCGTTCTACAAGAACAAGTCCTTGCTCATTTCAGCAGCTCTGACCTCGCTTCTTGGTTCTCTCTATGGCCTTTATATTCGATTTATCGACACCTCTGCGGTTCTTGATCTTCGGCTCTCCATAGAAATTATTCTGACGGCCATTATTGGTGGTGTTGGAACATTGTGGGGACCTGTTATCGGGGCTTTTCTGCTGGTGCCACTGGCAGAAATGCTTCGTTCAAATCTTGTAGGAGATGCGCTGGTCAAGGCCGGTCTGGTCTCCGAAACCTCAGCACTCGGCATCTTTCTGAAAGAAAATCTTGCGCATGCCCATGTGCTGGTGTACGGAATCATTACGGTGCTTTGCATACTTTATCTGCCCAAAGGTATTCTTGGGCTTTTCCGGAGGACCAAATGATACAGCATCTCTTGCGTATAAGCCATGTCAGCAAGCATTTTGGTGGGAATGTAGCGGTGCATGATGTCTCTTTTGCTGTTGATGAAAAGCAGATTGTTGGTCTTATCGGTCCAAATGGCGCAGGGAAAACCACACTGTTCAACTGCATGACAGGTTTTTTTCCTGTAACTGCGGGCGAAGTGATTTTTGATGTCAAAAAAATCAATGATCTTCGTCCTGATGAGGTATGCCGCCTTGGCATGGCCCGTACCTGGCAGAGGGTTAAGCCGCTGGGAAGCCTCAGTGTGCTTGAGAATGTGATGGTCGGCGCATTTTCTGTTACCAACAAAACCCGTCAGGCGGAGGAGATCGCCATGGAACAGTTAAAGAGGGTCGGGTTGACCGATTACACATCAAAGTCTGCCGGTTCGCTGCCCATTGGTCTGAAAAAGAAGCTTGAACTCGCCAGGGTGCTGGCAACTCATCCAAAACTCTTGCTTCTTGATGAAATATGTGGCGGCTTGAACCATACAGAAACCGAGACGATTCTTGACATTATTCGCTCTATCCGCCAACGTGGTGCCACCATTGTTTTTATAGAGCACGATATGAAAGCGGTCACCTCAATCTGTGACCAAATCGTGGTTCTCAACTCCGGCGAGAAACTTGCAGAGGGCAGCCCCGAAGAGATTACCAATAATCCTGACGTTATAGCCGCATACCTTGGAGGTGGTCACCATGCTTGATATTAAAAATCTCAATGCTGGATATGGAGAGATGCCTGTTCTGCGGGCAATAGACCTTACGATCGGGGAGGGTGAGATTGTCTCTGTTGTGGGGAGCAATGGTGCCGGGAAGTCAACCATGCTCAAGGCAATCTCGGGCATCATCAAATACAGTGGATCCATCACCTGGAAGAGTGAATCACTCAACGCCGTCAAGCCCCACTCGATTGTAAAAAAGGGAATTGTTCATGTTCCAGAGGGACGCAAGATCTTTCCTGACATGACGGTTGTTGAAAATCTGATGATGGGGGGCTACCTCTGCCAAAAAGATTGTCATCAAAACCTCGACAAAGTCTTTGAACTTTTCCCAAAACTTGCCCAGCGCCGCACACAGTTGGGTGGCACCATGTCCGGTGGTGAACAGCAAATGCTGGCAATAGGCCGGGGGCTTATGGGCAATCCCAAGCTTCTTCTTCTTGACGAGCCGAGTCTGGGGCTATCACCTCTCTTTACCGATGTGGTTTTTAGAGCTATCCGCACCATCAACAATAATGGCGTAACGGTGCTCCTTGTCGAACAGAATGTTTACCAGTCACTGAACATAAGCCACAGAGGCTACGTTATTGAAACCGGGAAGATAGTGTTAACGGGCACGGGTGAAGAGCTGCTGAACAATCAGGAGGTCAAGAGAGCATTTTTAGGCATGTGAGTCTCTTGAGGGTATCAGCGATTTGTCCTGCGTCCCGTGATATTCTTTCGTAGCTTTTGTTATCCACCTAAGCACCGCCTTTGTCCAGCCAAACCTGGCCGTAGCGCGAAGGTAAAAGTCACGCTTCAGCTCATCTTTGCATCGGGTAAAAATTACAAGATTTTTGCCCGGCAAATTTCTCTAGCCAATGGTTGGAGAATTGACTGATCTCGATAGGTGCAAAGAAACTGACGCATGAACCAGAGTTTTTGCACAGAAAATCCGTTTCGACCAGGAAATTCTGCTTGTAAATCATGGGCAAGAGTCTCCACCACAGCCTTTCCCCAGCCGAGTATTTTTTGCTTCAAATCGATAGACTCACCTGTCTCCCGGTACAGTTCTACCATCTCCGTGTTCACCGCACGGAATGCCTGATACTGACGCTGACGGATACGAGCCTTGATATCGACAAGAAATTCCTTGTATTCATTCGTCACAAGTTTATATTTTCAAAGCCGCATAAAGGGTGCCATACGGGGCGCTCCTCAATTGAACGAGAACAACACGAATTCATCTTTTCAACGGAGTTTTTTTATGAGACCACAAACACCAAAGTCCATCTATCAGTTGAAAGTCACGTTGATGGGCTCAAAGCCTCCGATATGGAGGCGCATTCTGGTGGCCGACACCATCACCCTTGGAAAGCTTCACACAGTCATGCAAGCGGGGATGGGGTGGTTTGATGAACATCTCCATCAATTTGTTTTTGGAAGGGAGCTGTACGGAGTGCCTGACGAGGATGAAAAAGATCTCTTTTTTGGCATGTCGGTCATAGATGAAAACATGGAAATCCTCTCAAGCCTGTTACGCAAAGAGAAGGATTCCCTGACCTATGAGTATGATTTTGGCGATGGATGGCAGCACAAGGTGACGCTTGAAAAAATTCTTTCTTTTGATAGTGCCATATCACTGCCTTCCTGCATCAAGGGCAAAGGTGCCTGCCCTCCGGAGGATTGTGGCGGTATTTGGGGATACAGAGAGTTGGTTGAGGTTATGAGCGACAAACTGCACCCCGATTACGCAGACAGAACAGAGTGGCTGGCGGAGAGTTTTGGGATCACTGATTTTAATCCAGAGCTATGTGATCTGGAAGCGGTGAATTCAAGGCTCAGGAGAGAGTGCAGATAATTGATGGGTCGATCGCATTCGTGTCGTTGAATCCGGCAAAGAATTGGATTAAAGTGCACTGTACACATTCTTTCTGAATTCTCTTGCGTTGGCATATTCAGTAAAGGCAACCAACGGCATGGCGTGGTTTGCGAACTGGCAAAAGGACGGCAGCAAAAGCAGCAGGGTAAAGAATACGCTGTTGTGTAATTTTGAATGAAATCGTCACGTTTTCAAAAAATCGGCCGCCACGGGGCGGCATCTTCTGTTGTCGTTCCGTTACGCAACATTATGGCGTGCGGCAGTTCGTCCCTCACAGCCGCTCACCACAATGTTGTAACATCACTCTCGCTCAAAAGCAAAGCCGGAATGAGCAGCCAACTGACTACGGGACGAACACCAAGCGGAAGCCAACATTGCTGCTCCGGTCGTCGGGGGTGACGCTGCTGCGAAACGCCGACCGACAGCTCACGGCGCGGCTGCTCCAGCCCCCGCCACGAACCACACGGTCCGAACGAGTTTCATCCCACCAACTATCCGTCCATTCCCAGACGTTACCCGCCATATCATACAGTCCTTCAGGTGTTGCTCCATCAGGGTAGCTGCCAACCGGCGTGGTAGCTCCTACATTATTATTATAGTTCAGCAGTGTTGAACTCGCTCCACCCTTCTCTTCCAACCATGGATATTCACGCACACGCTGCCCGGTTGTTCCCTGTTTCCCGCCTGCTGCCCACTCCCACTCAACTTCATTCGGAAGACGATATTGTCTTTCACTCTTTTCCTGCATCGAAAGCCACAGGCAGTAGGCACGGGCAGCATACCAGGTGACACCAACCACCGGTTGATCATCCCCGTCGAATTTACGATCTTCATCATAATTTGAACGAAACAATGCAGCAAGGTCTCGTTCCCCCTTGAGATAATCGCTAAACCCGCCATCCCATGTGTTATTTTTGGCAATCTTGTTCAGCTCTTCAATGAACCGTGCGTTAAACTTTGGCAACGAAGCAATAAATGAGCGATAAAGCTTGTTGGTTACCGGATATTTAGCAACATAGAGATCTGGTACGTACTCCTCTTTCCCTGTAACCGAGTAACAATAGCTCCCGCCACGTATCAAAATATACTCGTTCTGGCGCTCAATGGAATTACGGAATGATGATGGCCGTTGTTCCAGATTGACGATTTGTTGAGATACCCTTGCAATCTCTTCTGGCGCTGGCGTTTGCAGATCAATAATAACATCATCAGCCCGATCAGCAATATCCTTGTTTTTCGCAAGGTTGTTCACTTTGAATTGCTCCAGGGCATTGAGCGCCGCAGCTTTTCCGATGGCTTTCAGGCAATCGAGAACCACCCGCTGGCGACTGGCTGTGGTTGTGGCATCAAGAAGTTTTGTGCACAGTGCATCAATTTTTTTTACCTTCGCCTCTTCAATGATGGTCTGTAACAGCAACTGATTCTTTGTTGTTAACTCCTCACTGACCGGTGAATCAAAGAGCTTTTTCATAAACGCATCAAAGACATTGGCATCAACAGAACCAATAAAGAATCGAAGTGGCTCTTCCCACCAATCCTCTCCGAAATTGTTGACGAGCTTATGAAGATGCTCGTAGGGACGATCCTCCTTGAGTTGCACACCAGTAAGATATTCACGGAATGATTTGTGACGAAACCGGTATTCTTTGCCTCCAGTCTCTACCAGCAAGCCAGCCCGTTTGACAAGGAAATCACAAAACACTTCGGCAGTTGGCGGAGCATCAACAGTATCAAGCCACTCCTGCATTGCCGCATGCATCTCCGATTTCAGGAGTTGATCTTTATTGTTTTCCTGCATCCACAGCGAAACCGGCTGCAGCACCATTCGTGCATGTGCCGCAGACATCGGTGGTTTAATCCCAATGCGTTCATCCCTGATTTCAAGGAGATAATTGATCACAGCATCATAGAGCATGACACGGTTTTTGGGCATATAATCCCTCTCTTTCCAGAGAATAGCCATAATCTGAAGAATCATGGGTATGGCGGCCAGTTGTCGCAACCCCTTGTTCTTTTCGCCATTAAGATGCGCAACCATTGTTGTGGTTCGTGCCCCGGCTTCTGCCCTCTGCCGCCGTTCCCACTCCTCCACGTCACCACCCTCTTCGGGTGTCTCTTTTAAAAACGCTGCCGTAAACCAGCTTATTAAAAACTGTTCCTGCTGTTTCGGAGTAAAATCCTGCACATCAGCCCGCTCATACTCGGCTTCCAGCTCTATGCCCTCATCCTGTCGGTATCCTGTTCCCCGCGATGTCACAATAAAATATGCCTTTCGAAACCCCTTCCAGGCATTATCAATCCACTGGCACACCTCTTTTCTCTCATCAGTGTTGCTGATTTCATCGAGGCCGTCAAACAAGACAAGAACTGTTTCACCCCGAAGCCATTCATCAAAAGAATGATCCTGTATGTTTTGATGATGCCTTTCAGACCAAAGCACAAGGTTTGCCTGCAACGATTTATATTTTCCGTGCTCATTGCGAACAAGTTCACGCAGGGGAAGATAAAAGACTGCTACCGGCCTTGTAAAACCAAGCCGAGCCTGGTCATCACGAGCACAGAGCGCATAATATTTAAGCAGTGTTGTTTTCCCTGCGCCCGGATCACCAATGACCAGCAGCATCCTTCGGCCTCTCCTGTCATGGAATGCCCTTTTCAGAATCTCGTCGGGGTAGAGAGTTTTTTCGCCTTCATCACCCCCTTGATGTATCGGCTTTTGTTTGGACTGATCATCCTGCTCATGCCGACCAGTAAGGCGCAGCGGCACAAACGTGTTATTATTCAAGTTTACCTTGACACCCTCCAAACCTGGTAACCCAAGCATGGAGATATACCCAAGCTCCTCTTTCAGAGCATCAGTATAGCAGTCGTAGTGGCTTTTTTTCTGTTTCGCTTGTTGTGTCTCTTTAACTTCCGCCTCAACCTGTAACTCTACCTCTTTCTTCTGGCGAGCTGCGGAATTTCTTTTCCCCCATTGATAAGCTCCGAAAAGCAAGGCCGCAAGAGAAATAATAGCTGCCAGAAAGTCAATGTCCATAACACCCGGTGTCTTCTTGACCGGAGCCTCTGCACAGAGTATCCCAATCCCGCTAAACCAGAACAAAAGGCCAGGCAACAGTAGCCTGCTTATCATGTTTCTGCGAAGAGCACTCATCGGTGAGGATCTGAAAAGTTGACGGCCAATAACTTGCGCTGGAAAAGATAGCAATAACCTTGGTAATATAGCGTCTTTTGCCCTGAATGGGAAAATTGGTGTTGCGGAAAGAATGGGCAGAAGGGTTAGAAAAGCAAAGGTTTCTGCGCCCGGCCTCGGCAAACATTCAATGGATTTGTCATCCATCATGGTGGGCAACTCTTCGATTGCCGAACCCCGGCATTCGCCGAACAGAGGACAAGAGAAAAAAGCAAAAAAAATCGTCCGCCACGGGGCGGCATCTTCTGTTGTCGCTGGTTACGCAACATTTTGGCATGCGGTGCCTCGATACGCGCTTTGCGCTACTCGGCATCCGAACGCGCAGTATACTCCACATCCGGTCGCTGAATAGGCCGAAGGACGTTTCGAAGCCCCCTCACAGCCGCCGACCGACAGCACTCGGCATCGCTGCCCCAGATCCCACCACAAAGCACGCGGTTCGAACCCACGACTGATGCCTTTATTCCTCACTGGCCACAAGTGCACGGTACACATTTTTCTGAATTCTCTTGCATTGGCGTATTCGGTAAAGGAAACCAACGACATAGCTTGGTTTGCGTACTCTTTTTGTGCCAACATCCTCTCGGTGATATCTTCAAGTTATGCATGACCCAAGGCAGCAGCCCTGCAATGGAGTTGAAATAACAACAATGGGCTCCCGAAATATTTTGTTTTAAGGGTTATCGGTGATACATTTGAAGTAGTATGAGGCATTCATAAAGCTTTGCGATAAATCCAGAAATGGTGATCACAACAAGTTACCCTTGCCTTCTCATCTACAGCATAAAAAACGCTCTACCATTCTTTGTAATTTTCTGCTGGCCAGCAAAAGCAATTGTTTCTGTAACGTTTTTTATATTGAGAGCAGGAGTGGTGTCGGAGCGGGGGCTTATTCTGCTCAAAATATCGTCATGAATAGCGGTTTATAATAAACAGATGCCTACGATATCGATGTTTTTCGGGATTCTGATTTCCATTTTTTATGGTGATGATGAACAACGCCATACGCCGCACATTCATGCACGATATCAGGGCAAAAGCGTTTCGATAGCCATTGAAGACGGTCGCCCCCTCGCCGGAAATATACCACCGCGACAACTGCGGATGGTGCAAGTATGGATAGATATTCACAGGGAAGAACTTATGGCCGACTGGGAACTTGCCAGTGCTGGTGAGGAGCCTTATCGCATTGCGCCTCTTCAATAAAGGAGATAACGATGGAAAAACTTCGCGACATCCTTGCCGTAACAGCTCACAGCGATTATACGCTGGATCTGGTGTTTGAAACTGGAGAGAGACGATTCTTTGACATGAAGCCTTTTTTCGAGAAAAAACCTTTTACCAAACTCTACAACTCCCCGCTTTTTTTCAGGGCATCGGTGCAATACGGGACAGTCGTTTGGCCCGGCAACCTTGATATTGCACCAGAAACTCTCTGGCACCAATCAATACCAGGATAAAAATCGACCGCCTCAGGGCAGCCTTTCTGTGGTTCGTGCCGACCTGCCCGGTTGTCCCCTGTTTCTCTCCGCCGAATTTGCGATCCTCATCATTTTCTGAACGAAACAAAACCGCAAGGTCACTTTCTGCCTTGAGATAGTCACGAAACCCTGGCCCCCATTCGTTGCCCTTCGCAATCTTGACAATAGTCTCCATTTCACGCAGGAGATCATGGACTGTGTATTTCTCTATAAGTCCAGATGTTCTCATTTTCTGGCGTAGATCAATTTTTCTCATCTCGGCAGTGGTCAATTCGCCCCTGACATTGACCAGTCTGAAGCGATGATCTATCGGGCGGGTTTGGATACAATCGGCTATGGATGGCTTTGTCAGACCATTTACAGTACTCGGCTGAATCTCCACATTAGTTTTTATTCGGCATTTCTTTTCACTCCATGCGGTGATGGGTACAACCTGTATCACTGGCACTCGTGAATTGTAAATGTCATTCGTCACAATGACACAAGGTCGAATCTTGCCTGTTTTAGAACCTTGGGTTGGATCAAGATTGACATCAATGATGAGACCTCGCTTCAAGGTTATCATTCAGGCCATCCAGTTATAGCTGTTTCAGTTAACTCCCGTAATTCAGACTCTTCTTCATACAGCTCGGCATACAGATTCGGCGATTGTTGAAGCTGTTGGAGTGTCAACTGCTCTTCCAAGCGTTGCAAGGCAGGTCTGAACCATTGAGCTTTTATCTTTGAATCCAAAGCGTTTATAGTCGTTTAAAAACTCGACCAGAGGCGGCGAGAGACTGAATTTTGCCTGTTGCATAGAATGTGGCATCATAAGACCCTGAAATACGACCTGACTTCAGGGTAAAGTATAAGGGACTTATCTCAATCCTCCAAGTTATACAGATGCTTTAACTGCTGCGCTATACTTATTCTGCCCGCATTTCTTCAGGAAACGGCAGTTCCGCTGCTGTATGCTGACTGATTGCCCATAGCAATTTGTTCTGCACCACTTTGAAAAATTCAATGGTGCTTTCAGCTCTGGAGTCATAGTCAATGCTGGTCGTGTAGATATCCTTGATTTTCTGGTAAAAGAAACGTTCCGACAACCGGATTTCGCGGATGCGCTCCTGCAGCTCCGTAAAGTAGTTCATCGAACTGCCGCTCTTGAACCGCTCATCATTCAGCGCAAAACCTTTGACGATATATTCCCTGAGCCGCTGGGTGGCCCAGATGCGGAAACGCGTGCCTTGTTGCGATTTTACCCGGTAGCCGACTGAAATGATGACATCCAGATTGTAGTACTGAACATCATAGTTTTTACTGTCCGCCGCAGTTGTCCGGAAATTCCGGACAACTGCTTTTTCATCCAGTTCACCTTCATTAAAGATGTTGCGAATATGCTCCGATATGGTCTTTTTGCTCTTGCCGAACAGCTCTGCCATGTGAGCCTGTGTCAGCCAGACCGTTTCATCTTCGAGCCGTACATCTATTTTTATTCTACCATCCGGGGCCTGGTAAATGAGTAGTTCGGAGTTGTTCATGTAACGTGTGAAGAAAAAAAGTGCGACCCTTCCACAGATTCTTTAATCCAAAAGCAATGACGGTTTATCTTGTCACCAGTCTTCCCTGAGTACGTGCAGCCTGAATGACGTTTTGATTTGCGGTGAAAACACGAATACCGGAAACCGTTGTATAATCACCGTCGTCAGTGATAACTTGCGTCACTCCATGGCCTCGCATAGACTCAAGAATAAAGAGGTCATATCCATCCACCTGTTCCGTCTGTAAACGATGAAGCGCTGTCGTAACTGTTGCATTGTCAATGCTGACAACCAACAGATCAGCAAGTGTACGAACAAGACCATACGCCGCCTGAATTTCCGCATTCACTCGTATCCTCTCAACCGACAAATTATGGCGATAATCTTTTGGTTTTATACTACCATGAGCAGCTTCATATATCTCTCGCTCAACCTTTTCGATCAGATGAGCCAACTCCGCAAGAGTGAGACCCGACTGGAATATTTTGGCTCCTGCACCAAGAACTGCATTGGTATAACCAGGGTAATGAGAAGTCTGATAGTACGCTGGAGGATGTGCACCAAAGCTAGCTCGCGAATATGTCATCCAGTACCAAACATTGGTATCCACCAAAAACACATCCTTAGATTTGGGGGTGTCGCTCCTGAGATCCACCACTTCGGCCCGTATGAGAAAATTGATCGCCATCAATCTGATTCTCTGGCCTGTTGCTCCAGAATGTCATCAACTATTTTCTGGTAATCCTTGTCACCGTGATACTGAGCGGCATTTTCTATGACCCGATCAACAACCAGGCGCCCTGATTCATTGAGATTTTCAATGATCAGTAGCCGTCGCAACTCATCTTCAGATATATCGTTAAGTAATTGGCCTATCGCAAAATTAAAAAACGGTGACGCAAACTGGCTTACCCCATTAAAATCAAGCGTAATAGTCTCACCGCTTTTTAACAATCCGTGAATTACTTCATAAATCTTCTGTCCATCTTCCTTGATGATGCAGCGCGGGCCAACCCACTCCTTTATAGATAGCTTCATGACTCTCCTCTCATTTAAAACAACTCTTCAGCCTCATCGTAAAATCGGTAAAGCTTTTCATCGCAACGAAGGGTAATATGGACAACTGTTCCATGAAAAGAAATAGAGCAATTGTCAAACCGTTCGCCCTCTTTATCGATTATCGCATATCCGTCATTACTGTAAACTTCAAGTTTCCCCTGATTGATGCGAACAAAATCCTTAAGCAAATCCAAACCAAGGCCACGGGCAACCCCGCCCATACTGGTGGTATTACCCCGTTCAAAGGCCCATTTCATACAATCAGCACCAGAAAGTTTTGCAACACGAGCTTCATCAACGAACTGGCTTAAAAATGCCTTCACCTTCGCAGGGATACCACGCCCAAAATCAACAACGGTCAGAATCAAGTCATTGCGATGCCGAAAATGCTGACCACAGGTAAAAACCCCGACCTCCGTATCACTATGTTCAAAGGCGTTGCTGTAAATTTCCCACATCCGGCCTGAGATGGCATCGCGCAACCGGTCGGTGACATTTACCCATTTACCAATCCATCTGTAGGTCAAATAATCCATGATTTTGTTCATATCGGGTTCCATTTCTTCCCGATATGGAATCGAATGGCCAGACCAAGCTTTTGCATTGTAACCAAAATTTCCGGCAAAGCCATTCTGACAAAGATTAACCCTCACTGAATTACTTCGAAGAGTATCCCAATCAAAAATCACCGAACCCCCAAGCGATTCAATAAGCCGAGCAAAACCTCCAAGAAAAGCTACCGCATTAGAGCGCAGGAACTTGCAATTGGAAAAATCGAAACGGACATCTTCAAAAAGTCCATTGACCTGGTTACTCATCTCGAAAAGTTGCTGAAAGTCTTCCGGGGTATCATTCAGTGTTGGTATCTGGATAATCTTTTGAGTCATTTTTCATTATTCTCCAGACAACTTGAGCAAACCAGACTCACGAATATACATCTTTTTCACACTTTCAATAGAATTTTATGAAAAAAAAGAAAGCCTGCTTGAGCTTTTTTTCTGGTGCCTTTGCAATGATGGTGACCTCATAACAATTTCTCACATCCGGGACATCACGGCATTGAGCAGAACGGATTGTTTGTTTGCACGCTCGGATCGCAGCTTTTCCAGTTCATCGCAACACGCCATGAGCTGGTCGATTCTGGCAACTATGCGTTTCTGTTCAGCGAGAGGTGGAAGAGGAAATAATAAACTCAATAATTCATCTTGGCGTATTCCTTTAACTGTAACCCCTTGACCTTTGATATTGTAATTTCGATACTTTTTAAAGAAAAACATTTTATCAACACAGGATGCAACCGTGAGAGCCTTTAAATCCTGGTTTATAGCAATCTCAACTTTGTTGATACAAATTTTCCCCAAACCCATTCTTGTACAAACGATTATGCTTCCTGAAGGAATAAGATTGGAACTACTATTTTTGAGTCCTTCATTAGTAATTGAATCAATAGTTTTTTCAAGATAGATATCAACATTTAGATCCTTGACACTTGCCCATGGAATATCGCCTCCCCAGTAAGATGGATTGTTTTTACTCGGAGTGCCACCGCCAATAATAGAAACGACCACATCTCCAAGCCTGACCCACTCCCATCCAAGCGGCAAATCATAAGGCACATCTTCAGGCTTGATCTCAGGCAATGGTTTTGGCACCCTGATCTTTCCCGCTTTCACCATCCTCCGTTTCTCTACCTCAATATCCTTCAGCAGTTCACTTGCAGGCGGGTCATTCAGGTCTTGCGGAACCAGTTTACCCTGCATGGCAAGGGTTAAAATCAGCTCACGCAGTTTTTTGATGCCATCTGGTGCGGCAAAGGCAATATCGAAATGTTGTTCGAGCAGTGCCCTGCTCCTGACATGTAAAGTGGACTTAATTTGGGCGTTTCTGCAAAATTAATAGACAGCACAGGATTTTTTATCCCAAAACGGTCAAAGAGCAATCATTGGAGTTTTACAGCTTGTACCTAATTTTTCTTACCTTACATTATGGTTATCGAATGTGATGCAACAAAGCGCAAGAAAACACTTGAAGAACGAGGCATTGATTTTTACGATGCTCCTCTCGTCTTTAACGGTAAGCATTTTACAGCTCCTGATGAGAGAATAGATTATGGGGAACCTCGTTTTATCACCATTGGTTTTTTACGCTATCGAGTTGCGGTCATAGTTTGGACTCCACGAAAAGATACTCGACGAATTATATCCATGAGATACGCAAATGAAAGAGAAATTAAGCGTTACAAAAAGTACTCGGGTTGATGCTGATGAAGCACCCGAATTAACCGACAATTGGTTTAAAAGTGCAACTCTTTTGAATGGTGATGCAATTATTCACTCTCCCACCGCACAAAAAAATAGCAAGCCAGTAGCTGTGCCTTCCACAATACCAGCCCTGCGTACCATAAAACGCAAAAAGGCAACAGTGAAAACAATCACAATCGCCTTATGAACTTGGTCGGGGTGGCGGGATTCGAACCGCACCTCAAGGCGCACCACTCCTTATCAAGGAGGGAAATTGTCACCCCGAGGAGATGATATTTTTGTGGCAGGAGTGCACGGACTCGCCTTTCTACAAATTTTCAGATTGTTGGGGGGTATGTTCGTCCATGGTCACGCTCTTATTGATGGTTGCGGCATACGTCGATTGAAGCGAAAGGTAACGTTTCTTTGTGCAAAACTTACCCGTTCTCTGATGCCAACTCTTTGGGTCGAGATTGAGATGCATAATGGCACCGACACGAATAGCATTCCTGTCTACTCGGTAAAGCACGCCATAAGGAAATCGATTGAGCACACAACGACGAGTACTTTTTGAAAATAATGGCCACGCATCCGGGAAAACCTTAATCCGATCGAAAGCACGTCGGACTTCATCGGCAAATTCATAACCGAGTCCAGGGCATTGTTCATTGTAATAATCCACGGCTTCAGCAAATTCTTCTTCCGCAAAGGAGAGAATGAGAATATTCATCTCTGATTGATCCTTGCAAAAACATCTTCTGCTGACGAAGCCTTGATTTCACCACGATCATAAGCATCCAATCGTGATTCAACCTCTTCTGCCCATGCTGCATCAAAGGCATTACCTGCGGCATCATCAAAACTCTGAAAAAGTTTTTCGATAAGCTCCGCTCTTTCTGCAGGATGCAACTCGAGAGCATCTTTGAAAACGCGTTCTGCAACTGCTGTCATAATATTTATCCTTAATAGTATCCAAGCAACCCTACGACACTTTTTTGAGTCAAAAGTTACCAGCAGGGAAAATTTAGCCAAACTGCTTTTTTGCAAGTTATGAAGAACAGTGAATTTTTTTCTAAAAAAATGCCCGTCATCTTCGAAACGGCTATCCGGCTCGTCCTACCAATGCCGGGCATCGTGTGTGGCGCTCTTTGCCCTGAAACAAGACAGGGGCGGGGTCATCAATCTGTTCAGAGGCAGTCATCCGACTTTGCTTTTGAGCTACGGGACGAACACCAGGCGGAAGCCAACGTTGTTGTTCCGGTTGTCGGGGGTGTCGTTGTTGCGATTCGCCGACCGACAGTTCTCGGCGTTGTTGTTCCAGCTCCCGCCACGAAGCACGCGGTTCGAACCCACGACTGATGCCCGTATTTTTTACTGGCCACAAGTGTACGGTACACATTTTTTCTGAATTCTCTTGCATTGGCGTATTCGGTAAAGGCAACCAACGGCATAGCGTGGTTGGCGAAACTCCTTTTGTGACCATAGCCCGGTTTGCAGTTTGGTGTCATACAGCACCGATGTGGCGATAAACCGTTTTTTGCTGCGCGGGGGCAAGCCACAGCAGTGGCAGGTCTTTGAAAAAACGGTGGAGCTGCCGTTTCAGGATTGCGTGGTCAATGCTATCAAAGCATCACATCATGCAGGCACCATGATTTCCGAATTGTTCAATGGAATAATCAATTGGGCTAACTCACTGTGAGAGTCAACAATAACATATCCCTGCCCTAAATCACTGTATTTTCCGATGCGATTATTTTCCTGAACCATACGCAACATCTCAAGGAGAGGATGTGACGATTTGACAGTATAGGTGATGATGCCTGAAAAGTGAAGCATGCAATCAATATCAAAATCCCCTAAAATTCTTTCCGACAAGTAGTCTAACCGCTTCATGAGGTCATCCTCAAACCACTCTGCTGACAAAATTAAATCCCAGAGCATATCCGAAGGATCTTTTGCAACCAGACACTTGATCTTAAACGCTCCTTTTTCCTCTTCAATTGACTGAAGCGCCTTTTTTATCTTTATAACGAGATCTTGCATAGTTCCTCCACCAATTTATTGACAGCCAAAAGAATCTTCACACGGCGTATTCCGCTATCGGGCAAAGAGCTTTTCTGTGGTGGTTTCGGCAACGAAGGAATAGCCATGAGAGGAAATTGAATGGATTAACCGGAATGACGATGAAGTGTTTTCAATATAGTGTATTCTTTGGGGAACACGAAAGTGGTAGCTTCAGACCCAAAACGACACTTGTTGCTGAATCACCAGGCCTCGGTGAGGCAACGTCCCCAGCCCAGGGCCACCCTGATCCGACTTGAGGTATGCCAGTATGGTCCAATCCCTGGCATTGATCTGCGACCAGACAATCCCCCGGTATTGCCGCTCTTTCATATCAAGACAATATCTCTCAAACGACCGATAAGGTCACCTCGGCGAAATGTGGCTGACAACTGCTGCGTTGATATTTCACGATCCCCATAAAGAGCTTTAAGTGCCTGATCAACATCGTCAACAGAATTCAGGAAATATTCCTCATTTTTGTGTTCAATCAGCTCTTTTGCCTGAGCGAAATTTCGATGATCAAGGGCGCTGAAAGTAATATGTAAGTCGTTAAGCAATCGTTTCCCCATCTGCATGGCGATAAAACAGGATGCATAACGAACAAAAAATGGATCGTGGATGGCTGGACGACGGCGGCGGTTTTCTGCAATTCTGTAAAGCAATACGGCCACTATTGTTTGAGCGCCATGAAGTGTATCTCTAAAAATAGTGTCATAAAGTTTGCCGAAGTGTTCACGGGTTAAAAATTTCGCTTGATGAGGAGCATGACACCACACGGAAAGAATTGCCTCTGCGGCTGTGCCAGAAGTAATATCCATTGATTTTGCTGCCGTATCCATACGTTTACGGCGATAGGTATATCCAAGGGATTGAATACTCGTTTCCAGTCTCTGTTGCTTTTCATCATTCGAGCGCAAATCTTTCAGGTCTACCGGATTTTGACTGCTGGTGGCTTGAGTGATTTGCAAAACGATGTCTTGATTATCTTTAGGCAGCTTGTAAATGCGAACTTGAACAGAGGCATCATTCGGTATGGCCAATCCCTTTGCCTGCATCTCCTCAAGAGTTTTGAATATTGTCATACAGGTTTGACCGCCGTTCACAATCTGGAGATTTTCAACCTTGATCTGGTAGTTGTTGTTTTGTAAAGCGTTATAGGAAAAATCGCTACAAACCAAAGTTAACCCGTTGTTGAAAAAGTAAAAATTTGCAGGAGTGGTTGAGAGCAAGGTTGTCCGAATTCCTTCATTCACCCGGTTTCCATGCAACCCGAGATATCGGCGGATATTGCGCTCAAGCAGCCTCTCCCCATGAACTTTCATAAGGGCAGCAACTTCAGTTACAGGAATACGTCCAATGCACACCCGACTATAACTCATATCCTCTACCACCGCTTTCCCGATCAGGCGTAATGTTTCATCAACAGGTTTTATTCGCTGAAGCACGCTAACCAGCACATCATGATTCACATGCTCCCAAGTTACCTGATCACCAAAATCCGCCCTGTCAATGGCTTCTTGCGCTGATTGTGTCCATTTCAGGCCATTATTACATGCGATGACGCGAACACGGGGAATAAAACCATCACGGATAAGTGATCGGGCTGCTTCCACTTTGACTCTTAGGCGATCATTGATTGAGCCCAAGAGAGTTGAAGGATCGAAAATGTGCCGAAGAGCATTAATAACCGCATTAATACCGTTTTCCTCAAAATTTGAGATGCCCTCAAGATTCCCCTTGTATTTACCCTGAAAAAGGGTGACCGCAAATTCACCATCAACCTCTTCAGTCAAGTGCATGGCATCGACACCAAAATCGCCACCACCTTCAGTCAAACAGTCAAATGTCTCCTCCGGATCCAGATCCAGCATAGTTTTGACGCAGAGATAAACAAACGCGAGCGATTTTACTCTACCAGAATCAACAATGTTCAGTTCAGTTTGTGCCTGTTCATGAATTTCATCTTGCACTCCTGACAGACGCTGGTCGATAATTGATGCATTAATATTCATGTTCGATCGTGTTTGTGTTTTCCTTTGCAAGAAGCTTCTCAGTTAAATGGAGATAGTAATCATTTATCCGCTCAACATTGAAGATAGGGAACGGAACTCGTTAAAGTTTACTGATGCCCTTATTACTTTACTGGCCACACGTGTACGGTACACATTTTTTCTGAATTCTCTTGCATTGACGTATTCAGTACATGCAACCAACGGTATAGGGTGGTTGGCGAACTGGCAAAAGGGCGGAAGCAGAAGCGGCAGGATAAAGAATATACCGTTGTGTAACCTTGCATGAAATGGTCGCTTTCAAAAAATCGGCCGCCACGGGGCGGCATCTTCTGTTGTCGTTCCGTTACGCAACATTATGGCGTGCGGCAGTTCGTCCCTCACAGCCGCTCACCACAATGTTGTAACATCACTCTCGCTCAAAAAGCAAAGCCGGAATGAGCAGCCAACTGACTACGGGACGAACACCAGGCGGAAGCCAACATGGCTGTTCCGGTAGTCGGGGGTGTCCCTGAGGCGAAACGCCGACCGACAGAGCTCGGCGAAGTCGCACCAGCACCCGCCACGAACCACACGGAACGAACCAGATTCAGGCCCGAGTGGATCGGTAAAAGTACCGTCATCTCCATACCAATCGCTGCACCACTCCCAAACATTCCCTGCCATATCATAAAGCCCTTCTGGTGTTGCTCCTTCAGGATAACTGCCAACAGGTGTTGTGGCTCCTATATTACTCTCATGAAAGTTCAGTAAACCTGGAGTAGCTTTACCCTTCTCTTCCAGCCACGGATAGTCACGCACTTTCTGCCCGGTTGTCCCCTGTTTCCCGCCTGCCGCCCACTCCCACTCAACTTCATGCGCAAGACGATAATGGCCTGCACTCTCTTCATGCAACGAAAGCCACAGGCAATAAGCACGGGCAGCATACCATGTGACACCAACAACCGGCTGATTGTCGCCACCGAATTTGCGATCCTCATCATTTTCTGAACGTAATAATGCACCAAGGTTGTCGTTTCCTCCCTTGAGATAGTCACCAAACCCTGGCCCCCATTCGTTGCCCCTCGCAATCCTCTCCAGTTCTGCCCTGAATGCTGAAACATGATCTTCTCCCTCCAACCAACTGATAAATAAGCGATAAAGCTTGTTGGTAACGGGATACTTGGCAACGTAACAATCAGCAACATCCACGGCTTGCTTCATCGCCGAATACCAGTAGTTTCCTCCCGGTATCAGGATATACTCGGCATTCTGCTCATGCGGGTTGCGAATCGACAAGGATTTTCCGCTGATACTCTTTTCAGTCGCACGCTCAAGCACCTTGCCGCCGAGGGCAAGAATCACCTCTTCTGCACGGTCGATAACATCACTGTTCTCTGTGCTCTTTTTTGCAAGTTCGCGTTCCATGAACTGTTCCAGCGCCGGAAGGGCAGAGGGTTTCGTGATGGTTTTCAGGCAATCGAGAATCACCCGCTGACGGCTGACTGTGGTATCAGAATCCAGAAGCTTTCGGCACAGCGCATCAACCTTTTTCTCAGGTGCCTCCTCAATAATCGTTTGGAGCAATAACTTCTTTTTTGGTGTCAACTCTTCAGTGACCGCAGAGTCGAAGAGCTTTTCCATGAAAAGATCAAATATCTCCTCATCTTCCTGTGCAATAAAAAATTTGATCGGCTCTTCCCACCAGTCATCACCAAAACCGGCAACCAGATTGTCCAAAGAGTCGGGGTTTCTGTTCACTTTTTTGGCGAGCTGAACGCCTGCCAAATATTCACGCAATGATTTATGGCGAAAAAGGTACGATTTGCCCCCGCCGTACTCCACCAGCAAGCCTGCCCGTTCTACAAGATAATTGCAAAACGCATCGACTGAAGGGGGATTATCAAGGATCTCAAGGCGTTCCTTCATGATTGCCTGCATGGGCTCCTTTTCGGCCTCATCTTTTTTGAGCTCTTCCTGCATCCACAGAGAGACCGGCCCAAGCACTTTACGGGCACGCACGGCCGAAACAAGAGGAGTTATGCCTCGACGCTTGTCCCTGAATTCAAGCAGGTAATCGATTGCCGCTTCATAGAGCTTGACCCGGCTCTCGGGCATGTAGTCCCTGTCTTTCCAGAGAATCGCCATAATCTGCAGAATCATGGGGATAGCGGCAAGCTGACGCAACCCTTTGTTCTTCTCCTCTTTCAGATGTTTGGCAATGGTGCGGGTTCGCTCTTCAGCCTTTGCTTTTTGATTTGACATCCAGGTTGCTTCGTCAACACCCGTGTCACTGGGCTCTTTAAGAAACGCGGCTGTAAACCATTGCAATAAAAACAGCTCCTGCTGATCAACCGTAAAGTCCTGAACATCTGCCCGTTCAAAATCAGCAGCAAGTTCAACCCCCTCTTCCTGGCGGTACCCTGTTGCCCGGGAAGTCACCACAAAACGAAGCGCTGAAAAACTTTTCCAGGCAGCATCAATCCACCGGCACACCTCTTTTCGATCATCGGTATTGCTGATTTCATCAAGGCCATCAAGCAAAACAAGAGCTGTCCCGCTCTGCAGCCATTGATCGAACTGTTTTTCGGTGAAGGGCAACTGATTCCGCTCCGACCATAGCGCAAGATTTACCGGCAGAGAGTAATACCGACCATTCTCATGGCGGACAAGCTCGCGCAGCGGAAGGTAGAAGACGTTAACCGGCCCTGAAAATCCAAGACGGCCGGATCTCTCCGAATCAAGAGCACAAAGGGCATAATATTTGAGCAGCGTTGTTTTTCCTGCACCGGGGTCACCGATAACGAGAAGCATCCTGCGATGGCGGCGGTCATGGAATGCCCGTTTCATGATAGCGTCTGGATAGAGAGTATGATCGCCTCCTTCGGGCCTCTTTCCGGAATCCTTTTCAGGCTGGCCGGAAAACATATCCTGCCGGTCAGAAAGCCGTAACGGCACAAAGGTCTCATCATCAAGATTGACCTTGACAGATTCAACACCCGGCAATCCAAGCATGCGGATGTAGCCAAGCTCCTCTTTCAGCATTGACTGATAGCGGCACAACGCATTGAGCTGCAACCCGCTGTCAAAAGTTTCCTCTCCATCCTCGAAAGGAAACCACCGGGGCACATTGAAATCAAGATGACTGACAAGCAGTCCACGCAGTTCCGCCGGGCTGCCATAGTCCCACACCAGTCCGTCTTTCTGCATCGCTGCCTTGAATGTGTCCACCTGTGCGATTTGCTCAAAATCAAGAGTGTTGCGTGGAACCGGAACACTGGAAAAATAGAGCATCACCGGTTTTTTCTTCTCCAGCATTATCTCTATCTCCTCAACCGCTCCACCTGGAGCAACCTTCGTTGGTGTGCCAATGCGTGTCCAGAACATACCGATTGCAAAATGGCAGCTCTCAACAAGATGACGATTGATGGACGCCTGGGGCCCTTTGCCGTCACCCCTGTTTTCAGGAGCAGCATACTTTTCCCATAAAACCGCTTCAAGCCTTATCGGGGATTGATCATGCCTTGCATTCCAGTCAAGTATCACCTCAACAGCCATATTGCGCTCTTCCGCAACGTCTGAAGGCGAAGCAACAAGAATTTTGATATGTCGTTTTCTATCGTCAGGCATAGCATGTGTCTGGCAAGATTTTCGAGGCGAAAGAACAGGCGCATGCAGCTTCATTCCTGAATTCAGGAATCATTATGTTCTCGTTCTTCATAAAAAACCGGGATAAATGTTTCAAAAGAAACGCTGACTCCACCCTTGAAAATAACCTGGTGACCCCTGCCATATATCTTTGGAAGACGAAGTATAATTCTGGATGTCATTCACTTTTAAGCAACCGGTCCGTCAGCATGGTCATGAAATCACGACGGGTGGAGACAAACATGGAGACATAAACCTCATGCTCCCCAACCTCATAAATAACCCTTGTTTGCCCAACCAGCCTCTCCCGAATCCCTTGCAAGCCAAGTGAAACAGCCTCCTCGGGAACAAAACCGGCAAAAGGAAACTCTCCGATATTGCTCAAAACCTCTTTGTATTGTTGCTCCGACTCTCTCCAGACCTTTTCACCAAATTTATGCCGCACCCAGGTTCTGATTTCACGATAATCACCTTTCGCAGAGTCAAGAATATAAACTGAATGCGCCACTATCCCTCCTTTTCCAGGTCAGTAAAGAAATTCTCGACACTCTGGAATTTCCCTTCAGAAATCTCTTTTTTGCCCATGTTGATGAGTTTCAGAAACGCCATGGTTTCAAGCTGCTCTTCGTAGGTACGAATGTCCATAACAACCATTTTTGCTTCCCCATTCTGGGTAACAATAAGCGGGCTCCGATTCTCTTCAAAATCCCTTACAATCTCGGCAGCATGAGATTTAAGCCAGGAAATCGGGCGAACCCTTTCGGATAGTTTCATTGTAGCTCCTCTGCGTCATAATTGTAATCGTGAGATTGAATATAGACCAGATTCAGTTCTCAACAAAGACATTACCCGTCACCATAGAAACGACTATCAGGCTCGTCCTGCCAATGCCGGGCATCATGTATGGCGCACTTTACCCTGAAACAATTTTGCTCGCTATGTTTTCGAAAGATTGTATTTCCTGCTGGCCAGCAAAAGCAATTGTTCTGTAACGTTTTTTATATTGAGAACAGGAATGGTATCGGAGGGGTTTATGCTCCAAAAAACATCGCAATTGCTTATATTATTGTTGCTTAACTCAATAAAATAAGACACGATATTTATGCAACCCCTTCATCCGAATATAGTCACATCAGAGAGTACGCAACAAACATTATTTTCATATAATTCTGCATCAGCCGTTGCCCCGGTAATGGGCAAAAAGGTTGCTGACATTGGAAAGTTAAACGTCCGTTTTATCAGTTCTGATATGTTTAACGCAAAGACCAAAGCACTCTATGAAGAGATCTACTGTGCACGAGGAAATGATGAACTCTACAT
>JBMOIS010000019.1:0-47269 GCA_049317185.1 Chlorobium sp. | reverse complement strand
AGCTTGGCTTAATTGATAAAATTTTATTTCGCATTTTCAAATCTGGAATAGCTGGATGGGTGTCGAATTCCTCGGTGAGCTCTACGGTATACCTTCCCATAACTGCTTGACAGTGGTAAATTTGCGAACTCTGCCAGCTTTTACATCCTCACGTGCGCGAAGAATGGACTGCTGTACCTCTGGCTGGTAAAGATAGAGCATCACCATGTTTGGGTCGCAGACTCGATTGTTACGGCCATTGTCGCACGCAACCAATCGAACCGTTTCTTCAGCACATCAAACTCTGGTCCGGATGTGTTGAACTTCGCCTTACCTTTGATCAAACAGCCTGCGCCCTGACCGTGTAGTCCCTTTACCTTGCTGCTTGCTAAGGTGATGAGCACATTGGGGTTATACGCCACGTTTGCCTCTGTCTTGTTCATGTAACCGGCAGGTATCAACAAGCGGCCATCCTCGGACATTGCCAAATAGGCATTCCAGGTGTTGACCAAATGAGGCCCGTCTTCTCCTATGGTCGCAATGGCAACGACGCCATCCGCCTTCATCAGTTCTGGCAGTACTTCCGGTAACATTGTGCCTCTCGTTTTTTATGTGTTGATAATGTCTGAATTCAGCGCTGAGCGAAGCGAGACCGTTGCAATGCAGTGCTGGGCACCGGACGCTCAGGCGTAGGGATAAATTGATGACCAGCGGCCATACGTTCAGCTTCTGACTTTTTCAGATCAGCATAGATCGCCTGCAAGTCATAACTAAATTTAGCGGCGTGGGCATCACGAATAGCTCTTGCTTCATCGACGATTTCGTCATTCCACATCTTCTTCTCCAAGGAGTTCTTCGGGGATGCAAACAAATGGCCACGATAAGCCAATATCTTCGAGATCAGCAGCGATACCTCTTTGTCTCTCAGGGTTTCCAATGTGCCGACAATTCCACGCAGGAAGATAATCAACTCCATTGACTGAGGCAATATGCAATGTGGAGCGCATCTTCAGCCGCCTTGGCTGGAATAACCCCCTTCGCTATCAGCGAGTTGGCAATATCGAGTGCTTGCTCGGTTATCAAGATCAAGGGCACATTTTTCTGGAACTCAAGCGGCGGGAAAAGGAGATCTACTTTTTCAAGGATAAATCGGAGTGTGACTTCATTGTCAAACAGGGTTTCGATGTAACGGAGGCTATTCAGGTTTCAGCCACTCTCAGCGATGCAAACACGCGTCACAGGGAGCTTCGCGGCCTTACGGAGTGCTGCAACAAGTTCGGTTTGCGCCGTGGCCTGATTATCACGCTTAACGGATCAGAAGATTTTGAGCATCACGGAATAGCCGTTACGGTAATGCCGCTCTGGCGGTGGTTATTGCTGTAATAAGCTTCCCATTCATACACCATCCGCATGTATAAAGCTGCTGATGACCGCTCTTTTTATCATGACAAAGTCTGGCATTTATTTTATATTCTCATGCAGAAAGCAATAAAACAGAATTTTCCATGACTGCACAAACCGCCAAAACCGAAAAACTTGACCTCCGCCTCTCCCTGCAGGCCAAGGAGGTGTTGCGCATCGCCGCAATTGCCGTGCATCGCTCAGTAAGTGAATTTGTACTTGAGAGTGCTCTTGCTCGTGCCGAAGAGACTCTGGCCGATCGCCGTTCTTTTACCCTTGACGACGAACAATGGAGAGCATTTGTTGCTGCGCTTGATGCCCCGCCACGAGAGGTGCCAAGGCTCAAGAAGCTTTTTCAGGACAAGAGCATTTTTGAGCAAGCGTAACACCTTATGCCTACGCATTTCTCCATTGAAAAGCTGCGCAGTGATCATGCCGTTGACGGGTTTGATTGCGACAACGAAGAGCTTAACCGGTTTCTTGCTCGCTATGCCCTTTCCAGTCAACTGGCTTCTTCATCGCAAACTTATGTTGGTCTGGCAGATATCTCGATTGTCGGGTTCTATACCCTTACCGTCGGTCAGGTAGATTTCGATAATTCCCCGCAACGTCTGACCAAGGGGCTCGCACATCATCCGGTTCCAATCATGTTACTGGCTCGTTTGGCTGTAAGCAACAACTGGCAAAAGCGTGGAATTGGTGCTGGCCTGTTGAAAGATGCAATGCGTCGAACCATGCAAGCTGCCGACATTGCAGGCATCCGGGCACTCGCTGTCCATGCCAAAGATGATGCTGCGCGGCAATTTTATGCGCATTTTGATTTTATTCCCTCACCGACGGATCCGTATCATTTGTTCCTTTTACTCAAAGATCTGCGTCGAATTATTGCAGTTTAGCCTTATGCTGATTGGTTATCATGCCCCCGGTTATCGCTTCCTTGAGTCGCTTCGAAATGGATGATAGAGGTGTATTTGTTTGATGCGTCACTTTTCACTACATTTGTAGCAATGTTATCGAAAGGGGAAAATTATGGGAATGCCAGTACGAATAGATGATACCTTGTACGGACAAGCAAGAGCACAGGCCAAGGCTGAGCATCGTACCATTGCTGGGCAGATTGAGTTTTGGGCGATGATCGGACGAGCGGCTCTCGACAATCCAGATTTACCAATCGATTTTGTTCGTGATCTTCTGGTTGCACGGGCGGAGGACAAGTCGCACTCAACACCATTCGTCCCGGAAGGGAATCGTTCTTGATGAATAACGACATTCAGGTTCATCAAAGCACTCTGTTCAGGCGGACTTATAAGAGGCTGCACCCAAACGAGAAGGCCGATGTTGATGATGCCATTGCTGAAATTATCAAAGATCCAACGGTGGGGGAACCAAAAAAGGGTGATCTGGCTGGTGTTTTTGTCTATAACTTCAGGTGTAACGGTCAACTTACCCTGCTCGCCTACGAGTATGATGCCGTAAGCCGTCTCCTGCTTCTGTTGGGCTCCCACGAAAATTTTTACAGAACACTCGAGCGTTGATGCTGCCCGATTCTGCGAAAATACCACGGTCGAATATGTCACAATGGCAAGCTTCTTATGAAGACCTCTCTCAAACGAAAAGATGTGAAAGAACCAGCATTAAAGATCAACGACTTGACGAATACCGTGCAGCGACCGGTAAAACTGATGGAGAAAAATAATGAGTGAGGCACTTGAAATGGGATTTGTTGCCGATGACCGTCTGGCCGGTTTTCGCCTGCAACGGCTTGAAATATTCAACTGGGGCACCTTCGACGGGCGGGTCTGGTCGCTCAAGCTGGGCGGAAAGAACGGCCTTCTCACGGGAGATATTGGCTCCGGAAAATCGACGCTGGTCGATGCCGTGACTACCCTGCTGGTGCCAAGCCAGCGCATTGCCTACAACAAGGCGGCAGGTGCCGACAACCGTGAACGCACCCTGCGCTCCTACGTGCTGGGCTACTTCAAGTCGGAGCGGCAGGAGAATCTCGGAGGCGGAGCCAAACCGGTCGCCCTGCGCGATCTCAACGGTTATTCGGTGATTCTTGGCGTCTTTCATAACGAAGGGTACGACAAGACCGTCACCCTGGCGCAACTCTTCTGGATGAAAGATGCTACACAGCCCGCCCGCCTCTATGCCGTCTGTGAGCGCGACTTGTCCATCGCCTCCGATTTTTCAAACTTTGGCAGCGAAATTTCGACCCTGCGCAAGCGCCTTCGCGGATCGGGCATTGAGCTGTTTGATAGCTTTCCACCCTATGGCGCCTGGTTCCGGCGACGTTTCGGCATTGAGAACGAGCAGGCGCTGGAGCTGTTTCATCAAACCGTCTCGCTCAAGTCGGTGGGCAATCTGACCGATTTTGTGCGCCTCCACATGCTTGAGCCCTTCACGGTTGAGCCTCGCATTGCCGCCCTTATCCAGCATTTTGAAGATCTCAACCGGGCGCACGAAGCTGTCCTCAAGGCGAAGCGGCAGATAGAGATGCTGGGCCCTCTGGTGGCGGATTGCGACAATCACCACACAATGGCTCAACGATCGGAAGAGCTGCGCGCCTCTCGCGACTGCCTTCGCCCCTGGTTCGCCTCCCTCAAACTTGAACTGCTCGACAAACGCCACTCCTCCCTGAATGAGGAGCTGAGCCGTCACCAGATCGCCATTGAGCGTCTTGAGGGGGAACGTCGCACCATGCAGGGGCGTGATCGTGAGTTGCGCCGAACCATCGCTGAAAATGGGGGCGACCGGATTGAGAGTATCGCCGCTGAGATTCGTCAGCATCAGCAAGAGCTTGAACGGCGCAACCAGAAGGCAACCCGATATGGAAAACTTGCTGCCCAGCTTGGGGAGCATCCTGCAACGAGCGCCGAGGAGTTTTATCAGCAGCGTGCCGGACATGCAGCCATGCACGAGGCGACGGCTGAGGCTGAAGTGAGGGTTCAAAACAATCTCAATGAGGCGGGAGTTCTCTTTACCCAGGGGCGTCAGGAGCACGAGCAACTGACCGCCGAGATCAAGAGCCTGAAAGCCCGCATGAGCAATATCGACGAAAAGCAGATTGCCATGCGCCGTTCGCTCTGCAAGGCGCTGAATCTCGCGGAGGTTGAGATGCCCTTTGCCGGTGAGTTGCTTCAGGTTCAGGAGGGAGAGCAGCTTTGGGAAGGAGCCATTGAGCGGGTGCTCCGCAACTTCGGTCTCTCGCTGCTGGTGCCCGATCTTCACTACCCGAAGGTGGCCGAATGGGTGGAGCGCACCAATCTTAAAGGGCGGCTGGTCTATTTTCGGGTGCGCCAGCTCTCTCGCAGCGAACAGTTGCCCGACCATCCAGCCTCCCTCAGCCGCAAGCTCGCCATCAAAGACGATTCCCCTTATTTTGACTGGCTCGAACGTGAGGTGGCCCATCGTTTCGATCTGGTCTGCTGCATGAGTCAGGAGGAGTTTCGGAGGGAGAAAAAAGCCATCACCCAGGCTGGACAGATCAAGTCGCCCGGTGAACGGCACGAAAAGGATGATCGCCACCGCCTCGACGACCGCAGCCGCTACGTGCTTGGGTGGAGCAATGCCGCCAAAATTGCCGTCCTTGAAGAGAAGGCCAAAGAGCAGCAAACCGAGCTTGCCAAACTTGCAGGCCGCATCAGCACCTTGCAGCAGGAGCAGAAAACGCTCAAGGATCGGCTCACCATCCTCTCCAAGCTTGACGAGTATCCCGATTTCAGCGATCTCGACTGGCAGCCTCTCGCCGTTGCCATCGCCCGGCTGGAGACGGAAAAGCGCGACCTTGAAGCCACCTCCAATATCCTGCAAACCCTGACCGAGCAACTTGCCGTGCTGGAGCAGGAGCTGCATGAGACGGAGCGACAGCTTGACGACAGAAAGGATAAACGGTCAAAAATCGAGCAGAAAATCAGCGTCATCACGGAGTTGCAGCAGCAGACGGCGGCGCTGCTGGCTGAAGCGGGGGCGGAAGTTGCCACCCGTTTCCCCATGCTCCAGCTCATGCGCCAGGAGGCTTTCGGCGATCAGTCGCTGACGGTTGAATCGTGCGACAATCGCGAGCGGGAGATGCGTGACTGGCTGCAGGTCAAGATAGACGGCGAAGACAGAAAGCTCTCCCGATTGGGCGAAAAGATCATCAGGGCAATGACCGAATACAAGGAGGAGTGGAAACTGGAGACCCGCGAGGTGGATGTCAACATAGCCGCCGGGAAGGAGTATCGTTCAATGTTTGAGCAACTTCAGGCCGACGATCTGCCGCGCTTTGAGGGGCGGTTCAAGGATCTGCTCAACGAGAACACCATCCGTGAGGTTGCCAATTTTCAGTCGCAACTGGCCCGTGAGCGGGAGACCATCAAGGAGCGCATTACCCGCCTCAACGAATCGCTCACGCAGATCGACTTCAATCCGGGCCGATACATCACCCTCGAAGCACAGATGAACCTCGATGCCGACATCCGTGACTTTCAGTCGGAGCTGCGTGCCTGCACCGAAGGCTCGCTGACCGGATCGGATGACGCGCAATATTCGGAAGCCAAATTCCTCCAGGTGCGGCGCATCATCGACCGCTTCCAGGGCCGTGAAGCTTATGCCGACCTCGACCGGCGCTGGACAGCCAAAGTGACCGACGTGCGCAACTGGTTCGTCTTTGCCGCCAGCGAACGGTGGCGCGAAGACAACAGCGAACATGAACACTACGCCGATTCGGGCGGCAAATCGGGAGGGCAGAAGGAGAAGCTCGCCTACACCGTGCTTGCCGCCAGCCTTGCCTACCAGTTCGGACTGGAGTGGGGTGCCGTGCGTTCACGCTCCTTCCGTTTCGTGGTTATTGATGAGGCTTTCGGACGTGGCTCGGATGAATCAGCGCAGTACGGCCTGCAACTCTTCGCCCAGCTCAACCTGCAACTGCTGATTGTCACCCCATTGCAGAAAATCCACATCATCGAGCCCTTCGTCTCCAGCGTCGGCTTTGTGCATAACGCGGAGGGTCGCTGCTCGGTGTTGCGCAACCTCACCATCGAAGAGTATCGCGCCGAAAAAGAGAAGGCGGTGGAATGAGCTGGACAACCCCCGCTGAACTGAAGGCTCAGGTGCAGAAGCTCTGGGATCGGGGTCTCATCCTTTCTGCTATGATTGGCGGTGAGTCGGTTTTTCCCCGTCGCCTGACGCTGAAAGGGCCCGACTCCAGAGAGTTAAGCGACTCTTTTACCGAAGTGCGCGACTGGATTGCGCGGCTCTCGGGCGCATCGAAACAGTACCGGATTGTCTGGCGCAGCGTCAACCACCGCATTCTGGGAGCCAATGAACTTCCGGCGGAAATCTGGATTGACACGCTGGACGATGCCCTCGGCCTAATTGGCAAGCGGCAAGAAACTCGGCAGTTTGCCGCCATGATCAAGCTCACCCGCGACTGGCAGCCAGCACTGCTCCCCTGGCTCGAAAAACGCCCCCTGCGAGCCCTCGAGCTTGCCGAAGAGTGGCCTCGCATCCTCTCCATTGTCGCCTGGCGCCTCACACATCCTCAACCAGCCATCTACCTCCGCCAGATCGACCTGCCTGGCGTACACAGCAAGTTCATCGAAGGACATCGTGGTGTGCTTGGAGAGCTGTTCGATCTTGTCCTGCCGCCGGAGGAGATTGACGCAACAGCGGTTGGCGTTGGAGGATTCTGCCGCCGTTATGGCTTTCAGGATAAACCCCTGCGGGTGCGCTTCCGAATCCTTGACCCGACACTGGCGCTGCTCCCGACAGAGAGCGATCAGGATATCACGGTGACACAGGCAACCTTTGCCCAGTTGAAACTGCCTGTTACCAGGGTCTTCATCACCGAAAACGAAATCAACTTTCTCGCCTTCCCCGATGTGCCCGAGGCAATGGTGATTTTCGGAGCCGGTTATGGGTTCGAGAATTTGGCCTCAGTCGAGTGGCTGCGTGACCGCGTTATCCACTACTGGGGCGACATCGACACCCACGGCTTCGCCATTCTCAACCAGTTGCGCGGGTTCTTTCCGCACGCGGCTTCCCTTCTGATGGACCGCGAGACGCTGATGGAGCATCAAGCGCTTTGGGGCCTTGAACCATCTCCCGAAACTGGTGCGCTGATCCGACTGACGGCTGAAGAGAGCGTGCTTTATGATATGTTGAGGCGGGATGAGCTGGGCAGTCACATACGGCTGGAACAGGAGAGGATCGGGTTTGAGTGGCTGGTTGGGGCGCTGGGGAGGGTGTGAACCCTTCAGGACTCTTGGGTAGCGAACGATTTAAACAACACTCTGACGCGACATACCTAAATGAAAAACGCACGCCAAAGACAAATATGGTTACATTATTGGCTATACCCTGCCTTTATTGTCTTGACTTTTTGTAAAACGATCTTTCAAAGACTCAAAGTAAGGTAAGCCCAATAAACAACCGATCATTTCATGCGAAATTTCAGCCGCAGCTTTATTAAAGAAATTTTCTGCCACAAAAGGAGGCCCGAGTGGCGTTCTGCCCATTTCAGCAAAAATCATCATACCGTTCTCCTTGTTCGTTTCAGGAATCTTCGATACGTAAGAGAGCATTTGTTGCATGAACGCCATGGTTCCTGCTGTTTCACCCTGACGAGGCGTGTTTAGCCGCAACATGAAAACAAAATATGCATGATTAAAAAGAAAATGGTAACTCTCTTCTCCCTTGTTTGATAGAAGATATTTCCACATATCAATGGCAATACGTTTTTGAATGCTCATAGCAAAAGATGTTTTCAAAGTTACGCCGACCTCGCTCATATCTCGCAAGTAATCAGCCATCAGAGATGCAAGATCAGCTTCGTTTGTCATATTCTTTCGAGCATGATCATAGTGGAGCTTGCAAAACCATTTAAGCGCCTTTGAATGATTCAAATATTTTTGTGACTTACCTGTCCCATCAGGATATAGTTCATCTTGAGCAATTAGTTTCTGTAAAACGCTAATGAAGTATTGAAGACGTTGGTCTCTCGCTGTCTTGTTTTGACTTTCATGTGCTGATCGTGATTGACTATCAATACGCAACTCACAATCGCCTGCGTATGACTTGACAGCACCATAATGGGACAAATAATCAATTGCTTCATCTCCTTTCTTGCGCTGAACTTTGAATAAAGGTTCGCTGCAAATTGGACAAACAACTTGAAATGGTTCACAGTCACGGTAATCTAAAACTGTGGCATCCAAGTATTCACCAAGAAGAATGCTATAACCTGTTTTCAATTTTTGTTCTTTATTCTTGGTTGAGCACGGTTAAGTCGTTCTGAAACTGCAAGAAGGTGTTTTCAAAGTACTTCGCACTCATCGGCAAGAAGATCTACACCCGCCCTGACAATTTGTATTTTGAAGGTTGTCAGCTTCCATAGAAACGAAAAAGCTGTCTCAAAATTTGACTTATGAGACAGCCTCATATTGAAGAATAAATCAAGCTTTTGCAAATAATGCTAAATATAGACCTTTAAACCAGAATTTAACCCCTTCGTCAGCTCTAACAGACAAGGTAATCTCGCCATCTCTTATATATCCACTGGATGTATCCGGCACTACTTGTACCACATTATGCTCTTTTCCGTCGGCATTGATCATAAACTTGGCAATGCAAGAAGGGTCATCAGCAGGCGTATCTGATTTCGAAGCTGGTTTATTGATGAATATCCGTATTAAAACAGATTTACCTGTTTCACTTCCGGCTATTCCGATACCCTGAAATCTAACAACAGCTTTGCTTAAACGTTTTACATCAAACCGACCTGATATTTGGTAGTCATCAAACATCGCTTTTGGATCTTCACTATCGCCACAAACTCCATATCGAAGATCAAACAAATTTTCAGTCTGTTCTCCTCGTTGGCTAACCTGCATTTGCAATGCACGCTGAATACCAACCTTGTTGGCCAAAGTAACATATAATTTAGTTAAAGCAGCTTCAGGAGTCATATCCATGCCTGAAATCACTCCACGTTCCAACAACCCAGCGCTTGATTCATACAATCCCATCTCAACCATTCCCTGCTGACACTGTGTAACATTTACAATTGTTTTTTTACTGAAAGTAATTTCTTGAATAACTTGAAGAAAAGAAGGCCTGTCCGGAGCATTTCCTGCACCGAATGTTCTTAAAATAATGGCATCAACATCAGGTAAGTCCATAATTGCCCTAAGTTGAGCAGCCTTCATTCCAGGATTTAATGCTATATCTATTACATTTGTATTGATATCTTTTATAACATGGAAACTTTGCTTTGCATCAGGAATTGGAAGGAGAAGCTCTTCATTAATTTTAATATGCTCACCAATGGATCCTAAGTGAGGAAAATTAGGAGAATCAAAACCAGCCCAAGCCGTACTGCTCACCTTTGATGTCCTGCAACCTCTAAGTAATTTGTCTGCAAAGCAAACAACGACCTCAGGAATGCAAGGCAATCCAGTTGTCTTCCATCCTGCTATATGAACAGCATTGACCAAATTCATGACTCCATCTGTTCTTTCGTGAGAAATCTGCAATTGTGAACCAGTAATGACTACCGGTTTTGCTAAATTTTCGAAAAGAAATGCAAGAGCCGAAGCCGTATATGCCATAGTATCGGTACCATGCAAAATAACAAAGCCATCATAATCGTTGTAAACTCTCTCTATGCGTTCAGCCATTACCTGCCAATTTTCAGGTGTAATATTTGATGAATCAAGTGGTTTTTCGAAATGATCAAAACCAAGAGAAATGCCCTTTGAAATGCCTTCTACCAAAGTAATGGATTTGATTTTTCTCTTGTTCTTTTCGTCTTTTACAACAACTCCATTTTTCCAACCTGGAATCCATTTGATTAACTCTTCCAACGGCTGTGGAACTAAAGGACTTGCCGAGTTAGAAGTGTCAGATGGTGCCATACCAATAGTGCCACCAGTATAAAGAATAAATACTTTGGATGGTGTACTCATAATACAATCCTGTTAAAATTTAAATTAATCCATTTCTCGAACATAGACTTCGCCCATCAAGTCTTTAATCCTTGACAGCTTATTATTGGTCGATATAATACTTTCTTGAATCTCTTTTTCTACCCTAGCCAAAACCCATCTGAATTTGACGGTTGCTGCGGCACTTGTCATATTTCCGGTGGCCAAAGCGCCAGCCTCAACGGCAGCGACCCCTGGAGCATAGTGTGTCTCAAGTGTTGAGTTTGCTGGAAACTGGCTGGTAATAACAACTGGCTTATTGTAGCTAACTGCCCGTCGAATAAAGTCACCAAAAGCATAAATCCCATCATCAGGCACATTTCCTGCGCCAAAAGACTGAAGAACAACACCTTTACACTCATCATTCTCCAAAAGTGGAATCAATAAATCCGGTTTTAATCCTGGAATAAGACCAACCTGTATAATACCATCTGCATAATCAGGAATCAATTTTATATATCTTTTTACATCTTTGTCATAGCGACTACGTGCAATTGGATAACGCAATATTTTTTCTGTAATATCCGCAATAGGATAAATTGCAGGACTTTCAAATGCATCAAAACGCTTCTCATCCTTTTTCTGCGTCCGACAACCACGAAAAACATAGTCTCCAAAACTGATAACAACTTCTGCAAAGTCTTCCTGAGCAACCTTGATAGCACGAACCAGATTTATTCTTGCATCACCATGTGCAATATCTGGAGTTGTTTGTGCACCTGTAAAAACAACTGGGAATTTAAGGCCAGGTCCAAGCGCAAATGCCAATGCTGAGGAAGAGAAATGCATGGTATCTGTTCCGTGAGCAATAACAAAACCAGCATATCCTTTATTGCGCCTCTCGTACACAGCCTTCGCCATAATTGTCCAATCATTCGGAACAATATTAGTGCTGTCTTTATTCATCAAGGAAACAAAATCAACTTTAGCAATTTCATTTATTTCTGGCGCAATAGTTATGAAATCATCAGGATTATCAGGAGGTCGTAAAACTCCATTATCATCCCTGGTCATACCAATTGTTCCACCCGTGTATATTAAGCAGATTTTTTTCGACCTGTTTTTATTTTCAAATTCAGTCATAAACTAGCGTAACTTTATTATTTTCAAATGATTTAAATAAAACTTTAACCGGATCATCTTTTCCAGGAATCAAGTATGAGAGAACCCCTCTAATGTAACCAAAAAGAAAAAATGCACCATAATCAGTCTCTGATAAAAAATGGTTGTTAAGAGTAATAATACAAGTTTTACCAACTTCATCAAGTTGATGAGTCCAATTCCCAAAACCAGCAGCACTATCAAACTGAAGCCAATCAGTTAAGCGATCTGATGATTTCTGAGGTATTATATCCCATACTTTCCCAGGAGTTATAGATTCTATACCAAATCCCTCTCCTGCCCGATATCCCGCATCCTCAAATGATTTTGCAATATTTGAATTAATTGTTTGATCATCCATACCTGCATTTCGCAAATGAACTTGCATATCTTTACCTAATCCATTAAGCATATCTTTAAGAGTATCACACCGAATGGCCACATTTCGCTCATTATCACTATTATATAATATACCCTTATGTATTTCCAACAAGAAGTAACGTTCGATCAATTCTACTTCTTCCGCTAGTCCTACTGCTCTTTTAAAGACAGCACTGTCTAATAAAGAAATTTTTTCTCTAAATATAGGATCGTCTTTTAATACCTCTTTAGATAAATCAATATAGTCTTTAGATAAAAGAATATTTTTATTCGCTTTATCAAATATCAGTGATTCAGCAATTTCCAACACTCGGCACTCATGAATAATGAAAAGTATTTCAGCAATATCATTCTCTTTAAGATCAAGAAATTCATGATGTAAAAGATTACTCGCAATCTTGTTATATTCTCTTCGAGCCTGTGGCTGAGTAAATTCTGATGGAACTCTTGTCATAACAGATATTAATTTAACATCTCTGCTATATTTATTATTTAAATTCCTAATGGCAGAGCGAATAAGGAGTTCACCAAAAACCCCCTCATTATTACAATTAAATAATTCAACCACCTTGTCACCCAATAACATAAGTGGTATAGCTGCATTTGCATTGGCTGTCTTACAATCAATCAGCAAGTAATCAATCTCTTTATTGTCAACACAATTTTTAAGTATTTCTATATCTTCTTTAAAGAAAATCTCATTTTTCTCTTTTTCTTCTGAATTGGAATAAATAAAAAAACGTTGACAATGCAACGAAGATAAATTTAACCAATAATTTTTATTTGATCTATCTCCGGCAGGAAGAAGATAAATATTTGTTCCTTCATAATTAATAATACAACTGTTTAAATATTTTTTTCGATACACCAAATCAGAATACTGGATATCTGTATCATATTGCTTTCTGATTGAAAAAAGATAATCGATGTAACCTTTTTTTACCTTATCCTCTACGTCATACTTTATTGGAACACCAGGGGCATCAAAGTCCCAATCAAGTATCAATACGTTTTTACCTATGAGATTCAATACTACGGCAAAATTAGCTAAGGCCAAAGTCCTACCTACTCCACCCTTATACGAATGAAATACAATTGTCTTCATCAATTTTCTCCACTTAAACTACTATATAGTATGCTTGGAATATCAATATAAACATCTTGGCTAATAAAATGTGAAGCTTCTAAAAGGGCCAATGCTTCGTTCAGTAAATGTTGTGATGCCTCATCTGTGTATAATTGAAGCTTTTTTTGCAACTCTTCAGTTAACTCGCATGCTTTTATTGATAGTTCATTTTTTTTAACCATCACGTATTCATTACGATAAAATTTACTTTTATAATCCCCGACTAATAAAATACGCACCATTGTAATAATGGCAATAAAAATGCTATCAATATTTTTTGTTTCATAAAATTCATTTATTGTACTTTCATAAAGGTTAATTAATGCGTTAAATATATTTTCAGGATGTTCGATTTGCGGAATAATCCTTATAAAAATATCTTCATAATCTTCATCTATGCGAATTTCAGGTGGGGGCAATTTATCATCAATACCACGTAATCTTCTGGTAATCAGATCTTTACACTCATCTGTGCTTAAACTTTGAAACGATGTAATTAAGTCGTTTTTATACAATATTACCTGTTTCATAATTTCACTATATACTTAGAATATCTAAAATAAAATCGAGCTAAATTTAATTATTACGAAATGTTACAGGACGAAGGATAGCAATGCCTTTTAGTGCAGACAAATCAACATTTTTATGCACACCTTCATTGCATGGCACACGAGCTCGACTTTTACCACAATTATCAGAAAAATTTTTCGGTTTAAATAGACAATTATTCCAACGAGCATCAGCTACAGTAGGCACTTTTACATTAAGATTTGGAGGAAGTTTATAGCATAAAATAATTATATAGCTTTTTTCATAACTAGCTGTATCTAAAGATATTGCATTGGCAATTGCTTCCCTAAAAGCCGGTATGAGTTTTTGAAAATTATTTTCTTCTTCAATAGTTCTATCCCTCACAATTTCATCAAATATATCAATTACAGAGGGACAAGGACACTCTTCAGTTTTCCAAGTCACCCAAATAGCTCTTTCCTCTCGCAGTTTCGTATAATGTGATAATTTTTTTATTTTTTCTGTTAATAGAATAGCATCACGAAAATCATTATCGGAAATACTATTTCCATGAGATATGATTGCCTCTTTCAGACGAACATCTGTAGTAACATGATATAAATATTCATGTGTATAAGCATCACAATTCCGCCCTTTTAACCTTGTATCATTAGCCCACTTGTCAAATTTCGTCTTCTGATCTTCAATTGGTAAGTTATTTATTTCCAACAGAACACATGCCAGCGTCTCTAAATGATCACGACTTAATTCTCTGTCCTGAAGCAAATTATCGATAAACTCTTTTTTATTTGTTGTTTCTCTATGAATTCTCATCCACTCCTTGATAAGAAATTGTTTATCGTCCTTACCAGGAATATTACTCCACTCTTTTAAAATTTCCTCTAAGCAACCCATATTAGTAAGTCTATATTTAATAGTAGTATGAATATCAATTATCTGCTCTATTGTTTATAGATAAAAGTCAATAAAAACTTGACTTTAGATAAATAAGTAATATCGGTCTTCCGATTAATAATAAATTTAGCATAGACAACCCTTTTCTCACTTCTTTTACGGCGCAACGCATTATTTGTAATCCTTATTTCCATCTTTTTTGTTTTTCAGACGCGCTGAATGCAGGATCATCATGCTCATCCTGACGGATAAAGATGCCCATTATCTTTGGCTTATGGCTATCAAAGCCTGACCTGCCACATGATATAACATGACTACTAATACCGAATTGACATATTGACATTCATACTGAAGCACCTGAAAAAACCGCTCTTTGAGAAAGCTTTTTACTGAACCCGTTCAACTGAGCCAAACAAATCGTCATCGGCTGACCGATCACTCTGGTTTTCACGATCCACTTCGCCCTCTTTTACTGCTTCTCAACAAGCTCTTGAAGACGATTTTCCTGCTTCTCCTGATAAATCCGCTTCTCAAGATTCTGTGTCGGCAGTTGAAAACACTGTCCCCCCCAGAATCTGATGTGCGGAGCGGAGTGCTGAGAAACAAGATAATCCAAACCAAACTTTTTTCTTACCCTTATCGGAAAAAATCTGCTGGATATCGGCCTGTCTGAACCCGACACTCCATTCCCGAAAGACAATCTCAATGGCGCTGAAGGTGATACCATCACGTAGTCAGGTAAACACACACTTTCTTTTCTCATCTGTTCTCGTGTACTGAACCCCTTGATAGATTTCCGTGAAGTCGGAGATAGCGCAACCCTTTCGCATGAAACATCAATAACAACTCTTCCGGCAACTCCCTGATCTGAAAGGCCTTAGCAGTCGATAATGGAGCGACTGGCTCCCCCTCAACACAGCACACTCCGCAGCATTTCATAGAAATCTGTTGGGAAAAAGCCCTTCAGAAGATCTGTCTCTACCAGAACCCAATTAGAACCAGCAAAACAAATTAGGATCCTTTCTTCACAACTTTCACGGAAGACTCTTTTTAAACTCAAAAAGTAAGATAAATTTGCATTTCCAATTGAATGATCCTCTTTTCTTTTCCCGAAAAATATGCTCATGCACTACCAATGGCTGGCCTATGGTGATAACCAACTTGACGACTACCATGCAGCGACCGGTAAAACTGATGGAGAAAGATGATGAGTGAGGCGCTTGAAATGGAATTTGTTGCCGATGACCGGCTGGCTGGTTTCCGTCTGCAACGGCTTGAGATATTCAACTGGGGCACCTTCGATGGAAGGGTCTGGACGCTCAAGCTGGGCGGAAAGAACGGCCTCCTCACGGGAGATATTGGCTCCGGAAAATCGACACTGGTCGATGCCGTGACCACCCTGCTGGTGCCAAGCCAGCGCATTGCCTACAACAAGGCGGCGGGTGCCGATAATCGCGAACGCACCCTGCGCTCCTACGTGCTGGGCTACTTCAAGTCGGAGCGGCAGGAGAATCTCGGGGGCGGAGCCAAACCGGTCGCACTGCGCGAATCAAACAGTTATTCGGTCATCCTTGGCGTCTTTCATAACGAAGGGTACGGCAAGACCGTCACTCTTGCACAAGTGTTCTGGATGAAGGAGGCCCCACAGCCCGCCCGCCTCTATGCCGCTTATGAGGGCGACCTCTCCATCGCCACCGATTTTTCATCGTTCGGCACCGACATTTTAACCCTGCGCAAACGCCTTCGTGAGGCTGGAGTTAAGCTGTGCGATAGCTTTCCTGAATACGGTGCTTGGTTCCGGCGACGTTTCGGCATTGAGAACGAGCAGGCGCTGGAGCTGTTTCATCAAACCGTCTCGCTCAAGTCGGTGGGCAATCTGACCGATTTTGTGCGCCTCCACATGCTTGAGCCCTTCACGGTTGAGCCTCGCATTGCCGCCCTTATCCAGCATTTTGAAGATCTCAACCGGGCGCACGAAGCTGTCCTCAAGGCGAAGCGGCAGATAGAGATGCTTGGCCCTTTAGTGGCGGATTGCGACAATCACCAGATAATGGCGCAACGGTCGGAAGAGCTGCGCGCCTCTCGCGACTGCCTTCGCCCTTGGTTCGCCTCCCTCAAACTCGAATTGCTCGAAAAACGTCACACATCCCTGAATGAGGAGCTGAGCCGTCACCAGATCGCCATCGAACGTCTGGACGGGGAGCGGCGCATACAGCGTGATCGTGACCGTGAGCTGCGCCGAACCATCGCTGAAAACGGGGGCGACCGAATCGAAAGTATCGCCGCAGAGATTCGGCAGCATCAGCAAGAGCTTGAACGGCGCAACCAGAAGGCAACCCGATATGGAAAACTTGCTGCCCAGCTTGGGGAGCATCCTGCAACGAGCGCCGAGGAGTTTTATCAGCAGCGTGCCGGACATGCAGCCATGCACGAGGCGACGGCTGAGGCTGAAGTGAGGGTTCAAAACAATCTCAATGAGGCGGGAGTTCTCTTTACCCAGGGGCGTCAGGAGCACGAGCAACTGACCGCCGAGATCAAGAGCCTGAAAGCCCGCATGAGCAATATCGACGAAAAGCAGATTGCCATGCGCCGTTCGCTCTGCAAGGCGCTGAATCTCGCGGAGGTTGAGATGCCCTTTGCCGGCGAGTTGCTTCAGGTTCAGGAGGGAGAGCAGCTTTGGGAAGGAGCCATTGAGCGGGTGCTCCGCAACTTCGGTCTCTCGCTGCTGGTGCCCGACCTTCATTACCCGAAGGTGGCGGAGTGGGTGGAGCGCACCAATCTGAAAGGGCGGCTGGTCTATTTTCGGGTGCGCCCGCACTCTCGCAGCGAACAGTTGCCCAATCATCCGGCCTCACTCAGCCGCAAGCTCGCCATAAAAGGCGATTCCCCCTATTTTGACTGGCTTGAACGGGAGGTGGCACATCGTTTCGATCTGGTCTGCTGCACAACACAGGAGGAGTTTCGGAGGGAGAAAAAAGCCATCACCCAGGCCGGACAGATCAAGTCGCCGGGTGAACGGCACGAAAAGGATGACCGCCACAGCCTCGACGACCGCACCCGCTACGTGCTGGGGTGGAGCAATGCCGCCAAAATTGCCGTCCTTGAAGAGAAGGCCAAAGAGCAGCAAACCGAGCTTGCCAAACTTGCAGGCCGCATCAGCACCTTGCAGCAGGAGCAGAAAACGCTCAAGGATCGGCTCACCATCCTCTCCAAGCTTGACGAGTATCCCGATTTCAGCGATCTCGACTGGCAGCCTCTCGCCGTTGCCATCGCCCGGCTGGAGACGGAAAAGCGCGACCTTGAAGCCACCTCCAATATCCTGCAAACCCTGACCGAGCAACTTGCCGTGCTGGAGCAGGAGCTGCATGAGACGGAGCGACAGCTTGACGACAGAAAGGATAAACGGTCAAAAATCGAGCAGAAAATCAGCGTCATCACGGAGTTGCAGCAGCAGACGGCGGCGCTGCTGGCTGAAGCGGGGGCGGAAGTTGCCACCCGTTTCCCCATGCTCCAGCTCATGCGCCAGGAGGCTTTCGGCGATCAGTCGCTGACGGTTGAATCGTGCGACAATCGCGAGCGGGAGATGCGTGACTGGCTGCAGGTCAAGATAGACGGCGAAGACAGAAAGCTCTCCCGATTGGGCGAAAAGATCATCAGGGCAATGACCGAATACAAGGAGGAGTGGAAACTGGAGACCCGCGAGGTGGATGTCAACATAGCCGCCGGGAAGGAGTATCGTTCAATGTTTGAGCAACTTCAGGCCGACGATCTGCCGCGCTTTGAGGGGCGGTTCAAGGATCTGCTCAACGAGAACACCATCCGTGAGGTTGCCAATTTTCAGTCGCAACTGGCCCGTGAGCGGGAGACCATCAAGGAGCGCATTACCCGCCTCAACGAATCGCTCACGCAGATCGACTTCAATCCGGGCCGATACATCACCCTCGAAGCACAGATGAACCTCGATGCCGACATCCGTGACTTTCAGTCGGAGCTGCGTGCCTGCACCGAAGGCTCGCTGACCGGATCGGATGACGCGCAATATTCGGAAGCCAAATTCCTCCAGGTGCGGCGCATCATCGACCGCTTCCAGGGCCGTGAAGCTTATGCCGACCTCGACCGGCGCTGGACAGCCAAAGTGACCGACGTGCGCAACTGGTTCGTCTTTGCCGCCAGCGAACGGTGGCGCGAAGACAACACCGAACACGAACACTACGCCGATTCGGGGGGCAAATCAGGAGGGCAGAAGGAGAAGCTCGCCTACACGGTGCTCGCCGCCAGCCTTGCCTACCAGTTCGGTTTGGAATGGGGCGCCGTGCGCTCACGCTCCTTCCGATTTGTGGTTATTGATGAGGCTTTCGGACGCGGCTCCGATGAATCGGCCCAGTACGGCCTCCAACTCTTCGCCCAGCTCAACCTGCAACTGCTGATTGTGACGCCGCTGCAGAAAATCCACATCATCGAGCCCTTCGTCTCCAGTGTCGGCTTTGTGCATAACGCTGAAGGGCGATGCTCGGTGTTGCGCAACCTCACCATTGAAGAGTATCGCGCCGAAAAAGAGAAGGTAGTGGAATGAGCTGGACAACCCCCGCCGAATTGAAGAGCCAGGTGCAGAAACTCTGGGATCGGGGTCTCATCCTCTCCTCCCTTATTGGCGGCGAATCGGTTTTTCCCCGTCGCCTGACACTGAAAGGGCCCGACTCCAGAGAGTTAAGCAACTCTTTTACCGAAGTGCGCGACTGGATTGCCCGGCTCTCCGGTGCGGCGAAACAGTTCCGGATTGTGTGGCGCAGCGTCAACCACCGCATTCTGGGAGCCAATGAACTTCCGGCAGAAATCTGGATTGACACGCTGGACGATGCCCTCGGCCTGATTGGCAAGCGGCAAGAAGCCCGGCAGTTTGCCGCCATGCTCAAGCTCACCCGCGACTGGCAACCCGCGCTCCTCCCCTGGCTCGAAAAACGCCCCCTGCGTGCCCTCGAACTGGCCGAAGAGTGGCCCCGCATCCTCTCCATTGTCGCCTGGCGACTCACACATCCTCAACCAGCCATCTACCTTCGCCAGATCGACCTGCCCGGCGTACACAGCAAATTCATCGAAGGGCACCGGGGCGTACTTGGAGAGCTGTTCGACCTTGTCCTGCCACCGGAAGAGATTGACGCAACAGCCACAGGAGCCGGAGGGTTCTGCCGCCGCTACGGCTTTCAGGACAAACCCCTGCGGGTGCGCTTCCGAATCCTCGACCCGGGACTGGCACTGTTCTCGACGGAGAGCGATCAGGATATCACGGTGACACAGGCAACCTTTGCCCGCTTGGAGCTGCCTGTTACCAGGGTCTTCATTACCGAAAACGAAATCAACTTTCTCGCCTTCCCCGATGTTCCCGAGGCGATGGTGATTTTCGGAGCCGGGTATGGGTTCGAGAACTTGGCATCAGTCGAGTGGCTGCGTGACCGCGTTATCCACTACTGGGGCGACATCGACACCCACGGCTTCGCCATTCTCAACCAGTTGCGCGGGTTCTTTCCTCACGCGGCCTCCCTTCTGATGGATCGGGAGACGCTGATGGAGCATCAAGCGCTTTGGGGCGTTGAACCATCTCCTGAAACTGGTGCGCTCATCCGACTGACCGCTGAAGAGAGTGCGCTTTATGATCAGTTGCTGCGGGATCAATTGGGTAGTCACCTACGGCTGGAGCAGGAGAGGATCGGGTTTGAGTGGCTGGTTGGGGCGCTGGGAGCTTTGGGGAGTGTTTGATAATCTTGCAGAAAAAAGGATATTTGTAATCTCCACAATTCATGAAATCATAACCAGTGGACGCTTTCGGAAAGCAAGCAAAAATACATTATCGATTGGACAATGAGAGAGTGGACCGACCATAATGATTGAAAATGTTTAAAGCTGATAATGAAAAAAGAGAATAAATCAGAAAGCCGTCTCTCCATCATGGTCTCCTCGACCGTGTACGGAATCGAGGAGTTGCTTGAGCAGATTTATGCAATGCTCAGTGGATTTGGATATGAAGTATGGTGTTCACATAAAGGCACGATAACAGTGTATCCTCATCAGACTGCGCTGGATAGTTGTTTGGCCGCAGTCGAGCGTTGTGATCTCTTTCTCTGTATCGTTACGCCCCAATATGGCAGCGGCGTGTTGCCAGACGGGCTTGGATTTACGCATCAGGAATTGCTGAAAGCTATCGAACTGGGCAAACCACGCTGGATTCTGGCGCATCATCACATTCCCTTCGCCCGGTCGTTGTTCATGAAGCTTGGTTGCAAAAATGCCAGGGAACGCGAGGAGATGTTCGCTAAACTCGGATTAGACACCAAAGAGGAAAAGAAAAAACTCAAGCAGCGGGAGCAGACAATTATTGACGATTTCCGGGTGATCGACATGTATGATGCAGCGATTCGACGCGATCTCAAAACTTATCAGGATCGTACCGGCAACTGGGTACAAAAATTCTCTTCGAATGATGATGCAAAGCTTTTTGCTACCGCACAATTTGGCCGATACAGAGATGTGGAGGATTTCATACAAAATCATTTTAGCAATCCCGATGCAATCCACCGAGAAGTAGAAAGGAGGGACAGTAAATGAATGTTAGAAATCTGACCGAGGAACTCATGGGAAAAGGCAAATCCGATCGCATTGAGTTTATTGCATCATCCCAGGCAGAAGAGTTGATTGGCCGTGCCGTGTGTGCGCTGCTCAACACTAAAGGTGGTAGCGTTCTGATCGGTGTCGACGATTGCGGGCATGTGCTCGGCACTCTGTGTGAAGAAGATGCTGAGGCACTCCGCTTCTTCCTGCACAGACACGTCACCCCTCAGGTATTGTTCACGGTTACCCTGGATGATGTTCAGGGAGGCAATGTCATTTCTGTAGATGTACCGGAAGGGTCTGACCACCCCTATGTTTTCGACGGGGCGATTTACATCAAGAAGGGAACAAATATCCGGGCGGCCGACGCTGCGACAATGCGCGATATGGTGGTTCGGCAATCCCGCGAAACCGAGCGCTGGGAACGTCGCGCTGCTGTCGGCCTTGCCATTAACGCTCTCGATCGTAAGCTGCTGGATGAAACTGTACGAAGAGCACAGGATCGCCGAGGGTATCGGTTTGAAGAGGCTCACAACCCTGATACCGTAATTGCAGACCTGGCCTTGGCCCGGTTCGGTCAATTGACCAATGCTGCAGATGTGTTGTTTGGCAAGCATGTTGCGCTGCGCCATCCGCAGACACGACTGCGAGCGGTTCGCTATGAAACGGATCGCGGAGATAATTTCATTGATGAACAGGTATACGAGGGGCCAGCATTCTATCTCCTGGAAGAAGCGATGACCTTTCTCAAACGGCATGTCGCGATTGCTGCTGAATTCAAGCCGGGACAACTGGCACGAGAATCTCGACCACACTATCCATTCAACTCATTGCGCGAGGGGCTGGTAAACGCTTTGGTCCATCGCGACTATGCTGCATTCTCCGGTGGAGTTTCGGTAAGTATTTACCCCGAACGTATTGAAATCTGGAATTCAGGACATCTTTCAATGGGGCTTACTCCGGAAAAACTCAGGTCGGCTACGCATGAGTCCATTCTTGTCAACCCGGATATCAGCCATGTCTTCTATCTGCACGAGTTGATGGAGCGGGTCGGACGCGGTACGTTCAAGATTGTCCAGGAATGCCGCGAGATGAAGATGCACCCTCCAGTGTGGCAGAGCAAATCATCTGGAGTCCATCTGACATTTTTCGGGGCCGGGCAAAAACAAATTTCGGTAAAGCTCAACGAACGGCAACGAGCACTGCTTGATGGGCTGGACAAGAATGAATCAATCCGCCTGGATGAGTACGTTGAACGAGCAGGTCGCGGCATCAGTGACCGACAAGCCCGTCGGGATCTTCGAAATTTAGTGGATGCCGGATTACTCGATACAATCGGAGCTGGCCCTGCAACTTCCTATCGTCGAACCAGGGTGAAAATCTGATCCGGCCATTATCCGGACATATTCCGGAGCAGATTATTTGCTGGTCGCAACGTGCATCAATACGACTAACAGTATGCAAAAAATGACACTTACAAGGTAATAGAACCATTATTGGTGGTTGCGGAATTTACCTATCCGGACATAATCCGGACATAAATCATCTCCCAAAACCGATGCACTCACCCGCTTGACCGGTGAAGAGATCGGCTTTTACGATCAGTTGCTGCGCGATGAGCTGGGCAGTCACATAAGGCTGGAGCAGGAGAGGATTGGGTTTGAGTGGCTGGTTGAGGCGCTGGGGGCTTTGGGGAGGGTATGAACGCAGGTGTATATATTGTCCCGGAATACTCACTTCGTGAGGTTTTTATCTAATCGGGAGGATATTACTGAATTTGCTATATTCCGCCTCCCCAATTGCGCATTTGATCAGCTTTTGTCGCCTATAATGGCCTTCTTAAATTTCTCTAGTTTTTTGAATTTTTTTTCGTCTTGATCAACTTTTATGTCAGGAGAGGTGTTTTAAAAAAAGCAAAAGGTTTTCAACTTCATTTTTTGTGCTCTATCATATTCCTGTTCAGTAATTGATTTTTCGCTTTCTTCGGGAATTGTCCCATAGCGATGTGCATATATTCCGACGAAACAATCGCAGTCATTCACCTTATCCAATGAGTCCTGTAATGGAGTACGCGAAGCAGCAGCACTCTTCTCCATAGAAACAACCTCAATACCAAGGTGATCGAGTGCTCTCATCGCCCACGTACGCTCGTCCTCAAGATCTTCGAATGTTGAGCTTAAAAAAACCTTCATATTTAATCCTTACCAAGTACTAATTGAACAAAAAACTATTTCTGAATCGTAGAGTGAGTGCTAACACTGAGATTTTCCGCATCTTTTTTCAATCTAGTGAAGACTGTGTCAAAACCAACACCAGCAGAGATAGCAACCAATACGGCAGACACAAACTGAATTTTGTCAGTGCTTTTGACTACCGTTGCAGATGGGACCAAAACACCAGGTGCACCTACCCACTGTGGAACGAGGTAGGCTAGACCGACGACAAACCCCGCTACACCTCCAAGGATAAGCGATGTTATCGGTGCGGTTTGTTCTGCTCCCCATATAACTGTCCGGATTAGCGCACCTGTAGCGCCCGCAGATATCAATCCTGCAAACATTAGAAACGGGTAAAATTCGGGAGTAGGTGTTTGTGACATTCCAAAAAAGACTGTTATTAAAAGTGAGACAAACGCACTTCCAGCCCACAAACTTTTGTGGACTTGAGAAAATATTTTACTGTATTTCACCTCTAATTTGCGAGTTTGCTCTTGCTGCTTTGCTCGCGTACCACACTCTTTCTTTAGCCATTCAATCAACTGTTCTGTGTTATGTGTTGTTGATGATGGGTAATCTTTGGAGCCAGTAGCAAGTTCTGTCCGAATAATCCCGGCAGATCCACCAAATTGGTCAATTGCAAGAACTGGTAATTTATGTGCCAAGGCTATTTGCCCCGCGATAAGGGTCGACCTCGCGCCTCCTATCAACAATACTCCATCGACTTCATTCGCGTTTAAGAGAGACCTGTAGAACGGAGCCTCCCAATCATTGCCAGGGAAAAGATTTCCCTCAAAAAGATCTGCACGGGTCGCCTGTTCATTAAATCTGACCGTGCCTTTCTGTGATTCAGCAAAACGTACTCGAATTGAGCCAACACCAGAACCGATAGGAAGAGCTCCTGCATATCCTAAAACAACATGGGGTTCAAGAGAAGCATCGTCTGAAAAATAAACAACAAGACCCATTTTTGCCTTCGCAAGCGCCGATCCAATTTCAATAGCCATCATCTTTGCATCGTCGAACATGGCTGGATCATTATTTTTCAGGTCCCAAAATCCCCCAATAATAGCAATGAATGGTAAGTGATCTTTTGTCATGAAAACCCATTAAAATTGTTAGCTTCGCAGACATTCCTGAGAACAACATACTAATGCCAAAATTCATACTGAAGGTGCGCGTCTATTTATGGGACATTCGGGGGAGCGGATTCCAAGACACTCTAATTGTGCTTGACTTATCAAAAATTCATGTCACTGTATTATAACAAACAATCCAAGGCCATCAAAACACATCTGCCCGAAACAGACAACACTGCTCCCCCGTTTCAGACAAAAACCTCGTTGCCTTGAGTATAGACCCATCCAAAAATTGCATAGGCAACCGATAGTGAATAGCCTCTTTCCTCTCAGCGTTCAGCTTCATCAAACATTCTTCGCGGACTGATACACCTTGCTGCGATGCCAGTCGAGATAGTGTTCATGCTCCGGTGCCAGCCAGCGAAGTGCAAGACCGTCATGCAAATGCAGGCTGGAAATCTGTTGCGGTGCGAGCTTTGGGGAACAGAACAGCCGACCGGCGGTATCAAATGAGATCAAACCACGGTCGAAAAGGGCATCGAGATTGGCAGAGAGCAAAAAACCGTTGAAAACATCGAGCCGTTCTTCATCGTTGTCACAATACGCCCAAGGCTTTGCGTGGCTTGCCCGAAGGATTTCCGGCAGGTCTATGCCGGTAACAGCACAGGAACCTGCCCAGTAATCGAGGAGTGCCTCGCGAAAGGTATCCTGACCGACGCGCTGCCTGACCAAGCGCTCTACTTCGGTACTGCCCGGCAGGACTTTTTTCAGCTCTTCCTTGAGCCTGACTGCGTAGGTTCGGGCTGCCTGATCGGGAAGAGACTGTTCAAGTTCGGCAGCCCGACGCAACAGGCGTGCAAACAGCTCAATCGAGGGCACAATGATTTTGTTCTGTTCACAAACAATACCAGTGATAGAGCGGAGCAACTCTTTGTGAATGAGTGGAGAGGAGAGTTGAAGAGACAAAGTCCCCTCAGTATTGTCCGATGAAAGAGTTGCCTGGGCCTGATGGCGGGCAGAGGCTACTATGAGAGCAAGGTCATGACTCTCGATAACACTTTCCCAGCCAGCTTCCCTGCCAGCTTTCTCGATAAGGGCTCGTTCAAGGGTGTTCATGCTCAATTATCTCCAACTGTTTCAAGTGCTGTTATAAACCAAGCATTACCCAGAGTGGTGCCAAATCATCGGGCAGAGTACGTGTACGGAAAATTTTCAGACGACGTTCATCTGCTGCTTTTTGACCAAGCAGTCGATCAAGGGCAGGATGAACCACAGATTGATAGAATAATTTTCCATGAATCCAGCGATGAAGCTGTTCTGAAACCTCTTTGGTGTTGACTGTGGCATGAAGGGTCTGAAACGCTTCAAATATCTGCTGGGGCTCCAGGAATTGATGCCATTCATTCAGAATTGTCTGAATAACAGTGTCGTCCTGCGCCTTATCCACATCCAGCAAGGCCTCCTTGAAACCTAAAGCCCTCAACCCACTCCAGAGCGGATTAATGACCGACCAGAGCACTCCATGGCGTAGCCACTTTGCTTTTTCGTGCAATATGGCCGCTCTGAGCCTCTCCACTCCACCAGAAATTTTATCTTTCTGCACTTGTGGAAAAGCTTCCCAAAGTTCATCGGGATCTATCAGATAGCTTTCGAGGCAAAACCGTGGGAGAATTACCAGGTTGGGCAACTCCTGCTGTTTCAGTGCGATGGCATCATCGCTCCACTCATCACGATCGACAAGACCTGTCCAGCCAGGTTCAGCGGCCAGCATTTCAAGCAAAATCTTCTTGTTACCTGCCGGATGCAGCAGCCATTGCTGTTCCCATTGTTGATTGCCTCTCTTTTTCTCAAGGAATATGCTGAAGGCCGTGACATCGTCGCTCCCTTCAACCAGCAGAAGCCGTTTTCCTGTCTGACCGACACGTTCCTCCTTGATCCGCTGGATCGTTGCGGCAATTTTGCTCATGGCAACACCCCCAGTTCAACCCGTTTACCCTTTGACTCATAGCGTTTCCAGACATCCGGGATATGGGAGGTAATCAAGAGCTGCCCCTTTTTGGTGAAAACCAACGTCTCCAGGCTAGCCAGCAAACCGGAGATTAACGAAGGGTGGAGATACAGGTCGGGTTCATCAATAAGAACGATTCCACCATCTTCAAGCCAGCGGCTCAGGAGAAAAATCATGATCAGCACCTGATGCTCGCCTGCGCTTAATTCATCGATCGAGTGGCTCTTCCCTCTTTGTCCGGTCAGCTTGATCCGTATCCTGTTTTCACCCGGCTTAATATCAGGATCAATTTCCTTGCCCGAAAGGAACGTATTCAAACTTCTGACAACTTCGTGATATTTCTGTAGTTTCACTGTTTTCAGGTTTATCAGCGATGCCTCAAGTTGCCCTTGCCAATCCTTTGTTGCCTGATATCTGACCAACCAGCGCAAACGGGATGTTTCCGGCACATGCTCCCCAATATTTTTTTCAGGTGTTACCCATCTTCGTTCTTCGGCATCAAGAAAAACCATGTTTGGAATATCCACTTTGTCGAATGTCAGGATCATCTTCTTTCGCGCATCACTCCAGGTATTCAGCCAATCCTCAGTCGGAATGGAGAGAGTCCTTTTCGGCTTTCCCGGCTTCCCTGTCCGTTCAACGCTCTCCCCGATCCATTGAATCCCGGGAAGCTGCTCTTTCAGCTTTTCGCACCAGAGAGCCTCGCCAAAAATAATTCCAACCTCATTTGCCATCATCGGCGTATCAGACAAAATCATGGCAACGCCGCCCCATTTCTGAAGCCACTCTCGTGGATTTTTTGTTTGAGGCAATGCTTTTCTTGTATCAAGCCAGATGCCCAGCGCCTCCCAAAGCATGGCGCACACTCTCAGGATTGAGGACTTGCCACATCCATTGGGGCCGGTAAAAAGAACAAGATTTTCTATTGTCCCGTCCCACTCATTGGCAAAATCAATGGTACGATCTCCCAAAGGGCCAACTTCATGAAAATGAAGAGATCTGATTTTCATATAAAACTCCTGTGCATGACGTTAATTCACCACGTTCCAGCGCTTCCCGATCCGCAAGCACGAGACGAATTGGTTAGCCCCAAAAAAGCGTTATTGATGTAGTATTGAGATTGAAATTCACCTTGAAAGTTTTGAAGCAGTTCAGGCTATGTTATGCTAAATTGCAATAAAAATAACCATTATGAAGCCTCGTTAACAGAATTATTTTAAAGTAATTATCGTCTCCTTGATCACAAGCTATGAATTAGTGTTGTCCTTAATCAGAAAAGCTGCTCACTCAGTGTTGCAAATTGCCATCCGGTTGCTGCGCTTTGTTCTATGCCTTGCTCGACCCTGCATCACAAGTCCTGCCTGGAATTTGTCAAACATTTGCGTTTAGTCAGCGGTGCAGTGACATAGTCTTCATCCAGGAATTCTGTCTAACGTGATGTGATAGCCTTTCCTGTCGGTATGAAAGGGTGCAATCCCCCGTTCCATATTCCCGCTACAATACATGCAGTTCATCGTCTCCTCCTTCGTTTGTAATCGTACTCCCACTCTTCAAGGTTAGGAATATACGCAGTGATGACAGCCAGATAATCCTCCTTCGGTGAGCAAACTACATGAATTGGTGTATCATCAAGCTTATAACCCAGAAGGAGGCAACTCTGTCCACGCACATCTTCAGGGTAATCCTCGACCAACTCCCCTCGTTCAACCACATTTCTGACCTCCGCAACCAAAATCATCCTGTCTGGTCGCGACATTTGCCGGACAGCATGCGGGAGATAGATGATCCTTTTTGCAGCACTTTTCTGGACAGAACTTAAGATATCTGAATAATCGGTCATAGGATACCATTCAAGCTGCATCTCAGAAGCTGGGCGCAATAATGCCAAAATTTATAACGAGATACCCATCTCTGTGGTATCTGTTCATGGGAGCGTCTGCCAAGACTCTCCAACAATACTCGCCTTGTATCACATTTACCTTTTGGCCTTTTGAAGATAACAAACAATTTCAGGCCATAAAAACTCATCAACCCGAAACAAACAGCAACATCCGAGAATTTATGCGGGCTTCATCGCACCCTGACGGACAATTATCAGACGATTATGGACAATCATGTTTTGAGGACATAATGCCATCCACGCCCTTGACCCTTGGGTACAATCAGGCCATACAACAGGCTCCCTGATATCCGTGGCAGCGGTGGCTTTCACAGTACCAAGAGTTTTCGTGATCCATCCGGTGGAAACAGTGCCATCCCAAAAAGCATGTTGTACGATTCTCTAAAAAAGCGGTACATTTTAGACAAAATAACCTCAGTTTTGACGAGGTTGAATTCAGGGCAATGAAGACTCCCCGCCGCAAGCAGCGGGGTATCTGGTTTTAGAAAAAGCTTAACCTATTTCACCGCAAGCGGTGGGGAATTGAACCCTGAGAGATTAAACTAATGAAGAAACCATTATGACAACACTGCTTGAACAAGCAGTCAATCGAGTCAAGACATTGTCCGATAATGAGCAAAATGCCATTGCGGCATTGATTCTTGAGGAAATTAATGATGATTTTCGTTGGGATAAAAGTTTTGCATCCAGTCAGGATACCTTGGCAATGCTTTCCGAAGAGGCTGATGAAGAGATTTGTGCGGGTAAGTGTGAAGTACTTGATCCCGATAAACTTTGAAATCACGCATCACCTCAAAATTCCGCAAGTTATTTGACGAGTTGCCGCAAAGTGTCCAACAACAAGCGAGGGAGGTATACCGTCAATTTATGCGGGAACCATGGCATTCCGGTTTACGCTTCAAGCGAATTCACAACAGCCTTCCGATTTACTCTGTTCGAATCGGCAAAGGCTATCGTGAAGTTGGTATACATAATGAAAATGGAGTTGTCTGGTTTTGGATTGACTCATAAGCGAATTACGACAAATTTTTATCCCAACGGTAACAAGCTGGCAACCACCCATCCCGCCTCAATGGTATCGGCTGACAAATCAGCACCACACTCCCATTCGATAAAGTATCCACCATTGATAACCATCATAAATTTGCCAAGGTCTCGAAGCTCTTCAAACGCATCATATTCCAGGTAAGGAGTGACATCAAAAGAGCCGACACGACCATCGTCTGCAACGACGGAGAGCACCCAATCGGGTTGGGGATAAAGTCCTGCAATTCTCATTGATCAACCCCTCTTATCGAAAAGGGTTGCTTGCCGTTGACTGCCAAATTCCAGTCTGCAAGCAAAGGGACGGCGTTCGCTATGCTCAAACCGTTCAGCAATAACGCTAAATGCGAGAACCTCCGCCTTGGACATTGCTTCCAGCGATGTTGCACCGTAAGCGAAAACTCCCGGTAATTCAGGGACTTCCGCCAACCAACGCCCATCAGATTCTTGTTCCTGTTCGATGGTGAAATTCATTTTGCACTCCAGTCCAAGTTACATTGATGCGCGAATTATTGTAGAAGGTTACAGTGCAACCGTGATAGCAATGAAACTGATCTCCCGGATCAGAAACACATCAAGGCAATAATATCACCAAACAACATTCACCGGGTAATGAGTAAATACCTGATCACAACTCAATAATATGGCTCTTTCAACATTTGCCTGGGCAGCTAACAGCCGGTCAAAATGGTCTTTATGGTACATTGGCAAAATCTCTAATGCCATGATATGGTGGAGATGGACGGGCAAAATTTCGAGATGATTCGTCTCTTGTTGTGTGGCGATAATCTCAGATAAAGGCAACTGGAGTCTCAATTTGCCTAATTGCAGTTTAATCTGCATTTCCCATACACTGGCGGCACTCAGAATCAGTGTATGGGACGGATCCTGGCAAAGTCGTAACGCATGATCAGAAAGTCTCGTCAGGTTGCTATCCCACCATATAAATGCGTGCGTGTCAAAAATGATTTTCATGGATGACCTATCCAAAATTCGTCAGGCAATGGTTCATCAAAATCGTCACTTGTCCAAATGGTGTCTGAATGTAATCCTGCAATACGTTCTTGACGAAGAGGAGAGCATGGAGAAATACGAGCAAATGGGACACTTGCTTCTGTCATCATGACTTCAGTCCCTTGACGAATCAGTGACAAGAGATCTTCGATACTTATGTTGGCGGTATGAATATCTATCGTTTTGGTCATCATCCCTGCTCCTTTTTTTGGCTATGGCAGTCCGATATTACAGGAATTTTTTCTGAAGAGAACTCTTTTGTTGTAAGTACAAATAATACTATTGATTTACAAGAGAACGAAGCCAATAAAAAAGTCACTCTCACAAGAAAGTGGTTGGCGATTCAAATCGGAGCGGCAAAAAAACTTTGAGGCGGTGCCAAGCCAGTCGTCCTGCATGATCTCAACGGTTATCCGCTCCGCTTTAACAGGCCGTAGCCATCGCCCGGCTGGAGACGGAAAAGCGCGACCTTGAAGCCACCTCCAATATCCTGCAAACCCTGACCGAGCAACTTGCCGTGCTGGAGCAGGAGCTGCATGAGACGGAGCGACAGCTTGACGACAGAAAGGATAAACGGTCAAAAATCGAGCAGAAAATCAGCGTCATCACGGAGTTGCAGCAGCAGACGGCGGCGCTGCTGGCTGAAGCGGGGGCGGAAGTTGCCACCCGTTTCCCCATGCTCCAGCTCATGCGCCAGGAGGCTTTCGGCGATCAGTCGCTGACGGTTGAATCGTGCGACAATCGCGAGCGGGAGATGCGTGACTGGCTGCAGGTCAAGATAGACGGCGAAGACAGAAAGCTCTCCCGATTGGGCGAAAAGATCATCAGGGCAATGACCGAATACAAGGAGGAGTGGAAACTGGAGACCCGCGAGGTGGATGTCAACATAGCCGCCGGGAAGGAGTATCGTTCAATGTTTGAGCAACTTCAGGCCGACGATCTGCCGCGCTTTGAGGGGCGGTTCAAGGATCTGCTCAACGAGAACACCATCCGTGAGGTTGCCAATTTTCAGTCGCAACTGGCCCGTGAGCGGGAGACCATCAAGGAGCGCATTACCCGCCTCAACGAATCGCTCACGCAGATCGACTTCAATCCGGGCCGATACCAGCAAGGATTAACAGAAATGGTAGCGAGGTAAATTTCATACTATCTCCCTATAATTAAGTATTTAAAGGGCACCTTTAAAAATTCAGTTTTGATACAATTCTGAAATTTTAGAGGTGCCCTAAAGCAAACAACCCACTTAATCAAAAAAAAAGCAATGCATCACCATCTTATTCTCACCTTTTTGATGCTAAAAAAAAATACTGAGATCCTATTATTTTGACGGTGAAAAATGTATAAAATCAAAATAATCGAGTAAAAGAAAAACTTGGAAATGGAATGAATCCAGACTGAACAATCCTGCATAATTGCCATTGCATTGCGTGACAATGAGGCTTTTCATGATCATCCATCTACATGTAAACCGAAATGCCAAAAAAAAGCTATGCGCGACATGGTAATTCAGTGTTCAACCTTGAGTGTTTCGTGATAATGATTGCAGTTAACCGTTCCTTGCGGTAATTTATGCTATTTTTGTTGTGAGTCCATTATCAAGTTGTCACTCGAAGGCATTCAAGCAGGAGCGGAAAAAGGAAAATCCGCAGAAAAACGTAGAAAAATCTTTAACTTCATCCCAATCTACAGTCCGCATCGGGCTTTATACCATGTATAGGCTTTATCGCCTGATCACGAGGAACATTAAACAGATTTGAAGGGGCCATTCTTGAAACAAACAGTTTATATAGAAACCTCAATTGTCAGCTATTTAACATCAAGACCAAGTAATGACATTCGTGTAGCTGCAAATCAAAACACAACTATTGAATGGTGGGAAACCCGTCGTGCTCTCTTCGATTTGTATTGTTTCTGAATTTGTCTTGACCGAAGCGAGTTTCGGTAACCCTGACGCTGCAAACCGTCGTATGACCGTTCTTGAAGATATTCCAGAACTTACGACAGTAGAAGACGTTCGAAGACTTGGTAAGATATTAATTTATAAGGGTTCGTTGCCAGTTAAAGCTGAAATCGACGCTTACCATATTGCAGTTGCGGCAGTGCATGGGATGGAATATCTGCTTACCTGGAATTGCACTCACATCGCTAATGCTATTATGCGCCCTAAAATCGAATTTCTGTGTAGAGAATTTGGCTATGAACCGCCAATAATTTGTACACCACAAGAACTTATGGAGGGCTAATTTTATGTGGCAAGACCCAATAGTAAAAGAAACTCGTGAGCTTCGAGAAGAATACGCGAAGAAGTTTAACCATGACCCCGATGCTATCTTTGATGATATTCTTAAACGTCAGAACCAACCTGAGAAAAAGCTTGTCTCTCGGCCCCCACGAAAACCCCAATTTACACCCAAAGCTGCCTGACATTGCGCTTAAGCGGGACGCACCTTTTCGTGGTGGTTTTGTTGAGAGTGACACAGGTACTGTTTTTTTGCCGTTGTCAGCATGGTTTTGTGCTTCGGCATATAAGTTTGCAGTACGAATAGATGATACCTTATATGGTCAGGCAAGAGCACAGGCCAAGGCTAAGCATCTTACCATTGCTGGACAGATTGAGTTTTAGGCGATGATCGGACGGACAGCTCTCAACTGTTTGATCTGTTTGGGGAAATCTAAACAGTACAATCTGAGCTTCGGTAATCATGAAAATGTTTCCTTGATATCATTGAGCGAATACGAAGCTTCTTCATCCTCCATCCCTCGCATCGCAGAGGATAAGGAAAAATCAGCCCAATATTTTATCTCCTGTTTTTCTGCCTTTGAGCGAAGATATTGCACAAAATCAAGAACTTCAGCCTGTTTCGATTCTGACAATGCTTGTACATCTTTAATAATTGCCTCTGCTATACTCATACATCCCCCCATTGCTGTTTTTAGAGTATCATAAAATGTAAAATTTCGCGAGCACCTCACAATACCATCCTTACAAACCCATCGCCATTCTTGGCTTCCGAACCGAGAGCATTTTTGGCTCATTGTTCCGATTCATTTACGGGCGACTATTTTCAACCCATGCTTTGAAGTGGACCCTTGAGAACCAACTTTCCGGCATTGAACTTGATGGCAATTTCCCATAGACTTGCCTGGCTGAAGAAAACTTCACTTTCGTCTGAAACCAGGAGATCCGCAGCCCATTGGGGTAACTTTTCGGGATTCGTAAATGACCAAATCAAATAGTGTGTATCGAGCAAGATCTTCATGAGTTCAAGAATTCCTCGTCCGACATTTTCCAATCGTCCCGGAACTCAACGCTCACTTTCCCGGCTAAACTGCCGAGTTTTCTCTCTTTGATTCTTTTGTACTCAGCGATTGGAACAATGACAGCGATCGTCTGTCGCATGGAACCGAAAGAAATACCGATTTCATTTCCGGATTCGACTTCCCGCAGGAGGGCTGAGAGATTTGACTGGACTTCAGCGACAGGTACTGTTTTCATATTTCTGCCGGTATCAATTTTGGACAAATTGTACGCATTATGTCCTCAAGCAGATTTCGCCATCTTTTCAGTCCGCTGATCCAGGGTGAACAGGACTTCTTGAATGGCTTCCACTTCGGGTTCATCAAAATAGACTTCACCGCACTGGGTGCATACCCAAGCGGGAATTCTGTCTAAAGTGATGTGATAGCCTTTTCTGTCGGTATGAAAGGGTACAATCCCCCGTTCCATATTGGCACTACAATACATGCAGTTCATCGTCTCCTCCTTCGTTTGTAATCGTACTCCCGCTCTTCAAGGTTAGGAATATACGCAGTGATGACAGCCAGATAATCCCCCTTCAGCGAGCAAACTACATGAATTGGTGTATCATCAAGCTTATAACCCGGAAGGAGGCAACTATGTCCACGCAAATCTTCAGGGTAATCCTCGCCCAACTCCCCTCGTTTAACCACATTTCTGACCTCCGCAACCAAAATCATCCTGTCTGGTCGGGACATTTGCCGGACAGCATGCGGGAGATAGATGATCCTTTCTGCAGCACTTTTCTGGACAGAACTTACGATATCTGAATGATCAATCACTGGGTACTTTCAATCTGTATCTCAGTGGCGCTGTGCACTAATACAAAATTTATAAAGACTTACTCGTCTATTTGATATCCGCTCACAGGCGAGGATGCCAAACACTGCTCAACACTACTTGCCTTGTAAAATATCTACTCTTCAAAGTATAACAAACAATGTAAGGCCATCAAAACACATCTACCCGAAACAGATAAACAATGGCACTCTGATGGGCAATTAACGGACGACTATGGACAATCATGTTTTGAGGCAGTTGGTAAACGTGATGAAAATGGAGTCGTCTGGTTTTGGATTGGCTCATAATCGAATTGCAGCAAATTTTTATCCCAACGGTAACAAGCTGGCAACCACCCATCCCGCCTCAATGGTATCGGCTGACAAATCAGCGCCACACTACCACTCAAAAAGTATCCACCATTGATAACCTTCATAAACTATCGGTATACATCCTTCAGATGACCGATACGAATCACAAGAACGGAAACCTTCTCATCGTATAGTTCACAAATCACCCGGTAATCTCCGACCCGGTACCTCCAGAGACCGGAGAGATCTCCACGCAACGACTTACCCAAACTGCGCGGTTCAACGGAAACACGTTCCCGCAAATACCTGATGATCCTCTTTGCGGCAGGCTTGTCAATCCGGGACAACTCTTTTTCAGCCTCACCCGTAATTTCAATTTTCCAAGCCAAGGCGCATCTCCACATCTTCTAAACTAAAGGCCGACTCCTCGCCTCGCCTTACCCGTTCCAGCACCTGCTCAGCCAAATAAACATCTTCAAGATCATCAAGATGCTCTACGATAGCTTCGCGAATGTAATATGTCTTGCTGCGGCCAGTTCTTAGAGCAAGGCTTTCAAGCCGTTGCCCAATGCTCCTCGGTATGCGGATGCCTATCATCTGATCGACCTTCTCTTTTTCCATCATAGATCTTAATACATGTTATACAATATCAACAGAAAGAGCAAATTGAAATGACCACATCAGATAATCTGTATCAAGCAAAATCTTAATGAGTGATCAAAACTGACGTTACTTCTCGGGCTATCAGCCGTTCGATAGCATCATCACTGAGCAGTTCGGCAGTGATCGTCCTGACATCAACCATATCGACCCCGTCGGGCAGTAATTGAATTGCACCCACACAGTCTCGACCTATTTCTGCAAGAAGGTGAAAAGCCTCAATTGAACCGGTAGAAAAACGATCCCTGATTCTTCTTCGAATCACATCATTATCGGGCAGCAAATTATCGAAAAATGAATGGACGACATCACCACGGTACTTTTGTTCCCGTAGCGGCATCGACAGTGATAAAGGACGCGACAAAGGAGAGGAGAGCCATGAAGCAGCATAAACGAATTCATGCGAACCGATCGTGGTAAGATTCCATTGACCCACAAGCTCCCCATTCATCAGAACCTTCAGCGTACCGGATTTCGGTTTTCTACCCATCACCACTCCCCGCCACTGCGCTCTGTACCCTTGGGCTTCAGAACCAGTTCAAGACCAAGTGCTGAGAGCAACTTGAACAGGCTTGCTATACTGGAACCGTCCGGACTGTTTTCCAGGGCCGATATGGTTTTAGGAAACAAACCGACCTTGTCACCTGCCTGTTTCTGGGTCAACTTCATGGTCTTTCTGTATCCGCTGAGCACCATTGCAAGCTGCATCGGTGTCCGGATCGCCTGCTTCTCCATGTATGAATCATTGCTCATGTTGCGCTCTGTAATTTAGCATTGCCATCAATATACCTTTAAAGGTACATAATCACAATATAACCTATACGGTATATTCAATTATTATCACCGACAGGGTATATCTGTATGCAAAATCAGATTATCCGCTTGACTTTCCAGCCAAGACACGACAGCACAGCCAGCAGACGCCTGGCTTTAATTGACGGCCATTGGCCCATGCCATAACCGGAATAGAAATGTTTATACCAACGCCCATCCGATTCTTGTTCCTGTTCGACGGTGAAATTCATTTTGCACTCCAGTTCAAGTTACGTTGGCTTGCTGATTATACTTACAAAAAAACGTCAATCCGCCAACAAAAATTAGATTGATTCATCTACACCACAGCAATACGCGCTCGGGCAACCGATCACGGATAACAGCAGACACAACAATATTGGTATCAATAACCACCTTCATCGGATATTTCTAACGTCATTAATTTCAGCAGCAATGTCTTCATCGGTAATAGTCGATGATTGAGGCTGGTTTTGCACATGACGCATGAGTGCCTGCCAGGATGATACGTTCTCATCACTCAGCATGCTTTGATCAACAATCAACACCTCAAGCAGTACACCTTTCTGAAATGGTAACCGGTCAAGCATCAATCGACCTGACGAATCAACTTCAACGTATGTCTTGTAAGCGTTCACAGCACAGCACCTCCTGTAACGTAAAAACAAGTCAATATTCCGCAATAACACAATTCTTGGACTTGATGGACGGAGCACAACCAACATCAGGGTTAACTCGGAAATAATTTTAATCAAACCTGTTCCCATGGAACAGCCGTTGATGGGTCTGCACTGTGTGCGGCAACGCGATGATGTAACTCCGCCATTTGTGTTTGTGACAACTCAACCGTATATGATACTTCCTGAATGGCTTCCACTTCGGGTTCATCAATATAGACTTCACCGCACTGGGTATACCCAAGCAGGAATTCAGTCAAGAGTGATGTGATAGCCTTTTCTGTCGGTATGCAAGGGTGCTGTTCCCCGTTCCATATTTCCGCTACAATACATGCAGTTCATCGTCTCCTCCTTCGTTTGTAATCGTACTCCCACTCTTCAAGGTTAGGAATAGACACCGTGATGACAGCCAGAGAACCCTTCTTAGGTGAGAAAACTACATGAATTGGTGTATCATCAAGCTTATAACCCAGAAGAAGGCAACTCTGTCTACGCACATCTTCAGGATAGTCCTCGACCAATTCCCCTCTCTCGACCACATTTCTGACCTCCGCAACCAAAATCATCCTGTCCGGTCGGGACATTTGCTGGACAGCATGCGGGAGATAGATGATCCTTTCTGCAGCACTCTTCTGAACCGAACTTATGATATCTGAATAATCGGTCATAGGGTACGTTCAATCTGTATCTCAGTGGCTCAGTGTAGTAATGCCAAAATTCATAACGAAATACCCGTTCATGGGAGCCGCTGTCAACACTTGCCAACAGTACCCGCCTTGTAGAATTCCTTTTCTACAATAAAAGCCTTATAATATACCAGCTTCATAACAGTGTATCATATTCCATAATTGCATGATATCGCCGAGCCACCTTGCTTTATAATGTCATTATAAATTAAAAGCTAAACAACCCTCCATGTTTACAGAAACACCCAGGCAAGGAGTCCGAGTCCTCCCACTCCTGCCAACACAGCTCCCGTGCTGACACCGTCGCCATTATCGCCTTGTGAAACGTAAGGATCGGCTGTAGTAAAATCATAAGTTGATCCAGTCGTCCCTGCAAAGTGGTTTCCGGCAAGATCATCAACCGAACCATTATCAAGCGTAACGTAATAATGGGTGCTGCTGGCAAGATTGGCTGTCGGATTGATGGTCAGTGTATTGCCTGAAAACGTCAGATGTGCGGTGTCGTCCGCTGTATTATAACCTGCACCATCCACAATTGTACCATTGGGTGCCCCACTGTGTATGGCAATCGTGCCGGTTGTACCTTTCTGTATTGCTTCACTGAAGGTCAGTACTATATTATCGGCAACTCCAACCCCTGTCGCATGAACCGGGGTTATTGTAGGTGCCACAGTGTCGGGAACTGCTGCTGTGGGGCTGCTGCTGACACTTTCGGCCGTTCCATGACCGTCAATGTAGCTCGCTTTAACCATTACGGTTTTACCAATTTCAGATGCTGTCAGCGTATAATTGCCACTCGTCGCAGCACTAAGGGGATTGCTGCCAGCATACCACTGATAACTCATGGAACCAAGGCCATCACTATCGGCAAGCGTGTTGTGCGCCGTCAACTGTTCACCTGCTGACAGTGTGCCAGTAATCGTCACCGTCCCGATCGGAAGATGGTTGACAACAACGTTGCTGGTATTAACGGTATCAGTCGCTGTTGTTATAAAGCCATTAACATTGGTCGAGTTAACGGTAATCAGTGCCGCGTTGTCTGCCGTTATCGCACTTGAGGCTTGAGCCGCCACCGTATCCTGGGCAACAATCTGAGCGCCGACCATCTTTTTCAGAGTATCGACGACTGTGGCCTGCGTGACTGCGGCTGACACCGTGTGGATATTGTCATTCACCAGGGCCATGGCATTGGCAATGGCGGTGATGTTATTGCTGATCCTGGTTATGGCTGCGGGATCCGTGACAACGGTTTGCGCCGCTGTAGTAATCGTATTTGAAATAACTTTATTGTCAGCAAGATCGACAGTTTTTGATGAATTTGCATTCGCGCTATCCATCAATGCTGTGGCAACATTTCCGGCTATCCCTGTTGTATCAATTGCGCTTCCGCCTGCGCTCTTCGTGACCGTTGCGGCAATATCCATAATATTGGCAACCTGGGAAGCGGCGCTTTGTACCTTTATAGCCATCGCCACTGAAGCGCTGTCCGCTCCTGTCTTTGAGGCTTCAGCTACAGGATCATAAGTGGTCAAATTCAAATTGGGGTCAAGACCAAGGGCGGTTTTAACTGAGTCTGCGCTGCCTCCTGCCGCAACTGCGGCTACAATAAGTGTGGTCAGTGGATTAACAACCGTCGAACCGGAGGGAGCTGAATAACTCCCGGTAAACGCTTTGCCTGTAGAGATATCAGTCGTACCACCATTTGGATTTGCCATAATACGGATAGTGCCATCACCTACCAGTCCTGTAAACTGCCCCGTACTGTCGGTCACTGTCCATGACTCATTCTCTCCGGCATCCCAGCTTCCATTGTTATTACTGTCTCTCCAATCCCACTGGCCATTATTATCGGTATCGACCCAGACAAGGGCATTACTGAGATAACCATCCATTACCAGACCGTTATGCAAACTGGTTACCAGAGCTATCGGAGCACTGCTGACGCTCTCATTATTTCCATATCCATCTGTGTAGCTTGCGGTTACCGTTATGGCACTACCGATATCAGATAGGTCGATTGTATAGGTGCCATGCGTAGCGCCTCCGATTTCAGCAGATCCTTTATACCACTGGTAACTTATCGTACCAAGGCCGTCGGCATCCGCAAGCGTATTGCCTGCCATGAGTTTCTGGCCTTGTGCCGCAATACCGGTAATAGTCACTTCGCCTGACGGCGCATCATTAACCGCTGTTACCATAACACTCAACTCTGTCGATGCACTCGCATGAGAATTATCCTCCGCTGTACAGGTAATCTGACGAGTCAGTGTACTTGGTACATCACTACTGTTATTGAACGTGATGGCACGTGCAACATCCTGCACCAATGCGTTTGTTGCATTTGCATTAAAACTTAAAACCCATGCTGTATTGTTACTCACAGAGGCTGCACTCGCTGTACCAATTTGAGTAATTCCTGCCATCAGTATATTGCCGTTGGTATCAAGCCAAATGCCACTACCCCCTGGATTTGTTGCAAGACTTAAACTGTCAGCAGCCTCTGCGTTTGCTGTAATATGTACGGTTAGTGAACCTCCATTCCAAGCCGCATCGCCATCAAGATCGTTCAGTACAAGACGACTACCTGGTTGTACGGCTGTCTGTTCCGTAAAAACATATTGTAGTACAGATACTGTATTGCCCCCCTTGTTTGCAACAACAAGATCCAGCTTGCCATCCCCATTAACATCTCCACTCGTTACTGAAATTGGAGAACTCCCGGTTTCATAATCCACCTTGTCGGCAAACGTGCCATTACCGTTACCCAACAACACCGATACCGTAGTGCCACCATTGTTTGCAACAATAATATCCACCTTACCATCGCCATTCACATCGCCACTTGTCACTGACCAGGGAGAACTCCCCGTCGCATAATCTACCTTCCCGGCAAACGTTCCATCGCCGTTATTCAACAATAACGATACCGTGTTGCTCCTATAGTTTGCAACAACAAGATCAACTTTACCATCGCCATTAACATCCCCACCCGTTACTGAAGAAGGAGATCGCCCCGTCGCATAATCTACCGTCCCAACAAACGTCTCATCGCCGTTATTCAACAACACCGATATCGTATGACTACTAAAGTTTGCCACAACAAGATCAACTTGACCATCGCCATTAACATCCCCACTCGTTACTGAATAAGAGTTTCCTCCTGTCGCATAATCTACCTTCCCGGCAAACGTCCCATCACCGTTATTCAACAACACCGATACCGTATCACTGAGAGAACTTGGCACAACAAGATCAACCTTACCATCGCCATTCAAATCCCCACTCGCTACTGAAGATGGATAACTCCCCGTCGCATAATCTACCTTTGGCAGAAACACCCCGTCACCGTTATTCAACAATATCAATACCGTATGACTACTACGGTTTGCCACGACAAGATCAAGTTTGCCATCACCATTCACATCTCCGATCGTTACTGAAGATGGTGAAATTTCCGTCACATAATCTACCTTCGGCGCAAACGTACCATCACCGTTGTTCAAGAACACTGATACCGTATCGCTCCCAAAGTTTGCAACAACAAGATCAAGTTTACCATCACCATTCACATCACCACTGGTCACTGATGATGGAGAAGTTCCCGTCACATAATCTACCTTTGTTACAAAATCAGCTTGATTATACAGCGTTGGCGCATCGTTCACCACAGTTACGTTTACCATTGTTTGCACGGCTGTGAAAGACTCCCGACCACCATTATCTTTGGCTACTACCGTAAAAGCATTCAATGTGCCGTTGGTATTTGCTGCTGGTATCCAGTAGGCTTTGTGGGTTGCATCTATTGTTGCATTGATCGCAGCATCCCATGCCATAGCTGAACCTGCATCGGTGCCGATTTTCAGCATACCGCTTGACACTGCTTTCACCACAAACGAGGTTACCGTGCCATCAACATCCGCTTCGTCTCCTCGCGTTTGAAGATCATCGAACGTTATCGTCGCTTCGGTGTCTTCGTTCGTCGTTGTCAGCACTGAACTGAAGGTCGTCAACATTGGCGCATCGTTCACCGCTGTTACACTGACTGTCGTTTGCACGGCTATGGAAGACTCTAAGCCACCATTATCTTTGGCTACTACCGTAAACGCATTCAATGTGCCGTTGGCATTTGCTACTGGTATCCAGTACGCATGGTGCGTTGCATCTATTATGGCATTAGTCGCAGCATCCCATGCCTTAGCTGAACCTGCATCGGTGCCAATATTCAGCATACCGCTTGACACCGCCTTCACCACAAACGAGGTTACCGTGCCATCAACATCTGCTTCGTTGCCTTGCGTTTGAAGATCATCGAACGTTATCGCTGCTTCTGTGTCTTCGTTCGTTGTAGTCAGTGCTGCACTGAAGGAGGTCAACGTTGGCGCATCGTTAACCGCTGTTACCATAACACTTAATTCTGCCGATATACTCGCATGCTCATTATTCTCTGCTATATAACTATTCTCTGCTGTATAAGTAATCTGACGAGTCAATGTACCTGGTGTATCGCTACTATTATTGAACGTGATGGCTCGTGCAACATCCTGCACTAACACATAAGTAGCATTTGCGTTGAAATCGAATACCCATGCAGTATTGTTACTCACTGCGGTTGCGCTCGCTGTACCTATCCGGGTAGTTCCTTCCATCAGCTTATTGCCATTCGTATCAAGCCAAATACCATTACCACCAGGATATGTTGTTACAAAGCTTAAACTATCACCAGCTTCTGCATTAGCTGTAATGTGCACCGTTAATGAACCACCATTCCAAGTGGAATCCCCATCAGGGTCGCTCAGTACAAGACTAATACCTGGCTGTATAGCTTTTTGTTCTGTAAACACAATTGATCCTGAACTATTCTGTAACACGGATATTGTATTACTATTACCGTTTGCCACAATAATATCTACCTTACCATCGCCATTCACATCGCCACTTATTACGAACTGAGGATAATCTCCCATCGCATAATCTATCTTTCCAGCAAACCTACCATCACCGTTATTCAACAACACCGAGACCATATTACTATGATAGTTTGCAACAATAATATCCACCTTGCCATCGCCATCCACGTCGCCACTCGTTACGAACTGAGGATAATCTCCTGTCGCATAATCTACCTTCCCGGCAAACGTTCCATCGCCGTTATTCAACAACACCGATACTGTATTATCACCCGCATTTGCAACAATAAGATCTACCTTACCATCACCATTCACATCACCATTCGTTAATGAGACAGGAGCACTCCCCGCTGTATAATCTATGATTGGTGCAAACGTACCATCGCCGTTATTCAACAATACTGATACCGTATCACTCAAATCGTTTGAAACAATAATATCCACGTTGTCATCACCATCGACATCACCACTTGTTATTGATGAAGGCCAACTCCTCGTATCATAAGTGATCTGCTCTGCAAACGTGCCATCACCGTTGCCCAGCAAAACCGATATCGTATGACTATTACCGTTTGCCACAACAATATCTACTTTACCATCACCATTCACATCGCCACTTGTTACTGAAGAAGGAGAACTTCCCGTCGCATAATCTACCTTCCCTGCAAACGTGCCATCACCGTTATTTAACAACACCGATACGGTATTATGATCCGCATTTGCAACAATAAGATCTACCCTGCCATCACCATTCACATCACCACTCGTTAATGACACAGGAGCTTTCCCCGTTGTATAATCTATCTTTGGTGCAAACGTACCATCACCGTTGTTCATCAATATTGATACCGTATTACTCTCATAGTTTGCCACAACAAGATCAAGCTTGCCATCGCTATTTATATCCCCACTCGTTACTGAAGAAGGAGAACTCCCCGTCGCATAATCTACTTTCGGCGAAAAATTGGTTTGAGTGTCATACAGCACGAGTGCGTCATCCACTGTTGTTACAATAACACTCAATTCTGTTGATACAGTCACATGAGCATTATCCTCCGCTGTATAGATAATCTGACGAGTCAGTGTACTCGGTGTATCACTACTGTTATTGAACGTGACGGCTCGTGCAACATCCTGCACCAACACGTTTGTAGCATTTGCATTGAAACTGAATTCCCATGCACTATTGTTGCTCACTGAAGGTGCACTCGCTGTACCGATCCAGGTAGTTCCTGCCATCAGCTTGTTGCCTTTGGTATCAAGCCAAATACCACTATCACCAGGATTTGTTGTTGTAAGACTTAAACTATCTGCTGCTTCTGCATTAGCTGTAATGTGCACCGTTAATGAACCACCATTCCAACTGACATCACCATCAGGATCGCTCAATACAAGAGTACCGCCTGACTGTATCGCTGTTTGTTCTGTAAACACAATTGATCCCGAACTATTCTTTAACACGGATATCGTATTACTTCCGGTATTTACAACAATAATATCTACCTTGCTATCGTTATTCACATCGCCACTTGTCACAAAATGAGGATAACCACCCGTCGCATAATCTACCTTTGGCGCAAACGTCCCATCACCGTTATTCAACAACACCGATACCGTATTACTATGATAGTTTGTAACAATAATATCTATGTTACGATCGCCATTAACATCGCCACTTCTTACTGAATAGGGATTACTCCCCGTTGCATAATCTACCTTCCCGGCAAACGTCCCATCACCGTTATTCAACAACACCGATACTGTATTACTACCAGCATTTGCGACAAAAATATCTACCTTACCATCGCCATTCACATCACCACTCGTTACTGATTCAGGATGAGTTCCTGTCGTATAATCTACTTTCCCGGCAAACGTGCCATCACCGTTGCCCAACAATACGGATATGTTATTGCTACTATAGTTTGCGACAAAAATATCTACCTTACCATCGCCATTCACATCGCCACTTGTCACAAAATGAGGATAACCACCCGTCGCATAATCTACCTTTGGCGCAAACGTCCCATCACCGTTATTCAACAACACCGATACCGTATTACTCCCTAAATTTGCAACAACAAGATCAACATTGTAATCACCATTCACATCACCACTCGTTACTGAAGAAGGAGAACTCCCTGTCGCATAATCAGCCTTTGGCGCAAACGTACCATCGCCGTTATTCAACAATACCGATACCGTATTACCAAGAGAATTTACCACAACAAGATCAGGGTTACCATCACTGCCCACATCGCCACTTGTCACTGACCAGGGAGAACTTCCCGTTCCATAATCTACCTTTGGCTCAAACGTACCATCGCCGTTATTCAACAATACTGATACCGTATTGCTCCCATAGTTTGCCACAACAAAATCAACCTTTCCATCACCATTCACATCGCCACTCGTTACTGAAGAAGGAGAACTTCCCGTCGCATAATCTACTTTCGTTTGAAAATTGGCTTGAGAATAATACAACACGGGCGCACTATTTGCTAAAACACCATCAAATCCAGCCAACGGTTGAACAACGCTCTCAATTGTGTCGCTCTGCACCTCCAACTCCCAATCCCCACCAAAAGCCGCCGAACCCGTCAAATCATCCGAAGCTGCCACATCCGCCTGCGTCAACCGCGCAACAGACTCAACAAACGCCAACCCTTCAGCTCCTGCGCCAACATTACAACCATAAAGCAAAATATCGCCCATTGCCGACAACGAAGAACCAATCTGCGAAAGCACTGTTGCGTAATTATTGATATTGGCACTGGAGAGCGTTGTTGAACCGAACAAAAGCGCTCCTGAGTTGCCATGGCTTAATAGATGGATGGCATCAACGCCACTCTCACCCTGAAGCGTCAGAGCAATTTGCTCGAAACCATCCTGCATTGGATCAATAAAAAAAATTTCAGCGTTAACAGGCAATGCCGTCAGGGTAACTTGTTTGAAAAGCGAAGCATCAATGAAAAAACGTCACGACGCAACGACAAGCTGAATGAGTTATTTGCCATAGCAGGAGGTGATTATAAGTGAATAAGATAAACGAGCAAATAGTGGACGTAGCCGGAAAATAAACGACCTCGAAGAAGAGGTTGGTGGAATATAGTACCACAACAACAAACCAGATGCAAAGATTGAATATTTTGGGTAAAAACAAGGGTAATCGCCCTGATGGAAGCTCTTCATAAAGGAGCCAATACGCTCAAGTTTCATCGCCCGACGTATAAGACTCCCGGAAACAATCAATAAAAAGAGTGCCTTTCAGAGCAGAAACCAACAAAACGGTAAAAAATCTTGTTAATTTTTAATAAATTTAGGTATATTAGGACTATATCCGAAATTATTAAAGCTATTGAGCAGGAAGAGAGAATGATTCTCAATAATCTCAAGAATTTATACCCCTATGAGTCGCTTCTTTGAGAGGTACGAGCCTGAAACCCGTCATTTTTTTGATGAGGTTATCGCAACAGAGGGAGCCCCTCGACCTCATTACGACAAGATGCTTCAGCGTTTCGCCCAGTTTTCTTTCGACGATATCAAGGCACGCAGGGAGATTGTCAACATTTTTTTCCGGAACCAGGGTATCACCTTTACCGTTTATGGCGAGGAGGAGGGTGTAGAACGACTTTTCCCTTTTGATCTTATTCCGAGAGTGGTGCCAGCTCACGAATGGCAGACCATCGAAAAAGGGCTTACCCAGCGGATTACGGCGCTCAATATGTTTCTGAACGATATCTATCATGGTCAGAAAATCCTCAAGGACAAGATTATTCCTGCCGAACTTATTCTTGGAAGCCAGCATTTCAGGCGCGAATTTATGGGAATAAATCCCCCGCTTGGCATCTACATTCATGTCACTGGAAGCGATATCATCCGTGACAGGCATGGCCACTATCTTGTGCTTGAGGATAATTTACGCACCCCGAGTGGTGTCTCCTACATGCTGCAGAATAGGCAGGCAATGAAACGTGCGTTTCCGGTGCTTTTCGACAAATACAAGATTCGGCCAATCGAGAATTATCCTCAAGAGCTGCTCCGCACCCTGCAGGAGATCTCCCCGGTTTCGCGTCGCGAGCCAAATGTTGTGGTTCTTACCCCCGGCATATACAATTCCGCCTACTTCGAGCACAGTTTTCTTGCCCGCCAGATGGGCGTTGAACTGACCGAAGGCAAAGATCTTGTGGTCAACAACAACAAGGTCTACACCAGAACCACAAGAGGGCTCGAACAGGTTGATGTGATCTACCGCAGGGTTGATGATGCCTATCTTGATCCGCTCGTCTTCCGCCCTGACTCAAAACTTGGTGTCGCCGGCCTCGTCAACGCCTACCGGAAAGGAAATGTTACGCTTGCCAATGCCATTGGCTGTGGGGTGGCTGACGATAAGGTGATCTACAGCTTTGTTCCGAAAATTATCAAATACTATCTCGGAGAGGATCCGATTCTGGAGAATGTTCCAACCTGGCTGGCAAGTAACCCTGCTGACCTGAAATACATTCTTGCAAACCTCGACTCTCTGGTGGTAAAGGCCGCCAACGAGTCGGGAGGTTATGGTATGTTGATCGGGCCGGAGTCAACCATTGAAGAGCAGGAGAAGTTTGCCGAGATGATTGTCGCCAATCCCCGCAACTACATCGCCCAGCCAACGATTTCGCTGTCTCGTCACCCCAGCTTTTTCAATGACACCGAACTGTGGGGATGCCATATCGACCTTCGCCCTTATGTTTTGTATGGTAAAACTATTACTATAGTCCCCGGAGGCCTGACAAGAGTCGCCCTCAAGCGTGGTTCGCTGGTGGTCAACTCCTCCCAGGGCGGAGGCAGCAAGGATACGTGGGTTGTTGATGAATAAATACTAATATTGTACTATCATGCTAAGCCGTGTTGCCGAATCACTTTTTTGGATGAG
>JBMOIS010000018.1:0-49143 GCA_049317185.1 Chlorobium sp. | reverse complement strand
GGTCAATACCTGTAACCAGTTGAATTTATTTGACTTATAACCGGACAGTAGTGAAATTTTTCAATACCGACTTATCTTTCTCAATCGAGAGTGACGCTGCTAATATCTTCTTGGTCAAATCATTAAGTTGATTTTTTTTATTTATATTTTCATCTTTTTTTTCACTAATATTCCACTCTTCAGGAAACGATTCCAATATCAAGCCAAGCTTTGCACTAGCTGCGGCTCTTAGAAGAGGCGATTTTGCCGATAATTCCTGCACAATAGACTGATATGCTGCATCGACTCTTCTTCGACCTTCAAACTCTTCACGTGAACGAGTTGCACGACTTTGGCCAATCAAATAACCACTAACAGCACCTCCTACGGTAACAAATAACGCTATCAATTTTAACCAAAACAGGCTGCCACCGGTATCGCTTCGAATTTGGCGAATTTCCGAATAAATCTTGGCTATCTCATATTGTTCTTTCGTGTTTGTAATGGCGCTTTTTTGCTGCAAAGGAGGAGTAATATAAACATCACTTTCGACAAATTTTTGTAACCCATAAGCAGACAATCCTATAAAAACAAGAAGTGATATCACAATACCAATAATTTTCCAATGGTCACGATTAATCAAAAAAGTTTTTTCCATTTACGCTATTATATGGTTGTTCAACAAAGCATTTCGATAAATTCATTTACAAAATGATGCGTTACTTTCAAATCAACAACATCAAGATGTATCCACGACTTGTTCAGTCGAACAGCATTATCTACCGCGTGACTCGTCCCGCAGATAGCCGTTGCCGGATAGCCATCCCAAACAACCACAAGCAAATCGGACTGAGTGACAACCAAATTCATGGCATTTTTATATGCTTCATCTGAACGGGAAGTATGTGACAGTACAATCTCTCTGCACGAAGCCGCACACAATGCAGAATAACGATTTCGGGCAGATACCGTAACAAAATCGGAATGATACGTCTGATATGGCTTTATGATTTCAAGGGGCATCCCCAACTCAAGAGCCGCTTCAGCAAATATGGTATCGGCACCCTCTGCAATTGCAGACAAGGCAATCAAATCAGGATAGAGACTACAAAAACCATCCAAAATAGTTGTAATTTCTTGAGTTACATATCTCAAAACATTATCGTCAGGAATAAAGCGGTGACCAACAATTCCAATCCTGTGCATAAACTTACATTTCTGTTAAAGTCAAGGACTTTCGCTCTTTAAAAGCAAGATAATCATGATAAATGTTGAAATGTCGCACTCAACTCATTCCAGACAATCGAATTATCTCTCCAAATATACAATACCGCAATGAACAAAACTTATTTTTTTTTTCTGATTATTACAGCATATTTGGTTAACACAGCCTCGGGACATCATGCCGTTTCGGATGAGGGGATTCACTTTTAACAGCCACCAGAAACCCTGCACTTAATTCTCAGTGCGTCTTATGCTAAATCCCTACTGACAACATCAGGTTCATAAGCAATAACGGCCAGAAAAACACCGGCTAAAGATGCTTTTGTTATCAATCCTGAACAGTGTAATTCTCCGCCTTCATCAAAGCCACCTCAAGCTCGGTCTTCCTGGCCTCCAGTTCTTTCAGCCTCTTCTTCAATACCATCATCTCTTTTTTGATAACCCGCAACTCCGTCTGGCGGTTTTGCTGCAGCAAATAATCAGCACCAAACTTTTCGGTGATTAACTGTTCCAACTGGCCTCTCAATACCTTGAAATAGGGATTGCCCCACATATTGCCTTCGCGGTATTCCAGCTTGCCTGCAGAAATACCATTTACAATGAAAGTATAGTCAACACCGTACTCTTTCTTCGCCGTAACATCGCTGAGAGTTGCGCCTTTACGATTCCACTCACCGTATTCTGCCATAATTTATAATGGTTTAAGCTCTTCATGACGGGGTCTGACCCGATACCCCATTGCCTGATAACCACGATACCGTTTTTCCCACATTCTCGCAAGCTGCACATTATCGTGCTCGATGTAATCGTAAATGCGCACATCCTGCTTACCAGCATGTTCACGATGCAGTCGCCCGGCATATTGCTGTAATGTTCCTTTCCAGGAGATCGGCATGGCGAGCACCATGGTATCAAGAGGCGGATGATCAAAACCCTCACCAATCAGGCGCCCTGTCGCCAGAATGATGCGTGGAGCTGAACCATCCAGCTCTGCCAGCTCCGAAAGTGTCGCTGAACGCTGCTTTTTTGTCAACCGCCCATGCAACAGGAAGATATTGGTGAGGTTTTCTCCGAGATTGTCACGCAAGAGTTGCAGTTGCTCTGTCCGTTCCGTCAACACAAGAATTTTCCGCCCTTCACGATATGCCGCCAAAATATCCTCTGCAATGCGCTGGTTGCGTGCAGCATCGTGAGCAAGAATCCGGAAAATCTCCTGAATAGCAGATTCTGGTGGAATGGGTGGCGCAAGCATGTTGAGTGGCCACACCTCCAGTCGAACAGGGGCATTTTCGGCCTGAAGCGCACGGTAGCGCACCGGGCCGCACTGCATGAAGATGATCGGCTGATGACCGTCGCGGCGAATCGGGGTAGCTGTTAATCCAAGAACATATTTCACTTTGGCTTGTTTCAGAAGAGCCTCAAATGAAACGGCTGAAAGATGATGGCACTCATCAACAATAATCTGGCCATAGCGGTCGAGAAGTTCAGCAAGATCGTCACGACGTGCAAGCGACTGCATGACGGCAATATCAATGGTGCCGGTTGGCTTTTTCTTGCCACCACCAATCATGCCAAGGGTAATGCCGGAGAGATCCAGAAAGCTGGTTAACCGTTCCTGCCATTGGCGGAGCAGTTCAGTTCGATGAACAAGAATAAGGGTGCTGGACTGTCGTCGGGAAATTATCGCCGCAGCCATGACTGTTTTGCCGAATGCCGTTGGGGCGGAGAGAACGCCGACCTCATGGTTCAGCATCGCATTGACCGCCGCTTGTTGATCTTTTCTTAACTCTCCGGCAAACTTGACCGTTACCTCAGAGCCTGTGATGCGCTCTTCCTGAATATTCACCCGGATATTGTGCCGTTTGAGAAGGCCAATCACTGCATCAAGGCATCCCCTCGGCAGACCGATATGCAACGCAAAATTCTCGGCGCAGCCAATAACACGCGGTATATCCCAGACCGAGCGACGCATCGCCTGGGCCTTGTAAAATTCGGGGTTCTGAAAAGCTGCCAGACGGATCAAGCTGTTGGCCAACGCTTGGGGGAGATCAGCCTTGGCGATAAAGATCTGATTGCCAAGCACCAAAGTGAGAGATTCCGGCAAAGGGCCTGATATCCCGCTGGTATGCTGTAACGAGCGTTTCCAGGGCTCCTTTTCATCCTCTTCGGCAATAAAGGCAATATCAAGCGGATGGCGACCTCCACTGACACTCAAGAGAGTTGCGTCCAGTTCAACGCGGGAGATTTTCTGAATTGATGCAAGATATTCCCATTGATCCGGGTAAGGGAGAAGGTTCTCATCAACAAAAACAGTGAATCCTTTTTTTCGGGGCTCTCCCTGCAATGGCAGCGCAATCAGGTTACCGAAACCACCCTTGGGCAGTGTATCCTGCAGGGGAATAAAGCGATCATAACTTCCCATGGCAAGCTGACGGGTGCGCTCACAAGTGTGGCTGATCAGGGATGCGCCAAGTTGCCGCGCCTCACGTGCTGGTACCGGATCGGCAAAAAAGAACCAGATATGAGCACCGTTACCTGATCGGGATATCTCCAGCGCGACAGGAATATTGAACTCCCGGCACGATTGCACGAAGGCGACGGCATCTTCTCGCCAGCCATCATCATCAAAATCTGCCACAAGAAAACAGCAGGTATCCTCCTCCAGCATCGGGTAAATGCCGACAGTATGCCGACCTTCAAGATGGCGATAGATGACCTGATCATCAAGCGGCAATAACTGGCGGTTGCTGCAATCTCCACATTTGATCCGGGGCTTCTGGCAAACACCCGTGCGCCATTCGTTCCCGCACGCCGGGGCGTACCCGGATTTGCCTTTTGCTGACTCCCAGCGAAGTGGATAGAGATCACTTCGTCCACGAAAAAGGCTGCGAAAGAGGACGACCTTGTCCGATGCAGAGCGTTGTGATGCGGATGGAGGAGATGCTTCCGGGGAAGGCAAAGGCGTCTCAATTGAAACAGGTTCTTCCCATGGGATATTATGGAGTTTCAGGAGTGCTTTCAGTCGAGCGTTCTCTTCCTGTAACTGTAGCAACTCGTCAGGGGGCTCGCTACTTTTCTTCAACTCCATAGGTGAGCATGAGATCGTTGTTTTGAGTGCTTGTCAGGAAGAATTCAATTTCTGTAAAATACAAACTCTGGAGGGCACTGCAAATATTCCGTTATCGATTGTTACGCCATCCACATCACCCCAAGGCAATAAACCAAAATTTACTATTTTGGGGGCAGATTCTTCCTCACTACATCTGATATTCTTATGAGCAGCAATAAAAAAGAGTTACTCTGGCAGAGCCGATTTTCACTGCCTTTTGACCGCGATGCGCTTCTCTTTTCGTCATCGGTTCATGTCGACAAGAAGCTCTATCGTGAAGATATTCAGGGCTCAATTGCCCATGTGACCATGCTTGCTGAAGAGGGTATTGTCAGTGATGAGGAGGCTGGAGAAATTATTGCCGGGCTCAGGGAAATTGAGGAGGAGCTGACGAACGGCGCTCTGCTCCCCCACTGGGAGGATGAGGATATCCATACCGTTATTGAAAACCGGCTCAAGGAAAAAATTGGTGCAACTGCTGGCAAACTGCACTCCGGCAGAAGCCGCAACGACCAGGTTGCAACTGATACCAGGCTCTATTTGCGCCGCCAGATTACCGAACTGCAGGAGACGCTCGGGGGAATGTTAAGGGTGCTCATAGAAAAAGCGGAAAATTACCAGAAAACCATCATCTTTGGCTATACCCACCTGCAGCGGGCCCAGCCCATCTCTGCCGGCCACTACTATATGGCCTATTTCAATATGTTCAACCGTGACCGTCAGCGTCTGCATGACCTCATGAAACGGGTGAATATCTCCCCTCTTGGCGCAGCAGCCTTTGCGGGCAGCACACTCCCGCTGAACCCCGAGCGATCTGCGGTGCTTCTTGGATTTGACGATATGTTTGCCAACAGCATTGATGCCGTGAGTGATCGCGATATCATCATTGAGTTTATCTCCGCCTGTTCGGTGATTATGATGCATCTTTCCCGCTTCGCCGAAGATTTGATTCTCTGGAGCTCCTACGAGTTCGGCTATCTTGAGATCAGCGATGCCTTTGCGACGGGCTCTTCACTCATGCCGCAAAAGAAAAATGCCGATATTGCTGAGCTGGTAAGAGGTAAAACGGGCAGAGTGTACGGCAACCTGATGGCAATGCTCACCATCATGAAAGGGCTCCCGCTCTCCTACAATCGCGACATGCAGGAGGACAAACAGCCCTTGTTTGACAGTGCTGAGACAACCATCGGGAGTGTGAGCATCTTTGCAAAACTGCTTGAGCATACCAATCTGAAGGAGGAGCGGCTGGCGAAACTGACGGCAGAGGATCTCAGCCTCGCCACTGAAATTGCCGAATATCTTGTCCGCAAGCAAATTCCTTTCCGTGATGCGCACCGCATTACCGGAAAAATTGTCACCTGGAGCATCGCCTCGGAAATCAACCTGCCTCACATCCCTGTTGAAAAGTTCAGGGAGTTCTCGGAGGTTATTGATGTTGACATTTACGACTGCCTCAAGGCGGACGCAAGTGTCAACTCAAAAAAAACACACGGCAGTTGTTCATTCGATTCCGTCGCTCTTCAGATCGAGAATGCCCGAAACCAGCTCTAACGGGATAACGGCTGCTTCCCGGAATCGGGTTCTACTGGTACTGTCATGATCTCTGCCAGATCGGCAACAACTGATGCCGACTGGTTGAGCAACACATCTTTTTTCAGATCTTTGGCCGCATCCTGCTCAAGAACCCATCGTTTCTCAATCTGTTTTATGGTCTCTGTTTCAGATTTAACCGAGGAATCCTGAAGAGAGACCGCCTTCTTTTGACGGATCTGGTCGAGTGTTTTCAGATCATCGAGATAGCTCTGGTAGAGGGGATTCCTGGATGATTGTTCCTGAAATTTTTTGCGCAGCAGTTCAATCTTTTCGGGAGTGACCTCTGCTGTCGCCTTATAAAATGATGGTGGGATAGTGCTCCATGGCAGACTACTGGTATAGGTATCTTCACCAATCCTGGCGTTATCAATCATGGATGGCATACTAATATCGGGTTCAACCCCTTTATGCTGCGTGCTTCCTCCCGAAATCCGGTAAAACTTTGCAATGGTGAGTTTTATCTCTCCAAGTTCAGGTTGCCCTCCATGAACAGAAGCTTGCCTTGAAAGCGGGATAAGGCTTTGAACAGTTCCTTTCCCGAATGTTCTTTCGCCGATGATAATGCCGCGTCCGTAATCCTGGATAGCTGCGGCAAAAATTTCGGATGCCGATGCGCTGTAACGGTTCACCAGAACAGCAAGTGGCCCCTCATATTGTTCGCGACTGTCATTGTCCTTGAGTACCGTTCTTTCTCCGGTTGAGTTGCTGATCTGAACAACAGGACCGCTTGGAATAAACAGTCCGGTAACCTTCACAGATTCATCAAGTGATCCTCCTCCATTGTCGCGCAGATCAATAATAATACCGTCAACATGCTCAGCATTCAGTTCCTCCAGAATACGTGACACATCACGGCTTGTACTGTTATAGTTGCCGATATTTTGCCGCTCACCTTCAAAATCAAGGTAAAATGAGGGGATGGTTATAACCCCTGTTTTATGTCCATTTTGCAGAATAATACTTTTCTTTGCAGCCTGTTCCTGCAAATTGACTTTGTCGCGCACAAGTGCGACTATTTTTGCTGCACCTCGTCCACCCTGACTTGCCGGGATGATTTTCAGACGAACAAGAGTGCCTTTCTTTCCACGGATCAGCTTTACCACATCATTGATTCTCCAGCCGAACACATCAATAATCTCGACTTTTTTTCCCTGACCAACACCAATAATTTTATCCCCTTTTTTCAGGAGATTACTTTTGAATGCCGGACCTCCTGGAAGAAGCTCATTGATGACGGTATACTCTCCTTCTGTCTGAAGTTTGGCACCGATGCCCTCAAGCGAACGACTCATGTCAATCTGGAAGTTTTTGTACTCATCCGGCGAGAAATAGCTGGTATGAGGATCGAACGAGGTTGTCAGTGCATAAGTATAAATCTGAAAGGCATCATCGGGCTTCTGGCGGTTCAGAAGATTCAGTCTGCCTGTAAAGCTTTTTGCAAGCTCTCTGCGAATAACCTTATTACTCTTTTCGGAATATTTTAGATTAAGCCATTGGTATTTCAGCTCTTTTCTCCATAGATCGGCAAGCTGCTCCTTGTCCACGGGCCAAAGGTCGGCCTTTCGGTCAAGATCAAGGGTTTCTGGTGTTGAAAAGTCAAGATGTACCGTGTCGGCAGCGGCTTTCATATACCGCATTTTTTCTTTGGCCCTTTTTAAAAAGAGGTTATAGATATCAAACCCGGCCGTTGCTTTCCCGGCAAGAAATTCGTCATCAATCTTGTTGCCGTACATCTGCCTGACGTGCTCAATATCGCTTGCCACAAAATAGCTTTTACTCCCGTCAAGATTGTCGATATAACGATTAAATATCTGCATTGACAGGGAATCGTTAACCGCCACCTTTCTATAGTGGTTTTGCAACAGGTATTGACTGATATAATTACAAGCCTCAGTTTCTAACGCCGTCGGTTTGAGAGTAGTCACCAACTGATTCGAAGAAGGATTTCCCGTATTTCCCGCAATAACAGAAAAAGCACTTCCAAGCGCAAAAATAATGAGAAGCAGAGTTCTTCGAATCATTGTCAGTGTATGATGATCTTATGAATAAACCCAGACTGATGCTGGTGGAATATTTTTTATGATAAATCTTCTCCTTACTTTGCTCTGAAAGTTAACTTCTCCGAGAGGATCATTGAGGCCATAGGTGTACATAACACACCACTTCAACAAGCCCTGACTGTAAAGGGTACTTATAATGGGAATAAATGATGATTTAAATGGGTTGTTAATAAGAGGGATTGAAAGAACCAGTCCAAACCGTTCATCCACTTTTTTTAACTGTTCCAGTGCGCACGAATTAACAGTCTTCAAATGGGGATAGTTTTGACGAAGCAAGTCACAAAATTCCTGATCGATTTCAACCAATAATGGGTTTAAACTTGATATATGCTTTGTGATTGCACCGGTTCCCGCACCAATCTCAATAATATTTGTTTGGTCTAGTTCCTTGATTGATTTAAAAATAGCCTTTCCCAAAAACTTTGAAGAGGGTATGACTGAACCAATACTTTGAGGATCTTTTAAATATTTTTTGAGAAACAATATCTTTTTACGCATGTAATCTTCTGTAAATTTTTACGTTTTTTCTAAAAAGCGACTTTTCCTTCATCTTTTTACGCCCTGGTCTCAACTGACTTATTGAACTTTTTTTCAAGATCAGCCTGATTTATTAACCCTCTTATACCGTTGCAAATTCTGGTAATTTTGACTCCACAATAGAGAACACAGAACGAACAAAGAGAACATAACAACTACAGCCAAGAATATTACGCGCTCCGCATGATTTTCTTTCAATAAGCCTTAATTCAAGGAAGGCAGGGTGCGGGTAACCGTTTGCCGCTGCACCCTCTTGATCTCTGCGATGTCAGAAACAACTGACACAGACTGGTTGAGAAGCAGATCCTTGTTTCTATTTTTAGTTGAATCCTGCTCATGAGCCCATAGCCCTTCAATATGTTTGATCGTTTCTATTTCTGATTTAAAGGATGAATCCTGGAGCGATACCATCCTTTTTTTTCGAATCCGGTTAAGGGTTTTCAGATCATGTAAATAGGCTTGGTACTGGCGATTCTTCGAAGACCGTTCTTGCTGTTTTTGCCGCAGAATGACAAGATCTTCCTGGCTGATCTCTGCTGTAGTGCGATAAAACGAAGGAGAGATCGTACTCCAGGGCAGACTGCTGGAATAGGTATCCTCGCCAACAATGGATGTATCAATCATGGACGGCATCTCAATATCCGGCACAACACCTTTATGCTGAGTGCTGCCTCCAGAAATACGGTAAAACTTTGCAATAGTAAGTTTTATCTCTCCCAGTTCGGGCTTTCCAAAAAAACTGAACGGACGTGCAAGTTTGATGATACTCTGAACGGTTCCCTTGCCGAATGTCCTTTCACCTATGATAACACCACGACTGTAATCCTGAATTGCCGCAGCAAAAATTTCGGATGCCGACGCGCTGTAGCGGTTGACAAGTACCGCAAGCGGGCCATTATAAAGTACCCGTCGATCCTCATCCCGCAGTACCATTTTTCCGCCTGTTGCATTGCTTATCTGAACCACTGGACCCGTTGGAATAAACAGCCCTGTGACATTCACTGACTCTTCAAGGGAACCGCCACCATTATCACGAAGATCAATAACAAGACCATCAACGTGCTCTGCATTCAATTCTTTCAGAATCCGGGTTACATCACGGCTTGTACTGTTATAATTGCCTGTATTCTGTTGCTGACCTTCAAAATCAAGGTAAAATGATGGAATGGTAATCACTCCAATTTTCTGGCCATTTTTTGTAATCAGGTTTTTTTTGGCTTCCTGTTCCTCCAGATTGATCTTTTCTCGAATGAGTTGAACTATTTTTGCCAGTCCTCTGCCTCCCTGACTTGCCGGAAGAATTTTCAGGCGAATAAACGTGTTTTTCTTGCCGCGGATCAATTTTACGACCTCATTGATTCGCCACCCTGTAACATCAACAATCTCTGCTGTTTTTCCCTGGCCAACACCAATAATTTTATCTCCCTTTTTCAGTAAACTGCTTTTGAATGCCGGGCCTCCGGGAATAATCTCACTGACAACAGTATACTCGCCTTCCACCTGAAGTTTTGCGCCAATTCCTTCGAGTGAACGGCTCATGTCGATCTGAAAATTTTTGTACTCATCTGCAGAGAGATAATTTGTGTGAGGATCGAACGAGGTTGTCAGAGCATAAGTATATGCTTGAAAAGCATCTTCAGGCTTTTGGCGGTTAAGAAGATTAAGCCGATTCGAAAAGCTTTTTGCGAGAGCTTCCCGAATAGTCTTGCTATTTTCGCCAGAATATTTCTGATTGATCCACTGGTATTTCAGCTCTTTTTTCCATAAATCAGCAAGCAGATGCCTGTCTGCAGGCCAGGCATCTGCCTTACGATCAAGGTCAAGGGTTTCTGGTATCGAGAAGTTGAAGCGTACGGTATCGACAGTTGCCTTCATATACCGCATTTTTTCCTTAGCCCGTTTCAGAAAAAAATTATAGATGCCAAAACCGGCATCTGATTTTCCGGCAAGAAATTCAGCTTCAATATGGCTTCCATAATATTTCCGAAGACTTTCAATCTCACTTGCTACAAAATAGCTTTTGCTGCCGTCAAGATTGTCGATATAGCGATTGAATATCTGCCGGGAAAGAGAGTCATTGACTGATATCTTTCTATAGTGTTTCTGGAGAAGGGATTGACTTATATATTTACCAGCCTCTTCCTCGGCTGCCGTTGGCCGCAGGGTAACAACAGTTGCCGCTTGAGCAGATTTTTCAACATTTCCGGCAAATACCGGCACAGCACTTCCCAAAATTACAATAATGAGAAGCAGACTTTTTCTACTCATGGTTGATGTACAGTGTTCAAAGGTTTGACGACCGTGTTAAAGCTATTTTTGAATGAGAAGTCAAATATACATATATTACTGGACGTATGATAAATCATCACCATGTAAGGAACGAGAGAAAAAATACGGCACATAATAATAAATAAAAGGAGAGCGTTCAATGCAAAAGAAAAAAATCAGTTATAAAGAACTTGGCTTGGTCAACAGTCGGGAATTATTCAGTAAGGCTGTTACTGGTGGCTATGCTATTCCAGCATACAATTTCAATAATCTCGAACAGATGCAGGCAATAATACAGGCCTGTGTTGAGACAAAATCTCCCGTCATTCTCCAGGTTTCCAAAGGTGCCAGAAGTTACGCCAACGAAACCCTGCTTCGCTTCCTTGCCCAGGGAGCAGTTGCTTATGCTGCCGAACTTGGCTCTCCCATTCCAATTGTCTTGCATCTTGATCACGGCGACAGCTTTCAACTCTGCGTTGACTGCATTGAATCAGGCTTCTCCTCGGTCATGATTGATGGCTCTCATCTCCCTTATGAAGAGAACGTTGCGCTCACCAAAAAAGTTGTTGAGTTTGCCCACCAGTTTGATGTCACTGTCGAGGGGGAACTCGGAGTGCTTGCCGGCATTGAAGATGAAGTTTCTGCTGCACATCACACTTATACTCAGCCGGAGGAGGTTGAGGATTTTGTTGCAAAAACAGGCGTTGACAGTCTTGCTATCTCCATTGGTACCTCACATGGTGCCTTCAAGTTCAAACCCGGTGAAGATCCAAAAATCCGTCTTGATATTCTGACTGAAATTGAAAAACGTATTCCCGGATTCCCTATTGTACTGCACGGCTCATCGTCCGTTCCGCAAGAGCTGGTAACGATGATCAATGAACATGGCGGAAAAATGAAAGATGCCATCGGTATCAGCGAAGATCAGCTTCGTCTTGCCGCCAAATCTGCAGTCTGTAAAATCAATATTGACTCTGATGGCCGCCTTGCCATGACCGCTGCAATCCGCAAAGTCTTTGACGAAAAACCTGAAGAGTTTGATCCAAGAAAATATCTTGGCCCGGCCCGTGATGCTCTCAAAAAGCTCTATGCCCACAAGATCATTAATGTTCTCGGATCTGACGGGAAAGCATAATTTGTAATCGGTATCCAACAGAAAAAGGTGTCAAAAGGCACCTTTTTCTGTTAATGGAGCGAAAGAAACATGGTCAAACTGACTCAAGGATGCGAAAGGCAGCATAAGCCAGCAACCCGCTTCCGGTTTCAAGGGCACGCTCTGCCGGATCGAAGGTTGGTGAATGGAGAGTATTGCTTTTATCGTTATTTCCCATGCCCGTTCCGATTTGCCAGAATGTACCGGGACACTCCTGAAGATAGTAGGCAAAATCTTCTGCGGTCATGAGAGGCTCACAAGTGAGCACATTCTCGCCACCAAGATATTCTACACAAATTTTCTCTGCCTTTTCAGTCACATCCGGATTGTTGTAGAGTACAGGATAACCTTGCCGGATCTCAAGTTCCGCCTCGACACCAAGTGCTGTGGCTATATGCGTGACAGTCAGGCGCAACCGTTCCTGAAGCAGTGATCGAACCTCCTCATTCATGGTTCTCATTGTACCCGACATGGTCACCTGCCGGGGAATGACATTTGTTGCATTGCCGCCATGAATGGAGGCTATTGAAATAACTGCCGGTTCATAAGGAGGGGCGACACGGCTGACAAGATGCTGAACTGCAGTAATGATATGAGCTGCGGCAAGAACAGGATCAGCCGCTTTATGTGGTGCCGACGCATGACCTCCTTGCCCAGTCACCGTGAAGTAGAGTTCATCAGCCGCCGCCATAAAACTCCCTTTGCAGAGAGCTACTTTCCCGTTCTCAACACTTGGGAAGCAGTGCTGACCGATAATTGCTGAAGGCTTAAACCGTCTGAAGAGGCCAGCCTCAAGCAATGGCTTTGCTCCTCCAGGCGCTTTTTCTTCGGCTGGCTGAAACACGAGAAGTACATCACCCGCAAGCTCATCCTTCATTCTCGATAGAATATTGGCAGTGCCAAGAAGCATGGCGGTATGCATGTCATGACCACAGGCGTGCATTTTTCCAGACTCAAGGGAACAGAAACCATGCAGATTCTCTTCATGAAGAGGAAGAGCATCAATATCGGCACGCAAGGCGACAAGATTATTTCCGGCAGCTTTACTACCGCCTCGAATGACCGCAACAACACCCGTTTCAAGCAGTGATGGTTCAGGTGTGATGCCGAGACCGAGCATATAGTCCTTTATCAGCGCGGTGGTTCTCACCTCTTCATAAGCAAGTTCGGGGTGACGATGAATATCCCTGCGCATTGCAACAATTTCCGAAAAAATTTCTGCGGAATTGGCCCGAATCCGTTCAACAAGCTCAACGGAGTGTTCTGTTTTCATGAAATCATCATATTTTGCAATAGGTTACGATTATATCTCTTTTCATGCGGCATTACATATCCATAAACATGATAAACTCAAGTGCCTTTTCTCTCATCTCATCATCTTTTTCAGAAAAGGGTGACGAGTAGCGGATCATGTAGCCATATTTTTTCAGATTTGATACCAGACGATAGAAATCATGAATCTGAAGCCTGAAGGTCAGAACAAGGCCTTCACCATCAGGAGCTGCAGGATAAATTCCACAACTCAACACTGTAGCATCGTTTTTTTCGATAGTGGCAATAATCTCGGAGAGCTTAAGGTCATACGAAGGGACATCCAGTTCAAGGGTCATGCACTCTTCCCGTAAATGAAAAACAGTGGCAATATTTTCAAAAAGAGCCGACTTTTGTATAACACCAACATAATCTCCATCCTCACCCGATACAGGAATGAAATGGTATGGAAATAAATCCATTCTCACGACGATGTCAAAAAGATGCTCATGGAGTCCAATGCTGTAAGCATGTTCAAGCTTCAGATCCATAAGCTGTTTTCTTGACTGCTGAGCAGGAAGCAGATCAAGGAGAGTAACCATTGACGCAACTTTTCCCTTATGCAGGAGTGGAGCACACTCAACTCCTTTCTGCTGCATGAGGGAAAGAACGTCCACAACCAGGTCATTATCAGAAAAAAACGGAAAGCTTGTATCAAGACTATCCTCTACACAATTATTTAACAGCATGGCTCAATTTTATTCACTCTTTTTTCATGCCTCCCACCTTCAAAATCGGTGCTAAACCAGTTGTGAAGGGTTTTTTCAATAGTGACAGCATCAGTAAAGCGTGCGGGAAGGCACAGAATATTGGCATTATTATGCTGCCGGGCAAGTATTGCAAACTCAGGGTTGCAGGCAAGAGCTGCACGAATACCCTTGACTTTGTTTGCCGCAATTGAAACACCAATGCCTGTGCCACAAAGCAGAATGCCGGAATCGCACTGCCCTTCAGCAACCGCAAAGGCAACTTTACGGGCAAAATCGGGATAGTCTACTGACTCTTCATTCGCTGGCCCCATATCGTTGATCTCATAGCCGTTTTGTTCAAGCCAGGAAAGGACTGTTTTTTTGAATTCAAACCCGGCATGATCACTTCCAACTGCTATTTTCATAATTCATTAACATTAAATTTGGATAAAGTTTTTTTCTGGACAGACTTGGTTAAAAAATGGGCCTGACTATTTATTTTATGGGCATCATTAATAATCCGTGAGTAAGTGCCATCGGCATGCATCTGCCATGCCTTGACATTATCGCTCAAAATCAGCTCAAGGTCAGATTTGACGATCTGAATTAATATTTTGTCGAACACAGGAAAAATCGCTTCAACCCGATCGTCGAGGTTTCTTGGCATGATATCGGCACTGCCAAGATATAGCTCCTCCTTGCCTCCGTTATAAAAGTAGTATGCTCTGCTGTGCTCAAGAAAGCGTCCAATGATACTTATAACCCGAATATGTTCACTGACTCCGGGAACACCTGGCTTCAGGCAACATATTCCTCGAACGACAAGATCGATTTTCACACCTGCACAGGATGCACTGTAGAGCGCCTGGATGGTTTGAGCATCCACAAGGGCATTCATTTTCATGATTATTCTTCCCTTGTTCTCTTTACCGATCCACTCGACTTCCCTCTCGATCATCTCGATAATTCTTTTTCTGGTATTGATCGGCGAAACAAGGAGTTTTCTGTACCCGGTGTGTTTGGAATACCCTGTCAGTGCGTTGAAAAGTTCGGCCACATCGTTGGCAAGTTGTTCATTGGTTGTAAACAGGCTGTAATCGGTATAGATCTTCCCTGTTGCCGGATTGTAGTTCCCGGTGCCAAGATGAAGGTATCGTTTCAGCCTGTGTTGTTCCCGTCGTACAATCAGGGTAAGCTTTGCATGGGTTTTCAGTCGGGGCAGGCCGTAGACAACATGCACGCCGACATCCTCAAGCGCCCGAGCCCAGACAATATTGTTTTCTTCGTCAAATCTTGCCTTGAGTTCCACCAGAACAGCAACCTGTTTACCCTCTTCTGCCGCCTTCATCAATGCCTCGACAATCGGTGAATTGCTACCGACCCTGTACAGCGTCTGCTTTATCGACAGTACATCAGGATCAAGGGCTGCCTGGTTAAGAAAATCGACGACAGGCTGAAACGAATCATAAGGATGGTAGAGCAAAATATCTTTAGCCCTTATCATCTTGAAGATATTTGTACTGAACTCCTCCTCAATACGGTTATAGGGAACAAAAGGCTCGTCTTTCAAATCGGGCCGTTCTATCTTCAGAAGATCGATCAGACAGCCGAGTCCAAGAGCACCATCTATTTCATAAACGTTTCTTTCAGCAACCTCAAGATTCTTTACAAGCAGTTTTCGTACAGAATGAGGCATGGCAGGGGTGATGTCGAGCCGAACAACTTTTCCATAACGGCTTGAGCGGAGTCCCTGTTCGATAGTCTTCAACAAATCACCCGCCTCATCCTCCTCAATTTCAATATCAGCATCCCGAATCAATCGAAAAAGATGCGATTGTATAATCCGCATTTTCGGAAACAGGTGCGCCAGATTGCTTTCAACAAGATCTTCTATCCAGATAAGCCTTATAATTCCGTCATCATCATGAAATCCCTTGATATTGTTGAGCAGAAGAAGTCGGGGAAGAATGCCCGGCACTTTCACTCGGGCAAACTTCAGTGACCCGCTCTCCTCATCTTCCAGCTCAATGGCAAGGTTCAGGGAGAGGTTCGACATAAACGGAAACGGATGGCCCGTATCGAAAGCAAGAGGAGTAAGAACAGGAAAAATTTCCTTGCGAAAATAGTGACTCAAGGCACGCTGCTGTGTTGCCGACAATTCTGAAATCCGGACAAACTCTATGCCCTCTTTTTGCAGTGCAGGCACCAGATCACGATATAAGCATTCATTTCGTTCACTGAGCTGTTGCAAAACCATCGAGCGGATCTTGTCGAGTTGTTCTGTGGGCGTATAGCCATCGATTGTTCGATCCTGAATGCCCGCTTGATACTGCTCCTCAATACCGGCAACACGGATCATGAAATATTCATCCAGGTTTGAACTGAAAATCGAGATGAATTTTACCCGTTCCAGAAGAGGATGCAACTCAGGATTGAACGCCTCTTCAAGTACGCGCTGATTGAAGTAGAGCCAGCTCAGCTCTCTGTTGACATACAAGGAGGGATCAAAAAAATCTGTTACAGTGTCTTTCAGCATACCAAACAATAAAAATTAAGTGTATCGAATGATTCCATGTTCGTGAACGACTGCATCAAGAGGTTCATCCCAGAGGTCAGTTGGAAGCTCATCAACCCTCTGCTGAAAAAATGAGAGCCCAATCCTGCATGGGTTAACTCCCTTTTCTGAAAGCCGCTTTAAAAAACGGTCATAAAATCCTTTCCCATACCCAAGGCGGTAGCCTTTTTTATCAAAGGCCAAAAGGGGAAGCAGCACCACATCAAGATGCGATTCATCCACAAAAGAGAGCGCTTCAGGTTCAAATTGGCCAAATTGGGCTTTCCAGAGAGAATCTCCTTTTTTATAGGCAGCAGAAACAAGATCGCCGTTTCGAATAACCGGAACCGAAAGTTTTTTATCCTGGGCCGAAAGCTCATCAATAATTGAAGCCGTAGATACCTCTGCCAAAACAGGAATAGAAAGGTAAAGATGAAGATAGCCAGCATTGAGAACCTCAGGCAGCTCAACAACATGCCCTGCAATAGCCCGACTCATCGCAATCTGCGAATTTTCTGTGATCGACCGGCGCCTGGCAATCATTATTGGTCTGAGAGCCTTTTTTTCCAGAGTTATGTCTGTGTAATCATCCATAAGGAAATATAGGACAGTTCTCTTGAACATTTCCGATACCTTTTGAAAGTAAAATAATAAAATAGAGCTTTTGCCACCTATAAAAGCCTTATTTAAGGGAACAAATCATACCATCAAAAGCAATATTGGCAAGGCAATGGAATGCCTTATAGTTTAAAGTTCCCTGCATCGTCAAATCATGCTTAGTTCAATAATTGTAGTATCTTTGGAAAGATGCAGGAAGAGACACGGTGAAACTGCAGGCACGAATTGTTATAACCATCTAAAATTGAAGCCAGGCCATGAGCTTTATTTTTCAGCAGGCACGCATTCTCAATCCGCTTGAACAAGTTGATCTTACCGGAACGATAAAAGTAAGTGACAACGGAATCATCGAAGCGGTTGTTTACGGTAATGAAACTCTTGCAGCATCGCAGGAAGACAGAGTAATTGATCTTCGAGGGCAAATTCTGGCTCCAGGGCTTTTTGATATGCACTGCCATTTCAGAGAACCTGGTCAGGAATATAAGGAAACTCTCGAAAGCGGCGCAAAAGCGGCAGCGTTTGGCGGCTTTACTGGCGTTGCTCTTATGCCAAACACCAAACCGGTGATAGACAGTCCTCTCGGTGTTGCCTATATCCGCCATCACGCTTCAATGCTTCCTGTTGATCTTGAAGTGATCGGAGCGATGACTGTTGAAAGCAAGGGTGAACATCTCGCACCATTTGGTAAGTTCAGCTCCTATGGAGTCACGGCTGTTTCGGATGATGGTTCGGCCATTCAAAACAGTCAAATCATGCGACTGGCCTTTGAGTATGCTTCAAATTTTGATCTTCTCATTATTCAGCACTGTGAAGAGCGATCCCTTACCGAGGGTGCTGTCATGAATGAAGGGCTCTCTTCAACAAAACTTGGGCTGAAGGGAATCCCTGATATATCCGAAGCAATTATGCTTGCCCGTGATCTGCTTTTAATGCAATATCTTGAACGGCATAAACTGCATGACCCGCTTATAAGAGCGCGTTACCATGTCGCTCATATCAGCACCAAAGCAGCGCTTGATCTTGTACGCAAGGCAAAACAGGATGGGCTTCAGGTTTCCTGCGAAGTAACACCCCACCATTTCACCCTCTGTGATGAAGATCTTTTTCGGGCTGAACAGAAAGGAAACTATATCATGAAGCCACCACTCTCATCAAGGGAAAACCGTGAAGCTCTGCTTGAGGGGCTTGCCGACGGGACTATTGATGCCATAGCGACAGACCATGCGCCCCATGCCTCTCATGAAAAAGAGTGTCCGCCCGATCAAGCGGCTTTTGGTATTATCGGCCTTGAAACTGCCCTGGGTTTGACTATGACCGAACTGGTTGAGAAAAAAGTTATTACCATGTCTCGCGCTCTTGAGCTGCTGTCGGTTAATCCAAGAAAGATCATGAGCCTCAAACCGATTCTCTTTGTACCAGGAGAAGAGGCAAATTTCACAATCATTGACCCTGACGCTTTATGGAGGGTTACCTCAAGCTCATTGAAATCAAAATCGTCAAACACTCCATTTCTCAACCGCTCACTGAAAGGAAAAGCGAGGGGAATATTCCATAAGGGAAGACTTCTTGAAGCGGAAACCTTGTAAAGAAGTCATTCATTCTGCAGAAAACTTGGTTATCGGTTATTATTTTATTAAACTCCCTTTCATTTTGAGGAGAAACAACAGCAGTACCTCTTAACAAAAAGAACTACTTTACAAGTCATGGCAAAGAAACAATCATTTGCAGATAAAGGCAAAAAAACAGGCTCCAGTGATTTCAAGTGTGCAAAGCTTATTTTTTCTGTGAAGTCAGAAAAAACCAATGCCTGGAAATTTATTGAGAAAAACGTCCGGATCCCGAATGGTGAAAATGATCAGATAATTCTTACAAAGGCAATTACCGATTACGCGAAATAATTACACGGGATATCTCTTCAGGGTATCACACGGGATGCCCTGAATCTCTCCTTTGTTACCTTACCGCCTTTTTCTTTCCACAGACATGGCAAGCAGCATTCATTCTTCAGGAAATGAGTCATCACCCGTTTGGTATGAAAAGTGGTTTAACCATCCGCTCTACCTTGAGCTCTACAGCCATCGGGGCAATGATGAAGCTGCACGCTGCATTCATACTATCCTCTCAATATCTGGTCTTGCCCTGAAAGATCCGGCATCGCTTTCAGTGCTTGATATTGCCTGCGGTGCTGGCCGCCACGCCATTGAGCTTGCCCGACTCGGTTACATTGTCACAGGTAACGACCTCGCACCATATCTGCTTGAGGAGGCCAGAAAAGCAGCATTGAAAAGCCATTTACCTCTGAAACTTTCCTGTTGTGACATGAGGCTGATTGCTGACAACGATCATTATGATCTTGTTGTTCAGCTTTTTACCAGTTTCGGATATTTTGACTTAAAAGAAGATGATCAACGGGTCATCAAAAATGCTTACGGATTGCTGAACAATGATGGCTGGTATGTACTTGACCTTCTGAATCCTCTCCATCTTTCAAAAAATCTTGTTCCTTACTCCCGACGAAACGCAGGAGAGCTTTCCGTTATTGAGAAACGTGCGTTTAATGGCGACAGGATTACCAAAAGCATGGACATCACTTCCCCTTTGGGAGAAACGGTCACCTTCAATGAATCAGTTCGACTTTACAGGGAGGAGGAGATTCGTGCGATGCTTCAAAACGAGGGATTTACTGTGGCTACTATTGTCGGAAACTACCGGGGGGAACCATTTATAGTAAATGACTCGCCCCGAATGATGATTTTCAGTCGCAAAGAATAAGAAAAATATCAGTTAAGCATGTTGCGGTCACGATACCACTCGTAGGCATTCCGTATGCTGTATTCATGTGACTGGTATTGCATGTTTAGTTCACGGGTTGCCTTGGACGAATCAAAATAGAGAAAATGGGATGCCACTCTGAACATTGACATGTTGAAAAGTTTCGATATCCGGTTCTTGTTCTTATAGAGATCAAGCGCCGATTTCAGTATTTTTGCTGACCAGAATGGAAGAGGAAAATTAACTTTTGGTGCTCCTGTAATACGAGAAATAGTGTCAGCAAGCTGCTTGTAGGAGACATTTTCACCGCCAAGAATATAGCGTTCCCCGGTTTTTCCTTTTTCCATGGCCGTGATGATAGTATCGGCAACAATCTCAACATCGACAACGCAGATGCCACCCAAAGGATAAAAAGGAAGCCTTTTATTATAGATATCCTTGATGATCCGCCCAGCATTGAAATTTATGTCGCCAGCGCCAAACACAAAAGCGGGGTTGACAATAACACAGTCCAGTCCTCTCTTTATGGCGTTGGCAACCTCAATTTCCGAGAGGTGTTTTGTTCTGGCATATTCAAGGCTGATAGCATGGAAATTCCAGACAACGGATTCGTCGACCGGTTTTTTATCAAAAGCAATTCCTACTGCAGTTATTGAACTGACGTGTACAACTCTTTTAACACCAGCAGCCAAGGCTGCCTCTAAAATATTTCGGGTACCATCAACATTGATTTTATAGAGCAAGGCATTTTTTTTATCCCCCATATAGGTAAGACCTGCGGAGTGATAGACCAGATCAATCCCCTTGAGGGCTGAATCAAGCGAAGCCCGATTGGTAATATCCCCATAGACCAGATGCACCTTATGCAGAACATCAGAAAGAGAGGTTAAATCCGAACTTTTACGAACAAGAATAAAGACTTCATCGTCAGTGGAAGCCAGCTTTTTCACAAGACACGAACCAATAAAACCTGTTGCCCCTGTTACAAGGATTTTTTTATTTACCACTATTGTACATCTATCAATTAACAATCCTTCCATTTTTCCGCTCTCCATAAAGACCATCAGTGGTTACTGAAAGGCCCTGCTATCATCATTGTGCAATGGCGGTCTCATCGACAACAATTTCCCCTGCTACTATCTTTTTACGGATATCCTCAAGTTGATCATGATTTTTAGCACCGATCAATTTTGCGTTTTTTTCATTATAAACATAGTCCGTATAGCGGTCGGCAAGACCGAAGAGAGCAACTCCTCCCCCCTTGAAATTTCCATTCAGCACATTTTCCACCGTTTTCAGCACAGCCCTGTCGACAGACTTGGTCATACTTGAGAGCACAAATCCGGGCGCTTCGGACTCCTGATCCCTGTCAGTGCAGATAACAAGAGCCTTACTTTCCCTCGCTGCTTCAATGACACCAAGCCCACTCGCTCCAGCAGCCTGGTAGATAATATCCGCTCCCCGTCCATATTGTCCAAGCGCAAGCTCCCGGCCCTTGGCTGGATTGGCAAATGCAGAACCGGTCATTCCTATATAGCCTGAAATCACCCTGATATCCGGATTGATTGAGCGAACTCCTCTGATAAAGCCGGTCTCAAATTTTTTGATGACACTTGATTCCATGCCCCCGATAAAACCAACTGTTTTTGTTTTGGTCATCATTCCAGCCAAAGCACCAGCCAGATAAGAGCCCTTCTTCTCTTCAAAAACAATTCCCTGGAGATTTGGAGGTATAATAATGTTCGGCTGGCTGATATAATCAATGCAGACAAATTTTTTATTGGGAAATTCCGCAGCAATTCTGGTAATATCTTCACTGAAGAGCAGACCAACACCGATAACCAGCCCGATATCCGGGTCTGTTGCCATCTGACGCAACGCCGCCTCCCGATCGGCCCCTTCTCCCTGTGGTTCAACGTAGAGAAAATTGGTGCCATACTTCTTTTTTGCAATCTCTAGACCGTTATAAGCAGAGTCATTGAATGATTTATCGCCCCGACCACCCACGTCAAAAACCAGACCAATTTGCAGTTTGCTATTCGGCAAGAGCCCTTCCACAGTTTTTTCTCTGTTTTGCCCGGCACAACCGGCAAAAATAAACACAAGAAACAGAAAAACGGAAAGCCTGTACTTCATCTATTTAATTAAATAATAGTTAGTTACAATATTATACAATAACAGCGAACCCTCGAAGTTTCAGTACTGCAATTTAGGAAAAACTCTCTTTAAAAACGACAGCTTTTACTGATAAAATGTTCAAGTTGCACATTGTCTTATTTGTGCGCGTAACATTCTTTTTCTTTGCCATAAGAGCAAGAACGCTAATCCAATCAGCCAAAAACATGAGCACAAGAAAAGATTGGCAAGTATGATTCATTTAAAATTGTAATACTTCCCAAAATGTTTTTATATTGAAGTCTGTAGCCAAGACATGAAAAGATGCCATTTTAAGTTGGACATGCCTATGCCTCCTCAACTACCGTTTTCCTCATCCGCCAGCGTGAGTCTTCCGCTAAAAAAAATTTTCCGTTACTGTAATATTTGTGCTCTGTGCATTGCAACCTCGGTTTCTCAGTTTGCACTGCCAGATGCTGCGTTTTGTGATCTTCCCTCGGAAACTACAGTGCAGACGGAGCCCGTTGCCAAGTCTACCCGTCTGACCACTTCCATGCAAAGCTTTTTTAATAATGTCAGTCAATATTTTGGAACCCGATACCGGTCTGGCGGTCAGACTCCAAAAGGATTTGACTGCTCAGGTTTTGTGCGCTTCATGTATGACAAAGTATTCAATATGCATCTTCCCCGATCTTCTAAAGAGATGTCTGTCATAGGGAATAAAGTCAGCAAGAATGACCTCCAACCCGGAGATCTTGTTTTTTTTCAGACACGGAATCAGCGGATTAACCATGTAGGCATATTTATCGGTAATGACACCTTTGTTCATTCCTCACTCTCCAAAGGAATTACCGAAGACCAGCTCAAGGTGGACTATTTTGAAAAAAGATTTGCCGGAGCCGTTCGGTTACTCGATCCATCAACGGACAAATTACCTCCTCTCCCACTGCAACAGCAAGAAACCGGAAACGATATCACCAAACCTTCCTGATTCCTGCGCCTCTGTATAATCCTGGCAGCAGACCACTTTTACAGAAAAAGTCTGCTGCTTCTGTTCTCTTTTCTTCTGGACATTAACCTTACTATGACATATCCCGTCTCATAACGGCCCAGAACATTATGAAATTAAAGTATGTTTAACTTTTTGGCGTTAGTATAAGCTATCTTGTTTTTAAAAAACATTAAGGCTTTATGCGACGTTGCAGGGTTAACGAGTCGTAAAAATATTTTGCAAAGCTAAAAGAAGAGTATTAATAGAGAACGGCTTCTGAATAAAGTTCACCCCCGGGTCAAGTAACCCGTTACCTGTAATAATGTCTGTGGTGTAACCCGACATAAACAGAGTTTTAAGGTCTGGATAGAGCAAAAGAAGCTTTTTTGACAGATCACAGCCGTTCATTTCGGGCAAAACAACATCAGTCAAAAGCAAGTGAATTTTACCCTTCTGTTCCCCGGCTATTCTGATAGCTTCCCTGGGAGTTGATGCATTGAGTACCGTATAACCGTTATTTTCAAGCGTAAACTTGCAGATATTCAAGATATCAGGTTCATCTTCAACAAGTAATATCGTTTCTTTGCGGCGAATGATCTGCGGAGGTAGTTCACGCTCTTCCAAATCTTCATAACCGGAATACCGGGGCAGATAAATGGTAAAGCTGCTCCCCTGGCCACGCTCGCTCCGGCAATCAATAAAGGAGTTATTCTGCTTGACAATACCATAGACAGTAGAAAGCCCCATGCCTGTACCTTTTCCCTCACCCTTGGTGGTAAAAAATGGCTCAAAAATATGGGGCAGATCTTTTTTATCAATACCGCTACCATTATCGGTCACGACAAGCATCACATAGTTGCCCTGTTTCTTGCAGGGATGTCCTGTAATGCATTGAGCTTTATCAACATGAACCACTTCTGTTTTGATGATAATTTTGCCGATTCCGCTTATGGCATCACGTGAGTTGACGCAAAGGTTTCCAAGAAGAAGATCAATTTGAGAAGGATCAATCTTTATAAGAATCCGATGAGGTGCTGGTATCCATGCCAGAAGGATATTCTCTCCTATCATTCGCCTCAGAAAAGGAAACATCCTTTCAACCATCTTGTTCAGGTCAAGAACGATTGGCATCACAACCTGTTTTTGTGAAAAAGCAAGAAGTTGACGGGTCAAATCGGCAGACTGTTCTACGGCTTTGAGAATAATCTTCAGAATATTGAGCACCGGTTCTTCAAGAGAGTACATCGAAATGGCCATTTCGACATTGCCAAGTATTATTCCCAGCATATTATTAAAATCGTGAGCTATACCTCCGGCAAGCTGACCTACCAGCTCCATTTTCTGAGCCTGCAAAAGCACTGCCTGTATTTTTTGTTCAGATTGCTCTGCACGTTTGCGAGCGACAATATCCCATGCAAGATTTGCAAGAGCACTCACCATCCTCAAATCATTCTCATCATAATCATAGAGTTTATCTCCAACACAAAAAATTGCCGCAACTTCTGCACCACGCATTAACGGAATAAAGACCCGTCGCGGAACATCGGAGTAGACATCCGGCTTGTTCGGAAGGTCCGATAGTGTTGATGACGTATTATAAATCACACCATTCTGTTCCTTGACGACATCGGCCAACATCTCTTCTTCTGTGAACGAAGGATAAGCGCCTTGTTCTTCCAGCGATGAAGTCTTGATTTGCATCCTGGAGGAGAAGATCCTTGATGACGGTATTGTCGGATCGTCAGCAATAATGTGGCAGAAACCAGTCGAACTTTCCGTCAGGCATTCAGCCTCATCAAGTGTCACCCTCAACAACTCTTCAACAGAATGTGACTCCATACCAAGAAGACGTAAACGAAATGCCGTCAAGGCTTCGAAACGCTTACGTTCAGTAATGTCGATACCAATGGCTATAACAAACGGGTTGCCATTGACCATTATTCTCCGACCGGTTATCATCCGCCATTGGTATTTCGGCCCACCGCGAAGCAATACTCTTCCTTCAGAAGTTACTTCAACGCCAAACTTCAAAATGTTCTGCATCGACTCAAAAGCATAAACTTTATCGTCAGGATGAAAAACATCAAGAGCATTAGTAGAGGACATCTCATTTTCAGGTTTTCCTACTATCTCATCGCGGTGACAGGCGTTCCACCAAACAAGTTTTCCGTTGGCATCATTAATTGAAAAGGAACCGGGAATACTTTCCAGTACAGCTTTGCTAAAAGCGGAATCATACTCCCACCCCGATTTTTCTGTCGCGAAAGTCTCCATGGTATTATCACTCATTTTCGTTACTATCAGAAATTCTTTGAGGCATCCAATATAATTCTGGAGATTCCCTCCAACACAAGATGACCTGAAATTTAAACGTGTTTTGAACCGTAAGGATTTTAAGTTTAAATGTAACTAAAAGAATACTTGTATTACAGTATCAAACTTTCCTTGTCACCTCCATGAAGCTCTTTTTTACTCGGATCTTGATTGTTCTTTTCCCGGTAAGCACCCTGGCAGCACTCTTTTTTGTAAGCCTTGGTGTTCTTGTCTCACAATATGCGGACACTCCCCAAAAAACCGATGTCATTATTGTATTGGGGGGTGATAATGGGCTTCGAATCCATAAAGGGGCTGAACTCTACCATGCCGGGTATGCTGGCCATATTATTCTGACAGGTATTGATGAACGGTTTTACCGTCCAAATCACCCCAACTGGCGTGAACGTCGAATGATGGAACTCGGTGTGCCAAAAAATGTCATTAAGGTAGATGCTCAATCAAAAACGACTTGGGAGGAAGCCTTGAATACATCAAAGACAATGGAAAAAAAAGGATGGAAAAGTGCACTTGTCGTCAGCGACCCGCCGCACCTGCTCCGCCTTCATCAGACCTGGAGCAGGGCATTTGAGGGGTCATCAAAAAAATTTATTCTGATTCCGACAACTCCTGCATGGTGGAACAGAATTCTTTGGTGGAAAAACAAGAAAAGCTGCCAGTTTGTCATCAGCGAAATCAAAAAAAACCTTTTCTACGCTGCAGTACATTATTGACTTAGCGTCAAAAGAGCCCGTATCGCGTAATCCGTTTTTATTGTCAGTACTTTCATATCCGTTTTTAATTGATATCAAAATAATATCAGTTAAGAAGAAAACAATACCTTTTTCAATAAAGACTCTCAATCGCCAGCATTGGGGTCTCTGATTTGGGATCAAAAAAAAACGGGATAATCGATAAAGGAGAGTGCTTTCACTCGCTCTTGACTTCATCGTTTTCAGCTTTTTCCGCAAAATTCGGAGGTATCTGGCGACTCACCTTGGCACCGAGCCTCCGAATCTCCTCAACTCTGCCGACAAGATTTCCCCTTCCCTCTTTGATACGTTTCAGCGCAACATCAAACGATTCCGACACGCTGGCAAGTCTTTTGCGAGCCTCCATCATAGCCTCAAAAACGAGAAGAACCTGATCATATATCTTCCCGGCTTTTTCGGCAATAAGTTCAGCATTGCGGTTCTCATTCTCTCGTCGCCAGATCTGGGCTATGAGCTTGAGGGTAATCATCAACGTCGTCGGGCCGCACAAAACAACATTTTTACCGGCAAGGTCGTACATCAAATCAGGATCGGCCTGCATGACTGCCTGCCAAGCGGGTTCAAGGGGAATACAAAGGATGACAAAATCAAGTGTCCTGTTGCCGCCGATGCCACTGTAATCTTTTGCCTGCAATTCAGCTATATGACGACGGACAGACTGCACGTGCTCTTTAAGCGCCGTCTTGCGTTGCTCATCATGATCCAGATTGCAGAATCGTTCATACGCGGTAAGCGACACCTTGGAATCAACGATCACCGCCTTGTTGCCCGGCAGTAACACCATGAAATCCGGACGTTTAATTAAACCATCATCTTCGCGAAAACTCTCCTGGGCAATATATTCACGCCCTTTTTCAAGCCCGGAAGCCTCAAAAATCCTCTCAATAATCATCTCGCCCCAGTCACCCTGCTTTTTCGACTCCCCCTTGATTGCCCGTGCGAGAGTGTTTGCTTCATCGCTGACTCTGCCACTGAGCCTTTGCAGTTGGCGCACCTCTTCAATGAGCTGCACTGAAAGTGCAGTATCAGTATCATGAACCTCTTCGATCCTTTTTCGATAAGCATCAAGCTGTTCGCGCAAGGGGGAGAGAAGAGCCTCCATGCGTTCGCGGTTCTCCTGACCAAGTGCTTTACCCCGATCTTCAAAAATCCTGTTGGAGAGATTTTCAAACTCAATTTTCAACCGCGATTCTGATTCCTGCATCAAAGCAATTTTTTCTGCAGCGCTGCGTTGTTCATTACTGATATCAGCCTCAAGCCGCGCCTGCCGAATCTTCAGGCTTTCAAGTTCCAGTGATTTCGATTCAAGCCTCATTGCTACTGCACTCGCCTCCTCTTCAACACCACGAAGTCGATGGAGTTCAGCTTTCAGCGGAGAGTCATGTACGATTCGATACGCAACAAAGCCCAGAAGGGCAAGGAGAATAAAAAAAGAGAGTGCTTCCATCATGGTAGTATTAATAACCGGGTATTCATTTGAAAAGAATAACTTTTTTCTTACCTTGACGTTCCTGAACTGGCGAAGTGGCCGAGTGGTCAGGCAGAGGTCTGCAAAACCTTCTACAGCGGTTCGAGTCCGCTCTTCGCCTCCATCAATAAAAAAAGCCCGCATGATGCAGGCTTTTTTATTATAGACAGATCCAACTATCCTATTTTCTCAGCGCCGGTAACAATTGCGTTGACAAGCTTTTCTATTGTTGCATCATCCATAAGCACAGGAATATTCAGGCAGATACTGCTCCGCAGCATGATACCGGTTTTAGGCCAGAGCGCTTCAAGATCAGCATCGCGGTACTGACCGTACTCACCAAGAAGATGACCCCATACTCCTGCGAAGTGCCAGTCGAGCGCTTCAGGAAGAATTTTGGTCCCAAAACCATGCTCCGTCAAATGCGCTTCAAACTGCAGTGCCGCCTCGCGATTCCTGACCCTGAAAATAAGGGTATCTCCCTGAGAACCTGCTTCATCACTGAAGGGTCTGAGAACAATATTATCAAGATGGCGTATCGCATCCTTGATTTTTTTCTTGTTCTCCCTTGAGGTCGAAAGAATGGTCTCAATTTTGGCAAGCTGGGCCAGACCGATTGCAGCAGTCACTTCGCTGAGACGCAAATTCAGCCCTTTCGATCTTCTGGGATCTTTCCCCCTTGGCAAACCAGGCAGGTGCATATGACCATGGTCCGAAAATTCGGCGGCACGATCGTAGATCTCTTTGTCATTGGTTACAATAATTCCACCCTCACCGGTGTGGAGTGTTTTGCCTGCATCAAACGAGAACGAGGCGACACTGCCAAAGGTGCCAAGCTTCTGTCCCTTGTATGATGCACCAAGCGCCTGTGCAGCATCCTCTATCAGGATCAGGCCATGCTTCTTGCAGAGCGCCACAAGTTCATCCATTTTCGGCGAAGCCCACATCGGAATAACCACAACCGCCTTCGTTGCCGGAGTGATCGCCTTTTCCACCTCAACCGGATCGAGATGATAAGTTTCATCAAGCTCAACCGGCACCGGTATTGCACCCAGAGCGCTGATAGCCTCCACTGGAGCAATGAACGTCCAGGCCGTCGTTATGACCTCATCACCCGCACCTATTCCGGCTCCTGCAAGCGCACAATGAATGGCTGCCGTCCCGGACGAAACAGCATGGGCATACTTGACACCCATCCATGCTGCAAATTTTTCCTCAAACTCCCTTGCTTTATAATTACCTCCGCCGTATCGGTACAAATTGACCTTTTCCCTGCTGAAAAGCTCCTGTATTTCAGCCAGTTCTTCACGACCGATGAGTTCTGCGCCCGCCATAATAGGTGTCCTGTTCTTTTAGGTTAATTGAAAAACAACATTCAGTGCCGATTCTTCAGTAAATTCAACGGGATTGCCCGAAAATGATCCTTTCAGGGCTTCTGATGCATGGTGCGCAAATTCAGCAGCATTACCCTTGCCGTATCCATAAGGAACAAGTGAGGGAATCTGAAGCTGTTTGTAGAGCTCATCCATCTCCTCAAGCAGTTCGATGGTCGCCTCTTTTGGTGAGGGAGTTGAGCGCATGGGGTTGAGCAGAGCATACTTTTCATAACCATGAAGATGGTTGTAACGCATCACCTCCTTGAGAAAAACTGCTCCGGCAAGACCGTGTGGCACACGATGCTTCACTCCGAGATAATAGGCAAAGCCATTGGTAGGTCCATCGCCGGAATTCATGAGAGCCACGGTGCCACAGACACTGCCTATAGCCAGATCAAGCCGGGACTCTGCCCGGTCGAGCTGATTCTGCTGCAAAGCATAAAAGGTGCGCTGGAATCCTTCAATGGCAAAAATCCTGCTGAGTGCCGTATGCTTTACCGAACCAAAACTGTCAACGCAATGCACAAGACTATCCATGGCTGAGGCAATAACGCTTTCAAAAGGCGCAGTCATGGAAAGCTGCGGATCGATCACTGCTTTTTTGGGGAAATTCTTTCGGCTGTTAATACCGAGTTTACGACCCTCAGCCTCGTCAATAAAGACCGCATTATAGCTTACCTCAGCGCCACTTCCCAGCAGAGAAGGCACCGTAATCAACGGTAATGGATCATTCACTCCTGAAGGAAAGCCCTTGAGTGAGAGCGCCGGAACAGCATTGGTCATCAGAAGAGCAACTCCCTTGCCAAGGTCAAGTGTACTGCCTCCGCCTATGGCAACAATAGCATCGGGTGAATTAGTCCGAAAAAATTCCGCCACATTTTCGAGATGAGCATAAGTTGGCTCACCACCGAACTCATTGCAATACAATACCGCATCTTTGTATGCTGAGGCAAGGTTCTTCAGAACATCCTGAAAATAGAGGCTCCCGGCTACATTGGCATCATAAATGATCCCTGGCTTCTTCACTGACAATTCTGCCAGATGCCCATTCAGGTTCAGCGCTTCGTTAACCCCGATAACAAGATCGGTTGATAAAAAAAAATTCATAAAAACAGTAATCTAAGGGTTCTGTTAATCTTCATCCTGATCTATCAGGTTTTTTTTAAAAAGGTAGTACTCAATTAAATCTATTTCCTCGACAGTATCAATCTCCCAAGTCTGCCAAAACTCCATTTCATACACAGAGAGCTTTTCACCAATCCTGTTATCGAAAGTAGCAAGAGTTTCAGGCGTAAAAATATAGATTGAGCCGTTTTCGATGAACTGCGTTGGCCGATCCTGACGCATACCGCGATTGCGATAATCAAAGTTGACACTTGACCACTTTCCTTCTCGAGATTCCCACAAGGTGAGGTCATCTGCTTTCGTCACAGAGATCAGCGAATCAGCCTCTTCAGAACGAAAGATCTCTACGGCAGCATCAATATCTCCCGGTTTTCGCAAAGGAGAGGTTGCCTGCAAAAAGACCACTGTGCTCACAGGCATCTCGTACTCCACTTCGATAACTTCAAGAGCATGAAAAATGGCTGATTCAGAGCTCGCCTTATTTCCGGAGAGTGTTGCCGGACGTTCAATCACCTCTGCCCCATACTCCAGGGAAACACCGGAAATGATAGGGCTATCCGTTGAAACAAACACTTTGTCGATGGATTTTGAGGCAAGCGCCTGCTGAATCGTCCAGGCAATCAGAGGTTTTCCTGCTACTGGATAGATATTTTTCTTTTTCAACCCCATCGACCCGCCCCTTGCAGGAATGATTGCTACGGTACTCATATAAAAAATAGTTTTGGTTCAGCCATCAATCACCTGCCGGCAGACATCAGCGATCTTTTTTGCAGCAGATTTATTCTGGAGAGGAGTCAGAGCTTTTAATTCTTCAGGTTTCAGACCGCAGTGCACAATCTTGTTCAGGGCAGAACCTACAAAAATCGTTGATGAAAACTGCGCAATCAGCATCCTGGAGTTGGCAATCATCTCTTCGGTTTTGCCTTCACTGAAAACAAGAGAGTCAGGAGCATAGCGTTCGATCTCCCTGATAGCCCGCTCTACATTTTCATTGGGATGAAGCTTGAAAAGAAGCTGGTGATCACCGGCCATTTCAAGGTATTTTTCAATACTTTTCCGGCGATTTTCATAGACGAATGTCTCACGGTTATCCGATGTGCAAACAAGCACATAGTCGTGATGTTCAAAATCATTCTGAAGATACTGCTCGCAATTATCGAAATTAGGAATGCTGGTCACTTCGATTTTTGCAGGGCTGACTCCCTTTCGAATAAAGAGTTCGCGATATCCTTCACTGGCAACACAAAATTTCTCATAAGCATCAGATAAGCCGGTAGTAGCAGTGCCGGCAATCCAGCGGGGAATCCACTGAAAGTTCCTTGCAAGATGGTAAAGAATAGTTTCAGGTTCAGTCATTCCTTCCTGTACCAGCACAATTTTCTTTAATCTGATATGTTTTGGCACAATAAGATCCGTACAGGTAACCACAAGATCATAGGCATGAGCAAAACCACCTGTATCAAGCTTCAAATGATGAGAACGAAGATATTCAAGTGTGCGTTCAGATCGCTTGCGCCCCATAATGGTAAACTCAAGAAGCCCTACATCACTTGCAGCTCCAAGAAGACCGTCACTGAAAAAAGGAGAGAAATATTGGTCATAATCCGTCAGCCACCCGGCAATCTGATGCATCTGGGTAGTCTGATTCATCGAACCGCAAATAAATAAAATTTTTTTCTTCATGACCCTCCCTTACCGACTCCTTCTGCATCGTGCAGATGAACCCCTGAAAACAACATGACACCGTAACCGAAAGCGTACCAGAGGAGCTCTTTAAAGCGTCTCAAAAGCACAAATGCACCTCCATAAGCAAGAACATCAGGCATCCCGATAGACTGAAAAAAAGCCAGGTATCCGAGGTCCTGTACACCAAGTCCCGAAGGAATAAAAAAGAACAAAGTACGAAGCATCGTAAGGGCGATATCAATTGTAAGTACTTGCAAAAATGAGATCTCAATCCCCATGAGCCTCAGTATAATGTAACTCTCAAGAGCAAGAGTGCTCCAGGCAAGAAGATAGATAAATAGTGCAGGAACCAGCTTTCCGGCAAAGGAACCCCGGTAACTCTTCAGCTCCTCGTCAGTATCAAGAAATCCTGATTCCTTGACAAGCAACCATGATTTTAGTCTCTTGAACGGAACAAGCATCAAAATCCGATGAACATTTTGTGCCGCTTTGCCGTTAAGCAGCAACAAAAGAAAAAAGAGAAACAGCAGAAAAACCACCATGCCAACCCCGACCATAAGATAGCCAAGCCCTTCAAATCCAAGCATCTTGACAGAAACCACCTGAAGAAGTGAAAAACCTGCTATAGAACCGATAATCGTATAAAGCCCCTGGGCAACACCAAGCATAAGTTTGCGAACAGCCACGCTTGCCACACCAGAGGGCAGTGGAATACCTATGAACCGGTTGCACAGAAATGGACGAAGAGGTTCACCCACAGCCACTCCCGCCGGAAGCGTCATGGAAACAGTTTCAGCGATAAGCTGTATTTTAAGGAGCTTGAAAAACGGTATGGTAATGATACTTCTTGGGAATACCCTTGTCCAGGCAAAAGTTTCCAGAAGATGGAGCGCAAGAAAAGGCAAAAGAATAAATGCCGATGAAAAACCGATTGAGGAGATCAGCTCAGCCGAACGATACAGGTCGAGTTGGCTGAAAAGATAAATAATCAAGATAATGCCAAGACCGAGCCCGACATAGCCTGTCCATGAAAGACTTGATTTTTTCGTCATCTGTATGATTTATCAGGAAACAAGGCTAAAAAAATGCTCAAAACTTATTCTCACAAGTTGCAAAGATAAGAATGTATCGTTAAATATTTATTGAATCGTTGCAAGTGTTGTAAAACCCTCTGTGGAGCGTAGACTTTTCTCCCCATCAGGCTTTTGATCACAAGAAAATACCGTTAACTGATGGGACTTCTCAATCCTGACTTTCACACACTGCCTGAACTGTTCTCCTCAATTTTCAACCACTACAGGGGAGATGATTCGAAATTTCCTTTTGCAAGAAAAATCAACGGAGTCTATCAACCCATCTCCTATCGTGCGTTTGAAGAGGATGTACTCTCTTTCGAGGCCTTTCTGAAACACAATAGCGTAGGGCCGGGAGATCGTGTAGCCATTCTGTCGGAAAACAGACCAGGATGGTATCTGGCTGATATGGCCATTTTGAACCTTGGCGCAATCAATGTGCCACTCTACCCCTCTTTGCCCTCCAACCAGATCGAATACGTTCTTAACAACTGCAGTGCAAAAGCTGTCGTTGTCTCAAACATGCTTCAGCTTGGCAAAATCCTTTCAATCTGGCAAAACCTTCCGGAATTAGCGGTTATAGTTGTCATGAACCGCCTTGAGGAAACCGTTGAAGATGTCCTGGACCTGAACGAGGCAAAGGCAGCGGGGAAAAAAATTCTTGAAGACGCACCATGGTTTCTCGAACACACACCTGTAGAACCTGAAAATGTTGCCACCATCATCTATACCTCCGGCACGACAGGACTACCAAAAGGAGTGATGCTCACACACCGCAATATCTGTGAAAACGTCAAATCCTGTTCCTCGGTCATCCGTCTTGATGATTCTGACTGCGGGCTCTCCTTCCTGCCCCTTTCACACGCTTATGAACGGACAGGCGGGTATTACCTGCTCTTCGCCTGTGGAGCAAGCATTTATCTGGCAGAAAGTGTTGAGACTATCTCGCTGAACATGAGTGAAGCGCGTCCAACGATAATGTTTACCGTACCTCGACTCTTTGATCGAATCAAGATGGGCATTCTCAAGCAAATTTCAGCCCAAAGCGCCTTCAAGCAGAAAATATTCCATTGGGCGCTGAAAACTGGTGAAACATATCACCTCGACCTCAATAAAAAAGGAAAAGCATCAACACCCCTCTCTCTCCAGCATGCTCTGGCAAAAAAACTTGTGTACAGTAAAATACAAAAAAAGTTTGGCGGGCGGCTGCGTTATTTTGTTTCCGGCGGGGCGGCTTTACCACAAAAAATTGGCGAATTTTTTCAGGCGCTTGATATCAGTATTCTTGAAGGGTTCGGGCTGACTGAAACCTCGCCGGTCACCCATGTCAATCGGCCTGAAAACATCAAGTATGGAACGGTTGGGCAGGCAGTGAAGAATGTTGAAGTAAAGATTGCCCAAGACGGCGAAATCCTTCTTAAGGGACCGAATATCATGAAGGGGTACTGGAAAGACGAAGAGGCGACACGAGAAGTTATTAAGGATGGCTGGTTCTACTCGGGTGACATTGGAGAGATAGACCAGGATGGCTATCTGAAAATAACAGACCGCAAAAAACATATTATTGTCACTTCGGGCGGAAAAAATATTGCGCCAATGCCTATCGAAATCCTGCTCTCTGAAAGCATTTATGTTGACCAGGTCATTGTAATTGGAGAAAAACGTCCTTTTCTGATGGCCCTTATTGTGCCTGAATTCAGCAAGCTCAAAGAGTTTGCGTCAACAGAAGGCATCAATGTTTCAAGCAACAAAGAGCTGATCGAGAATAAAAATATTCTGATGATTTACGAAAAGCTCATCCGCACGATTTCCCGGCAGCTTGCAACCCACGAAAAAGTACGCAAATTCCTGTTGATAGATACGCCTTTCAGTCTTGAAAATGGTCAAATGACACCGACACTGAAACTCAAGCGCAAGGAGATTACAACAAAATATATTGCTGAGATTGACAAGGTTTATAAGGCACTCAACATGGTCTATAACACAGAGTAAACCTTCAGCTCCCCTTTATCTTGAAGCCCTGAATACCGTTATTTTGAGCCTGGGCCTCAACCAGCCCGTCATGGATAAGGTCTGTGATGATTTCTGCAAGATTCCATGCGCAATCAGCGTATTTCTCTTCGATCTCTTCAAGAAACATCACGTCCGAATGAACAAGCTCCCTGATGAGCTGACCCCGATACCACCGTTTTGAACCATGAAACTTTGACTGCTTCGTTAAAGGCCGAATCCCGGTTTTTTTACTGGTAAGTACAAGCGCCCCATAATCCATCAAGGCATTATGCCAATCACGACTTTGTCCGGGAGGAACAGCAGAGTCCGCAATTTGTTGCAATTCGAACGCCGAAATATCTTCATGCAGCCCTAATTCATGGATAAGGATTCTGCGAATATTAGTGTCGACCGCAGCCATATTGAGATTATCGGCAAAAACAGGTATGGAACGACAGGTATACTCCCCTATACCGGGAAGTTTTTTCAGAAGTTCAGGCTTTGATGGCACAACTCCTCCATAAGACTCCGTGATGATGGCAGCACACCGATGCAGCCGCTCAGCCCTGGAGTTGTAACCCAGCCCGCTCCATAACGAGAGCACCTCTTTGAGTGGTGCTGATGCCAGATGAACTGCATCGGGAAAATGTTGCAGCCATTGATGAAACCTTGGAACCACCCTTTCAGCTTGCGTTTGCTGTAACATGATTTCGCTGATCATGACAGCATATCGGTCTGTCGTCTCGCGCCAGGGAAAACTTCTTCCGTTCTGCCGGTAAAAATCAAAAATCTTTTGATGGAAACGTTCCATCTCATCAGTTTTCACAGCTCTTGTACCCCGTGTAACGAGCTTCATAGTACTGGACGATAACAACCTGTCGGAGATGGGCCTTTTCCGTTACCACGAGGTAACGCTGGGGATCCACACATGGAGGGAAAACCCGGCAGCATTTATGCCAGCCGGGATCACCAAAAAACAATCAGACCTTCTCAACTATCTTGCGTTCCTTCACTTTTAACGCAGCCTTGCCGGTACGTTTGCGCAAGTAGAAGAGTTTTGCCCTTCTGGCCTTGCCGTGTTTCACAACGGTGACACTTTCGATATTGGGTGAGTTGACCGGGATGATCCGCTCAACACCAACGCCATGAGAAATTTTGCGAACCGTGATGGTCTTGTTCCCACCGGCTCCTCTGTCGCTGATAACAACACCTTCAAAAGCCTGAAGCCTCTCCTTTTCACCCTCAATAACCTTCAACTGAATCTTGACGGTATCACCTGGCCGGATTTCGGGGAAATCGGTAACCGCCTGGGTGGCTTCAACTAACTTGATTAACTGATCCATGACAACAACTTATTTACGTTATTTTTTCTTATATCCTTCTAATTCAACTCGATCAAGCAGATCCGGCCTCCGTTGCCTCGTTCGCTCAAGAACATTCTCGTGACGCCACTGCTCAATCTTTCCATGATGACCATTCAAGAGCACTTCAGGAACCTTCATTCCCCTGAATTCTGCTGGCCGGGTGTAATAGGCAGAGTCAAGAAGCCCGGCCTGAAAAGAATCAGTCAAAGCCGACTCACTATCACCCAGAACACCCGGTATAACCCTGACAAGCGCATCCATAAGAAGAAGTGCCGGTATCTCCCCCCCTGAAACAACAACATCACCGATGGAGATCTCCATGGTAACCAGATTCTGCCTGATCCGTTCATCAATGGCTTTATAATGACCACAGAGAATAATCAGATGACGCATCATTGAAAGCCTGTTCGCCATCGACTGCTCAAGCAATATGCCATCAGGCGAAAGAAAAATCACTTCGTCGTACTCTCTTTCAGCCTGCAACGTCTCGACACAGTTGAAAACCGGTTCCGGTCGGAGCACCATACCGGCTCCCCCACCATAAGGCGAATCATCAACCTGCTTATACCTGCCCAGTCCGTAGTCATGCAGGTTGTGAATGTAAATTTCCGCATGGTTTTTTTTTCGTGCAATGCCCAACAATCCATTGTCGAGCGGAGAATCAAAAAAACCGGGAATGACGGAAATAACATCAATCCTTATTGCATCCATGGGCTGAGGCACAACCATTTACAAAAATTCATCAACTCTTGGTATGATAATATACCTTTCACCAAGATTGAACTCTTCAACAAACTCATCTATGGCGGGCAGCAGAATCTTTTTACCATCGACCAGAACCTCGTAGACTTCATGCGCAGGCATCCTGATCACGTTGGTAACAATGCCAACCTCACGTCGATGACAATCCAAAACCTTCATTCCAATAATCTCATGAAGATAGGCGCGGTTGCCCGGCTGCGGCAAAAGCTGATCTTCCTCAACAAACAATTGCCAGCCTGTGAGTGTTTCAGCTTTTTCCATGGAATCAATCCCTTCAAGGAACAGCCATGCAAATCCCCCACCAAGAGCCGCTTTTTTTACCGTTAAGCGCTCAACCGAATCGACAGACTTACCTGCATAATACTCATGGCGCACAAGAAAACTTTCAGGGAAATCCGTAATAACCTCCACTTTCACCTCACCCTTCAACCCTTTCGGCTTGAGAATGATACCTGTCAAATAGAGTTCCACCCTTACCTCGCCATAAAAAAATGATTACGCCTCTCCACCTGTTGCTGCTTTCGCTTCTGCCTCTTTTTTGGCACTGCGACGATGGGATTTCAGTGCAAGTCTCTTCTGACGCCTTGCATTCTGATGCTCCTGCCACTTTTCCATCTCTGCTGAAATTTCTTCCTCGCTGCGCCCCATGCTCTTGAGTCGTAGTTCATACAACAATCCAGTTGTACGGATGAGGCTGTTCACTGTTGCTGTTGGCTGTGCGCCGGTCTGCATCCAGTAAACAATACGCTCTTTTTTAATAGTGACAGCATGCGGTTTGGCCGTAGGCTGATAATGGCCGACAACTTCAAGAAATTTGCCGTCCCTTGGTGAGCGCGCATCAGCCACGACAATCTGGTATACCGGCAATTTTTTTCTTCCTGCTCTTTTAAGTCTGATCTTTACCAAGGCTAAAATATTTTAGTTAATGTTTACTGATAACAGTGAATACAATCTATCGTTTTAAAAACTTTTCAAGTGCAAGATTCTGCGAAGTAATTTTTCTGCCGGACTGCGACAGTTTTGTTACCGAACGCATCATCTTTTTCATTTCTCCAAACTGTTTGAGCAGAAGATTAACCTCCTGTACTTTCGTGCCGCTTCCCCTTGCAATTCGCTGACGACGGCTCCCGTTAATGATATCAGGATTAGTTTTTTCCTGCTTTGTCATGGAATTGATCATCGCCTCAATCGGCTTGAAGTCAAGATTCTCAAGATCCTGCTTTGGCACCATCTTGTTCAGACCCGGCACCATCTCAATCAATCCCTGAATGGAGCCCATCTTCTTGAGCTGCTGCAACTGATCGAAAAAGTCGTTGAGATCAAACTCATTCTTCATCAACTTTTTCTGCATCTCGACAGCTTTCTCAAGATCGAGATTTTCCTGGGCTTTTTCAACAAAACTTACAATATCACCCATCCCCAGAATTCTCTGGGCCATACGATCGGGATAAAAGATATCAAGATCATCAACCTTTTCACCGATGCTGATAAATTTTATCGGCTTTTCGACAACCTGCCGGATGGAAAGCGCTGCGCCGCCCCTTGAGTCGCCATCAAGCTTGGTGAGCACAACGCCATCAAAATCGAGCTGATCATTGAATGCCTTTGCAGTATTGACCGCCTCCTGACCCATCATGGAGTCAACAACAAAAAGAAGCTCGTCCGGCTTGAGAGCGTTTTTCAGTGCCTCAGCCTCAGCCATCATTTTGCGATCGATCTGTAAACGTCCGGCGGTATCAATAATAAGCACATCTCTGGCAGAAGAGCGAGCTGACTCCAATCCCTGCAAAGCCGCTTTCATGGCATCCTGCTCCTCAATGGCAAAAACAGGAACATCTATCTGCGCTCCGAGAGCTTTAAGCTGATCAATCGCCGCTGGTCGATAGACATCAGCCGCAACCAGCATCGGGTTTTTTCCGCTTTTCTTCAGGCGCAACGCAAGTTTTGCGCAAAAAGTCGTTTTTCCGGAACCCTGCAAACCTGCAACCATAATAATTGCAGGAAGTTTCTTCGGAGAGAGGTTCAGCGGCTTCTGCTCCCCACCCATGAGATCGGTCAGCTCGTCATAAACGATTTTGACGATCATCTGCGCAGGAGAGACGCTTTTGATAACCTGTTCACCAAGAGATTTCTCCCTGATATCTTCGATTAATTTCTTTGCTACCTTGTAGTTAACATCAGCGCCAAGAAGAGCACGCTTGATATCACGCATCGCGAGACCAATATTAATCTCATTGATGGTAGCCTGACCGGCCAGTTTTTTAAAGGTGGCCTCTAATTTATCGCTTAAACTATCAAACATTGGTTCCCGCTTATTTCATATAAAGCTTAAAAATGCTTAGCTTTAATTATAACAAAAAATAGCAAAAAATAAAATGATAGAATCATGTCTTCTCTGCGACCACGTTTTTTGTTGCTATTTTTTTTATCTATTGGCTACACTACCCTACAACGAAACCAGATATTATGACCGCCAGCTCCATAAAAAACATTCTGGACTCTTTTCGCAGCAAACGAATTGCGGTGATCGGTGACATCATGCTCGACAAGTATATTTTTGGGCACGTCTCGCGCATTTCGCCTGAATATCCGGTGCCGGTTGTTGATGTCACCCATGAGGATCACCGGCTTGGAGGAGCAGCAAATGTCGCTCTCAATGCCCTTTCGCTCGGTGCAGAAACCATACTGATTGGTGTTACAGGCATTGATAGCAACCGCGATATTCTTCTTGAACTCTTCCGCAGTCGAGGACTTGCAACCGAAGGATTGATCTGTGATCACTCCAGACCGACAACATGTAAAACAAGAATCCTTTCGCAAAACCATCATATCACGAGGGTTGATGTTGAAAGCAGAACGGAGGTCAATACAGAGATTGAACAAGCGGTTTTCAACTCCTTTGAAGCTGTTGTGAACTCAATTGATGCCATCGTGCTTGAAGACTACAACAAGGGGCTCCTCAGTGCACAGCTTATCACGCGCATTATTGCTTCAGCACGGCAACACAACATTCCGGTACTTGTCGACCCGAAGCTCCATAACTTTTTTGCCTATACAGGGTGCTCTGTATTTAAACCAAATCTTTCCGAGATGGCAGCATCACTGGGTATTGTGCTGCAAAACAACGATCAGGAGGTTGAAAATGCCTGTCGCTTGCTTAGGGAAAAACTTGATACTGAGACCATTATTGTGACAAGAAGTGACAAAGGTATGACCATTGATAACGGCTCATTTACTCATATTGCCGCAACCTCACTGGAGGTTGTCGATGTTTCCGGAGCTGGAGACACCGTTATTGGTCTGCTGGCACTCGGCGCGGCTGCCGGGATTGATATCGTTACCAATGCAATTATAGCCAATCTCGCTGCCGCAACAGTCTGTCAGGAGGTGGGAGCGGCTCCTGTGCAACCAGAAAAACTTCTCAAGGCGTATCTGGCTCATCTTCAATGATCGAAAGATACTCTTCAAGCTCATCCGGCCATGGCGGATCATAAGAAGTATCCGCCAGAAGAGAGTTCAAGTTGTTCAACGAGTAAAATGGAACCTCGAACAGCCCGGCATTACTCAAAGACGCAGGCACATCCTTGCCGGGATCGAGATGCATCACAAAGATAACACTAACCACGCCGTGGCCATTTGGAGTAAAAACCCACATTCCCGTCGCATGCTGAACCCTGTGATACTTCGGATTGTCCGGAATATATTCTGGTTCTTGCTTCATGGTTAACGCTATGGCATTATCCCCTGCCGAAACAAGTGTGGATCGCATTATTACCTCCCTCTGCTTTAGAGGCCAGGGGGTATTGATTACCTGGCGCAGAACATACTCGGCATTTTCACTTTTTTCAAGAACCTCCATTTCTGCAAGCTGATGAACCCACCGACCAAAGTTATCCATGTCATAAAAAAGGCTCAGCAACTTTTTTAAAGAGACCCGCAACTCTATTTCTCCCTTAAAGCCCAAAATTTCAGAACCGCTTACTCTGGAAGAAAAAATTTTAATCCCTTTATGTTCAACACGAAACTCCCATTTCCCGTTCAGGATTGACGCTACATCCATACTTTCTTTGTTGAAATAGTTATAAAACGAATCAGAAAAATCACACGGTTATAAATTTTTCATAATGCTGGATAACATCAGAAGCTGATTGTTTAAAGGGTGCATCAACCGGATTCCTGTACTTTTCCTTTTTGACCATTTCCCGCAAATTAACCAGGGTATGATAGGGTGTATCAATAACGGCAATATTGGCAAGCCAGGAAGGAATCTCTCCGCCGGGCTCTATATGAAGGCGAAAAACAACCCGGCACTGGTTCTCTGAAAGAGGGACAATGTTCCATGCTCCCTCGAGCTGGGGAACACGAACATATTTGTCGTTTCGGGGAAGATAGTCGGCCAAACACTCAAGTTTTATAAATATTTCGGATGTTTCAGGATCCATATACCCCTGTGAGCGTGTTATAATTTCGCGGTCAGAAACAGGCCAGGGAGCGCTGACAAGCTGGTAGACAACCCGCCCCTCATCATCCGTCAACTCCTTCAGCAACCGCATCTCTTTTGTTTTCCATACCCATTCGGTCGCAACATCAATATCATATAACAGACTTAAAACAGAATGCTGGGGAGCATCAATAGTCGCCACAGCAACAAAAGAGAGAAAATCGGAAGAGGGAACAGGGCATGTAAATATTTTCAGCCAGTCATTACGAAACCGTAACGCACAGGTCGCGCTATTGATTTTTTCAAGTATCGACATAATAAAAACGTTTTAAGGGTTAAAAATAACATAAACCATATCGTTACCTCCCGGCACTCATGGCTGGCCAACCGGAACCTTTGCCGCAATCCTTACTACAGGATCAACACTCCGAACAAATAGCCTTATCTGACCTTCAGCGCCAAAAAGCTGATGAGCAATCCTCAATTTTACAGCCTGCGCAATGTATTTCCTGTCACGGATAAACTCAGCCTTGTCAAAAAACACTTTTTTAACCGGGCAGGTTTTCATGACAAGAGCTTCAAAACCGGGATCTTCAGAATAATCGACAATAAAATGATCAATTGAACCCTTGTATGCCTGAACCTTGCTTCGAGGATCATCAAGAAGCTTCCGTGCTATCTCATCAAAAGCGCCAGACTGATAGAGCGCCTGATAAAAATCAGAGCGAGTCCTGCCATTCACCCAAAAATCAGGAATAATACCACCAGCATCCTTCAGCGCATCTAACTTCTCTTCTCCCTTCGTCTTGCCTTTGAGTGTCCTTAACAACACAGGAAGGGAAGAGGTCTTGTAGACGGAAACCTCCCCGTTCCTCGCGTACAATAAACTATCAGAATTTGTAAAGAGTTTCTGGGGAAGAATATTTGTCATCGCATCCTTATAATAATTTTCACGACCAGCAAAGCCCTTACGATAGACTCTCTGGATCTGACGGCCCGAGGGCGTATAATAACGGGAGACTGTCAGACGAAGCGCGGAACCGTCTGAAAACGGAAGTTGCCGCTGCACCAGTCCTTTGCCAAAAGAGAGTTCACCGACCACAACGGCTCTCTTGTTGTCCTGCAACGCCCCGGCAAGAATTTCAGATGCCGAAGCGCTTCCTTTATCCATAAGCACAATAACCTCCCCATGTTCATAACCATCGCCCGATTTGGCAATAAAACGTTCATTTTCTGTGCCACCCCTACGGCTTTTTGTATAAACAATCAACTGGCCTTTAGTCAGGAATTCGTCGGCAACCTCAACAGCCTGCTCAAGAAAACCTCCAGGATTGCCACGCAGATCAATCACAAGCCTGCCCATTCCCTGTTGTTTCAAAAGAGCGAGCGACTTGCGGAACTCAGAAGCTGTTGTTGCAATGAAACGACTCAGTCGAATATATCCTGTACGACTGTCCAGCATAAAGGCAGCATCAATACTCGATGTGGATATTTTCCCCCTGGTGACGGTAAAATCTAAAATCTTGCGGCTGAGAGGCCTGAAGATTTTCAAACCCACGGTTGTTCCCTGCTTCCCTCTGAGTTTTCTGAGTACCTCCTGCTGGGTAATTCCGACAGAGGAAACCGAATCAATCGAAATGATGCGGTCGCCAGGAGCGATCCCAACGGCAGCACTCGGTCCGCCCGAAAGGGGGGTAACAACAAGGAGTGAATCATGTACAACATCAAACTCTATCCCTATACCGTCAAAATTACCATCGAACTCCGCCTGCGCCCAGGAAACCTTTTCCGGCTCCAGGTATACCGTATGAGGGTCCAGATACTCAGCCATTCCCTGAATTCCAGCACCAGAAAGACTGTCGCCGTTAACGTCATCGACATAAAACTCTTTCATCAAGCTATAGGCTTCAAGGATTTTTTTCTGCTCCTCAAACCGGCCCTCCCTGCTTCCATTAAGCCTGGCACCGAGAAAAATACCAAAAGCGAGCACAACAAGCATCATGACAATAGTCAGTATTCGGGACATGAACGAGTGGGTTAATTACCAGTATAAAAACTTGAGTGATTAAATCGATGAATCGCAGTTTACCTATCGCCGATCAAAATCACAAAAAAACTTTGTGATACCACCGAGCCATTCTTTTTCCCTGAATAAATAAAACCATCAATAACCAAAAAAAACGAGTCAATAAAAATACAATAATAACAACGAAATATAGAGATCAAGAAAAGGCAAGCCTGTTATAAGTACTTATTATTAAACAATATAACACAAATTATATATTTATTATTCATAATAAATACAAGAATTAATTATGAATTAAATAGCATAATATTAATTATTACAAAATTATTAATGGATATTATAATAAAGATATTAATAAATTATAATTAATCGTTTAACAGAAAACATTATAACAAGAAGCATCTTGTAAAGATCTCATAATTTATCATAAATGATAACACAAAATACATAAAGAAAATATTATACAAAAAATCATAAGATATTCAATTAAAATAAGTTATATTATTTTATATAAACTAAATTTTAGTTAATTAACAATCAAAAAAATCAATTAATAATAATATTTATTGTCTCATTAAATTTAAATGAAAATATGATATAGCTTGTTATTAATAAATATTACTCTTATATAAATAATAAATCAATTACCTTATAAACCATTCATCTTTATCATGATAAGTGTATAAGGCAATTGATTTTAATTTCATTTAACCAATATTATTTCATTGAAAAATAACTGGTTAATTAAAAGTTATGCAGGAATAGATCCAATTTTAATCTATTGAATAATTGGGAATTTACATTGAACTATCAGTTCAAGCTCAAGACTTGCATCAAGAGGTAATTCCGCAACGCCGACAGCGCTTCTTGCATGGCCCCCCAGCTCTCCGAAAATTTCATGCAGCAAAGATGACGCGCCGTTGGCAACGAGATGCTGGCTGCAAAAGATGCGCTCGCTGGCGACATAGAGGGTGAGCTTGACAACTCTTTCAATACTGTCAAGCGTTCCCGTCACTGATTTGATTGCGGCAAGTGCATTGAGGATGGCGACTTTGGAGGCTTGGACTGCGTCCTGCATGTTGGAATCATTAACCTTGCCTTTTCCACCGGGATCGACCAACCTACCATTTTGAAGAGGAAGCTGACCCGAAGTATAGACAAGGTTTCCGGTACGCATAGCAGGAGAATAGAGACCGGCAACGGTGGTTAGCTGTGGAAGGGTAAAACCTGCCGTAATGATTTTTTCTTCGATACTGCCCATAATAAAAAAAGAGTTAACCTGGTTAAAAGGAGCATTTATTAGCAGAAAAGCCCGCACACTGCGGTGTTTGTTGGAATTACAGTTTAAATTATTTATAGTCACAAAGAAATCAAAGCATGTAAGCCATAATGGAGCATAATAAATTGCAGGGGACTCCCCTTCCGCATCTCTGCCTGATAAGCAGCGGACAGGAAAATCCCGATAACGGAACACTGCTTCTTGAGCAGCTCAATCTTCTTCCCCGCACTCTCCCCTGTATGGTGCAGATTCGCGAAAAACAACTCAATGCAAAACAGCTTTTGACACTGGCATTGAAGGCAAAAAGGTGCACCATGCCCGATGGTTCAATGCTTCTCGTCAATGAACGGGTTGATATCGCTCTCGCCGCCAACCTTGACGGCGTTCATTTGCCGGAAAGTGGCTGTTATCCCGACAAACTTCGCCCTTTTGCCCCGAACATGATCTTCGGCTGTAGTGTCCATTCTCCCGAATCTCTCCATATTGCAGAGAAATCAGGTACCGATTATCTGCTGTTCGGGCCAGTTTTCGATACTCCTTCAAAACGAAAATATGGTGCTCCTCAAGGCCTCGAAAAACTTGGACAGATTTGCCGCTCAACCACACTTCCCGTCTTTGCCCTTGGCGGCATAACTCCTGAAAATGGAGCGCTCTGCATGGCCGAAGGCGCGTATGGAATTGCCGGCCTCTCAATCTTTCAGGACACCTCACGATTTGTTGACACACTTGAACAATTTTATCGAATTGTCTGCCCATGATTCCCTCATCTCCCTTTCTCTGCGTCTTAACTGATGAGTCGCTTTGCCCTGTTACCATTGCAGAACAGGCCCTTAAAGGAGGAGCAGCCATGATTCAGCTCCGGCATAAAAGCGCATCTGGCAGCCAGCTCTTTTCATGGGCTGTTGAAATCCGTAACCAGTGCCTCAAATATCGGGCACTCTTCATTATCAACGACCGTGTGGATATTGCCATGGCAAGCCAGGCCGACGGGGTACACCTCGGACAGCAGGACATACCAGCCCATATCGCGCGGAAACTCCTGGGAAAAGAACGCATTATCGGAGTTTCTGCCTCCTCTCTTGAAGAGGCATTACAGGCGGAAAAGGATGGCGCGGATTATATCGGGTTTGGTCATATCTATCCGACCGTTTCAAAAGAGAAAGGGTTTCCTCCACTGGGGACAAAAACTCTTCAGCATGCGGCTGCCTCTATCTCTCTTCCAATTATAGCAATAGGAGGTGTAAACCTTGAAAATGCAGCAACCCTTATCTCTTGTGGAGCGACAGGTGTGGCAGTCATCTCGGCAGTCAGCAGAACAGATGATCCCTCCAAAGCTGCCAGCAACCTTGTTGCCGCCTTAAACTGGAATATTTCATGAAAAGAGCCTACACGACCGTGCTCACCATTGCAGGATCAGATGGGAGTGGAGGAGCCGGTATTCAGGCAGATATCAAAACATTTGCAGCTTTGGAATGTTATGGATTATCAGTCATAACCGCGCTGACAGCCCAAAATACCATGGGGGTCAGCGCGGTATACCCACTTGCGGAAACATGCGTTACTGATCAATTCAGGGCTATTGGTGCTGACATCTCAATTGATGCGATAAAAATCGGTATGCTTGGAAGCACCGCCATTATCAAAACAGTGTCGTCATTACTGAGAGAGTTAAAGCATAAACCTCCTGTCATTCTTGACACAGCTCTCAGCTCTTCGGGAGGCACCACTTTTGTTCCTCAAGAGGCTCTTCCCCTCATAATAGCAGAACTTTTCCCCCTTGCCACCCTGATTACGCCGAACCTGCCGGAAACGGCTCTCCTCACCGGCATGAAACAACCGCCGGAAACAGAGCAAGAGATAGAGATGGCGGCTCTGCAACTCCATAAAACCGGAGCTGCCTCCGTCCTTGTGAAAGGGGGCCATGGCGAAAGCAACGAGTGTCGTGACTGTCTTTTTTATAACAATCGCTTTTTCTGGTTCAGCTCAAAAAAAATCATCACCAGCAACAGCCATGGTACCGGGTGCACTCTCTCATCAGCCATTGCGGCATTCATGGCCAAAGGAGAAACCACTGACAATGCCGTAAAAAAGGCTAAAACCTATCTTGATGAAGCACTGCGGGCAGGGGCAAACTACCGTCTCGGAAACGGAAATGGCCCCCTGCATCACCTTTACAGGCTTTGGCAATAAGTTATTGTACTCCCCTGGGCGGGCGTCCAATTGAATAATAGGTAAATCCGAACTGCTCCATAAATTCCGGGCTGTAGATATTTCTGCCATCAAAAACGACCGGGTGACTGAGATCTCTTTTAATCATGTCAAAATCCGGACTGCGGAATACAAGCCATTCGGTCAGAACCACAAGCGCGTCAGAACCTTTCACCGCATCATCGGGGTTCACTGCGTAAAAAATTCCATCACACTCACCGTATATCTTTCTGACCTCATCCATGGCAACCGGGTCATAGACTCTTACCCTTGCTCCCTCTTCCAGAAGCTCTGCAATCACCCTGCGGCTTGGAGCTTCACGCATATCGTCAGTATTCGGCTTGAAAGAGAGCCCCCATAGCGCAAAAACCTTCCCTTTGATATCGTCGCCGAAATGCTTTCTTATTTTCCTGACCATAGAGCTCTTCTGGTCATGATTGACCGCCTCGACAGCCTGCAAAATCCGTGAATGATAACCATGCTTGTGGGCGGTTCTTTCGAGCGCTTGCACATCCTTTGGAAAACAGGAACCTCCATAGCCTATGCCGGGGTAAATAAAAGAGAATCCGATCCTCGAATCCGATCCTATACCCCTTCTTACGGCTTCAACATCGGCACCAACCCGTTCGGCAATGTTGGCGATCTCATTCATGAAACTGATTTTTGTTGCAAGCATGGCATTTGCGGCATACTTGGTCAGTTCGGCTGAACGAATATCCATGGCGATAAAACGCTCATGACTGCGATTGAAAGGAGAATAGAGAAAACGCAGTAATTCTTTGGTTCGAGGATCATCAACGCCAACAATGATCCGTTCTGGCTTCATGAAGTCGTTAACTGCGTCTCCCTCCTTGAGGAACTCGGGGTTTGAAACAACATCAAAATCAATATTGACCCTTCTTTCCTTAAGAACCGAGCCTATTTTTTCCCTGACCAGATCAGCCGTACCCACCGGTACCGTTGATTTATTGATAACGATCCGGTACTCCTGCATCAACGCCCCAATACTTTCAGCAACGCTGAGGACATGGCGCAGATCCGCCGAGCCATCTTCATCGGGGGGAGTGCCAACGGCAATGATTTGGTAGAGCCCGAATTCCACCCCTTCCCGAATATCCGAGGTAAACTTTAAACGGCCTTCCCTGATGTTATCAAGAACAATTTCATCCAGACCCGGCTCATGGATGGGGATCTTGCCCGCCATAAGATTATTAATCTTCTGCTGGTCAATATCAACACAAAGCACGTCATTACCGACTTCCGCAAAACAGGCACCAGTCACAAGCCCGACATAACCTGATCCGAATATGGTTATTTTCATTATTACCCAGTTTTTTTCTATTCTACAACGATCACCAGACACCGTGATTTTTGCCAGAAAGCGCTTTCATCGCGGATAAGGAGCAGCGAAGAGGTTTTACCCCCAACCAGCTCATAAGAGCCTACGGTATGAGGTGTTATAATTTTAAGGCTCTTTAGTGGCTTGTCAAAAAACAGATCTTTTGTTTCCGTAATATCAATTTTTTTAAAGCGATTGATATTAAAATCTGCCGCAAGACGGTACTCACTGCCGAAAAGCTTCTCAAGAGGATTGATACGCACAAGAACACCTTTGTCCGCAAGTTCATTAAAGGTGCCGGAAATGTAGTAGGCTGTATAGAGCTGAACTTCCTGATCCTGGATATACTCATCCAGAACATCCACGGTTGCCATAAGAGAGGAGAGCTGCTTGTTCAGACTCTGAACATGACCCTTGAGGGTGTTCACCTCGCTGTCCTTTGTATTGATAGCAACATGCAGCTCCGAAACAAGCCGGTCAAGAGATTGTACACGATAGGAGGATGACCTGTTCTCCTCTTCAAGCTTCCTGACAAGATTTTTGCTTGCCACAAGCGTTGAATCAATAAACCGGATACTGGAGGCAATATCCTTGCCAATCCGATCAACATCCTGACTCTCCTTGCCCTCAATCCCTGAAGAAAGACGCTCAACGACCGACTCTTTCTGCTGAATCCGGCCCAGATTTTTCTGTACCTGGGCAAGAATAGCCATCATTGATTCAATATGCTCCTGCTGAGGATCCTGCTTTTGCTTCTCCGGACTGCACGATGAGAGAAGCAGAAGAAACGCTAAAAACACAACCCCGGCACCCCTGAGTCGACTATCCCTTAAAGCCATTGAATCCATTGAGTAACCCCCTCTTTTGTGCCATACCATCTGGTATGTGGCGTTGGCAGATGTTCCGCATCCGGAATAGTAACATTTTCAGCGCCCTCAAGAAAAC